>CAVEPD010000024.1:0-25658 GCA_963617535.1 bacterium
CCGGCGCTTCTTATACGAAAAGCGACGTTTCCTCTTTCGGAAACAACCTCACCCGCGTGAGGTGAGCCCTGATTTCCTTTGAGGCTTGTTTTGCCCGCCGCGTTTTTAAAAGCGCTTTGATGCTTGGAAGAGGAGCCTGCCTTCACAAAGCGAGAATCGTCTATCAATAGATTCTTCGCGAATGATGGACGGAACTTTGGCTTTCATGATGATGATGGCAACGGATGCATTCGTTGTCGTAAGTATAGATGGTCTCACTCTCTTGCGTTTCGTAGGTTCCGACGTAGTCCTCGTAGATGTCTTCGCTTCCCTTACCTTCGGCGACGATGTCCCCACGCTCATCGGTGACGGTGATGCTTGTTTCTCTCGTCCCGACCTTCCTAGTACGATCCTCAAAGCCGATGCTCGTGCCGAGGTCGTTCTCCTCTGCATGCATTAGAATCGAAACGCATTTTGATCCGCATTTGGGGCAACGTTCCGCGTCGATGCTTGTGATATCGATCGCATTCAAGGATGAGACGAGGAAAAGCAGGATGACCCCATGGATGTAATAATCCAAGGAGATCTCTAATTTATCCAAGAAGAAATAAAGGGCTACGCATCCTCCTGCTAAAAGGAGCAAGAAGCCTAGTTCGAAATACTTGTTGCTCTTGCAGGGGGAGAGCAAATTGAAGATACGATTCACGAAGATTGCCCCGAGGATGCCGTACATATAATAAAGGACGTAATAGATCCATATGTCCCCAGGGTAAGGGAAGGCGTTCAGGTAGTAGCCTAGGAAATAATAGTAAGCGAGGAAATAAATAAGCAGGGTCGCCCATTTTAGGAACATCGCTACGCCTGGGGCTTTGAAGCTCTTCTTGTCGAGGAACTTCATCCTGGCCTTTTTCCGTTTCCTCTTTATGGCGAAGTGGATTTTCTTGATGGGCAGCAAGAGAACGAGATAAAGAAGAAAATAAGCGAGGATGCCTCCGAAAAGAAGAATCCCAGGAATGCGGAAAATCGAGAAGATGATGCTGTTCTGGGTTTGCAAGAGAAAGAGGGAAATCTGTTGATAAAAGGGATAAGAGAAAAAATGTTTGGCGCCGCCTAGAATGAAATAGACGACGCAAGTGCAAAGCGTGCAAAAGAGGGAAAGCCCGGCGATGCTAAGGGCGAAGATACGCAGCGGAGAATTCTTCATGTTCTTTCTTCCTCATTCATAAATCGTGGGCTCCCCATCAACGTAATGCCAGTACTGCCCTTTTTCGCTCGGCTTTTCTTCCGAATAGTAATAGACGTAAGAAAGGAATCTGCTTTCGAAGGCCTTTTTTGCCTGTTCCTCATCCCCTTTATAGAAGATATAACGGAGAGGGATAGGGTCCTCCGAACCATAAAAACGGAAATGATCCGTGGAAAGAGAGGCTAGAGAATCCGGGATCACCATGCTTTCAAGATTGAGGCACCCCAAAAAGGCCCCCTTCTCGATTTTTGCGACTCCATCTGGCAGCACGAGCTTTTTCAAGGCTTTGCAGTTATAGAAGGCGTAGGCTTCGATTTCCTTCAAAGAATACGGAAGCGATATTTCCCTTAGGTTTTCGCAACTGTTGAAAGAATAAATTGGGAGTCTTTCCACCGGGCAAGAGGAAAGGTCAATCCCGGTGATGCCGCTATTTTCAAAAGGCATGTCTTCCGCGTTTCCTTTTAAACTGGTTAGCTTCTCCCCGAAGACAAGCTTGCCAGAACCGCTTTCGGTGAAGGCCCCTCCTTCCACGGTTGTCACGTTAGGAAAATTCAAAAGAGCGAAATCGATGTTAGACTTATAGAAAGCGTGGGCTTTGATTGTGGTGATGCTCGAAAAGGCATTCTCATCCCCTTTATATTCAGCGTTCTCATTGTAGAAGGCATTCTCCCCAAGGACAGTGACTACTTCTCCTTCGTAAACGGAGGGAATGGTATAAAGGCCATGGAGGGTCCGGTCCTGATAGGTGACGTTGGAAACCCCGTATCCGGTGTGAGCTCGCTTATATCCTGTTAAAGCCATCCCTTCCTCGGTTTTTTCGAAACTGAAAGAGGAATAGCTCATGCGGTATCCGCACCGGCAGGCATAGTCGTAATAATGGACGGAGTGATCATCGTCGTAGTTCCGCTTCTCCTCATAAGCGAGCACCAACTTGTCGAAAATGTGGCTCCCCTGGTTTTGCTTCTTTCCGTCGATGAGCCGGTAATGCTCTTCTTTATTAAAGATAAGCCCATAGCCGCGATCCCAAAGATCGAAATTCCCCTCGCAGGAAGCTAGGCTTAACGTCGAGGCTAAGGCAATAAGACACTTTTGGATGCGTTTCATAAAAGACCCTCTTGGAGTGGAAGACAATTCTAGAAGACGAAGCGCCAATAAAGCGCCAACCCAAGGTTAGAAGCGACAACCATCGGGCCGCCTCAAAATCAGGGCCAACCCCTTCAAAACTCAATTCGATAAATCGGTGCGTTGTTCTATTTTCCGCCTCTTATCCCTGCTCTTTCAACCATTATTTTCTTGAAAGTGGTTTCTTTGAATTGCCCCCTTTTCACAGGGATGAACCGCTTTACAATTCGTCTACGGTTATGAAGCAAATCTTGCGGAAAGAACTTGCATCCGTCATGGGGCTAGTTTCCGCTTTTTTCGTTTCGTGATCTTTGACTCGTGTTTGGGGAAACCCAGAAAGGAATTTTTATGAAACACGTTCAGACGAAACTTCTCATCTTGGGCCTTGCTGTATTGCCCGCTACCCTCGCTAGCTGCGGAGGCGCCAGCGGCAACGCGATCGACGCCAAAGTCGACGCCCTTGCGGACAATGCTTATGTCTATCTTGGACAGCAGAGCACCACGAAGGTCAACTTCTACAGCGCGGTTATGTACACCCTCCGCGACCAGGCCAGAGAATATATCGGCAAGAACAAATTCGGCATCACCAAAGGCATGACCGAAGACCAAGTCCTCGCCAAACTCCATGACGGCGAAGCCGTTTGGGGCCATATGTCCAGCACCTCCAGCGCCGGCACCGTCTATCCGACCTACTACCTCTATCAGCATGGCTACACCCTTGGCTTCAAGACCCGTGAGGAATACAACAAGCTCTCCGCTGAAGACAAGAAGAAAGCCGTCATCGGCGTTAACCAAGGCCAATATCCTGACGGAGTCGACCAACTCATGACCGGCACGATCGACGTCTCCTGCGGCTTTATGGATACCCGTTACGGATCTGCCTACGTTCAGAAAGATGGCAAGTACTATCAGAACGACAACCTCTTCTACAACACCTACACCGTCGGCATCACCGATCCGATCATGAACGACACCATCTCCGTCCGTTCCACCCTTTCCGATGGCAAGCGTGATGCCATTTGGACCGCTTTCACCGGCGCGACCACTTCTGGCGACATCAACACCGAAGATACTGGCGCTTGGCTCCTTTATCAAATCTATTCCCACACTGGCTACAACAAGACCAGCGATGCTGCCTACAAAACCGCTAAGGATATGTATGCTTGGCAGCAAGCTCAGAAGGGCAACACCGTGACCTTCGAAGACCCCAAAGATGTCGCCAAAGACACCGAAGACACCGATAAGGTGATCAAGATCAGCCTCGTTCCTTCTAACGATGCCGCGACCATCGAATCCCGCGCCAAGAAACTCGAACCGATCTTGAATGACCTCGTCAAAGACACTGGCTACACCTTCAAGATCAATGTCGGCACCAAAGACGGCGGCTATGAGGCCGTCACCTCTTCGCTCGTCGCCGGACAAATCGACGCGGCCTTCCTCCCCGCTGGCAGCTATGCTCAGGCTTGCGCCACCAACCCTGGCAAAGTCCAAGTCTATATGGCTTCCACCCGCGCTGGCTACAAGGTCCAGGCCGATGATTTCGCTGGCAATGGCGAAACCACCATGTTCGATACTGAGCACAAAGAGCTTCAGCGCAAAGCCATGAACGGTGAAATCACCGACGATGGCAAAGCTTGCTAAGCCCCCTCTGCTCTAAAAACCTGTTCTTTTGGCCCCCTTGGCTTTGCCTTGGGGGCCTCCTATGATGAAAGCGAATTGACCTATGATTGAATTCCAACACGTAGACAAGATCTACCCCAATGGCTTAAAGGCCCTGAATGATGTTTCCCTGACGATCAACGACGGGGAATTCGTTTCCATCATCGGATTATCGGGCGCAGGAAAAAGCACCCTCATCCGTTGCGTGAACCGCATGCACGACATCCAGTCGGGCGCCTTGCTCGTCGATGGGGTCGATGTTTCGAAGCTCCACGGCAAGGCTCTCCGCATGGAAAGACGCAACATCGGGATGATCTTCCAATCGTTCAACCTCGTGAAGCGCAGCACGGTCTTCAAAAACGTGCTCGCTGGCAGAGTTGGATATCACAATTTCTTCTCGACCTTCTTTGGAATGTATTCCAAGGAAGAGAAACTATTGGCTCTCCGTTCTTTGGAGAAACTTGGCATTTTAGACAAAGCCTATGTGCGTGCGGATCAGCTCTCGGGCGGCCAGCAGCAGAGGGTTGCCTTGGCGCGCGCCCTCACTCAGGAGCCAAAACTTATTTTGGCGGATGAGCCTGTCGCTTCTTTGGATCCTGTGACCACTTTGTCGGTCATGGAGGATTTCACGCGCATCAACAAGATGGGCATCACCATCTTGGCGAATATGCACCACGTCGATATCGCAAAAAAATACAGCACCCGTATCATCGGGGTCAAAGCCGGACAAATCGTCTTTGACGGCAAGCCTGAAGAAGTCAATGATGAAGTCATCAAGACCATCTATGGGCGCGCGCTGAACTCGAATGAGACCATGTCGGGTAGCCTTGAGGGGAAGAAGGATGAAGCAAACCTTTAATTCCCAAGAAGAGGAAATCCTTTCAAAAGCCGAGCAAGCAAGGCTTAAGGAAGAGAAAAAGAAAGAACGTAGAGACCGCTGGAACGATTTTTTCTATTATGACGTTGATGTTGATCTTTCCGTTGAGCAAGATGGCTCGATGGTCCGCACCCTCCGCAAAAAGAAGCCAATTTTTCTAAGCGTTGGCCTATGCATCGTTTTCCTTCTTCTTGCCGCCTGCTTCTTCGCGATTGACTGGAGCAATACCGCGGATCTCCGTTGGGATCAGATCGGCGAGGTTTTCGCCTCGCTTTTCACCCCGGCCAAGAATTCTTTGAAAACCGCCGAAGGCTATTGGTCTTACGTCTGGAATACCTCAATCCCCTCAATCTGGTCGACGACCGAGATGTGCTTCTTAGGCACTTTGTTAGGCTCGATTCTTTCAATCCCCGTCTATTTCCTTTGCGCGAGGAACACGGCCAGGAAGCCTTATATTTATCAGCCGTTCCGCATCTTCAACGCCTTGCTTAGAACCATCCCCCAGATGGTCATGGCCATCATTCTTCGCTTCTTCTTCGGGGCGAATCTTATCACCGGCATCGCTTCTATCACCGTCTTTACTCTCGGCATCATGTATCAATTGATGTACGAGTTCATCGAAACCCTCGAGATGTCGCCATTTGAAGCGGTCCGTTCGAACGGCGGTAACGTGATGCAGTGCATCCACCTTGGCCTCCACCCGGAGATTCTCCCGATGTTCTTCGCTAATTTCCTCTACACCTTCGAGATCAATATCCGCGCCTCCGTGATCTTAGGATACGTCGGCGCAGGCGGATATGGCTATTTGCTGCAGACCGAATTAGGTGAGACGCATTATGATTGCATCGGCGCCTTGCTCATCCCTCTTTTCGTTGAGGTGATCTTCTTACAGGTCATCTCCAATCTTCTTTCGAGGAAATCCAGATGATTTACGGCGTGTTCAAAAGCATTTCAGGTTTTTCGGGCATCGCTTTCTTGATTGCCTGCATCGCGATGATCGCGATCGATGAGATCAGCCTTCATAAGCCGAAGCATTTCGTTAACCCCGACGAGGCGTATAAAAAGCGCCCGATGGGTTGGATTTCCATCCTTCTTGCCATTTTAGCCTTGGTCTGCGTCCTCCTTTACATCCATGAGGATCTCGACATGACCTATTACCTCAATCATATGGGAGGCAATATCGGCGAAGGCTTCCGCAACATCGGCATCCTCTTTGATTTGAGCGATTCCTCTTTCTGGCAGTTCTTCTTCGGCTTTGGCGAATATAGCTTCACCGAGTCGGTTATCTACATGATCTTCAAGACCTTCGGCATCGCCTATATCGGCACTTTCGTCGCCGCGATCCTCGCGTTGCCCTTCGGCCTTCTTGCCTCACATAAGCTCTTTGGCAAGTGGGCCTGGATCAGCGAGGTCATCCTCATCGTGATCCGTACCTTCCCAGAGCTCGTCTTCGCGATTCTGCTTCTCCGCTTCTCTGGCTACTCCTTCCTTTCGGGCGTTCTCGTCATCGGCATCCACTCGATTGGCATGATTGGCAAGCTTTACGCGGACCAGATCGACGGCATCGAAATGGGGCCGCTTGAAGGAATTTACGCGGGGGGTGCATCGAAATGGCAGGCGATTCATCTTGGCGTCATCCCCCAGGCGATGCCCGGCCTTCTCTCCGTTGCCCTTTATCGTTTCGACATCAATATCCGCACCGCGACCATCCTTGGCGTCGTCCTTGGCCTAGAAGGCGGAATCGGTTATTACCTCTCCATCCAAAGCACCCATTACCACTTGCTTGGGGCTTGCATCTTCGGCATCGTCATTCTCGTCGTCGGCATCAACCTCATCTCCAGCTACCTCAGAAAGAAGCTTGTCTGAATTATGCACACCCTCATCCTTATGGCGGGCATCCCTGGCTCAGGGAAGTCCACTTGGTGCAAGTCCTATCAAGCCTCTCACGAGAATGTTTTCATCATCGATACCGATGAGACCAGAAAGAAAATCACGGGCTCTTACTTGATTTTCCCTCCCCATATGGAAGCCATCTATGACGAGATGATCAAAGAGACCAATGAGATCTTCGAGAAATACAAAGACAAAGAATGCACGGTCATCGAGGATTCGATCTTCCTCGAGGACTATCGCCGGACCTACTACATGGAACGGATTAAAGGCTACGACAAGGCCATCCTTTTCATGATCAAGATGCATGACTATTCGCTTTGCTACAAACAAAACAAGATGCGTATCAAAGAGAAATGGGTGCCGGAAGACGTGATGGACAACATGATCAAGACGTATGTCGACCCTTCTCCGAAGGTGGCTGCTTATTTTGACGAGATCAAAGTTGAATGGTGGAATTAAACCCCCTTCTTTTCTCTTGCCTGACGAATTCAACTTGCCCCAATCCCCTCTCTGTCACTATGACGTAATTTGTTTCTAGGGTTTCTTGGGCTTGATAGTAAACTTTCTTCAAGGGTGGTTTGGCCCGGGCTTCCAGCACGGCCTTCCTCCCTTTTTGCGTGGCTTTTCGGAACTATCCTTCGGCTTCCGCTTCTCCACTTCGACGGTGTCCCAGAGCTTGCCGTCCCAGACGGCCACCGCCCGGCCGATCATCAGGAATCCGCCTATGGCTTTCTTGATGACCGACTCGACGTAGGCGCCGTTCATCTTTTTCATTGGCTTTTGACCTCCTTCCATATGATGGGCGCGGCGGGGGTTAGGTGGAAACGAATAACGACATAGAAAGGTAGAAACAAACTACGTCATAACAACACCATTCTTGTCTTTTTTTGATACCTTGATTTTGTTAGACTATCTTTCGAACATAAAGGACTGTGTTGAAAAACACGGGAGGAAAAACATGGAAGTACGAATCGAAGGTCTCACGAAGGTGTTCGATAGCCGTGTCGGGAAAAAAGGTTCCAGAGTCACGGCCGTCAACAAATTCGATCTGACCATCCCCGACGGGAAGCTCGTTGGTCTCCTCGGTCCCTCTGGCTGTGGCAAATCCACCACCTTGTACATGATCGCCGGGCTTCATAAGCAAAGCGGCGGCCACATCTACTTCGGTAGTGAAGAAGTCACCAACGTTCCGCCAGAGAACCGCGGCATTGGCTTGGTTTTCCAAAACTACGCCCTCTACCCCCACTTCACCGTCTATCAGAACATCTCCTTCCCTCTAGACAACGTGCGTCTGCCAGGTGCCTATGGGAATCAAAGCGATGAGCTGAAATCCGCGCAAGCCGACTTGAAGAGCTTTGAGCAAAATCTCAAGAAAGCCCTTGCCCGTCAGCCGAATTTGCCCGCGATGATTGAGCGCAACAAAGCCCAGGGGAAAACCGTCCGAGCCCTTGAAGAGGAACTTGTTTCCAATAAAGAGCTCATCGATAACGCGGAAACCATGCGCGCTCAGAAACAGGCTCGCGTCGACGAAGCCAAGAAGGCCCTTGATTCCGCCAAGGCCGCTTTTGAGAAACTTAAGGCGAAAGATCCTGCCGCGGCCAAGCTGGCGAATAAGAAACGTCTCTCGAAAGCTGACAAGGATGCGCTCATCCATGAAAACGCCAGGGTAGTAGATATCGAACCCTATCTGAGCCGCAAGCCGAAGGAACTCTCTGGCGGCCAGCAGCAGCGCGTCGCCATCGCCCGTGCCCTTGTCAAAAAACCTTCTGTCTTGCTTCTAGACGAACCTTTGTCCAATTTGGATGCGCGTCTGCGCTTGCAGACCCGCGAGGAGATCAAGCGCATTCAGAAATCCACCGGCATCACCACGGTCTTTGTCACTCATGACCAGGAGGAGGCCATGTCGATTTCTGATACCATTGTCGTCATGAAAGCCGGCATTATTCAGCAGATTGGCGAGCCGCAGAACGTTTATAACGAACCGGTCAACATGTTCGTCGCCAAATTCTTGGGGAGCCCCGCGATCAACATCATCGAGGGCGAAATAAAGGACGGCAAGCTTTATCTTAACGGCCAGCTCTTCGATGACGACCCCGTTTACCAGAAAGAGTACGTCAAGACGATTTACGAGATGCCCGAGAAGAAATACGACAAGAAAGGCAAGGAGATCCTTCCTGCTGACTGGGAAGAGAACCAGGAGGTCGCAAAACTCTCCTATCCGACCCATACCGAAATCCATAAGGATCGCAAAGTCTTCATCGGCATAAGGCCAGAGCATTTCGTCGCCGCTCCGAAGAAAGACACCAAAAACATCGTGCCCGTCGACATCGACATGATTCAGACTATCGGGCGCGATATCTCCGTCGTCGGCAATGTCTCCGGCAACGCCGATGCGAAGCTTCGCGTAATCATTCCGAGTGAGGATCGCGAATCCATCGGCTGTTCCGCCACCTTCAATTTCGGCGCCAAACGCTTTTACGTCTTCGAGGAAGACGGAGAGAGGCTCAAATAATGGCGGCGGTCAAATCCAAAATCGCCACGGAATTGGCTTACTGGAAGGCCCGTCCAAGCGAAGAACAACTCTCCGCTTCGACTGAAGCCATCCTCCACCAGACTCTAAGCGCCCGCAAAGCCTCGCGCTTCCAGCTTCCTGAGTGGGCGAAGGCCTGGATCGCTTTGATTCCGGCTTTGTTCTTCCTCGTCTTGTTCATGATCTACCCGATCATCAACACTTTCTTGATCTCCTGGATCGTCAACTTCAAGTTCATGGCGGGATCCAACAGTTCTTTCGCTCTTACGAACTATTTCGCCGCTCTCAACAATACCCGTGGTAGCATCAAGCCCTATTGGGGCATTGATAACTACGTCAGCGTTTTAACTTCGCAAGAGTTCTTGAGCGCCCTTGGCAATACGGCGATCATCGTCGTCGTCTCGGTCCCGCTCACCATCATCATCGGGCTTCTCATCGCGGTTTTCCTGAATTCGATCAAACCCCTCAAAGGTTTCTTCCAGACCGTCTTTTTCTTGCCCTACGTCACCAACACCATTGCTCTTGGCATGGTCTTCAAGGTGATTTTCTCCTCCTACTCAGGGGGCTTGTTCAATCAGTTCCTCGGCTTATTCGGGATTGCCCCTCAGGCCTGGCTTTCCGCCAACGCCTCGAAAGCGGCGATGCTCGTCCCGATAATCGTCTATGCCATTTGGAACGGCTTGGCCTTCAAAATCCTGGTCTTCGAATCCGGCTTGGCTTCGATCGATAACCAGTATTACGACGCGGCGAAGATCGACGGCGCCTCTAGAGGCACGATCTTTGCGCGCATCACCGTCCCCCTTCTTTCGCCTCAGATCCTTTACATTACCATCACTTCTTTCATCGGGGCGTTTAAGAGCTACACCCAGGTCATCGCCCTCTTCGGCGGCGGCGCCTATTATTTCGGCGGCACGACGCA
Organism: bacterium; assembly: GCA_963617535.1. Classification (GTDB taxonomy): domain Bacteria; phylum Bacillota_I; class Bacilli_A; order RFN20; family CAG-826; genus Alloenteromonas. Next base: position 10,223 of record CAVEPD010000024.1, read on the forward strand.
GAAATACTGGGAGACGGTCGTCGGCTACATCTATTCGACCATGCAAGACAGCACGAAGACCGGCGTCGCCGCGGCGGCATCGTTCGTCTTGCTCATCATCATTTTGCTCATCACCCTCGTTCAGATGCAGGTGAGCAAGAGAAAGGTGGTGTATTGATATGGCCCATGAAATGTATTTCGCGACCCCCGCGCAGATGAGGAGGTACAAAGCCTCGAAGACAATAAGCCAGATCTTGGTTTATCTCTTCCTTTCCATAATCGGCCTTTTCATCCTCGTCCCGTTCATCTTCATGGTCATCACCTCCTTCCGCGACCCCTCGAATTATGACTATGACACGATCAATTCCATCTTCCACATCATCCCCCCTGCCACTCATGAGATAAACGGCACGGCGAACTACACGCTCCATAACTTCATCTCCGTCTTCACTTATAGAAGCGCCTCTGGGCAAAGCATCAATTTCGGGCTTTACTACGGGAACACCCTTTATGTTTCCATAATCGGCACCTTCTTCACTTTGATCACCACGGTTTTGGCTTCTTTCGCCTTCGCCCGTTGCAACTTCAAAGGGAAGAACCTTTTGTTCACCATCCTCCTTGGGACGATGATGATCCCGGGTGAGATGATGGTCATCACCAACTACCAGACCGTCATGGGCCTCAACTGGGAGAACACCTACGCTTCGCTGATCTTCGTCCACGGAGTTTCCGTCTTCTATATCTTCTATTTAAGGCAAACCTTCCAGCAGATTCCAAACGAGCTTTTCTTAGCTGCCAAAGTCGACGGCTATGGGCATTTCGCTTACCTTTGGAAAGTCATGATCCCAATCGCCATGCCGACGATTGTCACCATCATGATTCTCTCTTTGATGGGCGCGTGGAACTCTTATGTCTGGCCTAACCTCGTCGCCTCCGGTAACAATAAGACCTTCGGCTGGTCGATGAAGCTCGTCTCCAACGGCTTGATGAGCCTCTTCACCTCTTCGGATGGCGAAATCTCTTACGACACCGTCAAGATCGCCGGTTCCGTCGTTGTCACCACTCCGCTCTTCATCTTCTTCTTGATCTTCCGCAAATACATCATGCGTGGGATCTCCCGTTCGGGAATCAAGGGATAGTCGTTAAAACTGTTTAAAAAAAGGAAGTATAAAAATGAAAAAATCCAAACTCAAAGTCCTTGCCTTGGGCGGCTTGCTCAGCGTCGCCCTCGCTAGCTGCGGAGGGGAAACCCTAGAGGCAGAGCGCTCGGTCGACATGAGCCTCGACACGAAGGGCACCACCATCGAATGGTGGACCGGTTTCGGCTCTGACATCACCGGTTACCTCGATGACCAGATCCTTCCTGATTTCCTGGCAGAAACGGGAATCACTATCACCCACACCACCAAAGGCGGCTACGACAACCTTCAAAAAGCCGTCAACCTTGGGGCTGGGCGCCGCACTTATCCTAACATCGTCGTCGGCTACCCCGACCATTTCGCCTCTTATGTCGCCTCCAACATGCAGCTCCGTCTGGATCCCTATTTCGAAAACGATCCGGATGGCAAAGCCTTTATGGATGACATCTATCCCTCTTACATGGAGGAAAACCAGCAACTCGAATTCAAGGAAGACGGCACAGGATACACCCTCGGGGTCCCCTTCAACAAATCGACCGAAGTCCTCGTCTACAACGAGAATTTCTTCAACTCCGACGTCGTTAAGGGCTGGGGCATCCCTAGCGTCCCTGCGACCTGGGACCAAGTCGAATCCTATGGCAAAATCGCGGTGGAGAAACTCACCCCCTATTTCGGCAAGATCTTAGGAGACGACGGCAAAGGATACGACAAGGAATCCGATTTGCCCGAAGGCGTTTCGATTCTGGCGAATCTAACCACTGCGACCGCTGATACCTTCTATTTCCTTGGCTATGACTCCACCGCCAACCTCTTTATCACCTCGCTCCGCCAATGGGGCGGCAAGTACACCGAGGTCGATCCTTCTACCGGCATGGGCTATGCGGTATACGACAATGCTGAATGCCGCGCGATGCTCGAATTCATGCGCAGGCTCTCCAACGAGCACGTCTTGGCGATTCCTTCTTCCTTCGGAGGCACCTCGCTATACTGCTCCGACTACTACAAGAACTATCAATGCATGATGAACGTCGGCTCCTCCGCGGGCTTGAGCCACTACACCGACGCCAACCTGAAATCCACTTCCGGCGTCACCTCCGTCCCATATAAGGATGAGGACCATAAGTACGTCATTTCCCAAGGGACGAACCTCGCGATGCTCAACAAAGGCACCGACACTGAGGTCCTTGCCTCTTGGAAAGCTCTCAAGTATTTGGCGACCGGTGAGACCAACGGCCTCTTCTGCGCCTTGACCGGTTATTACCCCGCCACTAAATCCTCTTACAATTCCAAAAATTACCAGGAATTCTTGAACGCCACTCCTACCGACGAGAACGACGCCAACAAAAAGAAGGCCGCCAAAGCCAACTCCGAAATCTACGACGCGGATAATTCCAAGTGGCATAAGTTCGTCGACGCTGGCTTCAATGGTTCTTCCGTCGTCCGCACCGAAGTTAGCTCGCTTATTTCCCGCGTTTTGCTCGAAGATACTTCAATTGATACGATTATCAGCGAATCCTACGCAACCATCTCTTCTTACGTCAGGAGCTAACCTGGAGGGATCCAATGACTAACAAGCATAAATTAATGGTCCTTTTGCCTTTGCTAGGCACCGTCGCTTCTTTGTCAGGCTGCGGCGCCAACAAAGTCAACCCATATGACCTAGACTTCAGTGTGGATACCAACGGAGTCACCATCCAAATGTGGCACCCCTTCGGCTCGGACATGGGCGGATACCTTGAAGAAGTCATTGACCTTTTCACCCAAGAGACCGGCATCAAAGTCGAGCTTGAGGGCAAGGGAGGCTATGACAACCTTCAAAAAGCCATCACCTTAGGTGCTGGCAAAGGCAAGATCCCTGGGATCACCTTGGCTTACCCCGATCACATGGCGAGCTATGTCGACAACGACTCCATCCTTCGCCTCGATTATTATTTCGAAAACGATGGCGGCGATTTCAAGATCTCCGACTTCTATTCCGACTATATGGTCGAGAACCAGTCGATTGAAAAGAAAGAGGACGGCACTTTCTACACCTTGGGCGTCCCTTTCAACAAGTCGACGGAGCTCATGTACTACAACAAGACCTTCTTCGCCTGGGCTTCCGCGCAAGATAACACCATAAAAGTCCCTTCCACCTGGGAAGAGGTTGGCTCTGTTTCGACGGCCATCTTGAATCTGATGGAGGACAAAGGGCTTTACGGCAAGATCCTTGGCAGCGATGGCAATCTTTACAGCAGGGTCTCCGAGCTCCCGGTTGACGTTACTGCCTCGCTTAATTTCTCCGCGGTCGACGCGAGCTCTTTCCATCCTTTCACCTACGATTCGCAGGCGAACTTCTTCATCACTACAATCCGTCAATGGGGCGGCACCTACACCGAATTCGATTCCTCGACCAGGAAAGGGTATATGGCCTTCAACACCCAGGAGACCATCGACGGCCTCACCTACATGAAGAACCTTCATGACACATGCCGCTTGGCGATTCCGGCCGAGTATGGCGGAACCTCCAAATACTCCTCCAGCTATTTCAAGAACTGGCAGTCCCTCATGACGATCGGCTCTTCCGCCGGCGCCACCAACAGCGCCCCTTCTGGCGACGCCTTCGAAGTCGGCGTTGCTCCTCTTCCATACAAGGACGCCGACCATAAGTACGCGATTTCCCAAGGGACGAACCTCGTCTTGATGGACGTTGGTTCGGTTGCCCAAAGAGTCGCTTCCTGGAAGCTACTCAAGTATCTCAGCAAGACCCAAAACGGGCTCTTCGCCGCTAGAAGCGCTTATTATCCTTCTTGCGAATACGCTCAGAATTCTGAGGAATATCAAAGCGCCTTGGAACGCAACAATCCCGCCACCGCTTCCGAAAAACCCTCGACCGCGCAGGCCTTGCATTATTACGTGGCTCAGGTCAACAGCGATTACTATATGAAAAGTGGCGAGAACTGGACCAAATTCGTGGATCCTGGCTTCTCTGGCTCCTCGGCCATCCGCACGGCCGTCGGCTCGGCGATGGGATTGCTATTCATTGGCGATGAGTCGGGCACAGCGATGAGCGCCCAGCAAGTCGTGGACTATTTCTACAACAATTCAGATTTGAGGGGGTACGTACGTGCATGAATAAATTCAAGAAGCTTTTAACCTTTGTCCTTAGTTTCGGCGTTTTAGGCGGCGCGTTGGTCGGCTGCAACGTGAATAGCGGCAGCGATACCGCTTGCCCCGTGGTCTCCGACACCAACGCACTTTACAGCACGCCCGAGACCGACAAACTCAAATTCGCGTTCGAAGACACCTATGCCAAGACGAACTTCAACGTGGATAACACCAAAGGAGTGAATTACGGCAAGGTTAATCTAGTGAGCGTCACTGATGGCGACACCGCGAACTTCACCACGCTTGACGGCACCTATTTAAGATGCCGCTTCCTGGGCATCAACACCCCTGAGTCGACCGCGAAAGTCGAAGCCTGGGGCGTCAAAGCCTCGAAATGGATGGCCTCCGTTTTCGAGAAAGCCGTTGATTTCTGCCTCGTCTGCGATGCGGACGTCTACGGAACCCTCGACTCTTCTGGCTCTCGCGCCTTGGCTTTCGTTTGGTACAAGACAAGCGCAAACGACGAGCTTCACCCCAACCAGTGGAGGCTTTACAACCTCGAGTGCGTTGAGCAGTGCTACTCCAAAAACCAGCTCTTCACCGATTCTAGCTTAGGCTATCTCAACTCCTTCACCGCGGCGGATGAGCGCGGCGAGCGCTGCAAAGGCAGGGTTTACGGGCAAAGCGATCCGGATTTCGTGGGCTCCACCTCGGTCCAGGAGGTCACTTGCTACTATGTCCGCCACCACTTCTCGGAGATCGGCATCGACTTCCAAGAAGGGTCTTCCGGCTCCTATCTCCATATCACGGGCCTCGTCGTGGGGATGATCGGCGACAACTTTGTCTTGCGCGACCTCAAGCGTGACCTCGCGCAAAGCGAGACCGACGCCCTTGAATGCCTTTATGTCTATGCCGGCTATAACACGGCTTTGGCCTCCAAAATAAAAGCTGGCTATGTCGTCTCCTTCTATTGCCGTGCCTCGAAGTACCCCAAGACCTCGACGAACATCCAACTGACCGATGTCAGCGTGGCTAACTATGGCAAATACAAATTCGTTACCATCAAACCGGGTGATGCGCAGTATAGCGAATACGTCCCCACCACCCCCAGCGCGGATATGGATCCTTACGTTCCTTCCACCGCTCCGACGACTCTGGACGAGCTAAGCAAGAGCTATGGCTACTACACCAAGCTCCGCGTGAAGATCAGAACCGTCACTGGGACCGTCACCGATGATGACGGGAACGAGGTTAGTGTCAATAGCTATTATCGCGTGACCACTAGCTCCACCACCAAGCTCCCAACCGCCACGACGATCTACGCTTGGCTTGAAGGGTCGGAGAAAGTCGTATGCAACGTCAGACTAGACACTTCTTGCGGTCTCTCTTACCAAGACTTCGCCGTCGGGGAGGTCTGGGAGTTCAAGGCCTACTTGTCCATGTATTACGACAATTACCAGATTCAGGCCTTCACCTACGACAAGAGCGTTGCTAACGCCGTGAAAATCAGCTGATTGAAAGGAAATAATTAAGATGAAATTCTACAAATCATTAGGCCTGCTGGCTGCTTGCGCCGGATTGATGCTCACTAGCTGCGGGGACGGAACGAGCTCCGATACGGATATCGTGAACGCGGCCGCCAATGCGGATGCTCTCATCGTCACTTCTAGCGGCACCTCCTTTAACCATAATCGCTTGAACCAACTTTCTTATGGGACTGCCCTCTTCCTTGCGAATTCCATGGGCGCCGACGCCAAAGTCAAAGACAAGGATGGCAATATCACCACTTCCTACGTCCTTACCAAGGTCACTTGGGAGGTTTCGGGCGATGGGGCAAAATCCTGGTCTCATAACGACAACTTCGACGATACCGAAAACGACTATCAATACTGGAGAGGCACTTACCCTGCTGCTGGCTCGAGCGCGGTGAGCGTCACTTTCACCGGCACCGTCTCTTATGGCGGAGCCTCTACGAAGGTGAGCTACAATTTCTCAATGTCCCCGAAAGCCAAGTAAGACCCTTCGAACTATTTTTGAAGTCTACCCCGCTCCCCTTTAAAGGGGAGGCGGGGCCTTTTTATGGGAGGCAAGGCGAAATTTGACCTTGCAAGCGCGCTTTGGAGCATAGACAATAGCGGCAAGGCCAACGTTTGGCCGTTGGTTGAAAGGCGCATTATGGTTTGAGGCAATGTAAGCCCTTGGTGCCCCCCTTTCAATAAAAAAAGAGAATGCCTAGATTAGCTTTTGCAAAAAGAGAGGAAGCCATCACCGAGGAAGGCTATCGCCTGGCCCCGTTTCTTTTGAGAGTAACATCTTGCTTGGTTGACCTTGCCTTTTTTGCCGGAAGCTTCGCGCTGATTTTCTTTTTGCTTTCCACGGAGAGCTTCCCAACCTTGATCGACGCGACCGGGGCAAGGGAGGCCCAAGCCAGGATGAGCGATTATCAAATAAGCTCAGGCCTGGTGAGCCGCAATGAAAACAACGTTCTCTCCGATATATCCTCGGAAACCTATAACGCTTATGAGGACGCGGTCGTTTATTACTATTTGGATTACGAGTCCGGGAACAACGAGAAGAATCCCGATCCGCTTCATTTCACCGTGGAGGATTACAACAAGACCATCCTTGGCTTGCCGGAGTCTGATGAATACGTGAACCATTCTTCCTATTACGAATATAAGAAAGACGCGGAAGGGCATTCCATCCTTAATGAAAGAGGGGTCCTGAAAGCTTCGTTATATAACGAAACGACCCATGAGCTGACAAAAGACGCTTTAAGCAATTTGCTTACCTTCTATCGAAGCGCCTACTCCGCAGCTCAAGATAGCCTTATGGCTAGGCCCTATTACAAAGAGGCCCAAGCCACTTTGAACCGAGGCTATATCATCGTCGAATCCCTCGCCGCTTACGTGCCTTTCCTTGTTTTCTATTTCATCATCCCCATTTGCAGCGTCCCCGGACAAACTCTTGGGAAGAAATTTATGAAAATCGCTTTGGCGGAGCAAAGGACCGGCGTGGCGGTGGAGAAATGGAGAATTCCTTTGCGCGCCATCCCCTTCATCGTCGTAACCACTTTTGCCATCATCTTCAATGATTTGATCGTCTCCTTAACGACGGTTATCTTGGTGCTGCTCATCAGCTTCACTTTCATGGTATTCACCAAAAAGCGTCGCTGCCTGCATGATTACATCGCCGGCACCGTGGTGATACGCGAGGATGATCTCATGGTTAGGCGCCTTAAAAAAACTGAAGAGGGAAAAGAAGATGCATAAGCTCGTCAAGGCAAACGTCGGCTGGAGAACTTTGGCCGCCGTTATCGATCTTCTGATTGCCTGCTTTCTTGGAATGGGCGTTTTCGCGCTGACCCAAACCATCTTCATGAATAGCGCGTCCGGCCAGCAGCTAACCACCTTGATTCATGATTACCAGGTGAATTCGGGGCTTTATTATGACGATGAGAATGGTGATCTCTCCCCATTTGATGATTACAGCGATTACACGCGTTACCAATCAATGATCAGCAATTATTATTTGGTCTACCTCCCCAACATGGACGAGTCCATCAAATACGACACCTATTGGTATAACGTTTTTGTCTTGGGCCTTCCTGATGAGAAAGGCATCTATAGCAAGGAAGAGCTAGGGAATATCCAAGAGCCTTCGAAAGGCTGCGCCCTTTGGGAATATCAAACCGTGGAAGGGACGAAAAGTTTAGACCTTCTTGGCGTCCCTGCTTCCAACTTGTACCAAGACGGCAAATTGACCGAGCGAGCAAAAACTGATTTGTTGACATTCTATTGCTCCACGGAGAAAAGATCGGTCTACTACAACGCGATGCAGAATCTTTTCCATCAGAATTTCTATGAGACCGCTTATAACAAAGCCTCTGCCTATAACATTCTCTATCCCTTATGCATCGCGATTCCTTTGACTTTGCTCATCGTCTATTTGATATTCCCTCTTTGCTTTAAAAACGGCGAGACGCCCGCGAAGAAGATGTTCCACCTTTGCTTGGTAAACAAACTGGGTTTCCGCATAAAGAAAGGACAGTTGGCATTAAGGGCTTTGCCTGCGATTCTTTTAGCGGTTATCCTTGTTTTGTTTTTACCCCTTCTTTGGAGCGTTTCCATCCTTTCTCTGGTCGTTTTCGCCTCCTATCTTTGCTCCATCTTCACTCCGAATAAGCAGGCTTTGCACGACATGATCGCCGGGACGATGGTCATAAGCGAAAAGGAATCCCTTTTCTATGATGATTTGGCATCCCAAGAAGCAGGTGAGAAGTTCTACAAGCAAAGAATGGAACACGCCGAAAAAGAAATCGAAGAAGGAAGAAAGGCCATCGAGGAAGAAGAGAGGGCGAAGTGGCGGTTTAAAAATTAGACGGCCTGATTCGGGGCAAAAGAGTCTTCGTGAGAGTCAATCTAAGAATAAGGCTTTTTCTCGTTCGAGCGTCTTTTTGACGTCTAACCTCATTTTTTCAAATAAACATTCGTTGCTTCAATTCGACCGTGTTAGAATAGGGCCAGTAATAGAGAGGAGAAACATAAACAATGAATCGTAAGATCATGCTATTACCCCTTGCGGCTACCGTTATGTGCGGATTGATTTCCTGCGGAAACGGCGGCGCAACAACCTCAACAACCAGCGAAACAACCTCATCCGTTCCGGCCGTTTACGATGGCAATATTTCCACCCTGGAAGTAGGAGATGCCGCGGTCTCCGGCATTGTCGCTGCCAAAACCACCAAAGGCTGGGTCCTTGATGATGGCAAAGCCTCTGTCTATGTTTATGGGGCCTTGGATAAGTTCAAAGTCGGTGACCATGTGAACGTCGCTGCCACTTGCACCGGATACTGGGGCTTATATGAACTGACGAGTGCCAATGTTACGGCTAATACAAAGGTAGGTCCGACCTTAGCAGATCCTACGGAAATCACCGCTGCCGAAATCAATACTGCATGGAATGCTCTTAAGGACAAATCCAAAGACGATGCTACCTGGGCCCCGACCAATTCGAAACGTTACAAAATCACCGGCCTTACCGCTGAAGATGTTAGCGGCTACGCCGGCTGGTCGATTGAAGGCTTTGAAAATAAGCTCAGCCCTTATTATTACGATGCCGCTAGCAATGTGACTGAAGCCAATCGCGGCACCAAACTTTATAGCGGCTGCAAATACGATGTCTCTTTCTATATAATCGGCACCAATAGCTCCAAAAACATCAATATGGGCATTTTCGATGTGACCGCCCATTTCGACCCCGTCACCAGCGTTGCCATTACTGGCGATGCCTCCGTTGAGGTCGGTTCTTCCGTGACTCTCACCTCCACCGTTTCTCCGGCTACCGCCGATCAGGGCGTGACTTGGACTTCTAGTGACGAGACCATTGCTACGGTTAGTTCCTCCGGCGATGTTACCGGCGTCGCAGAAGGCTCGGTTAAAATCACCGCTACTTCTACTGCTGATAACACCAAAAAAGTCGAATGGGACATGACTGTTTCCAAAGCAACCGTCAATTACGCAAAAGTCGGAGCCCTTTCTTTCAATAAGGACACGACTGTTGACATCGATGATAAGCTGGATGACGCCACGGACCCCTATATCACTTATACTTCCACCGAAGGCGTAGCCATCACCGTTCGGAAAAATACTTCCAATAATGACGTCAATGTGTGGAAAAATACCTATTCTTCTTGCCGGTGGTATGTTGGGCACAAGGCTGACATCTCTCACAATAGTCCTTTTAGCCGCGTCATCTTGACCTGCGACTCAGATTACGCGACCTTTGCAAATTCCGGAAAAGAGGTCGTGCTGCCGGAAGGTGCAACTTATAAAGAGGCGGATAATGTTATAACAGTCACTTTGGCTTCCCCCGTTACTAGCCTCTCAATTGTACCGGTGAAACAACTTCGTCCAAGCAACATTGAACTTCAGGCTGTTGCTGCCGCTGAGTAAAGCCTTAAAAATTTATTTGGCATTTACACAACTTGCGCTAAAACTTCAAATCCGTTGCTAATTGAGCAGCGCGCATCAGCGCGCTGCTCTTTTTGGATTCTTTAAAGAACCAAGGAACATAGGATAAACATTAAAGATTCGTTTACCGTCGCTTCATGTCCTGATGCCCGAGAACAAGATGAGATTCTATTCTTTCTCTCATCGCGCCAAACGGAACGCCTCAGAATTAGCGAAAATGGCTCACGTTCAAATGCCTTTTCTACCTTTGAAAACAAATCCGTGATCCTTTGCTTCAAATAGGCTTTTTAATGCCTAGCATAGAAAAACCGGTAAATTCTTCTTCCCACGAGTTATCGAAGTTGAGCTCCTGACGTAGATGCCGTTTCTATTGTGCGTAAACAAATATAAATTTGATGGAAGTTGGACTTCTATTTCTTGCTTGTTTTTAGCTTGCGCTGAGGCTTTTGAGCTATGGTAAAAAAATCCTTGCCCCTCTTATAAATGGGTAGTAAACTTCTTGAGCGCGAAAGCGTATGGACCGTTAGCTCAGTTGGTAGAGCAGCTGACTCTTAATCAGCGGGTCGCGGGTTCGAGTCCCTCACGGTCCACCAAAACGAACGATAGGCGAACTTCGAGGTTCGTCTTTTTTCGTCTCTGTGTACAAATCCTGAATATAACATTTGATATAAAGTCGATTGGGAAATTAATGTCACGAAACACGGCGCAATAAATGTCATAACGAAATCGGCCTAGAGCATAGAACCAAAAGAGCCTATTGCTTAAGGGCGTCTTCCGAACGGCTGATTGATTCTCGCTTTTAGTTTCTTACCGCCATCTTTATCAGACAAATCAAGAGAGGGGTTTGAATCTTTGAAAGAAAAGAAGAAGGGGGTTCATTAGAAATGGGCTCCGAAAAACTTCTGGGTAGCAGATCCGCAGCTAGTAAACCCTAGTCCAATGGACCTAAAACAAGCAGGGCTTTCTTCATTGAAGAGGCTTCTTTTTGGCCATCTTATCCCTAAGGGAATACAGCCTATAACGGTTATAACGTTGAATCAAAATGAAAGGCAAATCGGAAAGAAGAGAAGCAACAAGGGAGGTGAGGATATAAAGCCATAGCTCATCAAAAGAGAGGAGGCATCCTAAAGGGATCGCCCCAAAACCAAAGAAGAAGCAAAGCCAATGGACGATCTCCGCGTTGATGCAGTTTCGGATAATGGCATCCAACCCTTGATTATCTTTTAAAGAGAACTGCTTTTGATGCAGCGTCGGTGCTTTTTCTTTCCACTTCTTCACCTTTAATCTCGTCAGGTTTTTGAATTCCCTCTCGGAGATACGATGAATTTTCTTTTCAACATCGATCTTGCTTTTGAATAGGCTCACGAGTGTTCCTATTAAGATGCGGATATCGATGTGATAAGCAAACATCAAGGAAGTGATGAACAAAGCAAAATAAGGCTGTTTATGCTCAAAGACGAGGAATAGAACCAGGAAAACGATGAAAGCAACGTTTACGATAGAAGCGAGGATTATGAAGTTTCGAAGAGTCTTGTTCTTCACGACGGGATTTTAGCACGGTCTTGCGCTCTCCTTTTTAAAACCATCGAGAAAGCGCGATACATTAGTACTAGTGGCCTGAACGGCTATAACGGTGCGTCGTTACAAAACAGGATGATTATTTTTTTCGACGTGATTTGCTTCCGGCCGTCTTAGAAGAAAAGCCGCCATTTCTGACGGCTATATCTAAGAATTTAGGATTTCGTTAATCGACGTTCGCGTTGGTTTCGACGTAACTATCCGGATCGGTGACTTCTTCTACCTTGACGTTGCTGCCATAGGAGAAGGAGGCTTTTAGATTCGCGGAAATATCGATCTTTGAACTTGAATCGTAACTATAGGAACCATCGTTTTGGACGAAGGAATAAGCGTACTCGTATTTGATGTTTCCGCTGATGCCGGCTTCGGTGAATCCTTCTTCGGTGAAGCTAAGCCAGGCTTTGAATTCGCCGCCCCAACCGTTGCTTGAACTCACTTCGCTGTTAGAAGTGGCGAATTTGCTTGGGTCAATCGTATAGACGAAGGAATAAGTTCCTTCTTTCACTTGGAGGTATTCACTCTTGGAGGCTTGCTCCGCTAAATCATCAAGGCAATCCGCGCAGTCATTCCAATCGACGCTTCCGGTCTCGACGGTGGTTTTACGTTTCAATGAGACGCTCTCAGAAGAATCAATGGCCGTTAGAAGACCCGACAGCCCGGTCAAGTCGGCATAAAGGGTGCTATTAGATAAATACGCGGCGACGGAGGCCTTGCCTGAGCTAGAGACGCTAGGATTGCTAGAGACGGTAACATCAGTCGCGCTGCTGCTGTAAGAATAGTTCGCGGAGGCCTTCATGCTCATCTTCACCTCGTCGCCGATGCTTATGGCAACGCCGGCGTCGATGTCGCTCGCGCTGAGGCTTGTGCTAGAAGAATATTCTTGGGTGATGCTATTCGCGGTGCTCTTGCTGCTATTGCTGATATCAAGGCTCGCGTTGCCCACTAGATTCGCCCCAATGGCTTTGGCGTTATTCATCGCCTCGATGGCTTTCGCGTAATGGGTGGTAACGATCTCTTTGCCTACCTCGCTCCCCGTGGGGGCCTCGATGCTATTAGAATCTGACCCGACCTGCGAGCAGCCTAGCAAGGTGAGGGAAGAGACTAAGAGAAGGAATGGTTTTGTTTTGCTCATTGTTTCAACTCCTTTAAAGTTCAAATCTATTCTAGTGATGTTTTCTCTTTTTGAAAGGGCAAGAGGCGATTTTCTTTTCTTTGTTGGACGGATTTCCCGAATGTGTTTTTCTTTTAGAAAAGACAACAAACAAATGCCTTCCTTTTTTCTTGCCTCTATAATGAAGGCAAATATGAACAAGCCCAGCAAAAGACAAGCCCAGAGAATCGCCGCGGCCCTTAGAAAAGGCAAGAAAAAAGTCATCACCTTGGACTCGCTTTCTCGCCTCGTCGGCCTTTATCCCGATGTGCTAGGCGAGCAGCTCGTCTATTTCTCCCCGATGATCCTGATGGATCCCTCCATCAACTGCAAAGAGCTCCTTCCTCAGATTGAGGAATACGTGAAGAGCTTTGACGCCGCCCCGAAAGAAAAGGCCCACGCCTCCCCTGCCGTGAAGAAAAAGGAAGTCTCCGAGTATAAAGGTGTCAATGACTTCGTTTATAAGAAGATGACCTCCGCGGGTGGATTAGTCGACCGTTCCTCTCGTCTCAGCGAGAAAGATTTGAAGATTCTTCATCGCTTGGTGAACGCCGAACTAAAGGCTTACCGCGACCAGGCTAAGAAGACCAAGGCGAAAAATTGAAGGGAACCCTCAAGAAGGGTGGCAAGAAAAACTTTCGATATAGTAGCTTAGTTCTAATCGGTTCTAGGTTTAGTTCTAAGTCTCATCATCTTAAATTTGTTCTTTAGCCTTAGGATAATTCCTCGAATACGCTTTATCTTGCCCCGAGAGGGAAGGATATGCATATCCCTTTGCTGCTAAAAAGTCGCCGAGAATAAAGGTGGCGATGGCTTCGTTAACAAAAGATGACTTCCATGGAAGATTTATGGATTATTTTCGCTTCTCAGCGAGAATGACCCCCAAATCCTTTAGAGATTATTAACCGGTGGTTAGGTCTTATTGGGTCCGCGAGGAAGGGCGAAACTAAGAAATGGAGTCTTTTGCCTTTTCCTCTTGCTCCGCGGCTTTCTTCCTCGCCTCCCAATCCGCGAGCGCCTGCTTGTACTCCGGGAAGATCTCGTCCCAGGGGTGCTCAATGACCTTCGGGTGGGTCTTACTCGCGGCGAGTTCATCCCATTCCCAGTCTGGGTTTTTGACGTTTTTCCTCAAACTGAATTCGTAATCCGGGTCTATGAAATCGGCGGCGCTGCCGTAGCGACACATGAGGTAGAGGATGACCTCCTCGTAGGTCAGCGTCGGGTCATCGTCGCTCATCCGTCCCGGGACGGAGCCGCGACTACCGAATAACGCGACGTCTTGCAGTATCTTTGGGTCGATCAGCATGTCTCTATCCTCCTGTCCGTGGCGAGCAGATTGATATAGTAATCATAGAGCCCGCCACCTCTCCAGATTCTTCTTATGCCTATTATGTAATAGGGCCTCCCTGATTGAAAGAGCACTTCCTTGTCATTCACTTTCTCTGTGGTCCCCATGCCGTGGGAGAGTGGCATTGCTACAACCCCCGGCTCCGTCGTGACTGAAATATAAACGTGACAAACCGAATCGTCTCGCTGCCTGGCATATTCATTCATCGTTTCGACACTTCTGGTGGTGCTCATGAACCCTTTTTCGACGAAGAGGGCCGGTTTGCGAGATTCATTCATGCCCTCTAAATAATCGTCCAGCGTCTTTATAAAAGGGTCACCTGGCTTTAACCACATCCCCCGGAAAGACGTCATCATTTTCTTGACAACGAAATCGGAAATCTCCGCATTCATCGCGTTGATTCGCGCGATGATTTCTACTTCGGAAAGACCTAAGGGAATTTTTCCGCTTCTTAGATAACTATTTACCGCGAAGCAACTCGTGCCTTGCCTGGTATTCGTGCTATAGGCATAGACGTCTTTGTATTTGCTCTTGTCATAATTCTGACTGTCATAAGGGCTATTCCATATGAACTCGGAAGAAAAATCCACCGCGCTGATCATCTCGAGATGATGATCTTCTTTGGACCATTCGGGTCTTTCCTCCCAAGCCCCTTTTCGGCAGATTTGCCTAGCCCTGTGATTCTCATATTCGTTTACGAACCAGCCGCACAGGTCGCAATGCCGGTCATGGTTCCAATCGATGCCGGTTTCGTAAGTAAGAATGACACTATTCATGCCCTTATTATATTGGAGCGAAAATAAAAGAAAACAACTAAAAAAGTTCGACACCAAGAGAGAAAAACTATCTACATACGTTAAACGAACTATCTACATAAATTGACATTTTCACGTTTAATTCTTTTCCTTTTTTCTATTTATCTTTTTTTCTATAGAGTAGATGCCAGGGTATCTACATATCCTGATTTTCAGCGGAATTTTTTTAGACAACATGCGAAGCGCTTAAAAGACATGCTTTTCTTGTTTTATCGATGAAGCCCTCCTTTTAGGAGGGATTAACATTTCTTTCGTTGATTGCTGTGAACAATCTTCCTATACTAATCGCCGTTAAGGAGATTTTGCATACAACATGGCAGAAATCAAAAAGACGATGAAATCCGTCGACGGCAACACCGCTGCCGCCA
>CAVEPD010000025.1:0-24216 GCA_963617535.1 bacterium
GTGAATTGCTCTACCAACTGAGCCATGTCGGCGCGAGTAATAATATAGACATTCCCCTCCGCTTCATCAAGAAAAAACGTTTTTTGAGGCCCTTAACAGCGTCTTAATCTTTCAAGAGTGAACACAATGCCCACGCCAACGCAAGCTTCCGCAGCGGGCAAAGCAATATAAGAAAGAAGCAGATCCCAAGAAAAAGCCACGCCCTGGAAGAAAATAAGGCTATAGGTAATCGCAGTCAAAGCAAGCAAGGCGGCGAAGATAATCCCAAAGACGCGAACGAGAGTGAAATTTGGCGATCCCCTTTGATAACGAACCACAAAGACATACAAAGCAATTCCAACGCCTGCCTCCCCTGCAAGGAAAGACATATAAAGCGAGGAAAGTAACCAGTTCCAAATCGAGCCGGAAGAAAGGGAATTCAAGAAGCCCATTTGATTGTAGAAGAAGGTTTTGATGTATTCGAAAGCCTTCATCGAAACGAAAAGCGCGATACCCGTATATGCGAAATCGTCGTTTCGAATGTTGCAAGTAAGAAGGATCAAATACATGATCGCATCGATTGCGAAAAACAAAATGTTCAGCCAAGAACTGGTCCTAAAATAAGTCCAAGAGCAATTGATCTCCAGAAACAGGTAATGCCCGAAGAAAAAGAGGCACGCCAGGGCAAGGAAGGAAACTGCGAAAATCTTGTTTTTGCTCATACAGGCGTATGATAGGCGCATTGCGAAGAAAGCAAAAAGGAAAAATCATGGTAAAGCCCCTCTTCCACTTTGGATTGACCGATGACGCCAAGCTCATACGGAAAGAGGTTTTCGTAAAAGAGCAAGGTTTTGCAAAGGAATTCGATGAAAACGACAGCAAATCCTGGCATCTTGTCCTTTATTTAGACGGGACCCCCATCTCCACAGGGAGGATTTTAGAAATCGATCCAGAAACCTATCAGGTAGGCCGAGTCGCCGTAAGGAAAGATTTCCGTCACATGAAGGTAGGGACTTATACGGTCAAATTCCTTTGCAACAAAGCATTGAGCCTTGGGGCCAGAAAGGCCATCTTAGCCGCCCAGGTGGACAAGATGCCTTTCTACCACGCTCTTGGTTTCAGGCCTTATCCGGATGGTGAAGTGTTTTATGATGAAGGGGTCGCCCACATCATGATGTATAAGGTTTTGATACGAAAGAAGAACGGATATAAACCTTTCTATTAATGAACCGACCTCCGAACGTGTCTATAATTCCCCCGTTATGAAATACGTAACGAAAAAAGCCATTTCCATCGCCTTGCTAATCGCGGCGATCCTAGGAGAAGCCGCTGGTTTAACTATCGCTTTGCTCACCGAGGAGAAGCCTTATCTTTTCTTTACCAACATTGGGAACGCCTTTTATTTGATTTGCGCTTTCTTGGTTTTGATTGCTCAGATCAGCGCTTTGGCGAAAAAGAAAGACATCTCCCGTTGGGGTTTCGTCCTCCACTACGCCGGCACGGTAACCGAAGTACTGATCTTCTTGATTGTTTCTCTATACCTCGTTTGGTTCAGTGGCCCCATGATGTTATATTCGGGAAGTTTCCCCTTTCTTCATGTCCTTTGCCCTCTTCTAGCAATCGCAAACCACTACTTTTTCTTGGGCAAGTCGGAATATTCTTTCAAGGATGGCGGATGGGGATTCTTGCCGCCCGTCCTTTACGCTTGCGTCATCATCCCTTTGTGCGCTTGCAAGCTCATCGAAGCGCCCTACCCTTTCTTGGATTTCTCTAAGAACCAATGGTGGGTGACTTTGCTTTACGGTGTTGGGGCGCTCGTGATTCTTTGGCTCATTTGCTATGTCTTAATCCGCTACGCGAAAAAGACGCAAAGCATTACCGAAAAGGATCAATAACCCCGCAAAAACCAATTAAAAAGGAGCCAAGGCTCCTTTTTAATTTACCCTTGTATCCGTGCGGATGTAGCTGCGGTCGCGGCTCTTCACGATGCCGATTGTAGTATCAACATAAGGCATCAAGATCTTCGCGTTGTTACTCGGCAAGCCGATGATCAGCTGAATGGAAAGGTCGTTGAAATAAGACATCGTCGCCGAGATACGCGAAGCGTCCATCTTGTTGAACGCCTCGTCGAGGATGACGATACAGCCGGCCTCTTTATCGAAGCTTCCCTCATGGACGATTTGGTCGAAGGAGGCGGCGATGATAACGTAGAACGGGGTCTGCGTTTCGCCTCCAGACTTACCTCTAGAGATCTTCGAGAAGAAGGAAATCTCGCCTTCGCGGTTCGTGATCTGAATATCGTAGTTCATGAACATACGGTAGTCAGTGAAGAGGCGAAGCAGTTTTTCTTGCTTCTCGTCTCCTGGTGTCGCAGTCAAGCGATTGAAGAGATCCTTCATCAAAGCCGAATCGTTGGAGTCGAGCGAATCGAGGAACAAGTCCTTCGAAGAGATATCATCCTTAGAGGTGAAAATATCGTAATAGGGCCCGAAATTTGGGTCTTTGCTTCTCGCGACAACGAACTGATAGACTTCGCCATCGTTGCCGAAAGGCTTATCCGCTAGAACCTTGTTCAGTTTGCGGATATTAGCTTTCTCATCAAGGATGTGCTTACGAATTTGAGCGATGTAGTTCTCCTTGAAGGCGGTAGCGCAATCAGCCTGGGCGCGTTCCAAATCCTTTTTGAACTGCCCAAGCTCTCTACCAACGACCTTGCTATATTCATTAAGGAAGTCCGCGATGTTCTCCATACCAGGAGCGCTATCGAAGCGGAATTCGTTAATATACGTCGCCATTGAAGAGATGATCGCGCGTTCCAAAGAAGCGATTTGCGGGGCCAAAGAAGCAATCTGCCTGGAGATTTCGTTCGGGCCAAGAGAAGAGTTCTTCTTCGCGAACTCCTCGAGCTTTTCTCTGACCTTCGGGTCATTTGCTTTTTCGGAAAGTTCCTCTTCCGCGATCTTTTGCTGGTCCTCGAGTTCCTTGATTTGTCTTTGAGCCAAATCGCACTCGGATTCGAGCTTGGTTTGTCTAGTCAAAGAAGCATCACGTTCCGCTTCGAGTTCCGCTTTTTCTTTTGCGAAATCCTCCGTATTTCCGTGACCACCCTCCTTTGAGGCTCGCTCAAGTTCAGCCTTTTCTTTCGTAAGGTCGCTCTCTCGTTTCAAGAGATCCGCGTATTGCCTCCAATAGTTAGGAGAATCAAGGAGCTGCTTACGACGAGACTCGGATGCTTTGTTTAGTTTTGAACGCAATTCCGCGACGTTTTGATTGAGTTCTGCAACGTTTTCGTTGGACTCTTGCAGGTTTTTCTGCAAGGTCGCTAATTGCGTCGCGTAAGCGCCCTTGCCGATAAAGGGAGTCGCATAAACATCAGGACGAGTGGCACGCGCGGCTTTGTTGCGGTAGACCATGACGGTCTTCGTGATGGAGGCGTCGTAGAACTTAAGCTCTTGTTCCGACTCGACGCAGATGATGTCCCCAAGGACGTAATTGATATAGCGTTGGGCATCCGGATCGTCCGTCACGACTTTGGTCGCAAGGGAGTTGGGTTTCGCGTTGCGATCATCGAGCTTAGCGACGTTCACCAAGCCAACAGAATGGATGTGATATTGGGCTTTGTTTCTTTCGTAAATGGAAAGGGCATGATCGTAATATTCTTCTTTTACGAACAAGTCGAAACGGCGCGTGTTGAGATAGCCCTCCACCGCATTCCGCCAACTTTCCTCTCCGGGAGCGATATCAATGAGCTCGCAGAAAGGATGGACTTCGATATCATGTCCTTCTTCTTCGATGAAAAGCTGGTGGATGAGTTTCATCAAGATAGAGGTGTTGTAATCATATTGAGGGAGGCCTCTGCGCAAGGCATCATATTTGCTTTGATATCCGCTTTGCTTTTGTTTGGCCTCATTAAGCTCGCTCCAGCGAAGCATCATCGCATCGTTAAGGGCTTGCCGGCGGCTTTCGAAAGCCTCGTCATAAGCCGAAAGAGCGGATTGGAAGCCCGAGAAATCCTCGGTTTTGATGAAAGAAGCGAAATTCGCTTTTAAGGACAAGGAACGGGCCAGTTCGCTTTCTTCCAAAATGGCTCGGTTGAAACGAGAAAGGTTGGGCATCAAATTCTCGACGCTGCGCTTATTCTCGTCCAAGGCGCGTTGATTCTCTTCGAGGTTCTTATACCAGTCCTGCCCAGAGAGAGCGAACAGCTTATGCTGCACCTCATCGATCTTAACGACGAGCAGCTTACGCTTGTCCGCCTCATCCCCAATCAAGGCGGTATTGGTCTTGATCAAAGACTTCAAAGAGGCGATTTTCTTTTCGGAAGAAACCTTGTTTTTCTGCACAGTTAACGCTTGGAAAAGGGACTTTTGCAGGGTTTTTTCCTCGTAGTCATTATTCATCGAGACAATGGACTCGAGTTGGGTCTTCTTTTTCTCATCAATCTCAACGTCTTTCCGGATTTCCATATAAGAATGGATGGAAGCGCGGATGGAAGCGATATCGACATTATGCTCCGGAAGCAAGAAGTCGAAGACGAAGTCATTGACCTCGCGAATCGGTTTGAAGGCGATGGCCTTCGGAAGCAATTCGTAATATTTATTGCTCGCCAAGCCCAAGGCGCGAGCAATCTGCGATTTGATTTCCGTTTTCGTTCCTTTGACGGCGACGAAAGCGCGTTCCCCAAAGAAAGAGTTCGCCCTGTCTTGGAGTATTTTCGCATTCACGGCCTTCCTCTTTTCGCCATCCAAGACGAAATAGAGATCATCATCAATATGCCCTCCGCGGATCAAATAGAATGATTGATCCGCCTTTGGAGCAGCATCGCGAATCTCAAGAGCGCAACCTAAAATCAAAGACTGGCCATTGGCATCGGCGAATTCCAGGGCGACATGGGAAATCAAATCCGGG
Organism: bacterium; assembly: GCA_963617535.1. Classification (GTDB taxonomy): domain Bacteria; phylum Bacillota_I; class Bacilli_A; order RFN20; family CAG-826; genus Alloenteromonas. The sequence continues at coordinate 4,888 of CAVEPD010000025.1, forward strand.
TTCGGGCGGAGGCATTCCCTGCCTTCGGCGCCGATTGTGCCACGCATGTAGGTTTCCACGGAGCGAGAGGTTTCATCGACCGCCGCGAGGTTGAACTTGCTAGAGCCGCCAGCCAAGACGAAATAAATAGCGTCGAGCATGGAAGACTTTCCAGCGCCGTTATCGCCGGTCACCAGGATGTTTCCGGAGACCTCGATGGTGTTGTCATAAAAGCTCTGCCAGTTGATCAGTTTGATCTTAATCAGCTTCTGCATCGTCTTTGCCTCCTTCTTTCTTCGAATAAGCGGCTAGCTCCGCGGCAATTAGATCAATGTCGGACTGCCCTAGCACAACCAAAATCGTGGGCAAAATCACTAGACGAGTTGATGCTTCTAGCTTGCTGCCTTTGAAATCGATGACCTTGCTTCTCCTAAGTTTTTTTAGGGAAAGATCATATTCGGTCATCCTCTTCAAAGGATGGAAGATGTTAGTTTGGTTCACTTTCTCAACGAGCTCTTCGACGCCGATGGCGTTATCGCTAGAAGAAGCTGCCGTTTTGGCGTTCTCGTAATATTTAAGACGGAGCAAAAGCAAAAGGACGGTCTCGAATTTGTTGAGTCTGACCCGGCTTCTCTCTTCTTCGGTTGAGATATAGAAGAAGCCTCTCTCCTGGTCAAATTCAAGTTTGTAATCCGTCATTCCGAAGTAAGAGGAGAACAAGGTTTTCCTCTCTTGAACGAAATAGAAATCGTTCGTATCGGTTTTCTTGTTCTTGAGAATGAAGGTCTCGTTCAAGAATTTGGAGACAACGCGGGCGAATTCTTGCTTCTCGCCATCGCCCATGCTTTTGTATTCGTCGATAAAGGTTTCGGCGATTTCGTTTTTATCTGCCATTGCGTTTCTCCTTTTTCTTTAGTTTGAATTCCTCGATCTCGTGCCCGATGCGAATGTATTTGTCTTCTTTGAGATCGACGGTATAGCCTAAGCCCCTATCTTGCGAGATGAGCTGCATCAACATAAGCAAGATGAGATCGCTTTGCTCTTCGGTTGGGATATCTTTGGAAGACATTTCCTGTTTTTCGTCAAGGAAAGCCAAAGCGGCGTTATTGATGTTCTCACGCGAATAAGGGTCATCCCCGAAGATGCGGTCAAGACCATTCGCTACTTCTCCTTCATCCCCTTCCGGAACGGGAAGTTCAATTGCCACAGGCTTCTCGCGTTGGAAGCGCGGAGAGGACATGGATCTCGCGTCGATGATGCCGGAAGATTCCAGGGCAATCAGAGATTCGAAAGGATAATCATCCGGAATATCCGCAATCGCCTTAAGGCAATCGTTGATGCGACCCGTGACGTCTTTCGTTGAAGTGAGCAAGAAGTCGAGACGGGCTTTCGCGGAAGAAAGGTACTTCGCGTTCTGCGCGTCAATGACGTCGAGGTATTTCTCAATGCCCTCGAAGGAGGAAATGATGTAAGAGGCCTCGTCGCGGATCTGATTCTCAATCGCCTCGTAACGTTCCTTGGTGAGGTCTTTGACGTCTTCGACGACGACGGAGTTAGCGACCATCTCATCCATATGCTCACGAAGCAAATCACGGAGGATATTGATGATTTGAGAAGAATAACGAGACGGGTTATCCCTCATTCTAAGGTTGTTAAAGACCCTTAAGATGACCTGGTTTTGGTATTTGCCGAGGAGGGTAGAAAGAATATCCTTCGGATCGAGATCCGGATTGTCCATCAAAGCATCGAGGAATTCTTTGATTTCGCTCGAAAGGCGAGACAAGGCGTTCATCAGCTCCTTCGTCAAGCGATAGACCTGCTGAAGAATGGCGGTAGATTTAGAGATGTCGAAGCTTTTGAGCGTGGAATAAATGACGTAGACGTAACCGGTATATTCAAGGGGCTTTTCAGCTCTTTCGGTGAAATTCGTAAGGAATTCCATCGTGGCTTTGCCAGCGCTAGTGAAAGAAACAAGGGCGTTATATCCGCCCAGAGATTCTTCATTGATCCAACCAAGGTTGCGGAACTGGCGGAGCTTCAATTGGGCCTTATCCCTGGCGCTACGTCTAGAGATATCAACGCCTTCCCCATCGTCTTTTACTTCTCCAGCATGGTCCTCTAGGAACACGGCAAGAGCGCTCACGGCCTCTTCTTTTGGAATGAAGTCGCCATAGTCGACAGATTCCGATAAATGATAAAGAATGCGGAGGAGATCATAGTTCCCCCGCTTATCTTCCGCCGTGAGGACGGAGAACATTTTGCCGTTGATGCTGTCGAATAGATTGTCCATGCAACCGCCAAATTATGCCACAAAGGGCACCGTCTAACCATCGTTTCTACAAAGTAGAAAGTCCGCTACTTCTCTTTTGGGTTCTTTGGGGAAAGGCTAGCTCTACGGTAAGCGACGAAACGCTCATCGAATTCCGCCACAAAGCCGCTGCGCATCGGCTGAGTGAGCCGCACAAAACCGACAAGCCCAGTCGGCTCTAAAATGCGGTAGGAAATAAGGAAATCATTCTTCTCTTCATTTTGATCTGGGACGTCGATTTGGTTTACCGAGCCCATGAAGACCAGTTTGCAATTTCTCCCGATTCGCGTAACCAAAGTCTGGAATTCATCAAGATTCATGTTTTGGGCTTCGTCCACGAGAATGATGCAATCCTCAAAACTGCGACCGCGGAGAAACTCGGGAGCCAAAGGAACGATATCGCTCGGGAGTTTACGGTAAGCATAGGGCAAAGCATCTTCTCCAGAAGAGCTCATTTTCATTGCTTTAGGGGGATTTTGCGGGGTTTTTGTATCGTTTTTGCAGCGATCCATCAAATGCTGGTAATTATCAAGAAGCGGCCCAAGATAAGGGGCGTATTTCTCTTCTTCTCCGCCTTTCAAATAGCCAAGGCGATGCCCTACTTCAACAGGCTCCCTGACGTAATAGATGGTTTTATATTTCTTCAGCGAGCCTTTGGAACGAACCAAAGAGAGGGAGGCGGCAAGACTAGCGAAAGTCTTTCCCGTACCCGCGGATCCTAAGCAATACACGACCGGCATTTTGTTGGGGTCCAACCGGATTAGACGAATGAGTTCCCTTTGGCCCTCATTCGCCCCAAAGTCGATTCCAAATAGATGGTAGGTAAGAGGCTCGCTCATAAACAAGCAAATTATAAACTAGGAAGGAGAAAAGGAGGATAATCCCCTCATGAACAAAGAAGTCATGCAACGTATCCGCTCCTTTAACAAGGACAGGGACTGGGATCAGTTCCATAGCGGGGAGAACCTAGCCAAATCCATAAGCATCGAAGCGGGAGAACTGCTTGAGGTGTTCCAATGGGATCACAAAGAAAAATCAGTCCAAGAGTTGAAGGAAGAACTCGCGGATGTCCTTTCTTATTGCTATATGCTCGCCGACGCCTATGGCCTTGACCCGGACGAAATCGTCTTGGAGAAATACAAGCAGAACGAAGAAAAATACCCCGTTAGCAAAGCCAAGGGGTGTTCGAAGAAATACAACGAATTCAAAGAATCAGACTAAGCCGTTCATCATATCCAGGATCATGTAGGCCAAAGCGGCCATGGAGATAATGAAATTCGCCCCAAAGAGCAAGTAGTCAGCAAGGGCTCTCTTCTTTCTTGATTTCAAAAGGAAGAAGGTGAGGAAGGATTCGATAAAAGCAAAGCCAAGCAAGGTATAGCGAATTCTGTCTAGCGCCGGGTAGAGCGAAGGGGTGATGAAATAAACCAAAGCCAACGCTGCTTTCCAAAGCGCATCTCCTAGGAGCACTTTCCTCATGACCGCGCTGCCGCGCTCATCGAAGCCAATCCAACCATACAGGATAGACAAAACCCATACATAAATCGCAAACAAAGGAATCAAACCATACAAAGAGGCGTGATTTGCGGAGATATCAGGGAAAAGATAAATGAAAACCGAAGCAAAAACGAAAAGGAAAATCGGCAGGCAAACCCCAAAGATGAGGTAGCAAAGGTATTTGCCATTCCCCCAGGCGCGAACGCGAGAGTTTTTCATCGCCTTCCCAATCGCTAGGCGAGGCATCTCTTGGCTCTCTCCCGCCAGAGCATGCAAGGCGAGAGAATTGCTTTTCACAATGACCTTATGCGCTTTTGGGGAGCGGAGGATATCGTCAAGCAAGGGTAAGAAGCGCGCCAGCAAAGCGTCATTCAAGTGTTCTTTGATGAAGAGCAGGGGCTTCGCGAGGGCTTCAAGATCAAGCGTTTTGGGATGTGTCCGCTCAATGGAACGCAAGAGCCCTTGGGCCCGTAAAGGTGCCAGACCAAGCGAAAGCGATGAGGACAGCAACTGGATTTTGAGTTCAAAGTTCAAAGGCTTAATGGCGGAAACCATGATCTCGAACCTATCTTTGGTGATACCGGGGAGAGCAAGAAGGTGTGACAAAACTTGGAATTCAAAATCATCCGGGGTTTTTACTTTCGAGATCAGCTCGGCGATAAAAGGAGGGAATCCGTTGTTGTCTTTTCCCAAAGCCTCGGACTCGCTGAAATACAGCCTGAACTCATTCTCGTCATAGGCATATCGATAAGGGGCGAGGGACAGTTCTTCCTTTTTGAACAAAGAGCGGAAGCGGAACAATTCAAGTGCCCTTTCGTAATCATGTTCGATAGAGAAGGCCTTTTCGATTTGAGCGTTATAGCAAAGAGAGAAGCTCTTCGCGAAACGTTCTTTTGCCTCTTCGGTCTTCTTAGAGACAGCCTTTTCCGAAAGGGCCATTTTCCAATGGGGCAAACCCGCCGTGAAAATCTTGTAATCTTCTTTTTGCCTTTCGCAAATATCCGCAAAATAGGCATAAATAAAGCCGCGGGCCTCATCAATAATCCTATCTTTGCCTTGTTCTCCTTCTAAAGCAGTCGGCAAAGCCAAGCAGCTATAGTAATGGCTGGTTATATAAGATTCATTCCAAACGCTTTCCAAATCCTTTTGTCTAGCGATTCGCATCGCCTCTAGTCGGCAGCGGAGCGACTTCGCGATAAGCTGCGCCTCTTTTTCCGAGGAGAACGAATCGTCTTTAGGAAAATCCACCGTGGCGTTAGAAATGGAATCAAGTTCGCTAAAAGCTTCCTCGAAATTTCCCTGCTTTGCTAAGGAAGAGATTGAGGAAAGAGCTTCCTCCCAAAGCCTCGCAAAGGCATCAAATGATTCAAAAACGAAGGCTTCGCCCGTAACGGAAGATATCTTTTGAGCTTCCTCTTTGAGCTTATTCATCTCTTCGCTTTGTTTTCTTATTTCGAAAAGCAAAGCCTCGGCCTTTGGGAAATTGGTCTGTGGGCTAATCGAAAAAGAAAGGGCATCATTCTCGTTCGGAGAGGCAAAAGGAAGAAGGGTCTTGTTTTCCATCATCTCCCCTCCTTTTCCAAAGAAAGAATCATTTTGATATCGTCGCGAGATTGTTCAAAGGAAACCTGCAATTTCTTGGCCTCATCCGCCAAATCACGGGCGCGGATCCCCAAGACTTCGTATAGGCATACGGAGATAGCGGCGTTTCTTTCTAGGATTTCTTTTTCGAAACGCTCGTTATTCATGCTCATCTCCTAAATCAAGCTCACGATAGGCTTTCGCCAAGGCAAGAACCGTTTTTTCATCCGCTCCGTTCAAAGCCCTTTTCGTCTCGACTTCAAACAAGGTCTTCTTGATCAAAATCTCATGGCGGATCTCTTCTAGCTGTTTTTCTTGGCTGGCTCTGATCTCTTCTAGACGCGCAGCAAGAGAGTCATCGATGCCCGAAGAAAAAGAAGAGACTTGCTCTTGCAAGGCTTCAAGTTCATTTTGTTTCGAATTTTCTTCGTCCATAAGCCGTTTTCCGTTGGAAATTTTGACATCAAAAGCCGTTTCGTTCAAGAAAGGCCTGCCCCATCATGCCTCGTTGTTTCGGCTGCCACCAGGAACATCGTTCGTGCGCATGCTCATGCTGAGCTCGTCTTCTTTGTATACTCCGACAAGAAGAAGCAAATTGAAATAGGACATGATGGAGATGGGCAAAAGGCCCATCTTCACTTGCTCAGAATAAGGCAAATCACTTTTGAAAAGAGCAAGGGATTTGTCTACAAGCTCCTTCAAACGGAGATAGCACTCATCGGCCCTATTATTCTCACGGACAAAATCATCCAAAATCTGGATGATGTCGTTTTCGTTATCGAAGGTGTTGCCTGCAGTTTCAACCTTAGAACGGATATAGCCGACTTGTGAATCCGTCAAATAAGCCTGGTCATTCAAGGCTTCGTCAAAGATGGAAAGGTCTTGGTCTTTTAAGCTCATAAAACTATTTTACGCCTATGCGCCTTGTTGTTCATCGATTAAGCGGAAAATAATCCAAAGAACCAAGTCATATCACAAAAACGAACCCAAAGGAGAATTAAGACTTAGTCAAAAGGTAAGAAAGGATTAAAAAGCCCGCAAAAACCCTATAAATCAATGGATAAGGGCAGCAACCATATCCCCATAATAAAGGGTGCGGCCGCAGTAATCCGTGGTCACGTTCTGGGACTTTCTGTAGTAGCCAAGCGTCCTACCAGCGTAATCGGTGGCCACCTTGTCCCCGTTGGGCTTGGTCTCGATATAGCCTAAGGTCCGGTGCGAATAATCTTGAATGGGTTCTTTCATAGGTTCTCCTCCTTTATTGAATCAGTCTCTTTTGAAAAGGTCCCTTGTGTAAACTTTGCTAGCGACATCGTCTAAGATCTTGTCGTAACGATTCGCGAGAATCGCATCGCTTTCTTTCTTGAATCTAGCGATGTCATTGACCACTAAAGAACCGAAGAAGGTGCTCCCATCTTCTAGGGTCGGTTCATAAACGATGACCGTGGCCCCTTTGGCTTTGACTCTTTTCATGACCCCTTGAATCGCGGAGGCACGGAAATTGTCGGAATTGGATTTCATCGTGAGGCGATAAACCCCAATCACGACTTTCTTCTCATCCTCTTGCTCATATTGATCGTTCGCCGAATAATAGCCAGCAATCCTCAGGACCTCATCCGCGATGAAATCCTTCCTGGTTTTGTTGGATTCGACGATCGCCGCGATGAGGTTCTCCGGAACATCCTTGTAGTTTGCAAGGAGCTGCTTGGTATCCTTTGGAAGGCAATAGCCACCATAGCCGAAGGAAGGGTTATTGTAGAAATCGCCGATGCGAGGATCTAAACAAGCCCCGTCAATGATTTGCTTTGTGTTGAGCCCTTTGATGGAGGCGTAGGTGTCTAGTTCGTTGAAATAAGAGACGCGCAAGGCCAAATAAGTGTTCGCGAACAGTTTGACGGCCTCCGCTTCCGTGAGCCCCATAAACAAGGTCGGGATATCCTCTTTGATCGCACCTTCTTGAAGGAGAGAAGCGAAAGTATGCGCTTTTTCCGTTAAGGCAGAATCGCTCTCATCCGTCCCCACGATGATGCGTGAAGGATAAAGATTGTCATAAAGAGCTTTAGATTCCCTAAGGAACTCCGGGGAGAAAAGGATGTTATTGCAATGGTATTTCTCACGAATTGACTTTGTATAGCCAACTGGGATCGTTGATTTGATCACCATGGTCGCATTCGGATTGACCTTCAAAACCAGTTCGATGACCTCTTCGATATGATGGGTATCGAAGAAATTGAGTTTCGAATCGTAATTGGTCGGGGTGGCAATGATAACGAAATCCGCGTCTTTATAAGCCTCTTCGCCGTCTAAAGTCGCGACGAGGTTCAGTTTCTTTTCCTTAAGATACTTCTCAATGTATTCATCTTGGATCGGCGAGATCCCTTTGTTGATCGAATCGACTTTCGAAGGGACGACATCCACCGCCTTAACCTCGTTATGCTGGCTTAAAAGCACAGCCAAGGAAAGGCCGACGTATCCAGTTCCTGCTACTGCAATCTTCATATTTTGTAGAACTCCTTATACCACTTGGCAAATCTTCTTAAGCCCTCTCTCAAAGGGGTGTTGGGTTTAAAACCTGTGTCTTCTTCCAAAGCAGAGGTGTCCGCATAGGTGACCGGAACGTCCCCTGGCTGCATCGGCACGAGTTTCTTATGGGATTCAAAATCATAATCGTTAGGAAGCACTTCCGCGCGGATAAGTTCCTCTTGGAGGATCGAGACAAAGTCTAGGAGATTCTCCGGGTTATTGTTTCCAATGTTATAGATACGATAAGGAGGGATAGGCAAGCCATCTTCGCCCGTCTTTCTTTCCGGGGCTCTTTCCATGACTCTTCTAACCCCTTCGACGATATCGGAGACATAAGTGAAGTCCCTTTTGCAGTTCCCGTAGTTGAAGATCTGAATCGTCTCGCCTTTGATGAGCTTGTTCGTGAAACCAAAATAGGCCATATCTGGCCTTCCGGCCGGCCCATAGACCGTGAAGAAGCGAAGGCCCGTGGAAGGGATGCCGTAAAGTTTGCTATAGGCATGGGCTAAAAGCTCATTCGATTTCTTGGTGGCCGCGTAAAGCGAGACGGGGTTATCGACTTTGTCATTCGTCGAATAAGGGACTTTCTTGTTGGAACCATAAACCGAGGAAGAAGAAGCATAGACAAGATGGTCCACGCCTTTTGCCCCGTTATCATAAGAATGGCGGCAGGCCTCAAGGACGTTAAAGAAGCCAATCAGGTTGCTTTCGATATAGACGTCAGGATGGGAGATGGAATAACGCACCCCAGCCTGCGCGGCGAGGTTCACCACCACATCAGGCTTATGTTCGTTGAACAGATTGTCGATTAAGGATTTATCCGCGAGATTGCCCCTGATGAACGTCCATTTGGAATTCGGATGGGCTTTTGCGAGGTTTTCAATCTCTCTAAGACGATATTCCTTCAACGAGACGTCATAGTAATCGTTCACGTTATCTAGCCCGATCACGTGAACGGAATCCAAGCGAGAAAGAAGATCCATCACGAGGTAGCTGCCGATAAAACCAGCCGCCCCCGTCACAAGAATGCTCTTGCCGTTCAAATCAATATTGGGATCAATCATTCTTAGGTTATCTCCGTTTGTCTAAGTCGTAGATATGATAACCCTTTTCCGCTTTTTCTATATAAGCAACGTGCACTATTGCCCACGGCTTTTTCACCGAGCAAAAACGAATTTTGGGCTTGTCCGTTATTCCCACCTCATCGGATCTTTTTAGTTCAAATCGAAAGTTTGGCTGTTTTCAAATCGAAAGTTTGGCTGTTTTCAAATCGAAAGTTTGCCGAATTTATGAAGTGACGAGCCAAACAAGGGGGAAATGAAAATGTTCGTTTTATTTCAGCCGGTCGATGACCGTTTCCTCATCTGAGGACGCCGGCCCTCTTGTGTTGGCATGCCTTTGCTAAACACCGCAATATAAGCGCAATAGCGCGCAATAGGTGCGCAATAAGAAAAATTCCGATGCCATGCGACTTCTCGATTTTAGCACCTTCGATTTTGCAAAGCTGCGCAATTAAAAAAGGCAATCTCAAGCCCAATAAGGCAAATAGGAGACGTCCTTTTTGTCGGAGTCCGCTTCTTTCTTTATCTTCCCTTTTTCGAGTGCGGAGGCGTAGATACGGCTGATTTTATATTTGGCGTCCACGCCTAAGCCAAAGCGTTCCCTTAGGCTTTGGTTTGTCGCGTGCTTATAGGAAAGATGGCAAAGGACGGTGTGCTCATAGGCGGCCTGAATTTTCTCTTCCGAGGAAAACTCATCAAAAGCCCTGTTTCCGGAAAGCGCCACCCTCACTCCCGAAGAAGATTCGGCCACTTTAGCCGGAGGAAGATGTTCCTTCTCTAGCGAAGTGACAATCTTGTCAAAACCACTTCCAGCGGTATCACCGATATCGATGCGCCGCAAAAAGGACGCCAAAGAAGGATTCGCGGGCTTCGGCGCGGAATCGATGAGACGATCAAGAGGGACATTCAGATGACCGGGATTGGAAAATTCAACGCGGTCAGAGAAAATTTCCACCAAAGGGCCCCCACTAGAAAGCAAATCCTGATGAATCAAGATGTTTCCAAGGGCCTCCCTGACAGCAATGGCAGGAACCAGGTAATGGTCTTTGCGCCGACCATCCACGTAGATATCCGAACCTTGGATACAAGAAAGTATCTCCTTGTAACAAGCCTCGAAAGAGGAGGCATAGCCGTACGGGAACTCCTTCTTTCCTCTGGTCTCCAAGCGATCGTTTCCAGAATAGCGAACGACGCGCAGAAGCTTATTTGAAAGGGGTTTGAACAGCGAGAAGTCTTTCGCGAACAAAAGCCCTCCTAAAACCGTTAGAGAATAATGTTCGGCCCCTTCATCGATAAGGAAGCCTTCGCGAACAAAGCGGGAGACCCCCTCTTCCAAAGAAAGGGCGCTAGGCAAAGCAAGAGCATTCGCGTAGGAGGAGAAATCCAAAATCTCTGAAAGCCTCGCCTTGTCAATCGAGGTCTCCGCTAGGCGCATCTCAGGAGCGGTTCCTTCAAGCTTCTGCCAAAGCTCCTTTTCTAAAGCGGGGTATTCCTTTAGATTCTTCGTGTAGCTGCCTATCCTGCAATAAGCCTGCTTCTTAAAAGTCGTCGCGAAATAGGAAGCCGCGGGAATCTCAAGGACCAAAATATGGCCGCCGTCCAAGTCAAGCTCGTAATCCTGTAAATCAAGAGACGGAATTAGGAGATTCCGCCAATAGGCTAAGATATCTTGATCGCCTTTTTTCCATGTCTTGAAGGAGAGCTTGGTCCCAAGCGGGGCGTGGGTAACATCGTCAATTCCCCAAATCAAATAGCCAAAGGGCTTATTCGCAAGCAAGGCCATATTCGAAAGGGCGGAGATTCTCTCCCCCATTCCATCAGGATCGGCGTTGTTCATTTTGAATTCAACGTAAGTGTTTTCGTCCTTCATGGCGCATAAGCCACGAACGATTAAAGCGATTGTTTCAATGTCCTTCATGCGAATACCTCCATGCGAATTTTATCATTACCGCAATATAAGCGCAATAGCGCGCAATAGGTGCGCAATATGAAAAGTTTCGATGCCATGTGACTTCTCGATTTTGGCATCTTCAATTTTGCAAAGCTGCGCAATATAAAAGCGATAGGCCCACGACTCCAGGACGCATTTTAAAGACATTATTCGATAACAATCTGAACTTTCTTACCGCTGCAGGCAAAGCCATAACAGAAGATGTCCTTCACTCCTTTGGCGGTAAGTTCAGCCGCGTAGTTCTTCTGCTTTATTTGGGCGAGGGCCTCTTTCGCTAAAGGCAACAGTTTTTCTTCTGAGCAGTTTTTCGCGTGCTTCAGCTCAATCAATATCCCGGGCATTTTTTTCTCTTTTGGGCAGAGGCAAATGTCATAACGACCCTCTCCAGACTCCCGATTCGAAGTGAGTAGATACCGCCTATCGAGCGCCGCGCATAGCCCTAAGATCAAGCCATGATAGAAACTTTCATTGGCCATATCGAAAAAGCTGACGGATTGCTCCAAGAAACGTCCAAGATGTTTTTTAAGCGATTCAGCATCCCCGGAATAAAGAGCCTCTTGAATGGCGATCGAGTTGGTTTCAGAGGCCCCGTTGCCAAGTTTTCGAAGGATCTCTTTGCTGTAGACGAAGCCGATTTCCTTGTTTGGCAAAGCGACCTCGCAGAGATAATCTCCGTTCCAGGACGATTCCGAGCGAACTGCCTTGAGATAGCCTGCGACAAGAAGGAAGCTGAAAACGGAAGAGGGGTTATCCCGGATGGTCGGATAAATCACCCCCGTATCGATATAAGTGGAAACGGAACGTCCTTGTAGAAGCGAGGAAAGCTTATCGAAAAGCGAGTTATCTGCCTCTCCCAAAACCTCCCCGATGATGTCGTTGCTTCCCGTGCTTTGCCAATAGGCGCGGGGAATGCAGTCGTTTCGGAAGTAATTAATGACTGACCAAGGGTTATAGATCTCCGTGTTCCCGAAGCGATATCCGTCGTACCATTCCTCGATTTCCTTTAGCTTATCCTCTTTCCCATAGTAAGAAGCCATCTCCTTCACCTCTTTCTTGGTGAATCCGAAATAAGAGCTGTATTTCCCATCGAGCACCGAATTGATGACAAGGTTGTTGAGCCCGCTGAAGATGCTTTCTTTGGCGACTCTTAATACACCGGTCAAAAAGCCATAGCTCAGATGGCTATTATCCTTCAAGCCGCCAGAGAAAAGGTTTCGCATGAACGAAACGACCTCATCATAAAAGCCATTCAAATGCCCTTGCCCTATTGGGGTGTCGTATTCATCAATGATGATGATTGGGGCGACGCCGTGGTGAAGATGCAAGGCATAAGAGAGTTCACCCAAAGAAAGAGAAAAATCAGTGAGCGAAGCCTTTCTGGACACGAGCGTTTTAAGACGTTCCTTGTCAAAATCCTCCAGCTTCGGGCTATCGAGCAATTCTTTGTGTCTGGCGCATTCCTTGGCTATCAATTCTTCGATAGCGGAATAGGTTTCCTGAAAAGTATCAAACTTAATATCTTTGAAACTGAGAAAAATAACAGGATATCTCCCTTGAAATGCGCGATATCTTTCCCCGCAGGACCAAATTTTCTTGCCCTTAAAGTAAATAGAAGTATCTTCGTCGGTTTTTTCAAAGAAGGTGCGGAGCATATCCATGTTGAGGGTCTTGCCAAAGCGACGGGGACGAGTGAATAGGGACACCAAAGGCCGTTCATCAAGGAAGTCTTTGATTAGGAGAGTCTTATCGACGTAATAATATTCCGTGCAAGCTAAGCGAAAGTCTGAGATTCCGACAGGCAAGGGAAGTCTTGACGAAGAAGATCTTTCAAAACGTTTGTTTCTCCCGTCGGCGGGTTTAACAGCATCCCTAGGAAGAAGCCAGGCTTTCCCCTCTTTCTTCGCCCCTTTGACTTTCCCCTCCTCGCAAAGCTTGGCGACTCGCCTTTCACTGATTCCCCAAAAGGCAGCCGCCTCTTTCACAGTCATTTTCTCGTCCATATTCAATTCGCTCCTTCCGTTTTCCTAACCAATTATAACAGGATTCGGAACGTTATTCGGAACAATATGCTGAACAATATGCTGAACAATGCAAAAGGATTTTCATTCTATTGTTCCGAACCAAAAACTATCGTTAGTTTTCGATTGGTTTGAACTGAAATTCGTAGTTAGTCCTGAAAGTCACGTGAGAGGGTTGGGATCCGTCTTCGGTTTTTTGTAAGCTCGGACGAAAAAGAGGATTTTGGCATCGTGTGTCTAGTTTTCATCTTCTTCGTAACGTCTCCTTTAGGCACGCAGGAAGGGGAGATCGCAAATTTCTTTGGCTTTCCATTTTTAGGCAGAAGCCCCTATTTATATAAGGCAAGCCGACGATTGTAGATTTCAGCGCACGACGAATGCCGTCAACCGCTCTTGCTAAAGAAGACTTTCGAAGTTCAAGAACATCCATTTGCAAGCATAAAAAGTGTGAAAGAGTGTGAAAGAGTGTGAAAGTTTTTGAAAAGTGTGAAAGAGTGTGAAAGAATATTGCCGGGAGGATAATCATGAACGAGAACGTAGAAAACCCATTCACTTTGTCTTTCGGAGAAAGGCCATACCAATATGTCGAACGCTCCGTGACCACCGACGAGTTGATCAGTGGCATTACCTCAGCCCACCCTGCTCACCGCGCTTTCATCGTAAGCGGCGTCCGCGGATCGGGCAAAACGGTCTTTCTGACGAATGTGATGAGCAAAATGGAAGCGCTCGATAGTTGGATAATTATCGAACTCAATCCCGAAGATGAGATGAGGGAGGCGCTTGCCGCCAAGCTGTATAGCCACGCCAAATTAAAGCATTTGTTCCTGGAAAAAGAGTTCAGCTTTTCCTTTCAGGGGATTTCTTTTTCCATCAAAGGCAAGAACCCCGTCCCAAATATCGATGATCTCCTTAGCAGGATGTTCATGGCCTTGAGACGAAGCGGGAAAAAAGTTCTCGTCTGCGTGGACGAGGTAAGCGGTTCCCATGCCATGAGACGCTTCGCGCTATCCTTTCAGATTCTGATCCGCCAGGGCTACGAACTGTTCTTTTTGGGGACGGGGCTATTTGAGAACGTCAGTGAGCTTGAGAATCGAAAGAATCTAACCTTCTTGATTCGCGCCTCTAAAATAGAGTTGTCTAGCCTCTCTTTGGCTTCGATTGCCTCTTCCTATATGAAAAGTCTAGATGTGGGCAAAGCAAAAGGAGAAGAGCTGGCGAGGGCGACGAAAGGCTATGCCTTCGCCTTTCAATTGCTCGGTTACCTGCTTTTTAGAAGCGGGGAACGTTCCCTAAGCGAGACGATTCTTCATCAATATGACGAGAGCCTTTCCTCCTACGTCTATGAGAAGATATGGTCGACTTGCAGTGAGAACGACAAGAAGTTCCTCCTTGCTTTCACTTCCAATGAAGGAGTGGAGACAAAAGAGGTTCTCGCCGGATCGAATCTCAGCAAGGACTCCTTCTCCACCTATAGGAGCCGACTACTCAAGAAAGGGGTCATCGTCTCTCTAGGCTGGGGCAGGCTGATGCTCGCCTTGCCTCGCTTCCGCGAATTCATGGACAGCAAGATGGCCATGGACTTTTAACACCAGCCAAAGCCGAAGGACCCAGTTCAAAGACTAAGCGAGTTTCTTTAACGAAAAGCGGAAAATCAAAGTTTTTTCCGATTTTCCGCTACTTAGACAAAATGCGCTTCGCCCAACCTCGGAGGAACGTTTCAGAATCTATGCTCGTGATTGATAACAAATAGGAGGATTTCGCCTTTATAGCGCGTTAGGAAGCTTCCAGTAAGTTTCCTTATGCGTTCGTGATCCCGCACCCTTGGCAACGTTCGTTTTCTTCCTGCGTCTTCCATTGGCTCCAGGTGCAAATCAAAGCCTCTAAAAATAGTCATCACGCGAAAAAGCTAAAATTTTTCTAGCAACGCACCAAAGCGTGGGTGAAATCAATGGCTAAAATGCGCTCCTTCCGCATTTTTCGCGTCCACGTGGCCTCCGAGAGAGGCATGTGGCGAATCAAACGACCTGTTTTTGGCCACTTTCCCTGCTCTTACTTGACGTGGAAGACGTACACGAACCAGTCGAGATACGGCTGGAGGTACTCCGGCCTCATTTCATAGAGCCTAGCGAGGTATCTGTGGACCCACGAGCAGAATGAATTGATCAAAAGCATAGCCTTCAGCGATTCCTCGTGTTACTGATAAGATAGAAACAAGCGATCGGGATGAAATAGAAATAGCCAAAATCGGTGAAAGCTATTTTGCTCTCACGAACGTTCTTGGATAAGGAGGGCTCTGCCACTCCCCAGTAAAAGAAAGAGCGATCTCCCTAGGTCATCCTGGACAAGAAGCAAAAAGAAAATGAGAAGAAGGATAGCGGGCGGGGACGCTAGAGGACGAAAGCCCACCGTTTTGGCAAAGATGGCCTTTTAGGGCGAGCGCCTCCGCTCGCCCGGCAACCTAATCGGCTCTAGCAAAATTAGCAAGGTTCCGTGCCCGTACATTGAACATCGTGGCTTTTTGGCCTTTTCAAATCAAGCCATCCACCTGATCTTCGGGGACGGATTCCAAAATGTCACCGACCTTCGCACCCCGATATGTGGATTCCCATAAATCGTCGATGCTTTTGGCTTCAACAGCATCGCTTTGGTAATCCTCGCAGAAAAGAACGCCGATCTTGGTCTTGCTTTCATCCCAAATCGGGGACATGTAATAGCCTTTTCCCTTGCATTCGAATTGGATTTCCAAGCCGATGTCCATCCATTCCTTGACTTGTTTTTTTGTCATTTCTTAATCTCCTCCCAAGGCTGACGTCTTAATATGCCTTCCTCATCTTTCTCCCATCGATGTTGGTGGGGAACGACGGGATGTTTTTCAGGCAGGTGATGATCCGTGTAGTCAATGTCTAAATAGACATCGCCGTTTTCATCATAATATCGCTCCTGTATGAGCTTTCCGTTTTTATAAACCCTCGTCACGGAACTAGGCTTCCCCGTGCTTGGAACGTGTTCATGATGGGTAACGTCCAAATCATTCGTATCAATGACACACTTAACGTAGTTTGATTCGGAAAAGTTGTACTCCGGGACAAAATATATTGTCGTGGATTTCATCGCTTGTTCCTCTTCGTCATATAAGAATCATATTGATAAATCGGAATATCTTTATCGATTGCGGAACGGAAGAGCCATTCGGGTGCCGGGCCATAAACGAGGATTCCTCTTGGCTCAAGGCGCTCAACGACTTGATTGACCTCCTCAGTGAAAATCCTCCTATTCGCGAGCTCCTTCGTGAAGCCATTAGTTCCGATAGAGACAAGCGTATTTTTTGGGTAAGCCTCCAAAGAACTAACGGTCCTCATGTCACCTAACCTCACGTTAGGAATGACTTTGATGCCCCTCCTCCCGTAAAAATAGGTTATCGCCAAATTAAGGAATATCTGGCTCTTCTGGACGACGATGGGCATATTGTCATACGGGCTTGCATCCGTTCCGATGACGCATCCATATTGCCGACAAACGTCCAGGTAACGCTCCGGATCTGAAAGAACGGCGTTGAATGTCGAATCCTCAGAGTAAAACGACAGCGCCGTCTCGGCGATGTTCTCACATGCCTTTCTCTGATCCCATTGAACAATTTCCTTAGGGGGATTATCCGCAACCATCCAGGGCTCAATAATCGGATATTCATCGATTTTCGTTCTTCTCGCACCATCGATGAGCTTTGCGAGATAGACGTCTCTCCTGTAAGGAGACCGTTTGAGGCTTTTGCTTTTCGGCTTCATGCCAAAATTTCCTTTCCCTTGAAAAGAGAAGACAATTTGTGGTAGAACCATATTGCTATAGGTGGCTTGACCACAATGGTAAGTGGGGCGTTGGCGCGCCCTGCTTTTCTTTCCAAGCAAATATCGAAGCGGCTTACCACCGCTTTCAAACGAATTTAATAAAAGCCGCATCAATTTTCTCGTGCTGTTTAGTCATGCCTCCGTCTTAATTTCTTTGCAAGGGACAGCGGTTCCCCGGGAAGGGCGTTCGTCTTTAACATTTTCGAGAAACCAGTCGATGAAATCGCTCTCATATTCGAACAGGGAATCCCCATGCGCCTTGACCCGGTGATCCTTCGCGTCCAACGCGTTCGAGGCCGCAGATTTCGTGAGTCCGAACTTGCCTTGGACGTCGGCAACCGCTTCGTATTTACCGACTATGAGGAGGGGCGTCGGCGCGAGGAGGTACCTCGCGAAATGCTCCGCCTCGCACTCCTCCGCGGCCGTGGGGTCCGTTTCCCAGAATATCACGTGCTTGATCTCGTGGGCGATCGTGAAGTTTGTTCTCTCGTTCGAGCCCACCTCCTTCTTATCATCGTTGTAATAGGCATAGGCGATGTATCCTTTTGGGTCTGGCTTCTCCAGGATGATGGAAAAGCCGTCTCCGAGCTCGCCTTTCGAAGCGATCGATTTGATCTCGGAAAGCTTTGGTCCCCCGAGCGCCGAGTAGGGCGTCAGCCTGATCCTGAGCTTCCCGCAGAGTCTCCCAAGGTCGATCGGGAACTCGCCGCCGGAATAATCCATCAGGATCTGCAGCGCCGTTTTGTCCAATTCGTCGTATCTGTTAGCCATAATCAATTGTCGATGAGCGCCCTGATGATCTTCCTTTTCTGCTCGTCGGTGAGCTTGTTTTTGTTCCTGGTGACGAGGCTGTAGGCCTGCTCGAAGGCGGCGTCACCGCTCAGCTGGGCCCCGGTCGGCTCGGTCAGGGTGTTGACGTCGACCTTGAAGGCGTTGGCGATGTTGACGAGGACGTCCATCCTCGGCTGCGTCGTCCCTTTTAGGTATCTGGAAAGCGAAGCCTCAGAGACGCCTGATCTTTTAGACAGTTCTTTCTGGTTGATGTTCTCTCTGATCATGAGTTCTTTGACCCTTTCTTGAAACAGTGGCATGGTGTCTTTTCCTCCTTCGACGATTTCATTCTAGCCTTGTGCTTTTGGAATTGCAATTCCATTTTTGCAATTTTGTTTACTTCCTCTTCCTCAAAAAAGACACATGAAAGGCATCTTGAATTTAACGACATGGCTATCGACCTTTATCTTTTACAAATTCGAATTTAAAAAAGTCCTCAATAAAGCCAGGACGGCGTTTCGCGATGTAGGTGACAGCAGCAAAAAGGAGGTTCCGAAATTAAGCTGCTAAAGACAAGAAAACTTCTGCATTTGGCAACTAAATTTGACACACTTTCGGTAGTTGAGAATTGACGCGCTTTCCTTTAAATCCTTAGCGCCGCAAGGGAGATTCCTCAGTCCTTAAGACACCCTATCGGGATCACAAGCACGCCATCGTCCCTCTTTTCGGATATGCCCCCACCGGTTATTACAAGCTTCAGATCGGGGAGGCGAAGGGATGGGGATGCCCCGGACTCGTTGTATTTCATAATCAGACGCTCAATCTTGCACAGGTTCTTCGCGCTGTATATCCTCAGGTCGCGGATGCAAAGCGTCTCGAACAAGAATCCCAAGGCGTTGAAGTCCTCGTTGAAATACTCAGGCGAGAGGGCATGCTGTTCGCCACGGAGAGATACCGCCCCCCTGTTGTCCTCGTGGCTTTACACTTTTGCTGTATTTTGCTTAGCACTTTTGTGATAAACCACGGATGGATTTCTCTTCAAAGGCCATCTTGCCCGCGCGGGCAATCAAGCAAAGCTTCCTGATATAAAACTTTCGCTGAAATAGGCGAAGAGACTTTCTACCTGACATCCCCTCTCTTGTTTAGGGCTGAACCTACGCGAATGGATAAGAATGGATAAACTCAGCAAGGCGCATATCCTCTTCAGCCGGTAATAGCCCTCGAGACAATCGGGGGACCGTTTTAGTGAGCCTATAAGCAGGGAAGAAATTAGGCGAGCCCATTTCTTCGGGCCAATAGGAGGCCTAAAGAATGGAGAGAAAATATACCCTCAAGCAGAAGAGGGAATGGCGTGGAGTATCTTAGAGGCAAGCGCGCCTCCACGCCCCTAATGGCGAGCCACTCGACTTTCATAAGGAGCTTCGCGACGGGGCGAGGAAATACGAGACCTTCGGGGACTCCGTCATCGACCCGAGTTTTGCGGATAAGATAGAAACAGCCAATTGGGATGAAATAAAAATAACCAAAATCGGTGAAAGCTATTTTGCTCTCATCATCTTTTGGATAAGGAAGGTTCCACCGCTCCCCCGCAAAAGAAAGAATGGTTTCCCTAAGCTGTCCTAGATAAGAAGCAAAAGAAAAGAAGAGGAAGGGTGGCGGGCGGGGACACTGGTGCAAGAGCCCTGCTTCTTGACGTAAAGCCCCAGGCAACGCATGCGGCACCATCAATCGGCAGAGAGCTTTCAGGGGGTTCAAGATGAGTAATCGGGGGTGTTGTGTTTGATCCTCGTCAAATACT
>CAVEPD010000026.1:0-23861 GCA_963617535.1 bacterium
GCGCACATCGATCCGATGTGGCATTGGGAATTTGAGGAAGGGGCAAGCTGCGCCTTGAGCACGTTCGCCAGTGCTCTCAATCTTCAAAAGGATTTCGATTATCCTTTCAACCACGGGGAAGCCAATCTTTACGAATGGGTCGAAGAATACGACCCGGGGTTATTCAAAGATATCCAAAAGGCCGTAAAAGAAGGCAGGTGGAATATCAGTGGTGGTTGGTATCTTCAGCCGGATTGCATGCTCCCTTGCGGCGAATCCATCGTCCGCCAACTTCAATATGGGAAGGAATATTTCCTCGATAAGTTTGGTTATTTCCCGAACGTCGCGACGAATTTCGATCCCTTTGGGCATAGCAGAGGCCTAGTCCAAATCATGAAGAAATGCGGCCAAGACGCCTATGCCTTTATGCGTCCTTTTGAATTTGAGAAAGATTGGGTGGACGAGCAGTTCATTTGGGAAGGTTACGATGGCTCTAGAATCAAAGCCGCGAGATGTTTCCGTTACAACACGACGATGGGGCACGCGAGAGAATGCGCGGAGATCTGGGGCGGCAAGAACGATAAACATGAGAAAGTCCTCCAGATGTGGGGCGTGGGCAACCATGGCGGTGGCCCTTCTAGAAAAGATCTCACGGATTTGGCCGCGCTCATCAAAGAGAGCAAGGATATCGAATACAAGCACAGCACTTTGACCGAATTCTTTAACGACATTGAGCCGACTTATGTCTGCAAGGAATCCCTTATCCCCTCGATGCCTGGCTGCTATACCTCTTCTAGCGATTTCAAGACCCGTCATATCGAAGCGGAGAAACTACTTCTAGAAACCGAGAAAATCTGTTCTATGGCTTCGCTGAAAATGGGAATGGACTATCCTAAGGAAGAACTAAAGGACGCGACCAAAGACCTCCTTTTTAGCCAGTTTCATGACATCCTTCCTGGAGACGCGATCAAGGACAACATGGAATATGGCATTCGCTTGCTTGACCGCGCGATGAGGGGATACGAGAAATGCAAGGCAAAAGCCTTCTTCGCTTTGGCCAAAAACTTCAAAAAAGCCGCAGAAGGCGCTTATCCTCTCTTCGTTTTCTCTTCTTCCTCCAGAAAAGAACATACTCTCGTGGAGGGGGAATGGACTTTGCCTGCCCATAATTTGGGGTTAGACGATTATGCGGTTATTACCGTTAAAGACATTAATGGAAACGTTCTAATTAGCCAAAACATCGCGGAACGTTCCATGATCAATTCGGTCTGGCGTCTCCGCGTTGCCTTTATGGCGGATTTAGAGCCCATGTCCATGAACCGTTTCGACGCTTTCGTGACCATCAAACAAGGCAAGTCGGCAAAGAAATTCCCTCCTGTTACTGATGATGTCGTTTATGAAAGCGATGGCTTCTCGGTCCGCATCTCCAAGAAGACCGGGTTACTAGAATCCTTTGTTTTGAACGGCAAGGAATATGCGGGCGGAGGCCTATTCGCCCCTTATATCTATGAAGACCACGATGATCCTTGGGCCATGGGCAAAGAAGATTTGAAGCACCTTGGTAAGAATGGCCATCCGCTTCCTTTGCTAAGCGAAGTGGAAGAAGAAGGGCCCTTCAAAGGACTTCAGCCTATTCAGCTGATCGAAGATGGCCCCGTGATGCTGCGCGTTGAATCCTTCTTCAAGGAAGGAGAAAACCGCGCGAGGGTCTGCTACACGGTCAACAAAGAAGAAAAGACCGTGGACGTGCATGCTTCTATTTATTCCATCGGGGTCAGCAAGATGTTCAAACTCGCCGTTCCTTTGAAGAAAAAGGGCGAATATTACGGAGAGCAGATCTTCGGGCAAGAAAGGCTCCACGAAGATGGTAGAGAAAGCGCGAGTCAGCGTTTCCAATACGTCGACTTCGGGGAAGAGAAGGTCTTCGGAATCCTCAATAAGAGCACCTATGGCTCTTGTTATGAAGACGGGACCATTTATCTTTCTTTGCTCCGTCATGCTTGTTACTGCGCTCATCCGATGGGCGAAGATAGACCGCTTGTCCATCCGAACCGTTACTATGATCACCTCGACCAAGGGCAACGCGATTACCATTACAGAATCGGGGCTTTCAAAAAAGCTGATCTTCCAAATGAGGCAAAGCTTTTCTTGATGAAGCCTTTTGCTCTCAATATCTTCCCGACTGATTACCGCATCCTCGAGAAGCAAGTGGCCTTTGCTTTAAGCAATCCTGAGATTGAACTTGTTACGTTCAAACAAAGAGAGATAGGGGAGACTTACGTCGCCCGTTTGTTCAACAACGACGACGCCGCGAAGGAATCCTCTTTGAAGATTGGAGATGCTTCACTTGAACTCTCTTTCGGCAAATTCGAAGTGAAAACGGTGATTTACGACGCGAAGAAAAACGTCATTCAAGAGATTGAGGAGATGGTGATTTAAACGGGTTTTGCGCTGTTTTCGTTACATTATATGTGCTTGTGACGTTAGTGACTTTTGAGAATTGGCTGTTTGAGTACGTTGGGAAACTGACATATTTCTTTTTCCGCTTGCCTATTTAATGGAGCGAACCTCCACGAATATGAACCGTTTTGGTCTATACTATCGCCGTAATGAAAGAAGTAACCATCACCAGCAACAACGCAGGGCAAAAAGCCGAGAAGTTCGTAAAAAAATATCTCTCCGAAGCCCCGCTTGGATACATTTATAAAGCTTTCCGCAAGAAGGACATCAAAGCCAATGGCCATTGGATCAAGAAGGACTACATCCTCCAAGAAGGGGATGTCCTTCGCATCTATGTGACTGACCAGCAACTTGAAGATTTCAGAAAGCCACGCCCTGCGGAGAAGAAGCCTTTTCCTTATCCGATTCTTTATGAAGACGAGAATGTCTTAATCGTTTCCAAGCCAAAGGGTCTTTTGGTTTATGGTGACAAAACAGGAGTTAGAGAAACTTTAGGAAACGCGGTTCTCGATTATCTTTATCTAAAAGGGGACTATAACCCGGAAGACGCTTCCTTTACTCCCTCTCCCGCGCATAGACTTGACCGCAACACCTCTGGAATCGTCGTTTATGGCAAGACTGATGCCGGCCTAAAAGCTTTAACCGACCTTTTCAAAACCAGGGAAGGGATTTCCAAACGCTATCTTGCCTTGGTGCTAGGCGACCTCGAAGGGGAAGGGGAGGTCAACAAGCCTTTGAAGAAAGACGAGATCTCTGGGAGAGTCTCCGTTTGCTCTCTTGCCAATGGCGGCAAGACCGCGCTTACCAAATACAAGACAATCGAACGTTATGGGAATTACACCCTTGTCGAATGTGACCTCATTACAGGCAGGACTCATCAGATCAGGGTCCACCTTGCCTCGATTGGACATCCAATCGTGGGGGACGAGAAGTACGGCGACTTCGCCGACTGCAGAAAAGTGAAAAAACTCACTGGCTTAGAAAACCAATTTTTGCACGCTTATAAGATCTCGTTTGGCAATTTGAGCGGGGTTTTGCAACCTTTGTCAGGAAAAGAATTCGTCTCGGCCTTGCCTCAGGAAGAGCGCCAAATCATTGATAAGTTAACCTTAAATAATTTAGAATAATTCGCGGTAGGTAAAACGACATGGACATTGAAAAGAGCTATCAAGAATGGCTAGCTTCCCCCTTGCTCAGCAAGGAAGAAAAAGCCACTCTCCTTTCGTTCTCGAAAGAAGAAAAGGAGGACGCCTTCTTCCAGGAAGCGCCTTTTGGAACTGGAGGCATGAGGGGCAAGCTCGGATTAGGGCTCAACCGCATCAACCGCTTCACGATTGGCAAAGCCGCTTATGGCTTAGGACTGTTCTTAAGGAAGAGCGTCAAAGATGCCGAAAGCAAAGGTGTGGCCATCAGCCATGATAACAGAGCCTATTCCCGCGAATTCGCCCTTCTTTGCTCTAGCATCTTGAATGATCTTGGTTTCAAGACTTATCTCTTTGATTCGCTTCGCCCCGTCCCCGAATTAAGCTATGCGGTGAGATACGCGCGTTGCGCGGGTGGCATCATGATTACCGCCTCCCATAACCCCAAGGAATACAATGGCTTCAAAGTCTATGATGAGACCGGTTGCCAGCTTACGCCTGATGCGATTGCTCCTCTACTAGAAATCCTTGATTCCTTAGGCAACCCCTTGACCATCGAAATGGAAAAAGGCGGAGAAGGAATGGAAGTCATCTTCGACAAGAATATCGATGATTCCTACTGCGCGCTCGTTGAGGATATCCAAATCCACCCTGAGCTCGACAAGAAAGACTTCAAAGTCGTTTATTCCCCTCAGCACGGCGCGAGTTATGAGAACGCGATGCGCATCTTCACCGAACTTGGATATGAAATCATCCCGGTGAAGGAGCAGTGCGTTCACGATCCCTCCTTCGGGGCCACGAAGTCTCCGAACCCCGAGGTCGCCTCTTCTTGGGAACTCAGCCTCGAATACGCGAAAAAATATCATGCGGATCTCTGCGTGATGACGGATCCTGACGGCGATAGATGCGGGCTTGCCTATCTTTCTAGCAAAGGCACTTATGAGCGCCTAACCGGCAACCAATCCGGCGCTTTGCTTATCGACTACATCCTCTCCGCAAAGAAAGAAGCGGGCACGCTTCCTAAGGACGGGGTGATCTACGACACGATCGTTACCTCCAGCCAAGGCGCGGATATCGCGAAAGCCTTCGGCGTCAGCGTCGAAAGTTTCCTCACGGGATTCAAATTCATCGGCGACCGCATCGGCTACTACGAGAAACTGGGCCATGGGCCTACCTTCCTGTTTGGCTACGAAGAATCCTATGGCTGTCTCATCTCCCCTTTCGTTAGAGACAAAGATGGCGTTCAGGCAATCCTTCTTTACACGGAGATGGCTCTTTACTACAAGAGAAAGAACATGCCTCTAGATGTTGCTTACGAGAACCTCGGGAAGAAATATGGCTATCACAGCACCGGCTGCGAGAATGTCTACTTCGAAGGTTTAAGCGGGCACATCAAGATGGACAAGATGATGGAAGACCTCCGTAAGGAAGGGCTTAAGGAAATCGACGGGATCGCCGTGAAGGAGATCCGCGACTACGAACTTGATATCGTCACTCATGACGATGGCAAGACCGAACCGATCGTCGGGCTTCCGAAGTCAAATGTCCTAAAATACGTTTTGGCGGATGGCTCCACCGTGACTGTCCGTCCTAGCGGAACCGAGCCGAAGATCAAATTCTATATCGAGGCTGTTTCCAAAGAAAAAGAGGGCCTCGAAGGCAAGGTCTCCTCAATCTGGAACTACCTCGTGAACAAGCTTGGGCTTCCCGCTTAAACTGGTTTATCGATACACGCCCCTTGCGAATCATTGCCTGGGGCTTTTTGATTGGGCTTAGAATCCAAGGCGTTTCAGCTCAAAAAGAACCCCATCTTCGTCGTTTGATTTTGACGTGCTTGGAAATTCCTCGAATAAGGATTTAGCTTTGGAATTCCTCATCACGAAGGGATGGCCTGCTTCCAAAAGCATCTCCCTGTCATTTAACGAATCGCCGAAGGCGTAGCAGTCTTCTTTTTTGATTCCGTAATGCTCCATAATAGAGCGAAGGGCTGAGCCTTTGTTCGCGTCTGGATAATAAAGCTCAGAATATAATGAGCCCGTCCAATGGCGCCAGGACAAAGGATGATAGCCGTTTACAATGGCCTCGAGTTTCCAATCGTCTTCCTCGGCACATTTGAAGACAACGGAAAAAGGATCTTTATCAAGTGACTTTGAGACGTCGCCAAAGCGAACCGTCATCCCCTTTTTCCAAAAATAGGAATCAAGCTCCGGGTCGTCGCTTAGACAATAGATGTTATTGCCTTCTTCGATTTGAATACCTAAGAGAAAAGAAGCCGCTTTTGCGTAGATTTCAAGTACTTCTTCCCTGCAAAACGGACGTTTTTCCATTTTATAATTTTGATCAAAAGGCGAATAAACAAGGCCTCCGTTATAGCAAATGATGGGGGTCTCTAGCTTCAATTCTTCGTAATGGGGGAGCATTGCTCTTGGCGGGCGCCCGGAAGCCAAAACAAAGAGAACGCCCTTATCCCTTAAAGAGGAAATGAAAGAAACGG
The DNA here is from genome assembly GCA_963617535.1 of bacterium. GTDB lineage: Bacteria > Bacillota_I > Bacilli_A > RFN20 > CAG-826 > Alloenteromonas. The sequence goes on from CAVEPD010000026.1 coordinate 6,076, forward strand.
TTTCTTCTGAAAGCGAGTAATCGCTTCGCAACAATGTCCCGTCGCAATCTGCGACGATGAGTTTCCTTTCCGCTTCCATGGCGAACCATTCTACTATGGAAACAAGCGAGATACCTTAGCTATTTTAACTTCTGTCCATGGGGCTTTGGCTTTTGACGAAGGGCTTATGCTTTTGCAATTATACATTCCTCCGTTATACTAACGCCGCTATGATCAAGATTTACACCTCCCCAAGCTGTGCAAGCTGCCGCAAAGTAAAGCAATGGTTCGATGAGCAAAAGATCCCTTATGTCGACCACAATATTTTCGGCGGCCTTACCCCGGACGAGATAAAAGAAATGATCATAAAATCCGAAAACGGGACCGATGATATAATCTCGCCCCGCTCGAAAATCGTTCAGGAACAGAAAATCGATTTTGATTCGATGAAGATCTCTGAGCTCATTGCTTTCATCCGTGAGAACCCTACGGTTTTAAGGCGCCCGATTATCGTGGATGATCACCGTATCCAAGTCGGTTATAACAGCGAGGAAATCCGCACCTTCATTCCGCGCGCTAGACGCATCGCGGATGAAGCCTGCCTTGCCTGCCCAAAGTATTTAGACTGTGACGGCCATAAATGAAAAACGAGTGCATGAGGCACTCGTTTTGATTATTTCCCAATCGCTTTCATCGCGCGATGGACTTTTGTCGCTTTGTTGAATTCGCAGGGGATTCCGTTTTGATCTAAAAGGTTTTTAAGGACTTTTTGGGCGCCGTCCAAATGGTTGTATTCCAACTCGATTTCGTAATCTGTCTTTCCGGAATAATCATTCTTATCGATGGATAACAATCCGTTTTCGTAATGGACATCGATTCGATAGGTCGTGAGCGAAGTTAGGATTTTTAAGGTGGAGACGTCGATGTCTAGCATCGTCAGGAAGCGCGCGATGTCTTTCGCAGGGAAGCTCCCTTTGTAAAGGGATTCGAACTCCTCTTTGTTCAAGGGACAGTTCTTCTCAAGCAATCCTTCGGAAAGCGGGGTCTTTAAGGTCATCTCGTAAGCATCGTTCTTTTCTCTTACTCGAAGCGCGATGCCCTCTTTTGCGAGGACTCTTTCCTCGGAATCGATGTAGTAGTTGGTTTGGGTGTAGCCTTTCTCGTTAGGGAATAGCGAGACGAGCTTTTCGTAATCTTGTTTTCTCAGCAGGACTTTGGCTTCAATTTCAATCGCGTTCGACATATTTTTTACCTCGAGTGCTATTATACCCACGCTTATGAAAAATGAATCCATCCAACAGTTCGCTTCCTGGTTATCTTCTTCCTCTTGGTGGCTTGCTCTTATCCTCGTCGGCGTCCTTCTTATCGCGATAATCATCGTGATCGTCACGGGGAAAAACAAAAAGGAACCCAAAAGACAGCTCGCCTCAAAAGATACCTACATCGCTTGCTTTGGCGGTGAAGACAATATTGTTGACAAGAAACTTGTCGGCTCCCGCATCGCGATTACTTTGAAAGACACGACAATCGTTGATCAGGATAAACTAAAAGAAGCAGGGGTTGATGCTTTTATTCTGATGTCCAACCGTTTGACCTTGGTGGCTAAAGGCGACGCGAAAGAGCTTTATTTCATTCTTTTCGGAGAAAAGGCTTAACGTGAATGAGCAGGTCTTCTGTTGGGAGGCCCATCACGTTGTCGTAACTTCCCTCGATATAAGAAATGAGGGGAAAGCCATCTTGAATCCCATAAGCCCCCGCTTTGTCGAGGGGCTTTTTCGTGGATACGTATTCCCTTATTTGGGCTTCGCTTAAAGAATTGAAATGCACTTTCGTCGCCACGGTTCGGCTGATTTCTTTACCTTTTCTTATGTAGGTATAACCTGAAAGGACGGTTTGGGTCTGACCTTGCTCCTTTAAAAGCATGCGGACCGCCTCTTCCTCATCCTTTGGCTTTCCTAAAACTTGCCCGTGCAGCACCACGACGGTATCGCAAGAGAGGATCTCCTCGTTTGGATAACGGGAGAAGACCTCATAGGCCTTCATTTTGCTTTCTTCTAAAGGCAAAGCCTCGGCGCTTAGATGAAGACTTCTTTCGTCGTAATTGGAAGGGATCACCAAAAAAGAAGGAGCGACCTTTTTTAAGAGCTCCTTCCTTCTAGGAGATGCGCTGGCGAGGATCAGCATTTGCTCCCCGCGGCATCCATGATGACCGGGATGATCATCGGCTTTCTGCCTGTTTTTCTATAGATGTATTTACCAACCGTATCCTTGATTGCCGTTTTGATGTTTTGGAAGGAGACGCGATTTGAAGATTTAAGCGCCTCGTTCAAGGCTTCGTCGGCATGCATCTGCGCATGGCGGATGACGTGGGTGGCTTCGCTTGCACTGAAGCCTCTAGCATAGACTACCGGCGGGACTAAGACGGTCTTCTTGCGGGAATCAATGGTCACGATGATGGTGGTCATGCCCTCATTTTTGAGGATGGCTCTATCGTTGATCGCCACCCCGGTAACTCCGTCTAGGCCGTTGCCGTCGATATAGACAGCATCGGCTTGGATGTGACCTCCGCGGGTTACTTGGTGATTGTTTAGAGTGAGGATATCCCCGTTATCGCAAACGAAGACGTGATCTTTCGGCATCCCAAGCTGCATTGCGACTTCTCCGTGCAAACGAAGCATGCGATATTCGCCATGGGCTGGCATGAAGTATTTCGGACGGACAAGGCGCTGCAAGAGGCGAAGCTCTTGACGAGAGGGGTGGCCGGAGGAATGGAGAGAGAAGGCCAAGCCATTTTGCTTCACGTCCGCTCCGAGCTTAACGAGGTTATTGATGAGGCCATCGACGAGGGCCCCGTTTCCAGGAATCGGGTTCGAGGAGAAGACGACGGTGTCGCCAGGCATAATGCTAATGTTTCTATTTTCCCCAGCGACGATGCGGCTAAGCGCGGCGAGCTTTTCGCCTTGGCTGCCGGTGCAAAGGATACAGATCTCCGATAATTTGTAATTGCGAACCTCGGTGTCCTCAATGACGGAAGCGTCGGGAATCTTGATATAGCCAAGCTCTCTAGCAATCCCTACGACGTTTTTCATGGAGCGTCCGAGGATGCAGATTTTGCGTTTGTGGGCGACGGCCACTTCGACGACTTGTTGGATACGGTTGATGTTGCTTGAGAAGGTGCTCACGATGATGCGGCCAGGCGCTTTCTCGAAAATCTCTTCAACCCCTTTTCTGACCGCGGTTTCCGAAGGGGTGTAGCCTTCGATTTCGGCGTTCGTGGAGTCGGCGAGCAATAAATCGACGCCTTCATCTCCCAAACGGGTGAGCTTGTTGATTTCGAAATTCGGGCCGACGGGGGTGAGGTCGATTTTGAAGTCACCAGAATCGACGATGCGGCCTTCCGCGGTGTTGACCACGATTCCGAAGGCATCCGGGATTGAATGGGTGACGCGGAAGAAGGTGACGGTGAAATCATCCGCTACCTTGATAATCGAATCCTGATCGTATTCAACGATTTTGATGTTGTCCTTGATGCGGGCGTCCTCCAACTTGTGACGGATCAAGGCGCAGGCAAGTTTCGGCGCGTAGATGACGGGGACGTAGATGGAGCGAACGAGGAAAGGGATGCCTCCAATATGGTCTTCGTGACCGTGAGTAATGAAAAGGGCCTTCACTTTTGAACGGTTGTTCTTCAAATAGGTATAGTCTGGAATTACGTAGTCCACGCCTGGCAGATTGGCTTCCGGGAAACGCACGCCTGCGTCAAGCAAGATAATGGAATGGTCATTTTCGATGCAGTAGGTGTTTTTTCCTACCTCCCCTAGACCTCCTAGCGCATAAATAGAAACTGGTGAACTGTACATACTTAATCCTCCCGCAAAAAGAACGAACCAACTTCAAGAGATATTCGAATCGGCTGACGCGGTTAATATAATGCCTCTTTCTTTCCTTGTCTAACGTTTTTCCATGAAAGCCTTTTCTTAAAGAAAAGAAAACGGGAAGATGTCTTGCACCTTCCCGTTTTGGCTTTTTAGCAAACGTATGCGCCGGGGATTTTTTTATTGGGGTCCGTCTTGTCGATACGATCGTAATAGAGGATGCCGTCGAGGTGGTCGATCTCATGCTGAAGGACGATGGCGTCGTAGCCTCTAGCCACGATGGTGACGTTTTCTTTTAGTTTGGCTTCGTATGCTTCCACCGTGATCTTGAAGTGACGGATGACATGGCCAGGATGGGTTTCATCCACAGACAAGCAGCCTTCGCCGGAATCTATGTAGGCCTTACGGACGGAAGTGGTAGTGATTTTGGGGTTCACGAGCTGATATTCGGTCTTACCATCGACTTCCCCGTTTTCGTTGTAATTAGGATAAGAGATAACGAGCATTCTTAATTGCTTTCCAACCTGCGGGGCGGCAAGTCCGACGCCCTCTCTAGCCTCAGGGTGCTTCTTCCTGTAGTTCTCATCTTGGGTGAGCAAGAGATAATGGAGCATATCATCAATAAGCTCTTGGTGTTCCTCGGAGAGAGGCAACGTTACTTCCTTGCATCTTTCCCTCAAACTTGGGGTGGGGTCTTTTACGATTTTCAACATAACGGGCGGATTATATCACGCGTGGAGGGAGACGCTTCCTATTTTGATTTCAAGCAAAGCTCCCTTTAAAGGAAATAGGTGGCTTTTGCGGGTTTTCCAAGAGAAAAAGAAAGTAAAAACGCCTTCATTTTTTCTTCGCCAGAATTACGGACTACTTTTAGCGATGAACAAACTTGTTCTTAAGAAAACGGTACGGAGATTTCCGTACTCCCAAAAGGGCCTCTGCATGCTTATATTGTTTGCAACGGAGGAAAAAGAAATGCCAAAAACGAGTACAAGCAAACATGACATAGTTTACGGGGCCATCATCGGAGATTATTTCGGATCGAACTATGAATTTTCATCTTCCGTGGATGAAAAGGCGAAATCCTTAGACGTTGTATTCGAAGAAGGCAATTATACGGACGATACGGTGATGAGCGTCGCCGTGGCGGACGCGCTCATTAAAAACGAGGACGTCGCTGCAACGTTAAGGAAATATGGGAGGGCCTATCCGTATCCTAAAGGCGGATATGGGGGAAGGTTCTTATCTTGGCTCCGTGACGAAAATATGGGTCCTTATCGATCCTTTGGCAATGGAGCTGGGATGAGGGTGTCACCGGTTGCCTATTTCGCTTCTTCGGAAGAAGAATGCATTCGGCTCTCTGACAAAGTCACCGAGGTAACCCATGATGCGAAAGAAGGGCTAAAAGGAGCGAGAGTGATTGCTCTCTGCGTTTACAAAGCCCTTCATGGCACCAGCAAAGAGGAGCTAAGAAAATTCATCGAAACTAATTACAACGTGGATTTCGATCTTGAAGAGCTCCATGAGAGCTACCGGATGGATGAAACCTGCCAGGGCAGCGTCCCACAGGCTCTCTATTGCTTCCTATCCTCAAACAGCTTCGAAGACTGCCTTAGACGTGTCTGCTACATTGGCGGGGATGCGGACACGATTGGGGCGATGGCTTGCGCGGTTGCTTCGGCTTACTACAAGGAAATCCCCGCAAAACTGCTATCGATTGTTAAAATGGACCTCCCTAAGGACTTTGTAGAAGTCTTAGAAAAAATCCCCGCAAACTTCTAATAAAAGGAGAGAAACATGACAAAAGAAGAACTAAATGAGTTCGTGAAGATGGCTCATTCGAAAGGCTATTCCAACAATGACATCGCGACGATGTTTGGAAAAATGTTTCAAGACGGCAAATGCACCAGAAAGCAGTTCGAAGCCTTGTTGGAGACTCTGGGCTTTGAACTTAATGACGAGCTTAAAGGGTTAAATGACGACGAACTGAAAAAGACGTTGTGAAATAGAGCGGCGGAAAAAGGCTATAATTCAAGGAACCTATGTATTACGTTGTTTCTAAAGACGCCACAAAATTCAAACTTGAAGGCAAGAAAACCGCCATCTTGAACTCGCTAGGAAAAGGGGAGAAACTTTCTCTTCCCGGCGCGATGTTTCGTTCGATTCTGGGTGGGTGCAAAAAGCCAAAGTCCTTGCTCCGAGAAGTGACTGCCAAAGGGGGATGCCTTTCTTATTCTGAGGCTTTCGAAACCAAATCTTTTGGACTTCCTTGCGACGGCATCATCCATGTGATCACCCCATATGCGGACCAGGATAACGCGAAGCTTTCGAAACTAGAAGAGACATATAAGGCCGCTCTACGCTTAGCAAAGGAATCTGGATACCAAGCGATTCTGCTAATCGCGTTAGGGACTGGGGCGAATGGCTATGAGACGATGGATTCGTTCAATCTCGAGAAGAAAGTGGCCTCATCTTTCGCCCAAAGGAATCCGGAAATTGACGTGTACGTGAACGTTTATTCTTTGGAACGTTCTAATTCTGAAGAGGAAAGGATTTGCGTTAATGAATGTTTCGAGAGATGCTTGGCGCCTAGTCGGTTGACTCTTTCTGAGACATGCCGTTCTCTTTTTGAAGAATCTTATGGCGAGAACGTGAATGAAAATCATGTTTCCCTCGATTCGTTAGAGCCCGAGATAGAAGAGGACGAGACCTTAACCGCGTTTCTTGACCGTTATATCATCAGGAACTTCGTTGGGCCCGTCGATCCCGAAAACCTCACTTTTCCTCAAAAAAGAATTGTTAAACAATATTGGGACATCATTGATCAGAACCTAGGCTCATTGCCTTCTAAGAAAAACGGGGAGACCACGATTACCCCGGGCCCCAAGAAAGACAGCAAAGAGAAAAACAGGCTTCGTAATCGCTGGAAGAATAACTACGGCAAGCCCAACAAGAAAGGGCCCGGATGGGCGGTGCCTGAGAAATACCAGGTGCTTCTCATCGCCTTCTCTTTGCGTATGAGCAGGGCGGATGTGATGTTCTTGTTCCATTTCTGCGGGTACCATCTGAACCATTGGAACAAGAAGGACGCCGCGTATATGCGCTGCGTGAAAGACATCGAAGAGAAAGATGGAATCCTTTTGATGTATAACGACTATTTCGACGCTTTCGGGGAAAGCATGTTCGCATAAGGCCATCTTGCCTAGTAAAATGGTGGCCATGAACGAGAAAACCTATCGTGCCTTGCTTACGCTTAAAGAAGCCATTCAAAATGATCCGCGTTTCGCCAAGTTAAGAGAAGCGGAAGAGGCTTTGAACCAAGACGAGCAGGCGGTAATGCTGTCCAAAGAAAAAGATCGTCTCACGGACGTCTATGAAGACGCCTTGTTTCACTATGGCGAAAATTCTAGTTTCACCAAGGATGCCTGGCACAACCTATATATAAGGAAAAAGGAACTCGATGAGCTTCCTGCTAGCGAAAACTATCGTAAAGCCTATGCACCTCTTGCCCAAATCTATCGCGAGCTCGACCTTGTTCTGTTCTCTCCTTATCGCGAGAAAAGCAAATGCGGAGGCAAAGCATGATCAAAGTTATCGGTGGCAAATATCGTTCTAGAATCATCTCCACCCCAGACGAGGGCACTTTGCCCACGAAGAACATGGTGAGAGGGGCGATGCTTTCTAGTTTGGGCGATCGGATTGGAGGGGCCTCTGTTTTAGATCTTTTCGCAGGCAGCGGTGCTTTAGGCATTGAGGCTCTTTCTCGCGATGCCTCAAGTTGCCTTTTCGTGGAGAAGAACCCCGTGGCTGCAAAGGTCGTGGAGAAGAACTTGGCGACTCTTAAAGAGAGCAAGGGGACGGTCTGGAACTGCGATTACCTCGTCGCACTTTCTAGAACGAAACAAGAGGGAAAGAGATTCGACATCGTTTTCCTTGATCCGCCTTACGCCATGAAGGACTCCTACCAAATCGCGGTGGATTTTTTGCTGAATGAAAACTTGCTGAACGAAGAGGCTACCTTAATCCTCGAATTTGAAGGGGAGATTCCTTTTGAGAATAAGGGTTTTCCTTTTGAAAGACGTTACAAATACGGCAAGACGAATGTTCTTGCCCTAAGGAGGGTTTTATGAAAATCGCCGTATATCCTGGTTCTTTCGATCCCATCACCAATGGGCATCTCGATATTTTGAAAAGATCACTTAAGGTCTTTGACAAAGTCGTCTTGCTTCTCGCCACGAACGGCAGCAAAAAGGGAAGATTTACACACGAAGAACGCCTTGCCCTTATGAAAGAGTCAGTGAAGGGGATAGAAGGAGTGGAGGTCGATTCTTTTGACGGGTTGACTGTTGAGTATTGCTTAAAGCATGATGCGAAATCCATCATTCGTGGCCTGCGCGCGGTAACGGACTTCGAATATGAGTTTCAACTCTCAGCGGCCAACCATTTCTTGAGCAAAGATGTGGATATGGTCTTCTTCATGGCAGCTCCATCAACAACCTTCATCTCTTCTAGCGCGGTGGATGAGCTTGCGGTGAACGGAGCGGATATCTCGACTCTTGTCCCTCCCTGCGTTGCTGAGGCCTATAGAAAGAAGCTCTCGAAATAAAGCGAGGCGACGGCGGTGAGAAACTCTCACCGTTTTCTTTTGGCTTAAGGCAATGAAAAGGCCCGCCGAAGCGGGCCAGGAATTCAAGAGGCGATCAGGCGCTGATGTAAGCTTTGCTGAATTGGTTGGAGGTGTCGTCGTTGGAAGTGTGGTTCCACATCTTCATGAGGAGGGTGGCTTTGTCGTAGGACTTGTCGCCGCTGACCCCGAAGAGGACCTCAGAGACGCCGACTCTGCCAAGATCGAAGGCCTCTTTCGAGAAGTCGACGAGGATGACGGTGGGCTTCACGAAGGAGCTCGCATCAAGCTTGGTTCCGGCATCGGTGAAGTTGTCGTAGTTGCTTGAGGAGGTGAGGCTCGCGTTCTTCTTATAAGGGCAAAGGTCGAAGCGGGCGCCGGCATCGGAGAAGAAGCCGAGGTCATCGAATTTCACGAGGTAACGGTTGAAGGCGGTTTTTTCGCTCTCGATGACGAAGTCTTCGTCGTTGGTGGAATCTTCGTCGGTGTAGATCGTGGAGAAGGCGAAGCTACGCGCATCGGCGGCAACGTAACGGCTGCCCCAGTTGTCCTCTAGGGTCTCGAAGCCTTCTTGGACTTCGTCAGAGGCGCTGTTGTCTTTCGCGACGTAGACAAGGAAGAATTTCTCTCCGCCTGCCTTGTCGATGGTGGCTTTCTCGGAACTTGCGTCGAACGCGGTTTTCCAAGCGTCGTAGGTTTCATATTCAGTGCCCTGGTCCGCGAAGTTGGACCATTTTAGAAGGGCATAGGTGAGCTTGTCGGCTTCAGAGGAGATGTCGTCGATCTCTTTGCTCTCGCCTTCAAGGGTTTTCCTTTGGGCCATATAGTAAGCGGTGGAAGTTCCAACACCGAAAGATTGCACCCAAGCGGTGGCCTTCGGGATGGAGAAGATGACGGCGAAGATCGCGCCGACGATGAGCAAGGGCTGAACCCAAGCGGTTTCCCTGATCCAACGCCACAGCTTAGTGAGCGAAGCGTTCATAGCTTTTAAGATGTTCATTTAGTCGAATAGCCTCCGAAAAAAATGCGGCCTGCATAGACAGCGGTGTAATCATATCATTGCACCTAGTGACGGGCAAGGAAGTTTTTTAGATACTTACCATAGGTAAGGAAAGCGCTTGAGATGGGGAAAATCCCCTCTTTTGAAAGGCCTCTTTTTAAAGCGCTTTTATTTGTCTTAAGCACCCTTACAAAGGCATGACCCCAAGACTATAATAGCCACGCCATGACCAACAAAAGAACCTTCAAACAGCGCTACGACGACTTCATGTATGACCACGTTCCCTTGAAGTGGATCGTCGAGAACGCTTGGCTTTTGGTCATCAACCTGCTTTCCGCGCTCATTTTGGCTCTTGGCTTCAAGTGCTTCTTGGCCCCTTCTTTCGCCGGCACAGCGGAGCGTCTTGCCTCTGGAGGCATGACAGGTATCGCTCAGGACCTCATCCTCGTGATCGATTTGTTCACGAATAACTGGGGTGACGCTAACTACGATCTTATCTACGGCATCCTCTACTTTGCCTTGAATGTACCTCTGTTCTTTTTGGCTTTTTTCGGCATCGGGAAGCGTTTCGCCATCTACACTTTCATCAACGTCCTTCTTGTGTCTTTGATTACGAATTTCTGCAATTTTCCAGGCTTAAGCGGTTTTGTCGACGGCATCGCCGAGTTCGTCGACAACAACGGAGGGATGGTCGGACGTGCTATTTTTGCGGGGATTTGCACGGGTTTAAGCAGCGCGCTCGCCTTTAAATTCGACTGCAGCGGTGGCGGAATCGACGTCATTGCTTATTACATCGCGATCAAGAAATCCGTTTTGGTTGGCAAGTATTCTACTTTGCTTAATTTCGTGACCATCGCTTGCTATGCACTTCTTTCTACGGCGCACGGGGTCGACGCTGCAACGTCTTGGGGTAAGGTGCTTTTCTCCATCATCTACCTCTTCGTGGTCATGCTTGTGGTGGACAACATCAATGTGCGCAACAAGAAAATGGAAATGGAAATCGTCACGGATAACCCGAATTTGTCGGATTTCGTTATCTCGAACCTTCCTCATGGAGCGACCGTCTCCAAGGGCGTTGGAGCTTTCACGGGGAAAGAGAAATTCATCATTACGGTTGTCCTCTCCTCTTATGAAGTTAAAAACGCGGTCAAAATGATCCAAGATGCGGAGCCGAACGCCTTCATCAAGGTTCAAGAACTCAAGCAGGTCTTCGGGAAGTTCTATCTCCCTCCGATTCGTTGAGTTTTCGCTTCAAAAATTGCTAAAAGTTAAAATTCTCCCGACAACGTGGAGAATTTTTTAACTTCACAAGGAGTGAAGTAACAAGTGAAGTAGGTGTGAAGTAATGAGTGAAGTAGGAGTGAAGTTTTACTTCACTTGATGTGAAGTTGCCTTATAATTAAGCCATAAAGGAGGGCGATTTATGCTGTTAGAAGAATTGGCTCCTGGAATTAATTTGGAAGATTATCGGATTGAGTTCAAAGGAATTTTAAGAGAAGGGGCAAACCCCGATAGCGGAGAGCGCTATGAGGTCTCGTGGCTTAAAGAAATCGCTGCCTTTGCAAATACTTTCGGAGGAACGCTTTACGTTGGGGTCAATGACAAGACCCATGAAATTTTGGCTTTGGATCATGAGACGGCCGATAAAACATCCCGAATGGTCCAAAGGTTGGTCAAAGAGCATATCGAGCCCCCAATTCATTACACGATAGAGAAAATTGATGTTCCAGGTACATCCCCGAAGCGTTATGTGCTTGCGATTCGCGTAGAGAAAAGCAAGTGCCCTCCCATCACCCTTCACTTCAATTCCGCCGGAGTTATCTACGTTCGCCATTTTGGACAGACAAGCGTCGCGACAGGAGAGGAGGTTCGCAACCTTGTGATCAACAGTCAATACGCTTCTTATGACGATCGGGATACCGAAGTGAAATTCGATCCCTCGATGTTTGAAGGACTCTACCAATTTTATAAGAAACAAAATCATGGCAAGGAACTTACGAAGAAGGATCTTTTTAACATCGGTTTCATGTCGCCTGAAGGGTATTTGAAAAAAGGGGCATTGCTTTTCGCGGATGATTGTGATGACATCGGTACCCTTATTGAATGTTCGCAGTTCAAAGGAACTAGCAAAGGGGATAATGTCTTCTTGGCGAGTGAAAGCATTAAGGGGAATCTTTTTTACGAACTTGAAAAAGCTCGCGAGTTCGTTGTTTCTCATTCCGCTTCGGGATTCGTGAAGACTCCGACGGGCAGAACGCCCCTTGTCGCTTACCCCGAGATTTCTCTTATGGAAGGCTTAGCGAACGCCATTGGGCATCGCAACTATTTCATGAGAGGTAGCCAAATTGAGGTTAATATCTACGTCGATCGACTTGAGATCGTTTCGCCCGGCTCCTTAATCACATCAAAATGGCTATCCCATGAGACGAATCTTGCGACAATTCTCCCCCTTCGCCGCAACGAACTCATTTGCAATGTGTTCGCTCTATGCAAGTTGATGGACCACAAAGGTTCTGGGTTTGACAAGATATGTGGGGAATATAAGGGCCGGGGCGAGAAATTCGCCCCTTATGCGGACTCAGATGACTTTTCCTTCACTCTAACACTTCCGGATTTGACTCATGCCCAGGGTCTCATCGCGAATTTGAGCTGCCCCGAAGTTTATACGATCGAGTCTGTTAAGGGGAATAAAAGTCTGGAAATCCTTTCATATTGCTATTCTCAAAAAAGAAGTGCGCCCGAAATTGCATCCTTCCTCGGCATAAAGCCTTCTTCCTACTTTCGTAAGCAGATGCTCGCACCTTTAGTGAAAGAAGGATATCTCTACGAGATTGCAACCGATTCTCCGGTGACTTATTTCGCCAATCACGAAAAAGTTTTTCCGCGCTGATTCGCGGAGAAGAACGATTTTTATCCTTTAAAAATATTCCACTTTTGCAATGATTTTATTGGAATTGCAGGCTTTTTAGAACATCGCGATAATCGCCGCGGATGTGATCATCAAAGCCTGGAAAAGGAAAGAAGAGATTAGCGAGCCGTATAGACGGTTATTGAATTTTTTGGCGATGTAGTTCCCTAAGGGGATCGTTAAGAGATACATGAGCACCAGATTCTGCATCTGGCCGATGAAGCCCGAGTAGGAACCGATCGCGAGATAGAAGAAGACAAACAAGAATAAGGCGACGTATTGGATGAGGTTATAAAGAAGGATGACCCACCATTTCGCGTTCGCTTTCTTTAACATGTCTCCCTCTACGCTGGAGATGTAATAACCAATGGCCATCAAGGGAGTTGCGAAGAAGAGCCAGAAGAGACGGATGTTGTAAGGCAAGAGGTTATACATCGTCATCTTGAGGACGAACCAGACGAAGGCGATCAGCCCTAAGGAGACCAAGACGCATTCAACGATGTCTTTCGCCGAGGAATGAATCTTAAAAGAAGGCTTCGGCAATTTGCCAAGCGTCCCTTTGAATCTGCCTCTTCGATAGAAGAAGAGCATCACTAAGCCATACCCTGCGATACAGCACATATATGGGATGTTCATGACTGGTGAGCCAAAGGGCAAGACGATGCAAAGGCAGCAGATGAGGAAGCCCATGAGAAGACCGGGCAGCCAAAGGAGGAGCTTCCTAAGCAAGAAAGACTTCATGCTTCTGATTTCAGGGACTTTTTCCTCCGTGAGGATCTCCCCTTCTTTGATTGGCTTTGGCTTAGTGAGCAAAGCGATGAGCGTAAGGAAGACCCCGGCTAGGCCAAAACCCCAGCCCGCATAGACGAAGCCCATCAAAAAGGAAGGGTAGGTGGATGCTTTCCCGGTGATTCCCTGAATGGAATTCGAGATGTATCCTGCAAAGGTAGGGGAATACATTTGATACGAATGGAGGACGCCGCTCGTGACTCCGACGGTTACTTTAGAGCCATAGGCGCTTGTTTCTTCGAAATACGTCGTTCCGCTTTCTTGGGCGGTCTTGCCCGTGAGGTGCTCCGAGATTCTTAAAATGTCGTAATCAGAGACTACGTCATCCGCGGTAGAACCGTAGAGATATACATTTACTCCCTCGATGGCTTTGGGCGAATAGTCTTTCCAGGGATATTCGTTCTCATCATCCGTCGATGCGAATAAGGAAGCTTGGGCGTTATGCTTGTAGTTCACTTCCGGGGAGAAAAGGATGATGTTCTTGATGCCTTTCTGGCTTACTTTGGTGTCCGCGCCTTCCATGTGGTAGTCGTACATCAAACGGAGGATTGCCCTCCCTCCCATCGAATGGCCCATGAGGATGATGTTCTCGTAATCAATCGAGGAGATTTCATGGAGATAAGTCACCGCGTCATCGATTTCCTTTGGAATCTCATCCGTTTTCGCGTTGTCAAAGCCGATCTTTCCAAAAGAATTGCCTTGCCCTGAGTAATCGAAGGTCATCACGGACATGTTGTTCTTTAGGAAGACGTTCGCCATCGGACGCCACTTGGCTCTGTCGCAGGAGTAGCCAGGGCAAATGAGAACCGCGTATTCGGCGTCTTTCTTCTCGAAATAGGTTCCGTTAAGGGTGACGTTATCTTCTTTATAGGTAGAGCTGAAATAAATTTCCCTTCCCCCAAAGGTATTGAAGGAGCAGGTAAATATCAAAGCTGCCGATAGAAACATCGAACAAAGCCCGAGAATGAGCAAAATGAGGTTCTTTTTGGTTTTCATAATTGCCTTATTCTAACATTTGCATCACTTTTTGAGAGGCTAGCCTGCATTCAGATGAAAATGAATAAAGTGGCTGCGAGCCTAAAAACTTTGCAAACAACTACGAACGCTTGCGAATCAAAAGATTGGGTATATTATAAGTTAAGGAGGATTAACTCTAAAAAGAAAAACCTCTTATGAACGCTATAACAACATCCATAATCTCACTGGGAATCATCTTCCTAGCCACGATATTGGGAAGCTCTTTCGTTTTCTTCTTTCGCGGCAAATTTGGAGTGAAAATCAATAACCTTATCCTTGGCTTTGCGGGTGGTATCATGATTGCCGCTTCTTTCTTTGGGCTGCTTTTGCCTTCGATTGAGCAAAGCAAAACCGCGTTCCCTGGTTGCTCTTATTTGCCACCTATCCTTGGCTTTTTGCTAGGCGCGGCGTTGCTCTATCTTCTAGACAAGGCTGTTCCGCATTTCCATTTGAACAACGGTTGTGAAGAAGGGCCCCGAAGCGGGATGAGCAAGAACGCGAAGTTCTTTTTGGCGGTGACGATTCACAATATCCCGGAAGGCTTAGCGGTGGGCTTTGCCTGCGGCTTAGCCTTGCAAGGAGGCGAAAGCGAAGCGATGTACGCTGCCCTCTCCTTGGCAATTGGAATTGCCATTCAGAATATTCCAGAAGGGGCAGCGGTCTCGGTCCCTCTTTATGGCGAAGGAACGAGCAAAGGAAAATCTTTCCTTATGGGGGCGATGTCGGGAATCGTCGAGCCCTTGTTCGGCGTTGCCGGATTGTTTCTTGCTCAGCTATCTATTATCACTCCCTGGCTCCTTTCCTTTGCGGCGGGGGCTATGTTCTACGTAACTCTTGATGAGATCCTTCCTGAATCGAGAAAGGGCGGATTCGAGCATTATGGCCTATGGGCTTTTCTGATTGGCTTTGTTTTGATGATGGCCTTGGAGATGCTTCTTTGACGAATAACGTCACTTTCTTCCTGGAATTCGGCGATGTGATTAGTCTTGGGTGGAAGCACGTAGAAAACTGCTCAACCAAAAAAGGGCTGTGCGAAAGCGAAATTTTTCAGAAAGGAAACCAAATTAGGAAATCTTTGATTCTGGCTTTTTCTTGAGCGCTCGACTTTTATACGTCCTAGAATATTGAGGAGAGGAAAGCCATGTTCGAAGATCTCTTCAAATTCAAGAAACCAATCCCTTCCAAGCTAGAAGGGTATGGTTTTCAAAAGAGCGAGGACGTGTATCGATATTCCACTTTTATCTTGGATAATGAGTTCTCTTTAGAAGTAACTTTCAAGGGCGGTTCTTTTGACACTAGACTTATTGAAACATTCAACGGGGAAGAATACGCCTTGTATAAAACGAGCGCTTCAGGGGCATACGTCGGAACGATAAGGGAGGCAATCCGCCTTGTCTTGGAAGATATTGCGAGCAAATGTTTTGAACCTTCCATCTTCCAAAAGGACCAAACGAAAGCCCTTATCGATTATGTGAAGGAAAAGCACCAAGACGAGCTGGAACATCTTTGGGAGAAGACCCCAGAGGACGCCATTTGGCGAAGGAAAGACAACCGAAAATGGTACGGAATCATTATGGCGATTCCTGCAAAAAAGCTTGGTTTTGCGGGAGAAAAGATTGTAGAAGTGGCGGATTTGCGGGGAAATCCGGATGAGATAGTTAACATGATTGATGGGAAAACCTATTTCCCTGCATGGCATATGAACAAGAAGAACTGGTATACGGTTTTGCTTGATGGGTCGCTTCCGGACGAGGAGCTATTTGCTAGACTTGAGGATAGCTATAACCTAGCCAAGCGAAGTTCTTGATTTGCCGTTCTATGGAACTAAGACGAGCGGCGATTCCACTGAACCAACGAAAAGGAGACCAAACATGAATAAAGAAGAATACGAGAAGGCGGCGAATTTCTGGAAAAGCAAAGAAACCAAGAAAATGCCCATAGAACAGCTGAAACCTTTCGTGGAGGACTATCTTGCTTCTAATTCCGTTTGCGCGCTTGCAACGGGCGCAGGGGATTTCATCCGTTGCACTCCTTTGGAATATAGCTACCACGATGGCAAGTTCTGGATTTTCACCGAAGGCGGTGAGAAGTTCATCGGATTAGAGAAAAACGACAACGTTAGTCTTGCCGTGTTTGATAAGAACCCCTCGTTTAATGGGCTTAAAAGCGTCCAAGTAAGCGGCAAAGCCAAAATCATTGAGGAGATGTCGTCTGAATATGTTGCGCACGCCGAATACAAGAAGATCCCTGTTGCCTCGCTTCAAAGGCTTATCGATCAAGGTCACTCAATGCATCTTCTCTGCGTTGAGCCTTTGAAGATGGATGTTCTTTTCTCGGACTTCAAAAAACAGGGATATGACGTCCGCCAGCTTTTGGATTGCTGAAAAAATGTGAAGGGGTTCCCGAGACCTCAATAACGAAATACTCGACCTTACCTCTTTCTTTTTGGTGGCTTTTGCAAACAATTCGTCAATGTTTTGCGCATTGGCAAACAAAATCACCATATCAACCTTTGATAACGAACAAAGGCTTGTAAAACGAATAGAGGCTGTGTATAGTCGCTACTCGTTTACGAAAGGCACTCTATGAAATTAAGAAACAATCTCCTTGCCCAATTGATTTTCCGCTCGGTGTTGCTGGTGATCGCAATTATCTCTTTAGTCCTTAGCTTCACCAACATGAATGTGGCTTCCGATGGTGGAAAGATCTCCCCCTTCCTTTATTACACCCATTGGTCCTGCTTCCTCGCCGAGCTCACCGTTGGGGCTAGCTTTTTCTCCACTCTTGTCCAGTTCATCAAGGGCAAACGAGAGGGAAACAACACCTATCTCCCTTTATTGAAGTTCTGCTCGAACATCATGATCATCGCAACCTTCGTGGTCGCCGCATTCGTCTTGCCCGATAAAATCTGGACCTCGGGCTACTGGACTTTCTCCGGGGCGATTCATCATTTCGTTTTGCCGATTCTTGTTGTCTTAGATTCCGCGTTGTTTGATAAGAAAAGGACCTACCGTATTTCTTATCCTTTCCTCGGCGTCGTCTTGCCTCTTCTTTATTGGATTGTTGTCATCGTGCGCTTCTCCATCAAAAGAAACGCCTGCGGTGGAGCCATCCCTGAGAACATCTGGGACTACTATTATCCTTATGGCTTCACGAACATCGACAAGACCTCTTCTTATGGCTTCTTGATTGGCCTGCTAGGAGGAATCCTCGTGGCCCTCATCGCGATTGGCTTCCTGTATTACTTCCTCGATAAGCTAGAGAAAGACGAGAACGGAAAGCTTAAGATGAACCGGAAGATCGACGAAGAAGGCATCTGCGATATCTTCGCCCTCATCAAAAGAAAGAAGTAAAGATAACCGCCCTCGTGTCTAGAAAAGGCATGAGGGTTTTTATTCCCAAAGAAACAAAAAAGACCTTTTTTGATAATCGGTCAGCAGGAAATCAAATCGCGTTGATAAAAATAAAGCATGGGGTTCGTATGGTTCCCGTGCTGGGGGAGTAGATTCTCTATACGAACATCGTCCACGATGCCGTTAAAACTTTTGATTTTTGCTTTGTTCCGAAGACGCTAGCATTTAAGCTTTGATCCCCGCT
>CAVEPD010000027.1:0-22928 GCA_963617535.1 bacterium
CCGCGAAGATTCAAGACTTATCCCGCATTGTTGCATCGACTTTGCCACCTAACACTTCTTCTTCGACAACCTTCTTGCAGCAATTGACGGAGCCAAAAAGAAATCGCTCCCAGAAGAAACGGCGCATTCCTCTTTAAGCGGCAAACGTTTCCTTTGCGCGGAAGACAACGAACTGAACGCCGAGATCCTCGAGGCGCTCCTAACGATGAATGGGGCAAGTTGTAAGATTTACCAAAATGGCGAGGAGATTGTCAAAGCTTTCGCCTCCGTGAAGCAAGGCGATTACGACGCGATCCTCATGGATATCCAGATGCCCGTGATGAACGGCTTAAGCGCAACGAAAGCCATCCGTGAAAGCAAGAACGCATTGGGAAGGGAAATCCCCATAATCGCAATGACCGCGAATGCTTTCAGCAGCGACGTCAAAGAATGTCTAGACGCAGGCATGGACGCCCACCTGTCCAAGCCTCTTGACATCAATGCTCTGGAGCATCTTCTGCAAAGACTGCTAAATAACGAGCCGGTCAACGAGATCTAAAAACAGCGCAAAAACGCCCTCCTTTCGGAAAGCGTCTTGGTTTTGCGGAGTTATTTAATTGGGGTCAAATGACCCATAACGAAGATATAGCCCGAGCCGTCTTCTGGCCAAATTGCCATGGCGACCACATGATAAGGATAACGTTTTCCATCTTTTGCAAGTTCAACGTCCATCGAAGTCACCGGGTTGTCGCGAGTTGTCTCGGAGAGCTTTTTCGCAAGGGCATCCCAATATTCAAGAGGCAAGACGTTATTGGGGTCTTCTCTTTTGGTGAAAACGACCTTCCTAGAAGGGGTATTGCGGTCCTGCTTATAGACGAAGGTGACCTTATGAAGCAGTTTATCGTATTCGAACTGGATGCCCTCAGCGCAACCCATGAAGAAGTCTTTCTTTATCCTCTCGTTGTCCATCATGCGACGGAGAGCGTTGCCCCTAGGCAACTCGTTTTCGTCGAGAAGCTCGTCCGCCACATGCGCGGCTTCGTTCTGGTAATCATAGGATGCGTTTGTGTTCTTAAGGTCTTTCAAGTCATCGGAAACGTCCTGCAAGCATTCAAGGAGCAAAGGATTAAACGTTCCGCATTCGCCATTGAGAATCATGTTGATTGCTTGCTCATGGGTAAAAGCCTTTTTGTAGCAGCGCTCGCTTGTGAGAGCATCATAGACGTCGGCAAGAGAAACCACTTGGGCGCTAATAGGAATCTGTTCTCCGATTAGGCCGTCCGGATAACCTCTGCCGTCATATTTTTCATGGTGCCAGCGGCAGATAGCCCGCGCAGTTTTGACGAATTCGCTATTTTGATCAAGATTGGCGTTTGCAAGGATAAGATCCCCTTCGGTAGTGTGGGATTTCATGATCTCCCACTCGTCCGGAGTAAGCTTGCCGGGCTTGTTGATTATTTCTTCCGGCACTTTGATCTTGCCGATATCGTGGAGCGCGGCAAGAGAAGAGATAAGAGCGATTTCCCCTTCATTCAGAGAATAGCGGCTGCTGATCTTTACGAGATTATGAAGCAAGAACTTCGTGATTGTTTGGACATTCAAGGTGTGGCTGCCCGATTCATGATTCCTTGTTTCGATGATGTTCGAAAAGATGTTGACCATCGCGTTGTTGATCTTCTCTTTTTCATAGACCTGGCTGCCTAGAAGGGAGATCAGTCTCTTTTGATTGGTATACATCGTGAGGGTATTCTCGACCCTCCGTTGAACGATTAAGGCGCGGAAAGGGCGACTGATATAATCGACGACTCCCAAACTATAGGCCTGCTCGATGAATTGGGCGCTGTCTTCCGCGGAGATCATGATGACGGGGCATTCGTCAATCCAATGCCTCTCATTCATGATGCGCAATACTTCAAAGCCATCCATTTGAGGCATATTTAGGTCAAGCAAGAGGAGATCGATCACGTCTTTTCCCCTCATCACATCGATGGCTTCAACCCCGTTTGAGGCATAGGAAAAATCATACTTATTGCCAAGCATCTCCGTGAGCATCTCGCGGTTAAGCGCGACGTCATCTGCAATTAATATTCGGTTTCTTTTCATTTTCTCTTCCTCATTCCTCTTATTTAAGCGGCTGTCGTATTCTCTTCAAGGCCCGACTTTTTGGAGCTCGCCAAGCATTTCCCCAAAGTAGCGATAAGCTCTTTGGTATCGACGGGCTTTGAAAGGTGATAGTTCATGCCGGATTCAAGCGTGCGCTTTCTCTCGTCGTCAAAGGCATCCGCGGTCATCGCGATGATCGGGACGTCCTTTGAATCAGGCCTGCCCAATGCGCGGATTGCTTTCGTAGCTTCGATACCATCCATTACCGGCATCCTGACGTCCATCAAGATCGCCTGATATTCGTGAGGCAAAGAGGACTCGAACTTGTCCAAAGCAACCTTGCCGTTATTCGCAGTGGAAACGATGCAACCTTCTTTCTCAAGAATGGTCTTTGCAACGTACGTGTTAAGGTCGTTATCCTCGACTAGCAGTACGCGCATGCCCTTAATGGAGGAAATCGTTTCATTAGTCTGATTTAGATTGGCGTCAGGTTCCTTAGCAAGAACTTCAGCATAAAGAATAACGGTGAACTCCGACCCTTCGCCAAGTTTGCTCTTGACCGAGATTGAGCCGCCCATCGCTTCGGCTAAGCGCTGGGCGATCGATAGCCCTAAACCAGTGCCTTGCCTTTTGTCCGCATATTCGGAATGCTCTTGAGCGAAAGGCTCGAACAGATGGTTCAAGAAGTCCTCGCTCATGCCGATGCCGGTGTCGCGGACGGTGCCGGTGATTCTAATTCGTTTGTTCTCTAAGACCTCGCTCTTGATACCAAGCCAGACGTCTCCTCCCTCTGGAGTGAACTTCTCCGCATTGGAAAGCAAATTCAAGAAAATCTGGTTGAAGCGCGTCTTATCCGTCGAGATATCGTAATCCCCACCTTCCTTTTCCATATGGAAATTGATGCGTTTGGCATCCATCAAAGGCTCAATGACCGTTTCGATGGTTTTGTTGAATTCCGCGCGTGGGAAGCGCTCATTCTTGAGAGAGATTTCACCCGACTCGATGCGGCTCATATCAAGGATGTCGTTAATTAGCCCCAGCAAGAAGTCGCCAGACACCGCGAGCTTGTCCAGGTAATCATGAACTTTTTTGTTATCTTTTTCCTCTTGGGCAAGGTGAGTCAGATTAATGATCGCATTCATCGGAGTGCGGATATCGTGAGACATATTGGAGAGGAAGACCGTCTTGACTCTACTCGCCTCTTCCGCTCTCGCGGTGGCCTCTTGGGCTTTCGCTAATGCGGATTGGACCTCCTCCCGGCGAGCCTTTTCAACTCTCTGGCTCTCCTGTGAGCCCATAAAGAAGAAGGCAAGCATCGCGACGGCGATGGAGCAAAAAGGCATGAAAGGGAAGATGGTACCCTGAGGGATAACCACGCCATTAATAATGGCTCCAAAAAGAGGAACGGCTGAAATGAAAACGGACTGCAAAAAGTAAGGCTCCTCTTTCCACCTCTTCAAAATGAAAATCACAGCTAAATCAAACAAGGGTTCAAAGTAATAGAAATAATTCAAATAGGTGTAGACATTAAACCATGATCCACGGATATATCCTGCCGTGCCTCCGCCGTCGTTGATTCGGTACAAAACATGCGAGAAGGGGTTTGTGAGGACGAGACCGAGAAGGAACACAAGGGGGATAAGTTCCAAATACACGACAATCTTCGGATAAGAGCGCCCGACGAAATTTCGGACATAGAGGTGCCAAGAGAAAGGAAGGATTGTGTAGACCAGGTAGAAGAAGAACGCCGCGGTGCGGAAAAGTTCCGTTGGGCACTCGCTCCAAAGGCTCGTGGCGATAAAAGCGAGATCAAGCAAAACATAAATCGCAGTAGTCACGATGAGAAGCAAGCAACGAAGCCTGCCCTTTTTCTCTTTGATCGTCGGAAACGTTTGAACGAATAAAATCGTCAAAATTACTATCATAAAAGCCGCGCTGAGCAGATAGTTCAAATCCATAAGCAAGCCTCCTAGAGTTTATAAAGCCACTGGTTGCTTCAAGTGTTGCAAGAAATTTTACTATGAAGAAGGTTTTTTTCACAAAGGTTTTTGTCATCCAAACAGATACTTCGCCCCTTTGGGGCGTCCTTCAAAATCCCATAACACAAAGAAGAGAAAAAGATTGTTTGAAATCTTATGAATGTTCCTTTATCAAAATAGCAATCATGCGTCGACGTTTTTTCCACAAAACGGCTTCAATGTTTTTCCGTGCGCCCCTTTTGATAGATGCGAAAGTCCAACAAAAAATCCCGCCTCAGGCGAAGCGGGAAACCCGTGTCCGAAAAAACTCAGGCAAGGTCTTCAACAAGAGAGCGAACCCTGAAATACTCTTCTTGCAAAGCGGGCAAAGCTTTCTTGCCTTCTTCGAGCTTTCCAGCGCGCAGAAGCTCGGTGACTTCAGAGGCCTTTACGAACAAAGTCTGCATTCCTAGGTTCACTGCAACCCCTTTTAGGGTATGGACGGCTCTAAAAGCAGATTGGATATCGCCTTTCTCAAGGGAAACGAGCAAGTCCGAAAAGCATTTGTCGTCCAAGAACTTCTTGACGAACCGTTTCACGAGATCGGCGCTTCCTCCTAAACGGCTGACGACGTCATCCGCATCGGAACCAACACTGTTGTAGAAATCTTTCAAATCAATCATGGCGTCTCCTTATTCTCTCGACATTGGCATTATAGGAAAAGAGATTATTCAAACAATTAGTCCAAAGTAACCATTTATAAGACGCATGTATCATTTTTTGATTTTTAGCGCACAAAATCACCGCAAATCTCCTCGGATAAACATCTCTTGGAAGGAGAGAAAACATTGATTTCCGCAAACTTCCTATTTGACAATTTTAAGATTAAAACACAAGCAAGGAAGGCACGACTATAGAGATAACTACATCCCAAGGCTATTCGATCAAATATTGGATTTCGTTCTAAAGACAAAAGGCGCAGTGCTTGCGGTTAGGCCAATAATGGTGCGGAAAAGGCTGACTTCGCAGACGGGCTTATCCTTTTCGTCAAAATACACCTGATCGATTTCTAGATAGGTGTCTTTGTAGTGACGTTGCCTCTCACTAAAGGTATCGGTTACTTCTTTCCAAGGCATAAGCGGGCTCCTTTTATAACGAAAATTATTTCGAGGGAGTCCATCAAATGACAAAGAATCATTTTCCCATGTAGTTTTCTTGCTCAGCCGCCCATTCGTAAGGCCTCAAGTACTCGCCCTTAAATAAGGAGGAATCACCATCAAGATAGTCCCAGTAATCACAAGAGGCATATTCGCAGTTAAGAGATGCCCTTCCTCTAGAAAAATCCACCAAATAAGGCACCCCGTACTCGCTTAATTTCATTCTGAGCCGGCTAGTCGCGTCGCGATACAGCCTCGCTGCCAGCTCGTAATCCTTATCCACCCAAAGCTTGGTGGTGACTTCTTCAATCGTAACCTCTCCGCCGCGGTGATCCACAAGCAAAGCGAGAAGCTCTTTGGCTTTGGCCCTTTCAAAATCCACGAGAATCCCATTCACGTACATATCAAATCTAGGAAATGTTTTGAAAACGACGAGAGGTCTATCTTCCTTCATCATCCTTGCGATGATCTCGTGGATGATTCCCTCTTCGTATGGTTTGTAGCAAAACGCGAAGAAATTAGGCCCAATCTCTTTTCGGATTGCCTCCTCATTCTGGGCATAACCCGTGATAAAGACGATTTTGATGTTCGGGGAGATTTCGATCAGAGACTTCGCGAAGCTCACCCCGTCCATACCGGGCATCACGATGTCGAGGAAGGCCGCGTCCACCTTATGGGAGCGCGCATAAGATAGCGCATCTTCATAACGGGAGGAGAAAACGTTCAGGCTCAGGTTCGGCACGTCAATCGCATGGGAAGTAAACACAAGCAAGGATTCTTTTTCGTCATCAAGCACGATCGCGTTCATCGTTATTCTCCTTCGGGATTCTTATCTCCACTTTTGTGCCCTTGCCGGGTTCGGATGTTATTTGGGTCTCGGCCAGGCAGAGGATCCTCAATCTTTCTTTTGCATTCTTTATGCCCACGGAACCCGATTTCACCTGATTCATATCGAATCCAGCTCCGTTGTCCTCAATTAAAATCAAATAGTCTTTCTCTTCCTCAAAGCTTGAAAGAGACACATACCCCTCGCTTCTTTCTTCGAGTTTGCCGTGTTTGAAGGCATTCTCAATGAAGGGCTCTAGGCTTAAGGGAGGAAGGGAGAAATCCGTGCTTTCAAGGTTGAGGAGCAATTCGATTTTCTTCTCTTTCCTCATGTTTTCTAATTCCACGTAATTGAGGATACGTTCCACTTCCTTTTCGAAAGGAATAAGACTAGAAGAGGCCTCAAGGCTGTCCCTTAGGTGTCTTGAAAACATCGTCAGCATCTTTTCGCCTTTTTTATTGTCTTCTTGGTAAGCCCCTTGGATGGAAGAGAGGCAGTTGAAGACATAATGAGGCTTGATTTGCTCGGTGAGGGCTTCCGCTTTCATTTCAAGGGCCTTTTGCTCTTTTTCCAAAGCCTTGATATAACGTTTCGTACGGGTCGCAGTCGACAAACGATAAAGGACGATGATGATCACGATAATCGGCAGCATCACGTAGGAAATGCTTTGTTCCGTCCCGGCGATCATGATGTTCTCAAGATCGAAGAAAGTGACCGCGTAGTAAGTGAGCAAAGAGAACACCATGAAGATGAAGGCGAGATTGATTATCTTTCCCTCGAACATCCCTTTTGTCAGAGGGATCAGCAGCAAAGCAAGGCTAAGTAAAGAAAAGATCAAAGGGATTACTTGGTAGAAAGTCCCCATAAGCACAAAATAGAAGATCGTCGATAAAGTGGAAATGGCCCCAAAGGCAATCGGATAAGCCCAGTTATGTCTTATCTTCTGATTTTTCGCCAAATGGTAATACAAAGCGAAGGGCAAAACCGTCGCGATAAGCAGATTAATGAAGATGATGGGGTTATACGTGTTTGTCCTGAAGATGGAGAGAACCCTCCAATAGACGTCGATGGAGAAGAAGCTCATCAAGGTGATGACCCCCATGACCAACGAGAAAGAAAAATCCCGCTTTGCGACGCCTAAATTGACCACGAAAGAGAAGGCGAGCAAGCCAAGGATGAGGCCCATCATCACAAAGCCGATGTTGTTCGTAAGATATTGGGATGTCGGGTTCCTGCCAAGCGTATTGATGGCCAATCTCGCCGGGGAGGTAAGCCCTCCTTGATAGCTGGAGGATACCTCGAAAACAACCGTCAAAGGATTGCTGTCCTTGACGACGTATTCCAAAGTCATGTCGTCTCCCCCGTTGCTAAGACAAGTCCCCGTTTTGGCCCTCGTCCCGTATTTCACAACAAGCTCAGAGTTGATATAGGCGTAAAAACCTCCAACGAAGTTGTTGTTGATGAACCAAATTTTCGTCCCAACGGGGAGCCCTTTTATGTACATCCTGTAAGAGGAATAGCCCTCGTTGCTTAATCTCTCCCCGTTCAGGATCGTGTCTTTGTAATGGTGAGGCACATTCACGTGGCAATCCGGCTCACCCGTGTAGTCTTCTTCGACGATCCATTTGTTATAGAAGAACTCGTATTCGCCCTTCATATGTTGCTTGACGTAGGTCTCCCCGAATTCGTATCCGTTGAAGTCGAGGCTGCAATCCGCAAGGTCAGGCAGCCCCTGTTTGCTATTCATGTTCGCATCGCTTTTTACAAGAGCGAAGCAGGTAATGAAAACAGTTAAGAAGGACAAAAGAAAAACCGCGAGGGACGTGGCTTCTTTTTTGATTCCGAGCTTCATAAATCGAATTCTACCTTAGGGCCATTAGGGAAAGGAAGAGCAAAAAAGGCCATGAGTATGATTAATTAATCACTTTAATTAATTGTGGGAAAAGCCCCTTCCCTAGATTATCATTTTTCCAAGCGTTTACATCTCTTTAGAAAGGGCATACCTATGGGCGAAGAGAAATCAATCAAGACAGTGACGACCCCCACCTCTTTAGGGGCAATCAAAGGAATAGAGAAAGCAAACTGCTATGCCTACTTAGGCATTCCTTATGCAAAAGCCGAACGATTCACCTACGCGAAAGAAGTCGATTATCTAGGAGAAACATTCGACGCGACCCATTTCGGGGATGCCTGCATTCAGAAACGTTGCTACTACGCCCATTTGGAAATCCCCGAAAGGATGTTCTATCACAAGGAATTCCGCGAGGGCCTGACCTTTAACTATTCCGAGGATTGTTTGAATCTCAATATCTACACCCCAAAGGAAAAAGGCACATACCCCGTCATCGTTTTCATTCATGGAGGCGGTTTCGATAGCGGGGCTAGCAGCGAGTCTGGCTTCGATGGAGACGCCCTTGCCAAGCTAGGAATCGTCACGGTTTTCATTCAATATCGAGTTGGGGTATTTGGCTATTTCACCCATGAGGATATAAGCAAGCAATACGGTCATGAAGGGAACTTTGGGCTGGACGACCAGGTGAGTGCTCTTAAATGGGTCAAGAAGCACATCGGTGACTTCAATGGGGATCCCAATAACATCACTGTCATGGGCCAAAGTGCCGGCGCGATGTCCATTCAAACCATGTTGCTTTCCAACAAATGCAAAGGCATCTTCGATAAGGCCGTCATGATGTCCGGGGCGGGCAAATTCCCTTCCATGGGCACCCCAAAACCCGTCGAAGAAAGAAGAGAATATTGGCTGGACGTAATGAAGGAATGCGGTTGCGCCACCCTCGAGGAATTCAAAGTCGTTGAGCCCAAGAAGATATTCGATGCCTTAGAAATCGTCAAAGGCAAAAGAAAAGACAATCTCATCTCCACGATGACGATGGTCGATCATTACTATCTAGAGAAAAGCCAGGAAGAACTGTTCAAGAATAAGGTAAGCGTCCCTACAATCGTCGGCTTCACGAACAATGACATGTACACGGCGATTCTTGCTCATATGGGGCTCTCTTACGCCAAAAAGAACGACGCGTATGTTTATTATTTTGACGTGGATGCGAAGGGGGATAAGAACAAAGCCTTCCATTCTTCTGACATCCGTTACGTTTTTGGAACCCTCGATAGTTCTTGGAGACCATATGATGAAGGCGATAAGAAGGTCTCGGAAACGCTTATGCGCTACATCGCTAACTTCGCCAGCAACGGAAATCCAAATGGCGAGGGCTTGCCCTTATGGGAAAAGAAGAAAGGCAAAGCCTTATGTATCGGGACTAACGAAACCAAAATGGGCACGCCCAATAAATGGCAATTGCTGAGAAACACATTCCTTGGAGATCCCAAATGAAATACGACCATAATTTCACTTTAGTCGAGAAAAAACCCGCAAAAAGGCTATATTTCGCGGACGGAAACTACGTTCAGCTCGATTTTTTCAAGCACGTCCTCCGCGTGGCAATCTACAAAAACAGAGAGAACCTCTTCCCAACTTTTTCCATTTGCCCAGGCACTTCCATAATGCCTCGTCACGGCAGAGATCGGTTGTCCGTCGAGGGTTTAGAAGAGATTCCCCAAGAGAAAGACAATGAATTCGAAATCGATGACGTTGCCATCAAAATCGACCTTCACAACTTTTTCATTCATTACTTCAAAAATGGGAAGAGGTTCTTCTCCGATAGAGAGATCCTTGCCTATAACTTTGAAGGTGAAATGGGCAAAGGCAGCTACCATTATCTTTCTAGAGAACAAGATGAGCATATCTATGGCTTGGGGGATAAAACGGGACCTGTGAATAAAAATCTGCAGTCCTTTAAGCTAGAGACTTTCGACGCGATGGGCTTCAACGCGAATCAAAGCGATCCTCTTTATAAGCAGATCCCTTTCTTCGTCTGCAAAAACAGCGTGGGCTCTTATGGGATTTTCTACGACACCTACGCCAACGGGGAAATCGATTTCGGTAGAGAGCACAACAACTACTATGAGACTTACAAGCACTTCCATTGCGAAGAAGACGTCCTGGTCTACTATGTGATTTTCGGAAGCGTCGAAGAAATCGTTGAGCGCTTCGCCTATTTGACTGGCAAATCCTTTTTGCCCCCAAAATGGAGCTTCCAATACTGCGGCTCCACGATGGCGTATACGGATTCCGATCATCCAGTGGAAGCACTGCATGGGTTTGTCGATAAATGCAAAGACTATTCCATCGACTGCGGAGGTTTCTACCTCTCTAGCGGTTATACCCAAATCGGGGACAAACGCTGCGTCTTCCATTGGAACAAAGAGAAATTCCCTGATCCCAAAGGGCTCGCAGACGAATTCAAAGAATTGGGCATCCATTTCCTGCCGAACATCAAGCCGGCTTTCTTGACCACGCATCCCCTATATCAATATATAAAGGAGCACGGGTGGTTCCTCCATTATAAAGATGGCAGCCCCTACATCTTCCCCTTTTGGGGAGGGATGGGGAGCTATTTGGATTTCACCAACGACGGAGCCTATGAGTTTTGGACTAGATGCGTCAAAGAGAATCTCGTCGACTTAGGATATGACTCCATTTGGAACGACAACAACGAATACGACATCCATGACGAAGAGGTTTACGCGGATGGATTCGGGCACCCCGTGCAAGCGAAATTGATCAGACCCCTCTTCTCTTTGCTTATGGCTAACGCCTCAAACGAAGCCGTGCCAGCCAATAAGAGGCATATGGCGGTTACCCGTTCCGCCTGCGCGGGTTTCCAACGGGTATGTGAGACTTGGACCGGGGACAACAACACCTCATTCAAGGATTTTAGAGGCAATCACAAAATGGCGATGACCTCCGCTTTAACGGGATTCACCTTTATTGGACAAGACATCGGGGGATTTGCGGGAGAAAAGCCCAGCGAAGAGCTTTTCCTGCGCTGGATCGCTTATGGGATTTTCACCCCGAGGTTCACTTTGCATTCTTGGAATCCAGACGGGTCTTCCACGATGCCCTGGCTTTACCCCGAACTAAAGGACAAAATCAAAGCCCTGTTCGCATTAAGACGGGAGCTGCTCCCCTACTTATATAGCGAGGCCATGAACGCGGTTGAAACCTACCACCCGATGATTTACCCCGCGTTCATGAAATACCCAGATTACGATGAGGAGGCGGACTGCTTCTTCTGCGGAAATTCCATCCTTTCTTGCCCTGTGTTCGATGAAGGAGCGAAGGAGGTAAAGGTCTCCTTGCCAAATGGGACATGGTTCAAAGATGGGAAACCTTATTCAGGCAAAGTCAGTTTTTCGAATGAGCCAGGAGACCTTCCGGTTTACTTTGTAAGAGAAGGAGGAATCATCCCTCTTTTCAAAGAAGGGAGAATCACTTTTGAGATCTATCCAATCACCAAGGGAACCATGGTTTACCATTACTACGAGGACGACTCCAGCCCTCAAAACCCTTATCGCATCATCGAAGTCGTTTGCGATGAAAAGAACATTGTTGCCAAAGGGCTTAAGCCCAATGAAAAATGCACAACCATCGATACTAGAATGCGAGATACCGAGATTTTGCGGGCTTAATTTCAAAAGAAAGGGTTTTTGCGGAATTTTTATACGCATCCTGATTAGTTTCTAAGGCAAGCAAGAGGAACCACGCACACCTCATTTTCGATTTAGATGATCACGTTCTAAGTTTTTAATGCAGAGCCCTTTTTAGACCCGCTTTCCTTGAAAAATAACATAACCGAAAACTAAGCGCTCCATCGAAGAAAATTAGAAAAAGCCAACAGTTTGGCTTAATTCAACAAGCAAAAATGGCACGCTTCCGATAGGCAATTGGCACAAGCAGGGTCAAGAAACCGTTTACATGAGTCATCCCCCTTAAAAGGAGGCTAAAATCTCTAAAGAGGTTTTTATGAAGTCGAAGGACATGACAGTAGGCAACCCCTTCAAGATCATCCTGCTCTTTTCGATTCCTTTGGTTTTAAGCGCAACGCTTCAGCAGCTTTATAACTTAGCGGACAACTTCATCGCCGGCCACTTCATCGCCAATCTCGATAGTTTCAACGCGGTCGGGATCGTTTATCCAATCACGGTTGTTTTCTTAGATATCGCGGTTGGCTTCGGCGTAGGCTGCGGCGTGGTCGCGGCTAAGTTCTTCGGCGCGAAAGATATGAAGAGTCTCAAAAAGACCGCGACCGTTGGTTTGATTTCGACAATCGTTCTAGGGCTCATCGTCACCGCGATTGGAATGGCGGTCATCTATCCTTTATTAAATGCGATGGTTGGTAAAGGCGAGAGCGAAGGCTGTTTCAATGAGGCCCTCTCCTACATGCTCATTTACATCGGCGGAGTCATCTTCTTATTCCTATATAACTATTCGATGTACATGTTCCAAGCCTTCGGGAACTCAAGGACGCCCCTGTACTTCTTGATTTTCTCTACCCTGTTGAATATCGCCTTGGATCTTCTCTTCGTCATGCCAATCAAGATGAATAGCGCGGGCTTAGCTTTAGGCACAGTCATTTCAGAAGGCATCGCAGGAGTCTTGTCCGTAGTAGTTTTATTCCGCTGCATCAAGAAATTCGACGCGAACCATTACGAGAAGTTCGACAAGAACCTCCTCAAATCCATCATCGGAATCGCCGCCCCCTCTATCCTTCAGGGATGCTTCATCTCCATAGGCGGGGTCTTAATTACATCCATCCTCACTTCGATTGGCGGGAATAGCGTCGCCGGAGGTTATAGCGCCGCTTATAAGATCTGCTACATGGCGATCAATATTTTCACGGTTCTTTGCAACGCCCTTTCTAGTTTCGTCTCCCAAAACGTCGGGGCAAAGAAATATGACCGCATCATGAAAGGGTATTTCTCAACGCTTATCATCGCCGCCTCTTTCTGCGTTCTGGCAATGGTCATTATTCTTCCCTTCCGCGAGTTCTGGGTGCGTCTTTTCCTTAGCAGCGACGCCGAAGGAGAAGTCGACGTCATCGTCAGCTCTGGAAAGCTGTTCATCCTTTGCGTTGTCCCTTTCTTCGTCTTTATGGCCGTGAAAATCCCGTTAGACGGCATTCTAAAAGGGGCAACCGATATGCTTGGTTTCACCTTAGGAACCTCCGTCGATCTTGTTTGCAGGGTTGTTGGGGCGCTAATTCTAGGCAACATCTTCGGTTACGAAGGCATCTTCTTTGCCTGGCCAATCGGTTGGGGTGTAGGCATGTGCATCTCCGTTTTCATGTTCTTTTACGGCAGATGGAAGAGAAAATGTGGCTATGTGAAGGCTTCTGAGGAAGAGACTCAGGAAGCTGCTTAAAACATTATTTCTCATAATTTCGTAGAGCTGGCGCTTTGTTGGCGGTCCTTTTTTTATCATTCTCAGAAATAGGAGATTTTCTATGAAAGAGAAAATAAAGAAGCAGAACCGTGGGACGAAGTTCACTTGGTTTGCGTGTTTGACGTTTGCTCTAGCCTCTGGCTTCGTGTTTTATTGCTATTTTTTGTTTATGCCAAATGGCGGCAGCCAATCCGCCTATGCGACGAACGCCGGATATTTACTAGGGCCACTTTTGATCGGATACCTCGCTCCCGTTTTTTTGTTCTTGCTTTTTAGGCTCTGCACTTGTGGAGTTAAGAAAGCGAGCCGGGTCTATCGAATCAACATCATCTCGATGTTGCTGATGCTATTCGCCATTCTTGGCGGCTTCGGACTCGCCATACCGTCATTCCTTCCGCTCATGATAAGAAACGAGCAAGAGCTTTTAAACGGTACCGCCTATTCCAACGTTACCGGGCACGGCTTCTTAGCGCTCTTCAATGGACATAACGACTGGCTCATATGGATGGTACTTTTTAGCCCGATTCTTATCTTGTCCATCTACGCATTGATGTACGTCCTTATGGTGAGAGCGGCCAAGGAAGTGCGCGCGGACATCAAAGCAGCGAAGACGGCAAAGAAAGAAAAGAAAGCGGAAGAGCGCGCCGCCCTCAATGCGAAAAAAGCGGAAGAGAAAAAGATCGCCTTCGAGCAGAAAGAAAAGGAACGTCTTGCTTTGGAGGCGAGGCAAGAAGAGGAGCGCGCCAAAAAAGAAGCGGAGCGCCAAGCCAAAGAAGAACAAAAGAAAACTGAAAAAGAGGCCAAAGCCCGTGAGGCAGCCGAGAAGAAAGCAGCGGCAATGGTGGCAAAGGCACAAAAGACCGCTGAGAATAAGCCAATGAAGATGCCACTTCAGGCAGAGGTCGTTGCCGCCGATGTTCCCGAGGTCTCCGCTCAAACAAGCGATTCAGCGAAGGAACTATTCGAATACCAAAAGCGCAAAGACGCCCTAAAGCCATCTTATTTCGCATTCCTCATCGTCTCTCTTCCCATTTTGCTTCTTCAGGTGCTTTGCATTCCTGCTTTGGTGTATACAGATGCCGTTATAGATGCCATGTGGCAGGTCGTTTTAGGGGACTTTGGGGCGATTTCGCTTCTAATCGCCTTCGCCTATTTTGTCCTTAACCTCATCTTTATTATCATCGGATTAGCTCACTCCAAGAAGATGACTTTGTCATTAAGGGTCTTAGCCTTCTCCTCGCTTGGCGCGCAGCTATTCGGTTCCGCGATCAACTTGCTTTCAGGCGGGGGGTTAAAAAACGCGCTGCCCCATCTCATTCTTATTGTTCTTATTCTCGCTTTGCTTGTGGCCTCGATTGTCTTGCTACTCAAGCATAAGGGAGACGAGAAGATCAAAAATTACATCAGCATTGGCTCGATTGGCCTCCTTATCGTGCTTGAAGGCATCATGAATATCTTCCCTAGCTACTCCTTCTTGGCCATTCACCCCGATTACCCCATAATTTCTTATCACGCTCAGAACCTTATCATCGGCATTGTGGTCTTCCTTGTTTTAACCGCCTTAGTCTTCCCTCTCATCTTCTTCAGCAAGAGGCTCGCGGAGGGCTATGCCGCTTCCAAAACCTTGCCTGAGGTTGGCAAGAAACCACACGCAATGACGGATGAAGAAAAGCTCGAAGCCCTGCAAAAAGAGTGCAAAACCGCCACAAAAGAAGGCGATACGGAGAAAGTTGCCTCCTTGAACGCACAGATTTCAGAACTCACTGAAAAGATCAAAGCCAACCCTAGAGGCAGTTCGACTTTCGATGGGCGCCTCATTCAGCTCATCGGCTATCGTCTGCTTGGTCTTCTTATCACAGGCATCACTTTCGGCATCGCCTACCCATGGGCGAAGTGCTTCGTGGAAAGATGGTCGGTTAAGCATCTCGTCGTAGATGGCAAGAGACTCAGTTTCGACGGCAAAGGCGTGCAGCTATTAGGAAAATTCATCCTATGGGTCTTCCTCACCATCATCACCTTTGGGATTTTCTCCTTCTGGTTCGCGATCAAGATGAAGAAATGGACCGCGTCCCATTCTCATCTCGAGGGGAATGAAAACCCCGCGGAAAGCAAGTCCACCTTCGATGGACGTCTTATCCAGCTCATCGGGTATAACCTGCTTAGTTTCCTCATCACTATCTGCACTCTCGGCATCGCCTATCCTTGGGCAAAGTGCCTCAAGGAGAATTGGGGGGTCAAGCACACGATCATCGATGGAAATCGTTTGGTATTCGATGGCAAAGGGATTCAGCTCTTTGGGAAATACATCGTCTGGTTTATCTTGACCATCATCACCTTCGGGATCTATGGGCTTTGGCTCAGCATCAAGATGAAGAAATGGGTTGCCTCTCATACGCATTTCGAAACGATGCCCGCGGGCGAAGACGCCACAAACAAGGAAGTTAACGTCCCAACAAGCGAATCTGAAACAAAAGAAATCCCTGAGCAGCCTTCAGTGCAAGAGAATGCGGCTTGGATTTGCCCTAACTGCAAAGCCGAGAACAAAGGAAACTTCTGTTCCGAATGTGGGACTCAAAAGCCTAAGATTCAATGAGCCTTGAACCGGAAGCGTCCCTTCCGGTTTTTCTTTTGCTAAACGATAACGCGCCTTGATTATGGATTCGTTCCTCGTTTCCTAAAGTCGGCTCTAATTTCTATCGGAAGGAACCAACCAACATTTTCTAGTTAAGAAACATCAAAAGGCTTTTTTGAGAATTTTTCTCAAAATTCTGGGTTTTTACCCGCAAAACCGCACTATTTTTCATTCTGTTGCTGAAATCAAATGTTGAAAACTAGCCCGCTAATCCGTTCAGCGCTTCTGCAAACTCGCTGACTTTCTTAAGAACGTCCACAATAACGATCGTGTAGAAATAAAGCAAAGTCCCATAGCCCACCAAATAAAAAGCCGGCAAAGTCCAGGAAACCCAACGATGTTTGATCGTGGCCTTGTAATCAAAAAGCAAAACCACGGGAATACAGGTGAAAAGCATGTAGCAGCCGCCCACGCAGAAGTTCGAAGCATCCGGGAAGCAGCCTAAGAAAGCATCAATGATACAAAGGAAGACGATCACGAAGGACATGAACACGGCGAAGGATTTGCTGTTCACGTTCGGGGCTTCTTTGTTCGCGCTGAATATCTTGAGATAAATCAGCATTGAAAGAACAATCGCGTAAGCGGATAGCTTCTTGCTTGGTAGCAAGTAAAGGACGTAGATGTCTAGGGTCAATACCCCAAACTTATTGAGAACCATCAAAATATAGGCAACAGTGAGATATACGGCGGGAACGAACACGAACCAGCGGAGCACCCCCACATGCTTCTTTGGGGTGTAGAACATGAAGAAATAGAAGGAAGTGACTAGCAATAAATCCACGAAAACATTGAGGCTCGTGAATTGATTCAAAGTGCTAACGATCAACGTTTCTACAAGATCAACCACATCCGGATTGATGGCGATGCCGCTCATCTTCAAAACGAAGCATAGGTACCCTGTAACAGCAACTTCCTCGATAACAATAAAAGAGGCCGCCCCCACCGCATAGGCAATGAGATAAAGGAAGATGCGCTTTCTGTTTCTCATGATTCCCGCGACCGTGCCCATCATGATAAGGGGCAAGCCCATAGAGCCAATCGTTCCGAGGAGGTTAGTCAAGGTAGTATCTAAAAATCCCCCGTTACCAAAATAAATCGAATAAACTTTATTAAGGGTAACGAGCTGACTTAAAACCAAAAGGACGGCGCCAATGTACTTCACCACCTGATAAGAGAGCATCGGGTGGTAGCTTTTTGTCGGTTCCGCTAGGGTTTCCACGGCGGTAAGTATAGTCCCAAAACAAGGATGGCTCTATCACTTTAACGCTTATAGGTGGCGTTCCGCGAATGTAGGCGACGATAGGAAAAAGGAAGTTCCACAATTAAGCCGCCAAAGATAAAAAAGGGGGCTTTCGCGAAGATTTTAGCAAACAGCCCATAGACGAATCCCTGACTCCACCCGAGAAACAATGAGGGGATTGCTCAAAAACGCATACACCTCTCACGACTTTTTTCTATTTTGGCACTTTTATCAAAGCGTGCACGCCTCATTTGCAAGGCACTCAAGCACTATAGTTATCATCCGAATGGTCATCTAGATCATATGGGAAAGGCGCCCTGATTTCGCAGCGAATACCGACCTCATTCATAGAACGAGCGACTCGCTTTATCTTAAGCGCGCTCTCGGAGATAAGAAGATTCCCGGATTCGGAATCAAGCGCCTTTTTGGCGTCGAGGTAATTAGAGCCGATGATCTCGGATGCCGTCTTCAAAGCCTTCCTGGCTGGTGAAGTCGTTGCATCCAAAGCGAAATTCAATTGATTGGGTGAAAATATCGCCGCAAAACCACGCTATTTTGGTAAAACCACGGCCATCGTAATTTCCAAATTCTTTGGCATTTGGTATCAAACCGAATCGCGGAACATATCATCTAAGGAAAAGGCATGCACTTCATCGCCTTCGGAGAGGACCCTCTTTTCGAATCCAGATTTAGAAAAAAGATAATAATCACGCCGCGAATATCCTTCGAAAATTGAGGCGCTTTCCTTAAGGTGCTCAAGCATCTCCAGGGAGAAAATCTTATTTCGGTATTTGCATTCAAGGACAAGCAAATGCCCACTGCTTTTGCCAATCCCCTTCGCCAAGCCGTCTAGTTCAATGGAACGGCCTAGCTTCGAGTTGTCGACCTTGTAGTTTCGAATCATCTCATAATAGCAAGGAAGAAGTCCTTTCGCATTCTGCTCCGTGAGATAAGCAATCGCCACATCCTCGAACCCATGCGCGATGAAATCATCTATCCCTTCCTTATCCTCTTCATAAATCGCCTCTCCTAGCCCCAAGGATATCTCCTCTTTCCTGTCGAAGATGAACCGATACCAAAAACGAATGAGGTTATCTGAAATCTCATAGTAGTTCAGCTTTTGGCTCCTGCTGAAAGCCTCCCTTTTCTCAATGGTCTCATTCTCGACAAGCTTCGGGAGATAGGCGGCAACATAGTTCTCACTTTTGCCAAGATAAGAAGCGATATCCTTGTTCGAACGCCTGCGATGGGCGATAGCCTTCAAGATAGCATTGAACGTCCCTTGTTCAGTCACCGATGAAGGCAAAATCTTATCCGGGGCGTCCGCGAGGTTGCCGTATTTGCCAAAAAGCAGCCTTTTGATGTTTTCCTCAAAAGTCTCGCTTTTGTCGATCATCTCAAGATAGAAGGGGTACTCCCCAAAAACAGAAAGATATTTAGCCTTTTCTTCATTGCTTACCCCATCCAAGAAGGCGAGGGCGTCGGAAAAAGGCATCTTGGTGATGTGCATTTGAAAGGTGCTTCTTTGGAAAAGGGGGCCCCTCTTGTCTTTCAGGATGTCTTTCATGAAAGAGATGTTGCTGCCGGAAAGCAGGAGTTTGATCCTCGTGTCCTTGAACTTATGATCAATACAATATTGCAGTTCAGAGAGGAAGCCCCTATCGGAATTTGCCACATAGGCGATTTCATCGAGAACGAGGATGAGGGTTTTCCCATCCGCGTACTTGATAAGCTGATCAAAGGCTTCCGAAAAAGTCGGATAGACGACCTCATAGGGGATGCCGAGGAGCTTATTCACAAATCGCGAGAAAGAGGACCGGTTATCAATCTCGCTCGATTCAAGGGCTTGGAAATAGAGGGCCTCCCAACCTTTGATGGATTCTTTGATGATCGAAGTCTTGCCGATTCTTCTAGCGCCATAAATCACACCAAACTCGAAGCGATCAGATTCATATCGGGATTTGAGTTCTCGCAGTTCGTCTTCTCTTCCTACAAACATAATGGCAATCCTTTATCAAACAATCTTTTGTCAAACACTTGTTTGTTATTATTTTAGCCACTGCGAGCCTGCAGTCAAGGCGGCTTTAAAGAAAGGGTGGCGTTCCGCGTATGTAGGCGGCGATAGGAAAAAAGGAAGTTCCACAATTAAGCCGCCAAAGATAAAAAAGGGGCGTTCGCGAAGATTTTAGCTAACAGCCCAGCTAGCTGGACAAAAAGGGTGATGGAGGGCAGCGTTTCATCGATGTAGGCAAAGACCAAAGATAAAGCCCGATATCACCGCATTCGCGCCAATGGCGCAGGCAAGAAGCCTCGAATCAGCACGGAGCTGCCCAATGAATCCAAAGCCTAAAATCCGCGATTAAAAAGAACCGCAAACCCGCAGTTTCCCCGCAAAATACATGGTTTTTAAAAAGTTTTTCACCAAAGCATGGTGATTTCGTTCGCTCATAGCCTACTTACCTTGATGTCCCTAACACTCCAACCA
The DNA here is from genome assembly GCA_963617535.1 of bacterium. Taxonomy (GTDB): domain Bacteria; phylum Bacillota_I; class Bacilli_A; order RFN20; family CAG-826; genus Alloenteromonas. Next base: position 19,681 of record CAVEPD010000027.1, read on the forward strand.
ATAAGGCGAAAGAGTAAAAAAAATCAGGAAAAGAGAAAGCTCGAAAAGCAATTGGAACACCCATGAAAAAGGCGAAGCGCATAATCCAAGATTTTGGGTCCCACCCCTTCGAATTCATGGGCATCGTACCTATTGAAGCGACGAAAACGCGTCTCTTTTTCTCCGCCAGTCCATCGCCTCGTCTTTTTGCTGTAGAATGGTCTCATATAGAAAGGTGACCGCCATGAAAAGAAAACCCATCCTCTACGTCCTCTCTGGGCTAGCTCTTGCCTCCATGCTCGCTTCCTGCGGGACAAATAGCCCCTTATCCAGCACTTCTTCAGCCGACGGGCTCCAAGAGGCCTACGAATCCTACAAAGCTAACGGAGGAACTCAAACCTATGAGGAATGGCTTTCCTCCATCAAACAAGCAGCGGGATCAGACGTTTCCTCTCTGCTCACCGGCAGCGGCGCCCCTTCCAATGAGTTAGGCAAGGACGGCGACACTTACATCAATCTAGACACTTTTGAGTACTATGTGAAGACCAAGGGCTCCTGGGCCAAAACCGGTCAAATCAAAGAGACGGAGAAACATACGGTCAATTTCTACGTCGGCACCGATTTGGAGAAATCAATCGAGGTCACTCACGGAAGCAAAATCGAAGAGCCCTCAATAGAAGACTTCCCGGGATACACCATAACCTCATGGCACACAAAGGAAAATGGCGGCACCACATGGGCTTATAACGACTGCGTGGTGACGAGCGATCTCAATCTGTACGCCTCTTACACGCCGAACTCTTACACGGTTACCTTAGAGGAAGAAGATTTCGGGCTAGGCGACAAGATTTATTTGATCGATTACAAAGCCGATTACGACTTCACCGGCGCCTATGCCAAAGACGGCTATTCTTACTCGCTCCTTGATAGCGAAGGCAACTCCTACCCCTTGAAAGGAAAATGGGGCGTCGCGAAAGACATGACGCTCAGCGTCAACTGGATAGGCCTAGCTCACACCCTCACTTTGGTAAGCTCCGACCTCGCCAAAGGGGAGGCGAGCATCGCCGAAGGGAAGCCCCGCTACAACGAGAAAATCACCGTGACCGCCACCCCCACCTCAGGGAACGCTTTCTACGGCTGGTATAACGGCGAGGAGCTTCTCTCTTATGAAAGTTCCTATACCTTCTCAATGCCTAACGAAGACCTAACTCTTAAAGCGAGGTTCATCAGCGAATCGGATTATGAGAAAATCGTCAAATTCGCGATGAGACCAACCCTGAGCGAGGACAAAATGAGCGTCACCTATGGCCTCTACCCGCAAACTCACGTAAGCGATTCCACCATCATCAACGCTCTCAAAAAGGCTGAGTATATGCAAAGCAAACAATCTTGGTGGGTGGAATACAACGGTGATTACTACGTTAAGATGACCGCCGCCCCCGCAAGCGACGCCACTGATTATGTCTATAGCGACAACTCCCCCATAACAAAGGGTTCAGAAGACTGGTTCAAGGTCGAGCCAATCAAGTGGAACATCAAAGAATCCAAAGACGGTGTCTACACCTTATTCTCCGATCTTCTCTTGGACTATCAGCAATACGCCACAGTGGAAACAGCGAACGATTACCATAGTTCCTTCTTGCGCAATTATTTGACCAGCAGTTTCTATTACTCCGCTTTCTCTTATGACAGCTCCTTCCTGCGCGAAACACAGGTCGATGTCGCGCCCATGGACAACAACTCGTGCGAAGGGAGCTCCGCCGGCCATGCTGCCTGCGTCGATAAAGTCTTCCCTCTCAGCATGGTGGACTACCGCTTCGGCTTAGAAAGCGGCGCCATCAAAGGAATCATCAGCGATTACGCCAGAGCATTGGGGGCGAAAAGGGAGAGCAGCACTTCTTATTGCGGAGCCTATTGGACCTCAAGCCCCACTAGAGACACCACCAACCAAGCTTTCTGCATAAACACCGACGAAAACAAAAAGAGCATGGTCGTTACTTCCTATAACTGCATCAGACCAGCAATCCAGGTTAAAATCCCCACTCTTTAAAGCAGGCAAAGGTAAAAAACAAAAGTCAGCATCCCACCGACCCTTGTTTTTGATGGCAAAACCAGCAAAACTCGAGCCTGCATGGAACTGCCTAATAGACCATAAACCTATAACATCTGAGTGAAAAAACCCGCAAAACCCGCGTTTTCCGGCGAATATCAACATTTTTGAGCATCTGAATTTGTTTGGAACTTAAAACAGAACAAGATTCAACTTGATAATCGTCAGTCTTTAAAAACTTCCCGGCATTATTGCTTGATGACGTTCACGGCCGAAAATCATCAGCTGATTTTCCATCAATGCCAAAATCTCTCAACTTCATGCTGCGGCTCTAAGAAAAGTCCTAATTCAAGGACGAAAAATAGGAGTCGAGCTTTGCAATATCATAGAAATAACTTGAATCAAGCTCATAATCAAGCGCCTGGCCATCATCGACGCTTTGGCCGTTTTCCCGGGTGATGGAACGATAGCTCGACATCTGAAAATAAGTCCCATCGGCCAATACGCCTAAGCCGACCGCGCAGTCGCCTCCGCCGCTTCTCTCCCCGATGATCTTGGCTAGGCCTTTCTCTTTTGCCAAGCAAGGGAAGGCGTTAGCGCAGGAAAAGGAGCAGGAGGAAGTGAGAATATAGAAATCGTATTTTCCTTCATAGGAGTCATCGTCAGTGAAATCCCCATCCAAATCCGTATCGTAACGGACGCTCTCCACGCATGTAGATAGATCAAGAGGGTTGGTCGTTTTCATGCTCACGTCCTCGTTTGTGAGAAAACCAAGCGCCTCCCCCAAGGCCGGGGATTGGCCTCCCCCATTGAGGCTCACGTCAATGACGACGTTCTTTATGGACGAGTTTTTCTCGATTTCCTTGAAGGAATTGTAGAGAATGGCGAATGTGCTTTCAGAATCGGAAGCGACGTCAGAAAGGGTCGGCGCCTTGCCTTCCTTATTGAGGGAAAAAGAATCAAGGCGAATGGAGGCAGTAGATCCGCTCATGCAAAGGCTGTTTTCTTGCCCTTTCCTGAGCTTTCGGAGGGCGAATTGTTTTATGATGCTCTTTTCCCAACGCTCATCGTATTCTCCCAAAGCAGAGGAGAGGTTAATGTCTTTCATATTATCGAAAGAGCAGGAAACGCCACGATGATGGAAGGAGGTATGCCCGCCATCGTAGAAGAGCTCATTCACAGCTTGTGCCACCGCTTCATCGGCGATATCTGAATCGCT
>CAVEPD010000028.1:0-22926 GCA_963617535.1 bacterium
CGACCGACTACACGATTGGCTTCGACACCTGCTTGAACACCATCATGTACTGCATTGACCACATCAGGGACACCACCGAATCCCATCAGCGCTGCGCCGTGATTGAGGTTATGGGCAACCACTGCGGCGATCTCGCTCTTTTCTCTGGCATCGCCGAGGGCGCTGAAATCATCATCACCCCCGACCACCCAATTCCAGAAGACGAGATCATGGCCTCCCTCAAGGCAATGTACCAAGCCAAGAGAAAAAGAGCCATCGTCATTGTCTCCGAAAAAATCTATCCTGACGTCAATGCTTTTGCTGCGCGCATCCAAGAGCAGACCGGCTTCGAAACCAAAGCCGAAGTCCTCGGGCGCGTTCAGCGTGGCGGCACGCCGAGCGCTTTCGACCGCATCCTCGCCGCGAGGATGGGCGCTTACGCAGTTGATTGCTTACTCTCTGGAAAAGCGGGCATCTGCATCGGCATGGTTAACAACAAAATCGTGGATTACGACATCTACGAAGCGTTGAAATTGCCACGCGATAAGCATATGTCCATGCTACGCCTCGTCGATATTCTTAACTGAATCAAGGGCCGCACGGCCCTTTTCGCTTACTCTTTTTCTAGGAGTCTTATCTATGCTGCTAAACATCAATAAGAAAACCAAAATCGTCTGTACCATCGGCCCTGCCTCAGACACCCCTGAGATGATCATGAAGCTTTATCAGGCTGGGATGAACGTGATGAGGGTCAATTTCTCTCACGGCACCCACGAGGAACAGCTTGGTAAAATCAAAATCGTCCGCGAGATGGAAAAGCAAGGGATCTACATCCCCGTCGCGCTTGACACCAAAGGACCCGAGATCCGCACTGGCTATATGCAAAAAGGCGGAGTGAATGTCCAAGCCGGCCAGCAGATGAGAATCCTGATGGAAGAAGTCGTCGGCGACTCCTCTCGTTTCTCCGTCACATATAAGGGCTTATTCGACGACGTAAAGGTCGGTGACCACATCCTCATCGACGACGGCGAGCTTGATTTCGAAATCAAAGGCAAGGATTCCAATGAACGCTCTTTGCTCGTCGAGGCGAAAAACGCACATCTTCTGAAAGATCAAAAAGGGGTCAATTGCCCTTTCTCTCGCCTTTCGATGCCCTTCATCTCCGAGCAAGACGAAAAGGACCTGAAGTTTGGCTGCGAGCAGCACGTCGATGCGATTTTCGCTTCGTTCACTAGACGCCCCGAGGATATCTACGACATTAAGAAAGTCTTAGCCAAATACGGTGATCCCGATATACCCGTGTTTGCGAAAATCGAGAACCCGGAAGGCGTCAGCAAAATCGATCAAATCATCGACGCGGCAGACGGAGTCATGGTCGCTAGAGGCGACCTCGGAGTCGAAGTCCCCGCGGAAGAGGTCCCGGTCATTCAACGTCATATGATTGAAAGATGCCGTCAGAAAGGCAAGCCCGTCATCACCGCCACCCAAATGCTTGATTCCATGCAACAAAACCCTCGACCCACAAGAGCTGAGGTTTCTGACGTTGCCACAGCCATCGAGGAAAGTTCCGACTGTGTAATGCTTTCAGGCGAAAGCGCCTCTGGCAAATACCCCGTCGAAGCCGTTGAGATGCAATCCAAAATCAGCAAAACGATGGAGAAATATCTCAATTACGAGAACCTCGCCAAAGAGGCCTATGACACCAGTGAGCATTCCAATAACGACGCAATCTCTAACGCCGTGGCAAACACCGCTCTTCTAATCGGAGCCAAGCTCATTGTGAATTTCACCGAGACCGGCAATTCCACGCGCCGCATCTCCAAATCTCGCCCCTGCTGCCCCATCATCTCGATCACGAACCGCAGAAGCACCGCGCTTCGCAGCGCTTGGTATTGGGGAGCCTATTCGGTTTTGTTAAAGACCTCAATGCCTGACTTCATCGAGGAGATGGAAGTTTTGGCCCTTAAGATTGCTCGTGACCTAGACATCGCCCCCGGCTCGCCGATCATTCTCGTCGGCGGAACGCCAACAGGCGCCGGCAAAACCAACTTCATGCGCATCCTTGAAGCCAACGAAATCAGGGAGCTCGAATAAGAGAATTGAAAAACCGCTTCGCGGATATCGCGGAGCGGTTTTCGTTTAGCCGAGATTAAGCAACCTTGGAAGGCTCAATCGTCGTTCCTTCTTTGTAGGAGAGGAAGATGACGACCGTCACCCCATCAGAGGTATAAACCTGGTATTCGATGACGATGCCATCGCATTTGTAACGTTTGATTAAACAGGAATATCCCCAGATGGTCGTGCCACTGAACCAGGTTCCGTCAGCCTCAAACGCCTCAGGGACCAAGTTCTTTTCAATAGCGGATCTCACGCTGGCGGAGTCCGTTTCGCCGAAGCTGAGCTCAAAGTAGCCAATCGTCTCTTCGTCGTCGTAGTAGCTAGGTCCTATCGGGGTATCGTAATGAAGGTAATCATGGAACAAGACGGCCGCGGCGTTATAAGCCGTATCAACGGTATAAGGGGTTCTTTCGGCGACAGTCACCTTGCAGGTGATGACGCGGGGATTTTCTTCGCCGGGGACGTTCATCGTCGCCGTGATGGTGACTTCATCTCCAACGTTGGCATCGCTATCAACCGTTACTTTGCCATTAGAATCAACGTGAACTTTGCCGCTTGTATCGTCGCTAGTGAAAGTAATGTCGTAAGGGAGCATGTCGACCCGCATATCTAGCGTGGCGCTGTCTCCTAAGCCAAGGACAATGGAAGATTCTTTGAAGGAGAAGCTGGGCGTATGGCTCTTGCCGCAGCCTTCCATCACCGAGACGCGGGTTTCCTTCTCGCCCGTGCGGTAGATGTAGATTGCGATTTCGCCAGTAGGATCCTCGTAAATGAGGTTCTCGAAGTTCTCCTCGCTAAAATAAGATTTTCCAAGGCTCTCTTTGTGCCAGCCAAGGTTAAACAGCTGTTTGACGTAAGCGTTCGTGAAAGAGAAGTCTGGGTCATAGATATCCATGAAAACGCCAATTTGCTCTTTCGCCGTTTGGAGCGCGGTGCTCATGAGCTTCTCTGTATCGGAGGGGTCAAATCCCATCCATTCCGCGTTGTTTTTGAGATATTCGTACCAATAAGCGACCCAATAAGCGTAATCGGTATCGACGCTGTATTTGATGTCTTTCCCCGCGCTAGGAAGGGTCTCGGGAGAGGGGCAAGACACTTTGATGTTCTCTTCTTCGCAGAAGGAGGCAATAACTTCGCTGGGCCATTCCGCCGAGAAATTAGAATCGCTTTCAACAACCGCGACAACAATCTCGAAACCCACAACCATGTAATCGTTGTCGACTAACGAAGTGCAATAAAGATAGAGGTTCTCCTCCCAATTCGTGTAGTTGCCAAGATAATCGGTGGTGAGCCCCAGGTCATTCAACTTCTTTGTGTAGTCATCGGAAACGTCGCCGTCAGTATAGCCATAGATATAAGTAAGCCCTCTTTTGGTGTAATACCAATACTTATCAGAGTCAAATTGGGGGATTTCTACGCCCGTTACTTCTTCGATCGGTTCCAAAAGAGAAGAAGGCCATCTTCTGCCAGATATGGTCTTAGGGCTATACGTGAACTCAAAAAGATTCCCGCTCGAATAAAGCAGCTCTGCGGTGACGATGGAGCCGTCTTCTAAGGTTTTTGCCAACACATAAGCGTCCTCGTATACGCTGGATTCCTCATCCAAGACGAAGCCGTTTTCCTTCAAGGTGTTCGCTGCGCTTTCGCGGCAATCGATGGCACAGTAGTCATAAGCGATGACCACGTCGGTGGAACGCTGATAGGTAACGTAATCCGTGCCCATCTTCAAGAAAGGCAGCTTGGTCATCAGCGCATATTGAAGCAGCGCGTCATCGGCCTCGTTCCATTCGGTATCCTCGCTCAAGGACGTGGTCGCATTATCGTAGCACCAGATGCAGTTGTAAGAACCGCTGACGATGCCCGTGGCATCGATTGTCCCAACGTTGAAGAAATAAGAGACGTTATAACCCTTCTTTTTGTCTTCGCTGATTTTGGTGAGCTCGCAGAATTTGGTCCCGTTTTCGTCGCTGCGAATCGCGTTTCCTTCATATCCTTTGATGGTCCCCCAACCAGTCTTTTCGAGATCGTTATGGTAATCCTTAAGAACGAAAGTGGAATCGTAATAGACGATTTGAAGGAAATTGGCGCCGCTCGTGGAGGTGCATTCTTTAATTTCAAAATCCTTGCCTATGAAAGCAGAAGGAAAAGGCAAAACCTCCCCGCAATAAGCTTTCAAGAGGGACTTCGTAGCATCGTCCCAAGTCGCGGTCTCTTCGGAAGAGGACTCACTTTCGGATGTTTCGCTTTGAGAGGTTTCGCTTGAGTCAATTGGCGTTCCTCCGCATCCGCTTAATGCCAAGGCAGACAGGCAAGCAAGCGCCCACCACTTCATATTCTTCATAGAGTTGCTCCTTTTAAGGTTCAAAAAAGTATGCTCTCTGAAAGAGGATAGTAAAGAGATTATCCGAAGATAAAGGGTGAAAGCGTTTCCAAAAGGAAGAGCTAGCGTTCTCCTCCAAAACGTCCCGCGGAGACCTGGAAATATATCTCCAAAAGCAAGGCGTTATGGTAGTCGCGAATATCGAGGTTCGTCTCCTCGATGAAGGAATTCAAACGATAATTGAAAGTGTTGCGATGAATGAAAAGCTCTTTCGCGGACAAAGAAGCATCAAGCCCGCAACGAAGATAAGTTCCAGCGGTGAGAAGCAATTCGTGATCAAGGCGAGAGAAGCAAGAGGAAAGAAGCGGAATCGAGGTGTAGTCGGCGAAGCTCATCTCCTTCATTAGAACGTCAGTTGGAAAAACGGCTTGATTCGGAAAATAAGCCAGGGCATCTTTCAATAATTTCTTGCTTAGCTCCCCGCGGTCATGCGTGGCCAAAAAGCTGATGGACCCACCTAAGTCCTCTCTTAGAGGCAGCATGACGGAAGAGATGCTGGAGTAGCTCTCTTTCGGCAAAATGAGTTCCCCTTCATAAGGGGAATAGTAAGTCAGGGTTTCTAAATCGATCCCTAACCCTTTCAAAGCAGTCTCGAAAGGCTTTTTAGAAACGGGGATATTGGACAAAAAGAGATAATGCTTGTTCATCTTAGACCTTCAGCACGTAGCATTCGTATGGGCGCAAAGCGAAGACGTGGTCTTTCAAAAGCACGCCCTCGTAGTTATGTAGCACAACATCGATGATATTGTAATAGAAACTGAAATAGCATTGGGCGGAGCGCATGTTCGCGATCACGATAAGGCGTTCCGGCCCATCGTGGTAGAAAGCGAACACATCCGGGTGATTACGGTCAAGAAGATGGAATTCGCCATGCAGGACCTGATCGTTGATCTGCGGATTCTTGCGGATGGAAATCGCGTATTTGTAGAAAGAGAGAACGGAATAGGGGTCAAGTTCCTCGATTGCCACATTTACCCCTTGGACGTTGTTTTGATTCACCTTGTAACGGCCTTGGACGTCCGAAAACCCCGCAAAAGGCCTGTCATCCCATTGGAAAGGAGTTCTCGCGCTCACTCTGGAAGTGCGATTCAGGTAATCAAGAATCGCCTCATCACTATAGCCGAGCTTCCGGTACGCTTCGATTTCGTTAAGGCTTCCGACGTCCGCTGAGAAATCGTCAAGAGAGGAATAATCCACGTTGCTCATCCCGATTTCATCCCCCATGTAAATAAAGGGAGTGCCATAGAGGAAGAGCAAAACGCTAATCAAGCAGGTTGCGCTTTCCTTGCGAAAGGCGATGTCGCCATATTGCGAAAGGACGCGAGGATGATCATGGTTGCACCAATAGACGGGCATGTCGGAAGTCGCGTGGCAAGACGAGTACCATCGCATGAAATTGTCTTTCAGAGAAATCACGTTTGTGGTGATTTCCCCTTTCCTTTTCCCGATCGAAAGGTAGGAGCCGTTCTCCCAAACCGTGTCGAAGTTAAAGGCCATGTTGATGGGGCCGCTCCTGCGATCGGTGAGCATAGAGACCTCTTCCGGCGAGATGCACCCGCCCATTTCCCCGACGATAAGGCAATCGTGATGAGAGAAAACCTTGTCTTTGAGTTCGTTCAGGTAATCCCGTAGTTCTGGACGATTTGAGAATTCGCTTGGATCGTAAGCAAGCCCAAGCGAATTCAAGGGAACCTTAGAATCCTCGAACGTCTCGTTTTTTGCTAGATGAGCCAAAGCGTCAAGACGGAAGCCATCCACGCCTAAATTCAAGTAAAACTCCGCAATTTCGCAATATTTCTCGCGGAGTTTGGGGTTTGACCAATTCACATCCGGCATATTCTTTGAGAAAAGATGGAGATAGAAATCATCCGTCCCAGGGACGTTTTCCCAAACGGAGGTGTCGAAGAAACCTTGCCAGTTGTTAGGAGGGAGAAGTTCCCCGTCCACTCGTTTCCCTTTCCGGAAATAATAGAAAGAGCGTTCCTCAGAGGCAGGGTCGCTTAACGCCTTTTGAAACCAAGGGTGCTGGACGCTCGTGTGGTTCAAAGGCAAATCAAGGATGATGCGGATGCCGCGGTCATGGGCTTGTCTCAAGAGGCTTTTGAGATCCTCTAAATCGCCGAATTTCGGATTGATGCGAGAATAATCGGAAACGTCATATCCCCCGTCTTCCATCGGGGAATCGAAAATCGGGCAGACCCAAAGTAAGTTGACGCCTAAGGAAGAAAGGTAATTTAGCTTGCTTCCGATGCCCTTCAAGTCGCCCACGCCATCGTTATTGCTATCCGCAAAGGATTCGGGGTAAATAATGTATCCGATGGAATTTTCCCACCAAGAACGAGCCATATTAAGCGCCTTTCTTTTCTCTAATAAGCATCGCGATGCCGACCAAGTCTAAAGCCAAGAAAACCGAGGCGAAGGTAATATAGAGAATACTCCCGACCCCTAAAGGCTGGCTGGTCTTATCGGAAAGATAAATCGGAAGAACAAAGGAGCATAAAACCAAGCCTAGGAAAACGAAAATGCTGTGAATGGCGGTTAAACCCAAGCTCATGGAAACGTTTGATTTCTCATGGGTCAAGCAAGCGGCGAAAGTCCATAGTCCCATGGCGCCAGCGGCGATCGTCAAAGAGAAAAGAGCAATGCCAGCAGGGCTTGGGTCGTATTTGCGGACCTGGGCGAGTTTGGAAATAGATGAGCTGACCTCCCTGCCGCCGAAAGTCAAATCGTACCAAGAAGGGCATCCCGAATCCGTTCCATAGGCCTTCCCCATGAAGCAAAAGAAAAGGAAGGCGGAGCCAAGCGCGGCAAGGCATATGATGATTTTCCGAGCAAGAACCTTCTTGTTCATGTGCAAAAGTCTAAACCAATAAGGCCATTAGTTCAATTATGCGCGCGCGAGGTCACTTTTCTAGGCAAGCGGCCACGTAAGCTTGCCCTAATCTTTTGAATCGTTCATCCGCCGAGAAAAGGACCAAGCCGCTTCCCTTTGAAGCAAGATAATCTTTCGCAGATTCAAGAAGAGCCTCCCCTCCTTTTCCGCTGAGCACCCTGCCTAGCAGGAAAACGCTTGAGAAATCTAAGAACAGGGAGAAATAAAGAACGCTGGATCCTAACCGCCTTCCTAGTTCCTGATAACACTGCAAAACAGCCTTATTTTCATCTTCTGCAAGCTTTTGGATCGCTAAAAGTTTTTCAGGCAAAGAGCCAACCAGTTTAACGCCTCGTTCTTCCACCAAAGAGACAATCCCCTTTTGAGACAAATATTCTGAAGAAGAGCCCAAGATCCCCAATCGGTAATGTCTCTTCCCGGATGGGCTAAAATTCACGCTCACTTTGCTGAGTTCATTAAGATAGGGATAAAGGAAACCATCTTTAACATAGCCTCCAGCAAGAGAGGTCCCAAGCGCCAATCCAAGAACCGAGTCCTTTTCATAAAGGAACGAAGCCCCTAAGGCGGAAGCGTCGCCGTCATTGATCAAAGCGAAGGAAGCGTCTGGAAAAAGTTTGCAGCAAAGGTCTTTTAGAAGTACACGTACCCCCTCTTTTTTGTCTTTTTCACTACATGAGGCAAAAAGCGATGGATAAATGACCAGCTCATCCGCGACGATGCCGGAAGTGGAAACCCCCACCGCATCAACGCGCTCTAAATGAGAAGAGGCCTCGAGCAAAGCGGAGCGGATACGGCTTTCGTGATAGGAGGGATCTTTTGCTTCTTTCGGCGACCAAGGGATTTCCGAAGAATAAACAATTTCGCCGTCTTTAACGGCCATCGTCTTGATGTCGCTTCCTCCTAAATCTAAGCCTACCCTGCAGCCGAAAGCGGAGAGCGAATGCTTTGTCTTTTTCTCTTTCGTCAAAGGAATTTCTTCTGTTAAAGCAAAAGACACAGGTTCGCCATAAATGGCTTCGATCGCCTTAAAGGAAGCACTAACCTCCTCATCCTTTTGAATCCGTTCTTTAAAACGTGAATAGAAATATTGGTCGCAATGAAAGAGAAAACGGTATCCGCCGATGATCCAAAGCAAGGAAAGGAAAACCTTCTTCAGATAAAAGTAACTCTCTTCGAAATCATCGGTTACAGGAACTTTAAAAGGAAAGCAAACATCTTCACCCCGAATCAGGGCAATCGTTATCTCTTCTTTAGCCCTCTTTCTAAAGGAAGAGAAGGCTTCATAAGGCAGGATGAATTCGCTTTCGTTTGCCATGCAAAGGAAATTTTATCCATCACAAGAGTCAAAACAACTCTCTAAGTATTCCAATGTAACCCGCGCTTTATCACACGTTTACAAAGAAAAAGGCTTTCTTAAGGAAATGGTCAAACCAAATAACTGAGTTTTGCGTCTTTTTGGAGTCCCCCGACTATCAAAGCGTTTTTCGGTTGTCTAATAATAATCCGGGCTTAGAATAGCCAGGTCTTTATGAAGAAGTTGCTCGCCGCTTTAAAAAGAAACACCCGGAACTGTCGCTGGCTCTATGCCATGAACTTCATCTCGCAGTTCGTCATGGTCTTCTTTTCAGTGTTCTCGACTTTCCTTGCCAAGGTGCTCGTCGATTCTTTGGAAGGGACTTTGGACAAGGCGGAGCTCATTGAGAAATGGGTCGTCGACCTCATTAGCCTCGGCAGAGGAAGCGCCTATCTAGAAGGAAGGCCCTATATCCTGATCATCGCCGTATCCGCCTCTGGCGTATTGACCGCCTTATCCTCCATCCTAAGAATGCTGATACGCGCGCAAGCGTTAGAGCAAATTAGAAAGAACATCCAATTCGACCTGTTCACTCATCTTGAGAAACTCCCCTACCCCTATTTCAAATCCCACAAGGAAGGCGATTTGATTCAAACCTGCACCAGAGACGCCGACGTCCTCCGCAATTTCTTCATGAACGACACGTCCCAGACGAGCTACGTCCTTTTCATCAGCATCCTTTGTTTCTCAATCCTTTGTTCTATTTCCTGGAAGCTGACCTTGGTTTCCCTTTCCTTGCTCCCCATCATGTTCGTCTATTCCTTCTTCATGATCAAAGGGGTTAGAAAGCGTTACGCGGTGACGGATGAAAGCGAGGCTCGTCTCACCGAGAAAATAAGCGAGAACCTCTACGCCACCCGCATCGTGAAGGCCTTTAACCAGGAGCGTTACGAAATCGCCCAATTCGAGCTGACTCTTGATGATTACAAACACAAGTTCGTCGCTTGGAAAAAGCTTTCCTCCTTTTTCTATGCTAGCAGCGACGTCTTCATCTTTGCTTCGCGCGTCTTGGCTTTGCTCTACGCGATTTATCTAGCGACCAAGAATCCCGCGGAGATCACCGCCGGCACAGTTGTCCTTTCCTATACCTTCGTCAACATGATCGTCTGGCCGATGCGCAGCATGGCAACCTCTTTGTCCAACCTAGGTCAAGCCATCGCTAGCAATGACAGGATCGAGGCGGTGATGGGCGAGCAAGAAGAAGCCACTTTGACTGGCCTTACCCCAAGAATCAAGGGATCCATCGAATTCAACAACGTCGCCTTCGCCTACTTCGACGCCCCAGAAGACAAGGTTTTGAAAAACGTCACTTTTTCCGTCAAGCCCGGCCAAAGTGTCGCCATCATGGGAAAAACAGGCTCAGGGAAGAGCACATTGTCTTTGCTTTTGACCCGGTTATACGATGCGACCGAGGGACAAATCAAAATCGACGGGGTAGACATCAAGGAAATCCAAAAGCATTATCTCCGCACGCAAATCGTCCCGGTGCTTCAAGACCCGTTCCTCTTTTCCAAATCCATCGCAGACAACATCTCCGCAAGCAGAAGCACCGCTACTAGAGAGGAAATTAAGCGCGCGGCTTATATCGCTTCCGTCGACGAAGCCATCAACCGCTTCCAAGAAGGATATGACACGCCAGTCGGCGAGAAAGGCGTGACCCTTTCTGGCGGCCAGAAGCAAAGGGTGGCCATCGCGCGCACCGTCCTTTCCGGTGCTCCCGTCCTAATTTTCGACGACTCGCTTTCCGCCGTGGACATGGCGACGGATCTTTCCATCCGCACCAGGCTAAAGAGCCTAGATTCCTCGCAGACCGTCTTATTGATCACTCACCGCGTCGCTACCGCCAAAGACGCTGATCTCATCTTAGTCTTAGATGAAGGGAAAATCGTCGAAGCAGGCACCCATCAGGAACTCATCAAACAAGCGGGCATCTACGCGCGCATCAACGACATTCAGACTTCACTACAAGGAAAGGAGGCTTTATGAGCAGCGGATTCCAAGAAGAAAAATTGCCCGATAAGCTGAACCTTTCGGTTTGGCTGAAGATTGGGAAATACGCCTTCCGAAGATGGCCTCTAGTCATTCTTCTCCTTTTCCTCACCCTCATCGTCACCTTTTATGACTCAAGCTTCGTCCCGACGATGAACGCCGCGGCAATCCAAGCCGCGAGAGACTATTCGGGGGCCATCATCGATTTCAATGATCTTGTTTTGGAAGCCACGCTAATCTTCGGCATTCGCATCAAGCTCACCTACTGGGGGTTCCTCTTCCTTCAACTAGGCATGATCGTCGCTAGAAGCGTCGCGATCTTCCTTAGTTTCTATTTGATTAACCTCCTCTCTTTGGACATCGTCACCTCTTTAAGAAGAGACACCTTCCGCAAAGTGCAGGAACTCCCCTTCTCCTATTTCGACACCACTTCCTCTGGCTGGCTCATCGCCAGGATGCAAAACGACACATCCTCAATCGGAGACATCCTTTCTTGGAATCTCTCTTCGATCCTTTGGAGCGTGTTCGACCTCGTGTTCGCTTTGGTCACTATGTACTCCATCAATTGGAAGCTATCGATCTTGGTTTCGCTTTCGGTTCCTTTGATGGCGATCTTCATTCCCATCATCGAAAAGAAGCTTTTGGCCGCGCATCGCGAGGCGAGGCATGAGTACAGCGCCTTCGTCGGATGGCTGAGCGAAGGCATCTCCGGAGCGAAGACCATCAAGACTTTGGCCATGGAAAGCCAGGTCGAGAAAGAAGCCGGGGATATCTTGGAGAACATCAAGGCAAAACGCCTGAAGGCCGAGAAAATCAATGCCTTCTTCGAGCCCATCGTTTCGATGTGCTCCTCGCTCATGATTGCCTTGTTGCTCGTCGCTGGATTCTATTTCTCATCCTTCATCGGACTAGAAGAAGCCACTCTCACGGCGACGATCGTCCTCTTCATCGGTTTCACGCAGGATATTTATTCTCCCTTGCAAGGACTATCGAGCACCTTCTCGGAATTCATGGCCACCCAGGCTGGCGCCGAAAAAATCATCCAGCTCCTCGAAAGCAAAAGCGAAATCGTCGATTCCAAAGAAGCCATTGAAAAATACGGCGAGCTTCTTAGCCCCAAGGAAGAGAACTACGAATCCATCAAAGGGGACATCATCTATAAGGATATCCATTTCTCCTATAAGACCGGGCCCGAAGTCCTTCATGGGCTTAACCTCACGATTCAAGAAGGCAAGTCTCTAGCGATCGTAGGCGAGACAGGAAGCGGGAAGAGCACCCTCGTGAATCTCCTTTGCCGCTTCTATGAGCCAACTTCAGGCTCCATCATCGTAAGCGGCAAGGATTACCGCGAGTTCACGCTTGGCTATCTTCGCTCCAAAATCGGCTACGTCCAGCAAACCCCCTTCGTTTTCAGCGCCTCTTTCAAAGACAACATCGCCTATGGTTCGCCAAACGCGACCATGGAACAAATCGAAAACGCCGCAAAAGTCGTGGGAATTGACTCATTCATCCGCTCCCAGAAGCACGGCTATGACACCGTTCTTAATGAAGGAGGCGATATGCTTAGCCAAGGGCAGAAGCAGCTCATCAGCTTCGCTAGGGCCTTAGTAAGAGACCCTGAGATCCTCATCTTGGACGAAGCCACTTCCTCCATCGACACCGAGACGGAGAAAGAAGTCCAAAGCGCCCTTCTCCGTCTGCTCAAAGGCAGGACATCCATTTTGATCGCCCACCGCCTCTCCACGATCGTCGACTGCGACACCATCATCGTTTTGGACAAAGGGCAGATCAAAGAGCAAGGCAATCACAAAGAGCTCATGGAAAAGAAAGGCGCCTACTATTCCCTATATATGGATCAGTTCAAAGACCTCTCTTTGGACGGCCAAATCGACACCTATCAGAGTCAAATCGAGGCCAAAGGCATCAAAATTTAAAATCCGTTCGCTCGAATTAACCCTTTTAAATTGAAACAAGGCCTCGAACGAACCATAATATCCACGCTCACAACAGGAGGAAAGTTTCAACATGTTAGTGAATGCAACAAGAATGTTGAAAGAAGCTCACGAAGGCCACTATGCCGTCGGGCATTTCAATATCAACAACCTCGAATGGACCAAAGCCATTCTTCTCACCGCGCAGGAAAACAACTCGCCGGTCATCCTCGGCGTCAGCGAAGGCGCGGGCAAATACATGGGCGGCTTCAAAGTGGTCGTCGCCATGGTGAAAGCGCTCGACGAATCCCTCGGCATCACCGTCCCCGTCGCGCTTCATTTGGATCACGGCACCGAAGCGGGCGTAAGAGCCTGCATCGAAGCGGGTTTCACCTCCGTCATGTTCGACGGCAGCTCGCTCCCCTTCGACGAGAATCTGAAGAAGACCACCGAGCTCGTCAAGCTCGCCCACGACAAAGGCCTCAGCTTCGAAGCTGAAATCGGCTCCATTGGCGGCACCGAAGACGGCGTCACCGGGCAAGGCGAAGTCGCTGACCCCAAAGAAGCAAGCGCGATGATCAAAACCGGCATCGATTTCCTCGCCGCCGGCATTGGCAACATCCACGGCATCTATCCTAGCAACTGGACTGGCCTCCACTTCGACGCTCTTGCGAAGATCGACGAAGTCACGGGCGACGTCCCGCTCGTCCTCCATGGCGGCACAGGCATCCCCAAGGACATGATCAAGAAAGCCATCGCTGGTGGCATGAGCAAGATCAACGTCAACACCGAATGCCAACTTGCCTTCGCGGAAGCGACCATCGCTTACTGCAAAGCCGGCAAGGCCGACCCCACCGCGGAAAACACCGGGAAAGGCTATGACCCACGCAAACTCTTGAAGCCCGGCTTCGAAGCCATCAAAGCCACGGTTAAAGAGAAAATGGAACTCTTCGGCTCCATTGGCAAAGCCTGCTAAGTTAGCAACCCTTAGGGCCCTTGGAAACAAGGGCCTTTTCGTTTGGAAAGAAACGCGACCCACGCCTATTTGAAATTGCGAAATTTTCACGTGTGGACGAAACAATTTAATTTTTCTACCCAAACCTTTTCTCTTGCTTTATTATGGTGCGCATGAAATCAAGAATCCCTAGTTACGTTCACCCCGCAAGCTATGGCAAAACCACCATCGCTTACCTTCTCGATGCCGTTTGCACCATCGTGATGATCTTTGTTCTCTATTACGCTTTCGGGAACACGGTCCTCTTACCCGCGCAGAACTATCAAGCGACCTATGACGAATACATCGCCTTCATGAAAGACTCTGGGCTCACCAAAGGCGACACCTCAGGCACTTTGCTAACCTATGACGAGACCGTCCAAGACGGGAAACCGGGGTGGCAACACTACCAGGAAGCCGTCATCCATTATTACACGGTCTTCATCCCAGGCGACAGCGGAGCCGAGTTTTACGAAAAAGACGAGGTGACGAAAAACACGGACGGCAAATACAACGCCGACAGCATCAATCTCTTCATCCTTAAAAATGTCTACCTTCTCAATGAGGATGGCACCCAAGCTTCCGAAGGAGTTGACCCCTATTTCGTTCTCGATGAATCGACTTCCGATCCCTATGACGTGAAGCTCGTCGACGAATACGTAAACACGACGGAATCCACGAAGCTCGCAAAGCTAAAAACCTTCTTCGCTAATAGCGATAGCCGCACTGGGGCGTATTACGAAGCAATCACCCACTTCTCCACGCAGCCTCATTTCACGGAACTTCAGAGCTCCATCGGGCTTAAGCGTTACGTCGCTTATCTCCCTAGCTTCATCCTCTCCCCGCTCATCTTCTTCTTCATCATCCCCTTGCTGACGAAAGACGGGAAGACAATCGGCAAGCTCATTGCAAAAACCGCGGTCATCGGCAACGATGGCTACAAGGCAAGCAAGCTCAATATCATTCTCCATTACGCCATCCTCACGCTCGTCTGGGAATTCCTGCTCATCCCAAGCACGATGGTAGGCATCATGGCGATGTCCATCGTTCTCCTCGCGGATTACCTCGCTTTGATTCTTTCGAAGAACCACACCTCGCTTCACGATAAGATAGCTAGAACGTTGGTGATTAATGCCAAGGAAAGCAACTGGTTCAAAAACGCCGAGGAAGAAGAGCAATACATCAAGGACAACCCCGATTCCAGCGTCGCTGGCTTCTACGTCGAAGAGAACGGCCATCTTCCTGGCCAAGAGGCCGCGCCCGTCCAAGAGACCCCGCACGGGCTTTCTGAAGACACGATCCTTGACCTCTCAACGATCGGCAAAGCCAGAAGAGAGGCCGCGACCATCACCTCCTTCGATGAGTTTGAGAAGCGTCACCTAAGCGGAAGCGAAGGGATTGTCGATTCAAGCACAATTCAAGGCGAAAAGCCCGCAGAACCCCAAGATTTCGAGCCAAAAGACGAAGAGAAATAAGTCACGCCGACCAAACGGTCGGCTTTTTAAATTATCTTTGAGATATCCTCGCAAATATGAATGCTTTGCTCTTTTATCTTTTCCGGAATCGCTGAACAAGGATCTTTATCAATGCACACATATGTGGCTTTTGGATTCAAATACGCAATTCTCATAAAAGGATATTTAATCCAAACGGGCGTGGATAAGCCAACTCCCAGTTCCAAAAGAAGGATCTTTTTACACGCGTTTTCTTTTAGAAAATTTTGATAGCGCTCCTCCGCTTCGTGCCACCCTTCATCCTCAACAAAAGAATCGTCGCAGCGGAGATTCGTCGTCATCGGTTTCCCGCAGACTGGGCAAACTGGAATCAAGGAAGAAGGTATTTTGTGGTTTTCGGTTCTTCGAACCATTTCAAGAATCGCTTCTTTGTTGTCATAAGTTTTCTTATGGCAGGGGACGCTGCATTGAAAGAGGCCATAATCCCCCTGCATGTAAAATAACCTATTCTTATCAAAGCCGGCCTTTTGGAATTGGTGATCGACATTCGTGGTTATCACGAAATAATTCTTCCCTTTCACCAAGCCAAACAGTCTTTTATAAAGGCTTTTCCCTTCATCGCTATAACGGTTTATGAGAATCATTTTAGCCCAGTAGCCCCACATCTCCTCCAAACTTTGGAAAGGGTGAAAGCCCGCGGAATACATATCCTCATATCCATAGGCGTTGTGCATGTAGGCGAAGTTCTTCAAGAAAGTTCTCCCTCCGTATTCAAAGCCGGCCGCCGAAGACAGGCCAGAACCGGCTCCAATCAGAATTGCTTCATGCTCATCAATCAGCTTTTTAATATCTACCATAATTTGATTTCCTCTTCAGCCAACCAAGAAACCTGTTTGGCTTCCTTTATCACATCTTTTTCCTGTGCCTCGCCGATAAGAAAGGGAGAACGGTCGTCATGCTTTTGAATGTTCCTTTTCACCTCATCCACGTTTCCGTTCGCGTAGCAATAAGAACAAAAATGCGGGCAAGAGTTATAAGAGCCGATGTCATTCGCCAAGCAGCAAGAGCAAAAGCCCTTTCTTGCCTGCATCTTGCCCTTTGGCCTCAAACAGACGCCCGCAGCCCTCTCGTAGTCCTCAAGTCTCATGCAGCCTTCCACGTCCACCCCATATTCTCGAAGCCACTTCTCCTTTGAACAAAGTCTGAGGCTCATATGATGGGTGGAAGCGATTCTTAGGAATTCCTTCGCCAAAATGATTTTGTTTTCATCGCTCGTATCCACTATCTCAGGATGGTTTCTACGAAGTTTGTCATAAACGTCCAGAAACCCGAAAGCCACCAGAGAGGTATAGCCATCAAGTTCGTTTGCAATGTAGTCAAATGCCCGGATATGCCTCTCAAGGGGATACTTTTCGTTGATGATAATCGGGGTATAACGCCAGCCAACCGCGTTTGAGCCTAGCCTCGAAGACAAAAGTCTAAAACTTTCAATGACTTTCCTAGGGGAAGGGACGTTCGGTTCCAAATCTTTTCCGAAAGCGGTGATTGTCACGTACCAAAATTGACGGAACTTGCCTAGTTCGTTCAAATAAGGAAGCATGGGGCTGGGGTTCTTCGTGCAAAACCCCAAAACGTCCACCACTCTTGGATCCAAGACAAACCGCGTAACAAGAGATGGGTAATAGGGATTTCGCACCAAAACAAAGCCTTCGCGAATCCGGTTCATCAGCCAGCGAGAATAAAAAGCCGGTATGTCCGTTCTTTGCCCAGTGTTAATAATCATAAGCCCAGTTCAGCGCGATAGAGTCTTTCGTCCTCTTTTGAGAAAACCGCGAAAATGACTCGAACGTCATGGCTTTTTAAAAATTCAGCAGCCGTTTCGCAGGCAATTTTGCAAGCTTCTTCTTTTGGAAAGCCATAAATGCCCGTGGAGATACAAGGGAAGGCAATCGTCCTTAAGCCAAGTTTAACCGCCTCTTCCAAGCAGGAAGAATAACAGTGAGCCAAATCAAAAGCGTCTTGTGACGTCGCTTTCCCAAACACTTTGGGCCCAACCGTATGAAAGATGTATGACGAGGGAAGGTTATATCCTTTGGTGACTTTGCACCTGCCATTTGGCTCATCGCTCTTTTGTTTCCCCATGATTTTCAAAAGGTCTCTCCGAACCTGCAGGCCAGAAGCGGAATGGATAGCGTTGTCGACGCAAGAATGAAGAGGGACAAAGCAGCCCAAAAGTTTTTCGTTGCACGCATTCACGATAGCGTCCGCTTTTAAAAGGGTGATATCGCCGCGATATACGGCGATTCCGCCCTTGTATGAAAGGCAATCCGCTGGAACGATCCCTCTATCGCGCAACCGCTCTTTCAAAATCTCGTCTTGAGCTTCGTAATAAGCAGACGGCAGATCAACGGGCATCGTAATGTTCATTAAAGCCCGGAGGGCGTCAAATTTATCAAAGTCATCCGGGGCCTTAACGTGGTTGGCCTTTTCCAAAACGTCGATGCAAAAGTCGATGTTGCTCATGCTGGAAAATTATAAGATGGCGTCGTCAGCCGTATATCCTTCCAATGAATTTTGCTTTGTTTGGATGCACACAAAAAGAAGAGATGCATTTGCATCGGCAAAAAACTGCCTTTTCGCGGACGGAGAAATTCGAATGCAGTCTCCTTCCTTCAAGGAGATTTCGTCATCATCAACCACAACCTTTCCTTTCCCGGAAAGGATCAGATAAACCTCTTCGTTCATCTTATGCGAATGGATAAACGGGACGCAGGAAGAAGGAGGGAGAAGATTGAATGAAATCTCCGCTCCGGTGAGTCCAAGTTCATCATGAAGCTCTTTCCTTGCTTCGTTCTTGTAATGTGCGATTGCGTAATTGTTCATAAGCTTACCTCTTTCGTGTTTTGTCACAGGACCATTAAACTCCAAAGACATCATGAAAATAAGTACGCACAAAAATATAACTACGCATATAATTTTTGCTGTGTAAAATAATGCGAAAATCGAGGTTTTGCGATGAAAAAGAAAAACGAATTGCCTTTATGTCCGGTTGCAACGACCGTTTCGCTGATCGGATCAAAATGGAAGCTGCTGATCATCCGAAACCTAAAAGAAAGGCCGTGGAGATTCAACGAGTTGCAACGTTCTCTTGAAGGTGTTTCCCAAAAAGTTCTGACGGATTCATTGCGTCAAATGGTCGATGATGGCTTAGTTGAAAGGAAGGATTTCAAGACCAACCCCCCGCGCGTGGAATATTCTCTGTCAAAGCTTGGCAAGGACCTGTTGCCGGTCATTGGGGAAATGGCGAAATTCGGGGAAAACTACAAAAAGTCGCTTTAATCCGTCAGCCTTTCTTGTGAACCTTGTGGCAGCAAGGGCAAACGAAAGACAAATCAGGGGTGATTTCAGCGATGTTCCGATAATGGAGGATGTCTTCGTTCTCTCGGCTCACGAGCACGCCACTGCTCTCCTCTTCTTCTTTTTTCGGACGGAATTTATAAATCGAAGTCACAAAATAAGGAGTTTGGGTTTCTTTGCAATATTCCTCTTTGATGGTCTGACGGCAAACCTCGCAATGGTAGAAAGAGTCCTCCTCTTTTTCGAGGGGGCCTCCGCAGAAAGGGCAGGTTTTGAAGGAGGCGGTGCTATAGATCATGCCTTTCAAAAGCAATTGCTGCAGGCGGCGGAACGAGTCGATATTGCTGATGGAAACAAAGGTCTCCTTCGTATCGAAATCATCCGTAAGCACATGAAGTTCATGAGGCGTCTCCGCCTTTTTGTCTCCAAGAAGACTAGGCAAAAGAAGCATTTTGTATTCCTTGTCATTATAGAAGCTCAGTTCAATGGCTTTTTCCTCGCCTAGAAGCGTGTCCTTTACTTTCACATGGTATTCCTTGAAAGAGAATTCCAAATCAAGATGGGCAAAATCGATTCTTTTGTCCTTAGGCAATTCGAAATTGAAATGGCCGATTGAGAAGACGAGAAGGTATTTGCAGAAATAAAGATATGCTTTCTCCTGTTCTTCCTCATCGATATCCTGAAGCTCGTTTTTGTAGACGCCCTTAAGGAAGCGATAAACGTTTCTATAATCTTTTTGATTGGCAAAGATATTGGTTTTCCTAAGCTTGAGTTTCCCTTTGACTTTATGGCATTTCGCATACACGGGTCGCCTGATTCTCGCTTGAAGAACCCTTTGGATAAAATTCATTCGGGATATGAGACTGAGCGCTAAATCGATGTAAGCGGAAAAAGAGCGAAGATGTCCCGTTTCCAATTTTCCCAAAGCCAAATAATAGGACATATGGTTCTCTCTTTCGAGCAAGTCGATTTCAAGCTTCCTGTTCGTATAAATCATGTCCTTCAGCAGTCGTGAATAATGACGGCAGAAAGCAAGAGAGTAATCGACCGCGCGAGAGAAGGCGACATTCTCGTAAATCGCGTAGTTGTCTTTGTAGTTGGTGGTCAATAGTTTCAAAGGTTTGATCCCTTGCGGGGTGATGTCATCCCAAAGCTCGGAATGCGTTGAGGCGTAGCTGATGGTTCTATTATTGATTCCCCTCACCGCTTCCACGTCGACAATCTCATCTTGGTCGATGAGGTGAATGATGGGTTTTGCGAAGATTCTTTTCATCGAAGGGAGGACTCTTTCGATATGACTGACCTCTTTTTCAATGTCGTCTAGATTGATGTCCTCGAAAGAAGAGAAAAGATTCAGGCTATGCACCGAAAAATAATCGAACTCAGGGTAAGTGATATTGTTGTATTCCTTGAGAAAACGCAGGGAATCCTTATACCCCAAGGCATTGATCATCTTAGATGTCCTCGTTGAGCTTATTGATGAATTCCGCGCACCTCATCAATCCGATTTTCTCAAAGCCATGGGCAAGCTCTTCTTTGTTTTCAATGCTCTTGACCTCTAATTTTTGGACAACCTTGCTAAGAAGAATCTTTTCCAAAGCTTCTTGTTCCATCGTCTCGGGTTCATTGAAGCAAGAGCAATAAACGGAAACGAAAGACTCAATCTGGTTGAGGATGCGGTTGCCAAAAGAAATGTTAAAAGGGGCAACCAGGGCTTCCACCGCCTTCACGGTTTCGCTAGATTCGCAGTCAAATTTGTAGGAGCTCTTCGCTTGCTGGATAAGGTCATTGAACACGTCGTAGGTCAAGAAGCGCTTCGGGATAGGGTGGTTATAGGATTTCACCTTTGGGGCGCGTTTCGTGAAATTCATCGTCATTGCCCGGTCATAGACTTTGTCGGAAATCTCAAACGTCGATTCATCGCGGTTCGCGGTTCCAATAAACCAAACATTTGCGGGGATTTTGATTGTGTGACCGCCCTCCAGTTGCTTGAATTCAATCAACGTATCATCTTTAGTGACACGCAAAGGCACATTCAAAAGTTTGAAGGAGCGTTTGTCTTCCTCGTTTTCCATCAAAGAGAGGAAATCAGAGAAGTAGTATTCAATGCGGGAGAGGTTCATTTCATCCAGCACGATGAAGGTGATTTCCTCAGGGGTGAATTTCGCTTTATAAAGGGCCTGCGTGAATTTCTTCGGAGTGAATTTCGAAGAGAATTCATTGTAATAGCCGATGAGCTCGTTCTTGTCCTTCCAGGAGGATTCCACTTCAACAATGTCGCAATTGCCGAAGATGGCCTCAGAGAAGATTTTTGGCAAAGAGGTTTTGCCCGTTCCCGACATGCCTTGAAGAATCGAAAGTTTCGAAGAGCCAAGACCCGCGATGAACTGGGCGATGTCCTCGGGCCTATAAGAGAGATGAAGACGTGAATCGCGCGCATACTCCACGATGAAGCTCGTGACATTAGGAAGGGTCGGATTCTTAAAAATCTGGCTCTTTCTGTCTTTTAGATCATCAAGGTATTCGCTTTCCTTCGCATCAATCTCGGAGAAGGCCGGGCAGGGATCGAAATCTGGATGCACCCCCTCCTTCTTTGCTTCTTCCTTGGGCTTTTCTTCCTCTTTAGGTTTTTCTTCCATTGCTGGAATGGCAGAGTTAAGAGAGCTGAGATCATTATTGATGTTCACGTCTAACGCCTCTTCCTTCACGCGGTTAGAGAAGGGCTTGAAGGCAATCATCGCGATGAATAAAGCAAGGGAGGCCATCGCGAAATAAATTGTCTGGCTCGTGACCTTGGTCTCGTAATCGATCGAAAGTTTGATTCCTTTCGCTAGCAAAATGTTTTGAATCGTCTCTGCCTGGATTCCTTCGCCGATTTGGTAGTATTTCCCAAACATCGATAAGGTCAAAGTCAAAACGAAAGCCACGCAGATAGAAACGAAGGAGAACTTATAGAAATAGCTACTCTTCCTGAAGAAAAGAGACAAGGAGAAGACGAGCATGCAGACCCCATAAACAAGGATAAGGTAGATAAAGAAGGCCAGAAGCTTATAAGAGGCCTCCTTGTTTTGGTAATTGCTAAGCACTTCGAAGCCGTTCACAGTCGTGCTGTTCGTGACTCCATAGCTCGTGTACTGAATGACAAGAACGTTGGAGAAAACTGACCCAACTAAAAGGCCGCAAAAAAGAAGGGTGAAGACAAGAGCGATGATGCGATTCTTGAGCTTCATGGCCGCGTTATCTTTCTCTTTCGCGCTGAAAGTAAGGTACCTAGAGGAAAACAAAGAATGGGCAATCGTAGCCAAACCCATTGCAAGAAGTGGCACATAGGCAAAGGAGGAAACGCTCGTCGGGGCGGTTTCAAGATTGCTTCGATCGACAAAGCTAATCACGATCGAGAAAATGAAGAAAGCGATTGCCAAAGCGAATTCCCAATAGATGAGGCCTCTGGTTTTTCGAATGAAGCGCTGGGTGTCCTTTGAGTAAACGAGAATGTTCGTGAAGTACACAAGAAGCAAAACGTAGATTATGAAGAAGGATAGAAAAGAAATGAGGCATTCCAACGAGGCATCGCCTTTTAAAGCGTCAAATAAGGTGAAATAAGGCGTGCTGTCGTAATAACAAACCGGAATGAAGAACAAAGAAGAAAGAAGCGCCAAAGAAACAAGGGAAAACACTGTGCCAAAAAGCGCGCCTTTGCCATCGTCTCCTTCCTCGTTTTCGCTTCCTCTGTTCCTGATTTCGAAGATTGTCGCGTAAATCGCGGCGAGAAGGTTAAATCCAAAGGAAAGAGCAACATAAACGACATTCACTCTCGAGATAACAATAGACAAAACTAGAGCTATTAAGGCAACAATTGCATCGGCAAGAAGCAGGACTTTGACCTTCTTCCCGAAAAGCTGATACGTCATCGCTATCAAAGAAAGCGCGGAAGAAACTACCATCAAGCCGAAGACGCACCAAGTCAAAATGATGGCCAGCGTATCTTCGCTCGCTAAAGCCAAGGTGTACAAAGCCCCAACCTCGGTTCCGAGGAAAACGTGCAGGAGAGTAAAAAGCAAAGCCACAAGCTCACATGCGCATACCGCGATTTTCTTAATTTTTGCGTTGGTTAATATCATAGGAACCCCCCTGCCAAAAGCAGTCAGCGCTATTATAAGAGGAGTTTCAAATTTAGATATTCAAAACCGTGTCGGAAATAGAGCTTTGCCACCTGTTTAATTACGAACACCTTCCACTGAGTCTTCGCTTTTCAATAAGAAAAACAGCCGAATCTCTTCGACTGTTTTCATTGCTTTGTTATAAGGACTTTCTGGTTATTTCACAAAGAGAGCAATCAATCATCTAAGGAGTAGGAATCAGGAACAACCATCTTGTTGTCTTTATTGTTGAAGGTAAACAAGACGGCGTTATCATGAGACCCGCCACTCCAAGAAGCGTTTTCTCCGACCGAGAGTTTCCATTCGCCAGTCGGATC
>CAVEPD010000029.1:0-19575 GCA_963617535.1 bacterium
GCGCCTCCATGGCATGGAGGAGGTCGTCGGTTCGATCCCGATAAGGTCCACCAATGAACTTAGAGATGAATCGTAAGGTTCATCTTTTTTCGTTGTCGCCACACTGCACTTATCCTTTGAACTAGAAGGCCAATAATCGTTTACTTTTAGTCCTCTTGAGGATAAAGTCTCACATTGATTAGGGGTAATGATTATGAGAAATAGAACGAAAACATTGCTGGTCTTGAATGTGTCCGCGTTTCTTTTGGCCTCATGCCAGGTAGGTTCGGCGGCGGATTCTTCAACGTCGTCGGCTTCTTTGGGCTCCTCTGAGTCGACGGTTTCGGAGTCTACCAGCGTTATTGAATCAAGCGAAGATACTCGTGAGAAGTGGGATGATGAAGAAAAGGCCCTTCTTATTAAATATTGCGGGGAAGTGCTTCCTTATCCCTCGGGATTTCTAAGCTATGTTTCTCTTAACGAAAATGTTGATGATGAGGGCACGCCTTACCTAGAAATCGTAAACTTCGCGGAAGTTTTCACGATTGGGGATTACTATAAAGACCTTGAAAAAGAGGGGTGGACTGGAATTCGCGATTATAATGGGAACATTGCCCAAACGGATCGTAGCGGCACCACTTATTATGAATTGACCCACATTTCCGAGGATGGGAAAACGGGTTATGACCTTACCTATTATTTCTATTCAACGCCTTATACAAGCGACCCATGCAACGTTATTCAATGCTATAACGATATGGATGTCGACATTGATTCAAGCACGGATTGGAAAAAATCCACGAAAGAGAGCTTTGAAGAGACTTTAACCATCGTCCCTGCCAAGCTAAAGCTTGGTGTTTCAAATGAAGTCTATGCAAGCACGGAAGATATTTTTGTAGCGTATGACACTTGCGCTAAAAACTTCGTGAAAGATAACGTTAAGATCCTTCAGGATGATGGATGGGTTTTAAACGAGACGATGAGCAAGGAACGTACTTCGTGGGTCCTTGAAAAAGAAGCGACGGATGGAGCTCCCGTTTACGCTTCCGTCTACTATTTCTTTGGGAATCGGATCTCTTTCACTTATTCCTATGAAATTCATGAATCTGCGACGTGGCCGAGTGAATTTGCTTCTTCCTTTGAGAAATCTACAGGCTTCAAGATCCCTGAGTTCAGCGCGGATGATATGAAAAAGTATTACTATTGCACCAAAAAAGGCGTGAATTATATCTATGCTGATACCAATGAGGATCCTACTTCGGATTACGAAGATTCAATGGCGAAGACTACGGCGGTTTTTGATAACTACTATCGTTGGTACACCGATTGGGGTGAGACTTGGTATCTAAAAGCCGAAATTACTACGGATTATGCAACCTATGGAAAAGCCTTCAGGATCTCCTTTGCCACTTTGGATGAACCTTATGATGACGTTGTGACTGGGTGGCCCAGCGAAAAGATTAGCGCCTTCCTTTCTAATAACGGGCTTAATGACGTCGACGTCCCTTCGTTCGATTTCTCTTCTTATAGCGCCTACAAAACATGCCGGGTTGATGTGGCAAATTACGAAGATATTTACGCTGAGATTTACGAAAGTATCGTGGATGACCCCGATTATTATGATATCCAAGATGCAAACGACGAAAGCGAAATTGCCGCAAAAGCTGAATATTTGGCAAGGGAAGGCACCAAAATCAGCATCAAAGTTTTTGACAACGAAAAAGTTCTAGGCTCAGCTGGTAACGAGAGCCGTAAGTCATACGATTATTTTGCTTCCGCTTTTAAAAAGATGGGCTGGGCTAAGGTAAGTAGCTATGCCTATGATGTCGCTTATGAAGATCCTACAGGGACAGTTCTCATCGGGCTAAGCCGTTATTCTGATCTTACAACCGTCACAATCACTCGTGGATCTGGATCAAAACATGTTGCCGATTTCCGTTTTGAGAACGCCGACATCAACATTCAGGCTGGCGGCACCTATGCTTTAAGCATCGTTTGTGATTTGCTTGTTGGGGAAGTTAATTATTCTTCCGACAACGACAAATTTACCGTTGATACCAACGGCGTTGTAACGGCCTCCGAAAATGCGGGTCCAGGCGATTCGGCTACGATTACCGCGACGATTCTTGCGGAGGGCGAAACCACTCCGCGAACCGCTACGGCGAAGGTTTCTATTCCCTCTGCTTACAATAGCGAATCGGCCATCAAAACAGTGGCCTCCATGTATAACGATTACTTTAAGTTATCAAGCGGCGATGCTGGCTATGCGGTTCCTAACGCAAACGGCGATGGAACCTACATTTTAACCATTAAGCCGACTTCTTTAAGCTCTATTGCCGAAGCGGAAAGTTTTGTGATGAATCATTTGATCCCCGATGGCTATGGGAATGCCTGCGATGATGAATGGGCTAAGGAAACCTTCGAGAGCGGCGGATCTTACGAGACAACTAACTATATCGTATGTAATGACGATGAGGATGGCACGATGTTCCAGCTTACTTTCAAAGTCTATGCTGATCAAAAAGACGGGACCATTGGCATTATCGTTGAGTCCTTACCTTATTAAGCTTAGACTGTTGTTTATTTCTTTTCTCTATCTTTGAGCAGGCTCAAATTTACCGGATTATTCCAAAATGGATGGGCTTTTGCGTAGTTTTGATGCTTCGCTTCGGCTGGATAAAAGTTTTCGAATCTTCGGATGTCGATGTAATGTCCTGGCTTAATATGAGTATCCACGTAACGAACGATGGTGATGCCGTCGAGCACGTCAGTATAGTAAATGCCTAGCCCGTAGCAATGTCCCTTGTAATCGCCTTGATGAAAAGCGGAATAGGGGTCCACGATTCTAAGATAATGATCGAGGATCTCCTGAAGACTAATCATGTTTTCCTCGTAATCTAATTTGATGGCTTCTAAGTGATCGGCGCGTCCAGAAAGGACGTCCTCGTGTTTGGGGAAAGCGGTGGTTCCGTTTACATATCCACAAGTTACGGAGCTAACCCCTTTTACTTGGCTGAAGTAAGACTGGATGCCGTAGAAACATCCCCCGGCGAGATAAACTGTTTTTTGCATGAGGTAATGATAAATAAGGTTTCTCTTAAGAGAAAGAAAAGAGAGATAATTTGCGAGTATGAGCAAGAAGAATAACAAAATCGAGCCTCCGACAAACTTAGAGAAAGCATCTCTTCTTTGCGGGAATGGTTCCTGGTTTACTTATGGAATCGATCGCTTGAACGTGAGACCCGTCGAAATGCACGATGGACCGCTTGGTCTCAGAAAAGTTGGTAACGACTTGGATTTCAATTTAAAAACGAGCGAGCCCGCCGTTTGTTTTCCTGCGCCCTGTCTTACTGCTTGCAGTTGGGACAAGATCTTAGAACAAAAACTAGGACAAACCTTAGGCAGGGAAGCAAGACTTAAAGGAACCCAAACTCTTCTTGCTCCGGGCGCGAACATCAAGAGAAATCCTTTGTGCGGAAGAAACTTCGAATACCTTTCCGAAGACCCCGTTTTATCAGGAAAGATGGCCGCTGCCTATATTAATGGGCTTCAAGATGTAAATGTGGGCGGGTGTCTTAAACATTTCGCCTGCAATAGCCAAGAATATTACCGCATGGTGAATGATTCCATCGTAGATGAAAAGGCTCTTAGGGAACTTTACCTAAAGCCTTTTGAAATTGCGGTAAAAGAATCTTCTCCTTGGGCCATTATGGCTAGCTATAACAAGATTAATGGTGTCTATGCTTGCGAAAATAGCGGGCTTTTGCAGGATATTTTGAAAAAGGAATGGGGTTTTGATGGCGTTGTGATGTCTGACTGGGGCGCTGTTAACGACCCGATTCTCTCTCACAACAATGGTCTCGATCTTGAAATGCCATGCCTTCTTAAGAAAAGAGGAAAACAACTTGCTAGGGCGGTAAAGAAAGGGAAACTATCCCAGAAAGCTTTGGACGATTCCTATGCGAGGCTCGTTGCTTTGTCTAAAAAGGCGAACGCTCCATTTGATGACGAAAAGGAATACACGATGGATGCCGGCCATGACGTTGCGGTTGAAGTGGCCGAGCAAAGCGCCGTGCTGCTTAAAAACGAAGGCGTTTTGCCTTTAAAGAATTATCGGGATTGCTGCATCGTCGGTGAATTGGCGCGCACCCCGCGCTATCAAGGCGCCGGCTCGAGCCATGTGGTTCCCCATAAACTTGTTTCCTTTTTGGATGCCTTGAAGGCGGAGCCCGACGAAAAGGTTAAAGAGATTCCCTTCGCGAATGGATATGACCTTGACTCGGTCTGGACGGACGGGGATGTCGAAGCTTTTGTCTCCGCGATTGATTTGGCTTCCAAATACAAAAACGTGATCCTTTTCATGGGCTTACCCTCTGATTACGAAACCGAGGGAAGGGATCGCTCGAATATTCATCTTCCTGAAGAACAGATTCGTTTGTTTGATGAAATATATGAAGTAAATCAAAACATCATTGTCGTGCTTGCTTGTGGTGCTCCCGTCGAGCTTCCTTTTAAAGATAAGGCCAAAGCAATTTTGCTCATGTATCTTCCTGGGGAAGGAGGCGGAGAAGCCGTTAACCATTTGCTGCTAGGAAAAGCTTGTCCATCCGGCAAACTCGCGGAGAGCTGGCCAAAACACATATCTGATGTCCCTTCGTTTGGCTTCTATCCCGGCGAGGAAAGGACTTCCCTTTATCGCGAATCGATCTATGTTGGATATCGTTACTACCTTACTGTCGGCAAGGATGTGAATTACCCTTTTGGTCATGGGCTTACCTATGCGAAGACCTCTTTGAAGAAGATCTCCTTAAACAAAGCAAGCCTCAGCAAAGGCGAAGTCGCGACTGCGACGGTGACGGTTTCGAACTCGTCTTCTTATCCCGTGAAGAAAGTCGTTGAACTTTATTATGAATACGAGGAACAGAAAAACGCTTTCCGTCCAAAACGAGTTCTATTGGATTTCGCGAAAGAAGAAATCCCTGCAAAAAGTACAAAAACCGTGCAATTCTCAATTAATTTTGATGATTTTAAGGTATTTGATATTCCTTCCTCTTCTTGGAAAGTTGAAGGAGGAAACGTTCTTATTGGGGCTGGCGAATCCTGCGAGGACATAAAGTGCAGTGCCGCCTTGCGTCTAGATTCCAATGACATCATTGAATCCGCTAGGCTCAAGATGCCCACTTATTACGCCCCAACAACGGATGGCTTCTTACAGTTCGATAATGATTTTGAAGCACTTTATGGCAGGCATATTCGAATGGAACGCGATCCCAAGAGCCGTCCCTATAATTTAAATTCAACTTTCTCGGATATTTCTAGAACGTGGTTAGGCAAAAAGATTTTCGCCATCGCCGACAAAAAGGCTAATCTAAATGATCCCGGTCATGAGACGGAGAAAGCCTTTTTCGAACAAACCCCTTTACGCAATGTCATTATGGGTGGTGTTGCTGAAAAATACGCCTATGCCTTAAGGGATTGTGCCAACGGTCATTACTTCTCCGCTCTGGTTGATATCGTGTTCAATCGCTGCAAAGGTGAGTAAAGATACACGAATTATCTCTTTTTTATCACAAGTCGGTCACTCGTTAGGAACTTAGCATCATTTTGGGTATCCTTATTAAGGAATTATGAAGTACGTTTTAGGCATTGATATTGGTGGGACGACAATCAAATCTTCTTTCGTCTCGGAAAGCGGAGACCTCGTCGACAAATTCGTTTTGCCGGTCAAAAAAGGCGTCCCTCAGGAAAAAACTCTTAACGATTTGATTGATCTTGTCCAAAAGAATTGGTCGCTGAGCGACGATGATATCCTAGGAATTGGGATTGGCTGCCCCGGCGGTATCAACCCTAAAAAAGGCACCTGCGATTATGCCACCAACCTTGGATGGCGAGATTTCAACCTTGTGGTGCCTTTCAAAAACGTTTTCCACAAACCCGCTTACATTGATAATGATGCGAATGCTGCTCTATTAGGCGAAGTCCATTTTGGCGTTGCTAGAGAATATCAAAACATTGTCTTCTTAACCTTAGGCACCGGCGTCGGCTCTGGGCTTTATCTTGATGGGCACATTTATTCTGGGAATGAAGGGAAAGGCGCTGAATTAGGACATGTCACGATCGACGCGAATGGCAGATCTTGTGCCTGCGGAAGAAAAGGATGCTTGGAAACCTATGCTTCCGCCACGGCTCTTTGCCATGACGCTGCGATGGCTATGGTCAATCACCCGGAATCGTTGATGTGGAATATTTGCAAATCGCCGAATAACATGACGGGCGTCGTTGTTTTCCAAGCGGAAAAGATGGGTGATCCCGTCGCAAAACAAGTTATCGAAGACTATGTTACTCATTTAGGCCAAGGCTGTTTGAATATCTGCAATGCCCTTCGTCCTGAAGCCATTATCTTAGGAGGCGGTGTGTCGAAACAGGGGACGAACCTAAGCTCCCGCCTTCAAAAGTATTTGGCCATGAATGGTTATGGTCTTCTTAAAGAAAGAGCGCCGAGGACCGACGTTCTTGTTTCTTCTCTTGGCAGCGATGCCGGTATTTACGGAGCCGCCGCGATTTGCTTTGAACAGCTTAAAGCAAATGCTTAAGGAATAATCGTCAAAACGTATTCCCCGTTGCCTTCGATTTCGCCGGACTTCCCGGCGGGGATAAAGAAGGTATCGCCTTGTTTGAAAGTCTCGCCGTGAAATTTCCCTTCGCCTGAAAGGAAAGTAATGGAAGCAAAACTATCTTTTGGTGCGCTGATGACGCCTTTTTCAACTTTTCCTAGGATGGAACGGAAATAGGAGCATTCACCCATGATGGGCGATGGAAAACGGATGGGCTCATAAGGTTTGAATGAGACGACCTTCATTGCCTTGTCAACGTGCAGTTCCCTGGGCTTTCCGTCTTTTCCTAAACGCCCATAGTCATAAAGACGGTAGGTGAGATTGCTATTCTGCTGAATCTCGGCAAGGGTGACGCCAGCGCCGATAGCGTGAACGGTTCCCGAGGGAATGAAGTAGTTTTCGCCTGGTTTGACGGGAATGAACTGGAGAAGATCGGTAAGGGTGTTGTCTTTGATGCTTGCTCGGATTTCGTCTTCGTTCGTTTCGCGTTTGAAGCCAAGATAGAGGCCCGCGCCAGGCTTCGCGGCAATGATGTGCCACATTTCGGTCTTTCCGAACGAGTTTTCGTTTTTTAGCGCGTAGTCATCGCTTGGATGGACTTGAATCGAAAGGTTTGACTCGGAATCGATGAGCTTAATCAAAACCGGGAAATAAGGAAAATGTTGGACTTTTGCGCCCAAATCCTCTTTTGTGGCGACGTCTTTTAACGCTCTGCCGTCGGGGAGAAGGGTAGGCCCGTCATCTCGAAATGAGAGCTCCCAGGCTTCGGCTATATTCGCCTCTTCGCATGGCTTGCCCCATGCTTTGAGGGTTGTTCCTCCCCAGATGAGGCTTTTGGTTGCTGGGATTGTTTTTGTGATTTCCATAACGGGTTAGATTCTAGCACAAGGGCAGGGAATCACTCATCATAGGGGCGATCGAAATGCACAATAAAACAATATTTTGGTTCGTCTTTGAATGCTTCTTTCAAATAGGTAAATATTTGGCTTTCCGTTAGCTTCTTTTTGTCATAGGGAATAACACAGTCGAATAGAACGTTCGTATGGCTGTCCCCCTTTACGACTCTAAGGTCATGGATGCTTAGCTTATCGTCTAGCCCAAGCAATATTTTCCCGATTCTTTCTTTTAAAGCGTCGGTCTCAGGATCCCCAATTTGAATGGGGTCTAAGTGAATCGTAATTTCACAGCCAAATTTCTGGCGGATGTCTTCTTCAATGTTATCAATCACATCGTGGATTTTGGCTAACTCATTTTTTGCATCTACTTCCGCGTGGAGCGAAACAAAATATTTGGTAGGCCCATAGGCATGGCAAAGCACATCGTGGACCCCAAGTATTTCCGGGTAGTTTCTTACCTCTTTGATGATCTTCGACTCAAATTCTTTGCTCGCGGGCTGCCCGATGAGTGGGTCACTGGATTCTTTGATCATCTTTATCCCGGAGTAAATGATGAACAAGGCGATTGCTATACCTGCGTAAGGATCTAGAAAACCCCACTTCAAGAAATAAGAAAGAAGAGCGCAGATGAGAATGATGGTGGTGGCGATGGCGTCCGTTAGCGAATCAAGCGCCGTCGCTTTCAAGGCGACAGAGGAAATGACCTTCCCTAAACTTCTATTTACGTAAGACTGGAAGAGTTTTAAAAGAATTGCCACGCCAAGGATAGCGATGGAGTAAACATCGTAATCTGCGGTGGAGCCGTTAATAATCTCCTTCATAGAAGAAAGCCCTAATTCTAAGGCTGCTGCGATGATGAGCATTGAAACAATCAAAGCGGCGATATATTCAACTCGTTCATGGCCGTAAGGGTGTTCCTTGTCCGCTGGCTTTGACGCCATGGAAAAGCCTATAAGAGTTACTGCACTTGAAGCAATGTCCCCAAGGTTATTGATCGTGTCCCCGATCAATGCCATCGAAAAAACCCAGTTGGATTTCGCAGCAAGCAAAAGGGCCGCTGAAAGTTTCAAAGCCACCAATATAGAGTTGGTGATAATTCCAAAAACAGCGGCCAGTTTCCCGTGTTTTATACGCACGTCTTCATGGTCTACCTGTTCGTAGTTTTTAATGAATAGCTTCCTTAAAAGGTTCACCATAGCCAATACTATAAGGTCCCGAATTTGAGTTAGGAAAGGCAAACATAAAATTCATCTAGTTTTGGAAACGAGTTCTATTGACATTGAGAACTAGTATATTAAACTAGATGGAAAGGAGGTCCTTACTATGCCCTTTGACAAGATTGCTTTGCCTGATTACACCAGAAAGCAAGAGTGGTGGAATTCTATTTCCCATCTTTGTGGCGTTATCTTTGCTTTGATTGTTGGGCCTTTTCTTTTGGTGAAAGCAACAAATTCGGGCAACCTTTTGACCATTGGCGCGTGCGTTATCTATTTGCTGACTTTAATTGTTCTTTACGCGGGAAGCGCGCTTTACCATGGCTTACTTCCCGGACGAGCCAAAAAACTTTTTCGTATTTTCGATCACAATAACATTTTTCTTCTGATCATGGGGTCCTATACCCCTTATACCTGGATTGCTCTTGCAAACCCTCCAGACGGCTTTCCTTGGTGCTGGATTATCTTCGGAATTGTCTGGACGCTTTGTATTTTGGGAATCGTGTTCAACTCCATTGATTTGAAGAAATACGGCAAGTTGTGCATGGCGATTTACGTTGGGGTTGGATCCACAATTCTCGTTGCTTTCTATCCCCTTTATTTCTCGATTGGTCTTCCGGGTATTTTGACTCTTCTGGGCTCCGGCGTCCTTTATTGGATTGGTGCGACGCTTTATGGGCTAGGTGGCAAGAAAAACTACTGGTATCACACGGTCTTTCATTTCTTCATTTTGGCAGCTACTACGCTGATGTTCTTTTCCATATACTTCTTTGTTCTTTAAGCCCGAAAAGGTCTAAACTTTTCTCATGCGAAACAGTCAGAAAAGTTATTTCATTCCATTAACTGCGTTAACTCTTTTTTCTTTGACGTCCTGCAACATTTATTCCATTGTTCCGCTTGCCTCTTCTTCTGAAGGAAAGGCAGAAGTGAGCAAGGACTTCGTGGGTGAAGGGGTTTACAAGTCGGAAGACTTTTTAAAAACTACCCTTCATGATGCCTCGTATCAACGCGGCATGGATTTGCCTTCTTCTGTTGGAAATGTGAATGTTTTGGTTCTCCCAATCGAATTCGAAGATTATCCCTTCTCGCAGGATACTTTGGAGAACGTCTCTCTCGCCTTGAACGGAAACAATACGGGATATTGGGAATCCGTCGCCTCTTTCTACGAGAAATCTTCCTATGGAAAGTTGCATCTCAACTTTCATATAGCGTCGACGTATAAAACGGGCTTAACTGCAAAAAACGCCGCAAAAAACGATTATATTTACAATCAGCAAGGTTCTACGGATAAATGCAATGGCCAATATTACGTGAATAAAGCCGTTGAAGCCTATGATGATTCGTCGTCCCCTTTAACGGATTTCGATCAGGATAATAACGGGATTATCGACGCCGTTGTCGCTGTCTATTCTTGCCCGAATTATGCTAATAACACCTATAGCTTTACTTATTCTGGGAAAACTTATAAAGATGAAAGCCTTTTTTGGGCTTATACCTTTTGGTGCAGCAATTTCGGCGATCTTTCTTCTCCCAAAGCGAACACCTATGTTTGGATTTCCTACGACTTCTTCGAAAAGGGAGGGCAAGCGGACCCACATACTTTGATTCATGAATATGGTCACGCGATGGGATTAGACGATTATTACAGTACCGAAGTGACTTTTCAGCCCGCCGGAGGCATCGATATGATGGATATGAACGTCACCGATCATGACGCATACACTAAATGCGCCTTGGGCTGGACTTCACCTTATATCGTTGATGGGAATGACGTGACTTTGACTATCCGCCCGGCCAACTCTTCTGGTGACTGCGTTTTGATCCCGACTTCTTCTTTTAATGGCACTCTTTGGGATGAGTACATCCTTTTAGAACTTTATACCCCGGATGGTCTCAACGAACTGGACTCGAAGACTGCCTATGAAGGGGGCAAATACCCCCAAGGCTATACTGTCCCTGGAATAAAGATCTATCACATCGATTCCAGGCTTATTCAATTGAACTATTCAACGGCGTCTGAAAAATACACTTCGACACCTTATGTGACGAATCCGAATTCGATCGACTTGGACAGTAATAATGTTTGCTATCTAGTTGGGGCGACAAACTGCAGCAAAGAATTCAATTCATCAATGATTTTGCCATCAAATCGCAGCTATTCCTCTGATTTCTCCTTGATTCACCTTATCGAAGCCAATGGCGTTAATACCTTCTCTAAGGGCAAATCGGGAACAAACTCTACGCTTTTCAAGTCAGGATCCTCCTTCTCCATGAGCAAATACGGGAAATCTTTCTTCCCCAATCAATCCTATATGAATAATGGTGGCTCTTTCCCTTATACTATTACGGTTGAGTCGGTATCAAGCGCCAGTGCAACCCTTCGTTTTGAAAAGCGGTGATTAATTGTTATGTCCAAGAAAAGTGATTCCTCAGTTCTCCTCGAAAATAGAAAAGCTCATTTTCTATATTTCCTTTCCAATTTCATGACGGCAGGCATTGTGCTGACGGGTACGGAGATTAAGTCTTTACGCGCTCGCAACGCATCTTTGTCTGATAGCTATGTTTTTGTTCGCGACGGCGAAGTCTTTTTGGCCAATATGCATATCGCCCCATATAAAGACGGGACTTACAACAACGTTGATCATTTGAGAGATCGGAAGTTGCTTCTTACTAAGCATGAAATCAAGAAGCTCGACGGCCATCTTAAGGGAAAATCTACCACCTGCGTTCCAACAAAGGTTTTCTTGTCTCGCGGCTATGCGAAAGTCGAGATTGCTTTAGCTGTTGGCAAACAAGCTCATGATAAGCGTGACGCGATTAAAGAAAGAGACGTTAAACGCAGCATCAGCAAAGCCCTGAGGGAAGGCACGAAAACAAGAGGTGATTAACATGGATCAAGAAATAGAACAGGTTTTTTCTGACGCTCCATTCCGGTTCGACAATGAAGATTGGATCTCCTTTTGCGATAAAACGAAGCTAAAACTTACTTCTCCTGCGATTCACGTCGCTGGCAGCAACGGGAAAAGCTCCGTTTGCCATATCTTGGAAAACATCTATATGGCTGCCGGATACAAAGTCGGCGCCATTTACGATTTGAATCTGCTTTCCTTAGGACAAGGCATTCGTTTAAACGGCACGCCAATTGAAATAAGCGAGTTTTGCAGGCTTTTCAAAGAGAATAAAAAGCTTTTTGCTAAATTCTCGCTTTCGAAATATGAGATGCAGATCGCCATCGCATATCAATACTTTGAAGAGACAAAACCGGATATTTTGATAGTTGAATCTGCTTTTGGCGGAGCTTACGACGCGACGAACATTGACGTCCTTAATACTGCTCTTTGCATCGTTACCTCAAGCGGGCTTGCCCATACCAATCTCTTGGGCACGACGACCTCTGAAATTGCTTTGAATCACGCGGGTATTCTTAAGAGAGAATGCCCTTTGCTCATTGGGAAGTTGGATGAGAATTCCACGAGTGCTTTGACCGATTTCGCCAAGCGGAACAACTCTAAGATTTCAATTGTCGATGATTATCACTCCGCCCACTTGGTTGGACCCGCTTATCATTTTGATTTCTTGCCATATCGGGATCTTGCTATCTCGACTTGCGCGCTGACTTACCTTGCCGATGCTGCTTTGGCCCTTGACGCCATCCGCCTTTTAAACGGGTCTTTCCCCGTGAAAGAAGAAGATATCCGGAAAGCCCTTCTTAATTTCTATCTGCCTTGCCGCAGTGAAACTTTGGATGGCGTTATCTTTGACTGCGCGAACAACCCTGAAGCAATTAAAGCTTTTTTGCAGGGCGCCGGCGCTCTTACAAAGGGAAAGCCTCTTCACATCCTATTTGCTTCCAAACGTGACTCGAACATCGCTTCGATGCTCGCGATTCTAGGCGACACGATGGCTTCAATTAATTTGACGACGTTTGATTCGCCTTATGCTCGTAACGAAGAAGATTATTTCCTTTATGTGTCTGACTATCCCTACGTTGAGAATCCTCTTTTGGGATTAAAAGGCCTTAAAGAGAAATATCCTGATGACGCTATTCTTCTGATTGGTGAAAGCGAATTCGTAATGAAAATGCGTGGAGAGTTGGAATGAAAAATAAGGAACCAGAGCCTCAGATTGATGAATCTCTTCTAACTCCTGAGCAATATGAAGAGCTGCATCGAAAAAGAAACTACAAACCTTGGATTATCTTCTTTTCGGTTTTAGCTGCTTTGATAATTATCTGCATCGTAGTGATCTTAGTTTGCAAGAATCTCTGATTTCTACGCGTGAAGCAGCGATATAATTAAATTGTTATGGAAGCGAAATATTGGCGTAACCACGTTGTTTATCAGATATACTGCCGCTCTTTTTGCGATAGCAATGGCGATGGCATCGGGGACATCCCAGGGATTATCTCCAAACTCGATTATTTAGCCTCTTTAGGGGTTGGCATTTTATGGCTTAACCCCATTTACCCATCTCCCCAATTCGATATGGGCTATGACGTCGCGGATTATTACGCCATTAATCCCGAATATGGAACGATGGAGGATTTCGATACTCTTTTGGAAGAGGCGAAGAAACGCGGCATGCGCATCGTCATGGATTTGGTGGTGAACCACACGTCCAATGAGCATGAATGGTTTAAACAAGCTAGGGATCCTTCTTCGCCATACCATGATTTCTATATATGGCGAGATGGGAAGAAAAAAGACCGCAAAACCCCACCGAATAACTGGACAAGCCAGTTTTCCGGTCCTGCTTGGACCTATGATGAAAAAGCGGGGCAATGGTATTTGCACCTCTATGCGAAAGAGCAACCTGACTTAAATTGGCGTAATCCGAGAGTTCTTGAAGAAGTTGAGAAGATTCTTAGATTCTGGCTCGATAAAGGCGTTTATGGTTTCCGCTGCGACGTTATTAACCAAATTTGGAAAGACTCTTTGAAAGACGGAAAAGGATTCGCTTTCAATGGCAGAGGCATGGAACATTACCTCATGAAAGAAGGCAACCATAAGATCCTTAAGGCTTTCTATAATGACGTCTTCTCACATTACGATGCAGTTGTTATCGGAGAAACATTCAAGGTCGATAAGGCGAATGGGGTTAAATTTCTTACCAACCATGAGCTCGACATGTTCTTTGAATTTGATCGAACGAATGTCGATCGGCGGAGCGTTCCTGTTTTTACCAAGAAATTCAAAGCGAAGAACCTACGTAGGATTCTCTACTCTTGGCAAGAGGCAGTCGAATGGAACGCGAACTATTTTGAGAACCACGACCAGCTGCGATCTTTGCCTCGGTTCGGCGATCCTGAGCGCCATTTCTATGAATCGGGTTCAGCTTTAGCCTGCTTAAATTTTTGTTTACGAGGTACGCCTTTTGTTTATCAAGGCCAGGAAATCGGGATGCTTAACCTCCCGAAGAGAGATCCTTCTTTAAGCAAGGACGTAACTGTAAAAACGGTTGATGGAATTATGAGAAAGCTTCTGATTCCGAAGCCGCTTAGGACAAACCTTCTTTTCCAGATTGACCGCGATAACGCCCGTTCTCCGATGCAGTGGGATTCTTCCGTTTCTGCTGGTTTTTCAACTAACAAGGATACCTGGATTCCGGTTAACGAGAACTACAAAGACATCAATGTGGAGAAAGAATCAAAAGATAAAAACTCCTTGCTCTCTTACTACAAGAAGCTCATTGCTCTGCACAATCAAAGCGACATTCTTTGCTTCGGCAACTTTCATGCTTATCCCACGAAAGGG
Organism: bacterium; assembly: GCA_963617535.1. Lineage (GTDB taxonomy): Bacteria > Bacillota_I > Bacilli_A > RFN20 > CAG-826 > Alloenteromonas. The sequence continues at coordinate 14,457 of CAVEPD010000029.1, forward strand.
GATCTCTTTGTTTTCACTCGTTCCCTTAAAGCGAAATCCATCTTGGTTTTGATTAACCTCGGAAAGAAAAAAGTCGCAGTCCCCCAACCTTTTAGAAAAGTTCTGGGATCAGTCGCGCTTGGGAATTACGCTGACGCAAAAGCTTCGAATACTCTTTTGCGCCCCTTCGAAGCTCTTATCATCGAACTTGATTGATTAGGAAATATCCTCGCGCGCGTGTACAATTGAAGCCGCCTTGCAGGGGGTGCTTTTATGGACAAAGAAAAACATCGCGAAGATTATCTGAACTGGGACGAATTCTTTATGGGGATTGCCCTTATGGCCGCGAAACGTTCTAAAGACCCTTCTTCCCAGGTCGGCGCCTGTTTGGTTGATGACAATCACAAAGTCATCTCAATTGGCTATAACGGTATGCCTGTTGGCGTGGACGATGAAAAAATACCTTGGGGACACGGCGAGGGGCTCGACTCAAAATATCTTTATGTTTGCCATGCGGAATTCAATGCTGTTTTAAATGCGAAGGACGGTTCTGCTTTAAAAGGCTGCACGATATATGTGACTTTGTTCCCTTGCAACGAATGCGCGAAGGCTTTGATTCAGGTGGGCGTTAAAAAAGTCATCTACGCCGATGACAAATATCACGATCATTTGGAAGAAGTCGCTTCCAGAAGACTCCTTGATATGGCGGGAATTCCTTACGAAAAATACACCGGAAGGAAAGTAGAAATCGATGTTAAATAAGCATAAGACCGCTTATAGGATTGCCGTGATTCTCATTGCTTATGCTTTGCTCGGCGCGGCGGTTTTCGTTCCGATTAGTTCTAGCAAGCCCATTAATTATGTTTTGCTATGGGTTGCCCTGGGCGTTTATTGTGCCGCTTTGGTCGCGACCATCGTGGTAACTGAAGTGATTTACGCGAAACGGAGAAAGAGGAAGGATGGAACCGATTCTCAAAGTTGAACATCTTTCTTTTTCTTATGATAAGAAGAACCCAGTCCTTAAAGATGTTTCTTTTTCTATCGGGAAAGGCGAATACGCCTGTTTAGTTGGGCATAACGGTTCCGGCAAGTCCACTATTGCGAAGATATTGATGGGTCTTTTGCCCAATTTCGAAGGGGGCGTGTATTTGTTTTCGCTTGAATTGAACCGCGACAATCTCTATGAAATCAGATCCAAAGAAGGCATTGTGTTTCAGAATCCGGATAACCAATTTGTTGGCTCAACGGTAGAAGACGACATCGCCTTCGGACTTGAAAACAAGAATGTGAAACCCGCGGATATCCGCCTCGCTGTCGAAAAGTTTGCGAAAGAAGTGGGCATGATTGACTTCCTAACCCATGAGCCTGAGAAACTTTCGGGTGGGCAGAAGCAAAGGGTCGCTATCGCGGGTGTTTTGGCAATGGGGCCTGATTTGGTTATTTTTGACGAAGCCACTGCGATGCTTGACCCAAAAGGCAAAAAAGAGGTCGGGGAAGTTATTCAAAAGTTAAAGGAAGAAAAGCCTGAACTGACCGTTCTTTCTATCACTCACGATGTTGAAGAAGCTTATCTTTGCGATCACGTTCTGGTTCTTTCGGAAGGGGAGATTGTCGCTGATGGCGCCCCGAGAGACGTTTTCAATCAAAAGGAGACTATTCAAAAGGCTCGTCTGAGACAACCCTTTTTGCTTGAGGCTAAGGAGGCTTTCGAAAAAGCTGGAATTAGTGTTCCGGACTCCGTGGATTCTATTGATGATTTGGGGGCGTTCTTATGGTGACCTTCCAAAACGTCTTTTACATCTATAACAAGAAGTCGCCCCTTGAACACGAAGCCCTTCATGATGTGAATCTAGAAATAAAAGAAGGTTCATTTACTGCATTGGTGGGCAGAACTGGTTCAGGCAAATCCACTTTGGTTCAGCACATCAATGCGCTCTTTCAACCTACTTCAGGATCTGTGGTCGTGAATGGCTACGAAAATAAAGCTGGGGTCAAACACAAAGGGAGAGAAATCCTCGATTTAAGAAAAAACGTTGGACTTGTTTTTCAGTTTCCCGAGAATCAGCTTTTTGAAGAGACCGTAGAAAAAGATGTGGCTTTTGCGCCGAAAAATTTTGGAATTGCGGAGAAAACGGCTTTAGAGCAAGCCCATGAAGCTTTATCCATGGTTGGCCTGGGGCCTGAGTTTTATGAGAGGTCTCCTTTCGATCTTTCGGGCGGAGAAAAGAGGCGTGTCGCTATTGCTGGCGTCTTGGCTTTCAAACCCTCTATCCTCGTTGTCGATGAACCCACTGCCGGCTTAGATCCGTTGGGCGCGGAAGAGATGATGAACCTTTTCAAGAAGGTCCACGAAAACGGAACAACCGTGATCCTCGTCACTCACGATATGAGTCTTGTTTTCTCCTATTGCGACAGCGTAATTGTGATGGAAGAAGGGAAAGCGGCGGAAATCACTACGCCCAGCGAGCTTTTCTCGAAAGACCTAAATAAATATTCCTTGGACGTTCCGCCCTTCTTTCATTTGCTTCGTCTTTTGAACGAAAGAGGCGCTGAAATTAATCCTTCCGAAGTTCATACACTCGATGAGCTTGCTTCGCTGCTTGCCGAAAAGAAGGGGCTGAAAGCGAAATGAAGAGTTTCACTTTAGGAAAATACGTCCCTTACGATTCCTGGCTCCATCGGTTAGATCCAAGGCTCAAAATACTTTTGACGATTCTATTCATGGTTTTGGTGTTTTTGCCTCTCCCAACTTGGTCGATGACTTTTTTGATGGGTGGGATGCTTTTCCTTGTTGCTCTAATTCTTCTCTTTGCCACGCACACCAGCCTTGCATCCATGTTCTCGTCCCTTAAATCCATGTGGTTCATGGTTGTTTTCTTGCTCATCATTTACATCCTTGTGCCTCAAAACATCACCCCAACTTTAGGAGTGGCGTGGAATTTAAATGGCTGGGTGGTTTATTGGGATTCCTTCGCCCAGGCTGGAAAAATCATTCTTCGTCTTCTCCTAATGCTTGAACTAACGATGATTTTGACCGCTTCCACGAAGCCTCTTGATTTAACTTTCGCCCTCGAATGGTACATGACTCCGTTGAAGGTCCTCCATTTTCCCGCAGCTGAGATTGCCATGATCATTTCGATTGCTTTGCGCTTTATCCCGACTCTTTTGGAGGATACGATGCGCGTAATGAGAGCCCAAGAAAGCCGAGGCGTTGATTTCTCCCATGGGAAAATTTGGAAAAGGGTGAGAAATCTCACCTCTTTGATTGTCCCTTTGTTCGCTTCTTCTTTTATGCGTAGCGAGGAGCTTGCCTATGCGATGGAAGCAAGAGGATATGACCCAAGAGCGAAGCGGTCCAGGTATCGTAAAAGCAAGTGGCGCTGGGCCGACACAATTTGCTTATTTCTTGGCTTAGCCTTTGCCGCTGGATTCATATATGTGGTGGCTGCCAAAGTGGATTTCTTTGCTTTGCTTGGGGTGACTGCTTTATGAGGTATCTTGGCTATCTTAAATACCGTGGCACCTCATTCTACGGCTTTGAAAGGCAAAAGGAACATCGGTCAATCCAAGGCACAGTTGAATCTGTTTTAAGCCAGATTTGCGGGGAAAACGTGCAAATTCACGGCGCAGGAAGAACCGATGCCGGCGTTCATGCGCTTGCTCAATCATTTAGCTTTGATACAAGCTCGAATCTGCCCATAGATCAAATCATTTACGCGGCGAATCGCCTTTTGCCTGAGGATATTCTTTTGTCTTCGCTTCAAGAGGTTGGATCTTCTTTCGACGCACGTCATTCCTTGAGCGGGAAGACTTACGAATACAGATTTTCTTATGGCCAAAAGGATCCTTTTCAGGTTGGTTTGCTCACCCAGCTCCAAAGACCGGATTTCGATGTGGATGCTTTCAGGAAATGTATATCTTGCTTTGAGGGGACCCATGATTTTTCTAATCTAACAACGAAGAAAGAGGACAAGGAAAACTTCATTCGAACGATTGATGCGATTCATGTGAATTTAGATGAGGGCAAGAAGACGGGCAAAGTCGTTTTTGAGGGCCTTCATTTTATGACCTATCAGGTCCGTTTGATGATGGGGCTAGCCTTTCGCTGCGCCTATCATCAGAAAAATCCCGATGATGTTCCTGCCTTAATGAACAAGAAGCCTAGGAAAATCCTTTCTTATAAAGCCCCGGCGGATGGGCTCTACCTTATGGAGGTTAAATATGAAAACTTTAATTGACGCGAATTACCACTCTCATACATTGAGGTGCGGACACGCTTTTGGAGCGGATGAAGAATATGTATTAGCAGCAATGGACGCTGGCTTCAATGTACTCGGATTTTCCGATCACGTGATGCTTCCGAAAGCCAATCAGCCCGGCATGAGAGGGGATATCTCCTTGCTGGCGGATTACGTCTCCTCGGTAAATTCACTCAAGAAAAAATATGCCGGGAAAATCGATATCTTTTTGGCTTTTGAATGCGAATGGTACCATGACGAATACGCGGCCTATTATCGTGATTTGCTTACAAAATACGGTTTTGATTATTTGATTTTGGGCCAGCATTGCTTCCGCATGGACGGCAAGTTTGTTTATTACAGCCGCGTGAGTGATGAAAAACAGAGCGTTGAACTCTACGTTAAGGATTTGGTTGCAGGCATCAACAGCGGATTCTTCGCTTATGTCGCTCACCCTGATCACTTCCTTTTGTGGCATGACAAATGGGATGAGATTGCCGAAAAGGCGGCTTGGGACATTTGCAAAGCAGCCAAAGAAAAAGGCGTTCCTCTGGAAATCAACATGGGTCCTTCGCGCTGGAAGGCTAAAACATCTTTGAGCGACCTCTCAATCGTATGCTATCCCTATCGCAAGTTCTTTGAAATTGCCAAGCAAGTCGGGAATGACGTGGTTATCGGCGTGGACGCCCATTCCCCGTCAGATTACGCCACAAGCGATTACCAATGGGCCTATGATTTTGCGACCGGTTTAGGGTTTGAGCCTTTAAGGAGAATCAAATTCCCTTCTATCAAGTGATATTTGGGGTTTTTCGGAGATTTTGCGAGTGGTATATTTAACGCGCTCAATACAGGAGTCATTTTATGGGAAGACACTTTGAAGTACGCGCAGCCGCCATGGCTGC
>CAVEPD010000030.1:0-19525 GCA_963617535.1 bacterium
AAGGAGTAACCCTATGAGCTACTTAAAAGAAGACTTTCTATTAACGAACGAGACGGCGAAGAAACTTTATTTCGAACATGCGAAGAACATGCCGATCTTTGATTATCATTGCCATCTCTCCGAATACCAGATCCTTGAGAATAAGGAATTCAAAGACATCTTTGAAGTGTGGCTAGGCGGAGACCATTACAAATGGAGGCTCATGAGGAACTTCGGAATCGATGAGTCCTATATCACTGGTGATAAGCCAAACAAAGAGAAGTTCAAGGCCTATTGCAAAACCTTGGGAACCGCTTTTGGGAACCCCCTTTATCATTGGTCTCAAGCCGAGCTCCAAGAATTCTTCCATTGCGAGCTTGAGATCAATGAGAAGAACGCGGATGAGATTTGGGAACAGTGCAATGCCTACATCAAGGAACATCACGTTACCCCCGTAAGCCTGATTGAACAATCAAACGTCAAAGCTATTTTCACGACTAACGAGATTTTCGATGACCTCAAGGTCTTCGATGACATTAAAAAGAAGGGTTATTCCTTTCTTGTCATCCCTGCCTTCCGCGCAGACAAAATCATGAACATTGAAGCGGAGAAATATAACGATTTCATTGCAAAACTCGGCTCAATTGATTCTTTGGACGCCTTAGAGACCGAAATCGAAAAAAGGCTGCAAAACTTCATTAAAGTCGGCTGCGTAGCCTCAGACACCGCCTTAGAAGCCGTTTACCCGATCGCTAGCAAAGAAGAGGCTGCGAGGGTCTTCGCGAAGAGAAGAAGCGGGACCGCAATATCCGAAAGCGAAAGCAAAACCTTCAAAGGCTACTTCACTTATTTCCTCTTGGGACTTTATGGCAAATATGATATTCGCAGCGAGCTCCATCTCGGCGCGATGAGAAATAACAACTCCAAAATGCTCGCTAAGCTCGGGCTGGATACGGGATATGATTCGATCGCCGAAGACAACAGCATCAAAAACCTTTCCCGTTTGATGGATCGCATGAACGATGAAGGGCGTCTTCCTGCGATGATTCTCTTCAACTTGAATCCGAAGATGAATCTTGAACTCATCACCTTGATGGGCTGCTTCCAGGATTCTTCCTTGAGGGGCAAAATCCAATATGGGCCTGCATGGTGGTTCTTAGATAACAAACCCGGCATGGAAAAGCATCTCTCTGACCTTGCTTCCTGCGGGCACCTCGGCGCTTTCGTTGGCATGCTCACGGACTCCAGAAGTTTCCTCTCCTATCCTCGTCATCACTATTTCCGTCGCATCGTCTGCGATTATCTTGGAACGATGATTGAGAACGGCCAGATGACCTCTGACTTAGAGCTCGTTGGCAAAGTGGTGGAGGACATCTCCTTCAATAACGCCTGGACCTATTTCGGCTTGAAATAAGTTCCTGAACGCTAGTCAAGCCGAGGGCCTTGAGCTTCTCGGCTTTTTAACGATATTTCCTCTCGCGATAAGAACCGTTTGCTTTAAAATAACGTTTTTTCTGCGCGTCCAAAGATTTTTTCCGATATCCCTTCGGGGTGAGACCGAGTTCGTCTTTGAAATTGGTCAAGAAAACCTGCGTGGAATTGAATCCGACGATTTTGGAGATTTCTTCGACGCTGTAGCTCGTTTCCTTCAATATGTCCTCCGCTTTATGAACCCTAAGGCGATCGATGTATTTTTTGATTCCGCAGCCGTCATATTCCTTAAAGAGCTGCTGCAAATAGGATTTCGAGGCCCTTGTCACGGCGACCACGTCATCGACTTTGATGTTCTGATGGTAGTTTTCCTCGATGTAGAGAACGGCTTTCCGATAGAAAGGGCTTTGGTCGGTGACCGGCTTGACCGAGTTCGCCTCCCATATCGAGACGAAAAGCTGTTTTACAAGGAGGTCGAATTTCGCCATCGCGATTTCGTCTTCCTCTCCTTTGCCAGCAAAACTTTCCATCTCTTTGATGCCGTTTAGCATCTTCCTTGAGCCATTCAGAATCAGATAGCCGTTTTTGAAGGTCATCTTCCCTTTCTTTAGGAACGTCCGGAAGAACGAATCCTTGAAATAACCTCGCAAATCCCCGTTGCTTTCCGCGACTTCTACGCCGATGCAAGAGAGACTGTAGGGGATTTCGGTTTTGTGGATGACGTTAGGCAAAATGATGAGAAGCTGGTCCTGATTCACGTCGACGGACATCTTCTCCCCGGTTTCCTGGTCGATGTAATAAAACGCCAAGACGCCTGAGACGACGTAGGAGAGCTCGATGGTATTGTGCTCATGGAAGTTCATCGTTCTTTTTTCTTCCTCGATGGAATAGACGTTCCAGGAGTAGGAAATGAGGGAAATTTTTTGCATATCTTATTCTAAAATGGACAAAACATTAAAAAAAGTAATTTAAAAATTTTCATTATCCTTGTAAGCCCTTCCATGTTTCCTTGATTTGCTAAAAAATATCGTTACCGGTAGGTAATGAATTATGAAACACACAAAAAAGATTTATCTTAGCGTTTGCCTTTTGCCCCTTTTAGCTCCGCTTGCCTCCTGCTCTAGCGGCACAATCGTCAGCGATGAGAACACGATCAACATCAAGATGTATTTGGGCGGATACGGCACCGAATGGATGAATTCCTTGATTGAGAAATTCGAAGAAACCTACAAAGCGGAAGGCTATAAGGTCAATTTGCTTAAGCCTAGCACCAGCAATACGGGGAGCGCCATCATCAACGAGCTCGCTTCTGGCTATAACAAGAACAAGATCGATCTCTATTTCACCCGTTCCGTCCTGCCGCAAAAAGTGGTGGATGGGGATTACGGCCTCCTCGTTCAGGATTTAAGCGATCTTGTCTATTCCCAAAAAGCCATCTCTTTTGATGGAAGTGAGGAAAGTAAGACCATCGCCGATAAGCTCGATCCCTCCTTCGATGAGGAATGGTACAAATATAACGGCAAGGCCTATAACTTCCTTTATGTCAAATCCGTCGGCGGTCTCGTGGTCAACAAAGAGAAGCTCGCTTCCTTTGGACTCGAATTGCCCGTGACGACCAATGAACTTTTGAATTGCATTCACACGATTCATGGGAAGTATGCGAACGGTGAAACGAAAATCCAGCCTTTCACTTTGATTGGTTCGGGGACCAACGGTTACCCAGCGGTCATGATGAACTCCTGGTTCACCCAATATTCCGGCGTCGAAGGATGGAACGCCTTCTGGAGCATGACGAATTCCGATGGCTCCTACAATAAGGACAATGGCTATAAGGTCTTCGAAGATGAAGGCCTCCACAAAGCCGCTGAACTCGTTTATAACGTCTTCGATCAGCAAAACATCGTCAAAGGCGCCGCAAGCAACGATTTGGACACCGCCCACGCCGACATCATGAACAAAGGCAGAGGCGCCGTGTTTATGTTCGATGGCGACTGGATGCTCAATGAAGCCGCCGTCGACTCTACTGCTGACGAGCTGAAGAAACTCGCCTTCATTAATGTCCCCGTCATCTCCGATTTGGGAACGAAGCTTTGGGGCTCTAGTTATAACGCAGAAGCCTGCGAAACTATCCTGTCAAAAGTCGTGAAGCTCTCCGACGACAATAAATCCTCGAGCGACATCGTCTCCGCGGTCAAAACTGATTTGAACTACGATATCTCCGAATCCTCCGTGATTGAAGTTGCGAAGGCCAGAGGCGTCTACAACAACCGCGGCGTCGAGACTGGAAACTGCTATATGCCAGTCGGCATCAGCGAGAAGAACAAAGAAATCGCCTCCAAGTTCTTAAGGATGTTCGCTAGCGACGATTTCGCAAACGTCTATTCTAGCGTCGCTCACGCCGCCTCTCCTTATTCTTCCGGCACTTCCTCCACCTACGAGTACGAATTCCAAAAAGGCCATTCGAATATCGTGAATCACCAATACGCGACTGGCATTTGGCCTTTGGCGAAGGGCCTCCGCAACAAAATCGCGGCCCTAGGGAGTATGTTCCCCATCGCTGGATCCCAAATCCACGATTACGCCTTCAAGAGCACCCTCAGCGAATATACCGATGGGGTGATCGACTCCTCGAAAGCGGGCACTTACCGCACCGCGAGTGAAGCGCGCCTTGCCACCGAATATCAAAACGTGACGACCAACTGGTCGAAGTGGATGGAAAATGCGTAAGAAATCGTTGTTCTCGCGAAAATACACGAAGTCTCAGCGCAAGAATTTCCTTTTCGTTTATCTTCTTATCGCTCTGCCCGTCGTTCAATTCCTGATTTTCTGGCTATATGTCCATATCGATTCGATCGCCTTGGCGTTCATGGATGACGTGACGAAGGCCTTCACCTTCGATCACTTTATTGAGGTATGGAATGGCGTCGTCGGGACGGATGTTTACGGCTTCAATCTTTTGGAGATGCTAGGAAGGTCGCTTTGCCTATGGGCAGTAGCGAACGTCATCGCTTTTCCTCTTGGCTTGGCTTCGACTTATGTTTTATACCGCAAAGTCCTTGGCCATTACGCCTTCCGCGTGATTTACACGATCCCCACTTTGGTCGGTGCAGTCATTTGGGTCTCTCTCGTCCGCTCCTGCACGGATGCGAACGGCATCGTCGTTTATATCATCCAGAAGCTCGGCTTCACCTTGGACGACGCCGCCTTGAATCAGGGCTTGCTGAACAGTGAAGCCACGGCTTTCCCGACTCTCATCGCCCTCACTTTTGTGACCGGCATGGTCGGCGGGAACGTGATCGCCACGGGGGCTTATGCAAAAGTACCTCCTGAGTTAGTCGAGGCTGGCAAAATTGATGGCCTTGGCTTCTGGGGCACCTTCTTCCATATCGCTTTGCCTTGCGCCTGGCCTACGATTTCAACTTTGCTCACCGTCTCTTTATGCACGATCTTCGTCGCGGATGGGAACGTCTTCTTGTTCTCGAATTCCACCGGACAGCCTGGCATGGCCACGATGGGCTATTACCTTTACTATCTCACTTATCGTATTTCGAATACCTCTGCGGCCAACGCCCCGTATGGCTATCCTGCCGCCCTTGGCATTTGCATTTCCGTCATCAGCGTCCCCGTTGTTTTGCTTGGACGCAAATTGCTAAACAAGATCGTTTCCGCGGTGCAGGTGTGATTTATGAAAAGAAGAGGCTTGTACGAATTCAAAAGAAAACCGACGTCAGAGAAAGTGACCCTCATCATTTTCTTCATCTTCTTTTTGGTGATGGCTCTGGTTTTCCTTTATCCCATTTATTCTTCCATCCTCCTTTCCTTCACGGGAAAGAGCAACATCAAGAGAGACGAAGTGAATTCGATCTTCGATTTCTTTGTCATCAGCGGGGACCCTCAGGTCGAGACCTGGTCCCATATCGTGGAGTATTTCTCCATCGTCACTTCCAATGGCTCGGAAGCTAATTTGCTAACGATGCTTTGGAACTCGATTTGGTTCACGGCATTGAAAGTTCTTTGCTCTTTGGCGGCTTCTACGGCTCTTGCCTATGCGGTCGCCAAATTCAACTTCCCGGGCAAAAAACTCATCTACGTGGTCGCTGTTTTCGTGCAGACAATTCCTCTCTTCGGCTCCGGGGCGACCTCTTACCGTCTCTTCGACGCGTTGGGAATGGTCAACAATCCCTATTTGTTCTGGATCGCCTGGTGCTCTGGCTTTGACTTCACCTTCATCATCATGCATGGCGTCTTTTCAAGCATCAACGACTCTTATGCCGAATCGGCACGAATCGACGGGGCGAATAACCTCACGATCCTTTTCCGGATTATTCTTCCGATGGTCACTCCGACCTTGATTGCCCTCATCGTGACGAATTCGCTCACCGTGTGGAATGACTATTCGACCATCATGATTTATTTGAAGGATTACCCGACGCTTGGCTATGGTCTTTACGAATTCCAAAACGGCGCGGCGAGCTACGTCTCTAACCCCGTCGCCGTAAGAAGCGCTGCCATGATTATTTCGATGGTCCCAATTGCTTTGATTTACGGATGCAGCCAAAAGCTCGTCCTTTCTAATATCACCGTTGGAGGTCTTAAAGGATGAAAAACAAACTCCTGCCTTATCTTTGCTGCCTCGCTCTTCTCTCTTCTTGCGGGAATGCGGGCTCCGACATCACTTTGAAACTGAAAGAGGATATTTACCGCGGCACTTACGAAGTCGGTTCGCCGATTGACGTCGAGAACTTCATCTATTGTTCGGTCAGGGATAAGGCGACCATCAGCGTTTCCTATGCCGATTCGAATAAGGAGCAGATTAGCAAAACGATTGAGGGGCATGTTTATTATCCCGTGATTTCCGGGGCACACGTGTTCACTTATTCGGTCTCGGGAAAGACTGTGAAGAAAGAAGTGAACGTCGTTGACGCTTTGCCTAGCCTATCGATTGACAACATCCCTTATGTCGCTACCAAAGGCGAAGAGGTTTATTTCGATGACCTCGTGAATGAGATTCGTCCTCAATATACCCCGAAGAACGCCTCTCTCGTCGTTACGAAAGTTGAGCACCGAAGCGCCCCGATCGATTTGAATGAGACCTATGGGGAATGGGAATCCGTCTCATTCAGCAAGGATTCCTTCTCGGCTTCCGAGATGGGGGAATACCGCGTTTGCATGGATGTTCAAAACGGTAGCAAATCCACCTCGGGCTACATCAATGTCTCCGTGGCCAGGAAAGCCAAGGATGGCGATGATAAGGTTTATCAAAACGAGAAGACCGGGAAATACTATTCAAACAATTTGATTCTTGGAGAGGAAGAAGGCGTTTACCGCCTGCCCGCTTCTAAGTACGCGGATTCTTCTTACGTCGTATTGAAAGACGATTTCAAATTGGGCGATGCCTTGGAAGTGAAATTCAAAGGCAAGAACCTTCCCTCCGTCGGCATGTATCTTGAAGGGAATGACCTTTCTTATAGCCCCTTCGACCCTTATTCAGCGAATGGATACTTCCTCACCTGGGAAGTAGGGGGAACGAACCGTTATGTCCTTTATGGACCGGAATGCCTATCTTCGAAAGCCGTTAAAGTCGCGGTGGATTCACGCGGCGAATATTGGGGATATGACGATTTGGACGAATCCAAACATTACTCCATGAAGTGCTATCTCTCCGGGAATTCGGAGAAAAACGGAGTTTACACCCATTATTTGACTTGGACTTTGACCGAGATTCTCAATTATGGGACGGATGAAGAAGCCTATGGCGACGTTGTGAAAAGCATCAACGCGAGCGGCTGGACCGATACCCATTCGATCACCTCGGGCAAGTTCGCCCTTTATTCCTCTCGTTACAAAGACATCACTTTCAAAGTGAATTACGGCTTAGAGAATCTAGGGAACAATGTCTATTTGTCCAAAGGCACCAAAGCAGGAGCTAATACCTATCAATTCGACCGCGTTTCTTATTCAAACGATAAGAAGAACGGGCATGGCGCCACAACCGGATTCCTTGCATATAAGGGCGATTACGGGGCTGGAAACAAAGTGAGTTTCCGCTTCAAGGGGAAGAACATCCCGAACGTCGCTTTGTTCTGCGACGATCTCTCTTCGATGGTTGGAGGAGGCAAAGGGCTTTATCTTTCCACCGGGACCAACGATAAGACCTTGCTTACCAGGATGACGGTCTATGGGCCCTATCGTCTTGATAGCGGTAACCCAAGCGACTACACCTCCTATGACACGATTGGTTACAACAATCGTTTGTATACCCAAACCGAAAGCCCATTCGGTTATCGAAACCTCGATGACGATAAGGAATACATTTATTCCATCTCCATTACAAAGGCAAACGAAGGGGATATTGCACTTCTTTTGAGCCTTTATTCCTTGAATAGCGACGATTCCTGGACGTTAGAAAATAGCCTCAATATCTCGCTTAATAATTACGATGGCCCCCTTTCCGGGAGCATCATCGCTTATCCCACTTTTGATTCTAATGCGGCGAACGGGACCACTTTCACCTATTACCCGCTGAATTTTGACCCAGTCAAATAAAGGAGGAAAAACTGAATGAATGGGAAAAAACTACTTCTTGCTAGTGCGTTATTAGTCAGCACACTAGCAAGTTGCTCCTCGTCAAGCAAGGAGTGGACGGTAAACTTCGATGTCGATTCCATCTCGCCTCAAAAGGTGAAGGATGGCGATGTCGCGACGAAGCCTGCCGATCCCACAAAAGCGGACGCGGATGGCTACATCTACACCTTCGCCTACTGGGCGAAAGACGGGACTGAATACGACTTCAGCACACCCGTGCACAGCGACTTCACGCTGACGGCGGTTTGGACGAGCGAAAAGCAGACTTGCGTCTTGACCTTCGATAGCGATGGCGGAACCTCGGTTGATCCCATAAGCGTGCGCTATGGCGAAATCGCGACGGCTCCTGCTAATCCAACCAAAGAAGCAACGGCCCAATACAATTACACCTTTGAGTATTGGTATGCGACCGATAGCAAGACTGCTTTCGATTTCACTAAGCCAATTACTTCCTCTTTGACCCTTAAGGCAAAATGGAAAGAAGAGATCCGTCAGTATACGATCACCTTCTTGGATACGGATGGCACGACTGTCTTGCAAACCACTTCTTATGATTATGGCGCTACTCCTGTCTATTCAGGCAAAACGCTAAGCAAAGACCCCACGGACGAATTCGAATACACTTTGACCTGGAGCCCTTCGATCGTCGCCGTTACTGGTGACGCCACTTATACGGCTAGTTTCACCGAGACGAAACGGAAGTACGCAGTCACTTTCGATAGCGACGGTGGTAGCGAAGTTGAAGCACAGTCCATCGAATATGGCGCGAAAGCAACGGCTCCGACCGCACCTACGAAATCTAGCGGCAAAGGCGACTATGAATTCCTTGGCTGGTATTCGGGCGACTCGGTTTACGATTTCGATTCCGAAGTCAAAGGGGCGGTCTCATTAAAAGCCAAATGGGGCAATCTTTATAAGAATGCAGCCAAGAATGCGGACGGCACTATCACCCTTTCGAAAATGACTTCCGAAGGCAATACCACGGATGGGTATTCCGTTGCTGCTAGCTACGTTGCTTTTGAAGGCGATTATGGCGTTGGCACGACCTTGGGCTTCCGTTTCACCGGAAAGAATATCCCTAACGTTGGCTTATTCGCCTCTAGCGTTGGCTCACCCGTCGGCGGTACGGATGGAATGTATCTCTCCACTGGAACCAATGAGAATGATACGTCTTTGTCCGATAGGATGACGGTTTATGGGCCCCATATGCTTGATTCAGGTAATCCTAGCGATTATTCCACCTACAACGGGCTTGGCTACAACGATCGCTTGGAAGCCCAAACGGGTAGCCCCTTTGGGTATGCAAACCTCGAAGATGATAAAGACTACCTTTACAAGGTCACGACCGCGGAATCTTCTTCCGGCGTCCAACTCATTCTTGACCTAAGCGAAGTGAAAGCAGATGGGACGATAATCGGTCTTGCTTCCTTCAATAAGGTAATCAAATACACCGGAAGCAAAACCGGGAACGTCATCGTTTACGGCTCTTTCAGAGATGATATCACTTTGGAAATCATGGAACTGAATTCCGATATTCCTTCTGCGGATATCGTTACCTACAAATCTTCCCTTGATGGGAACAAAGTGACGCTGAATTCTGGTACTAGAGCCGATGATTCCTATTTGGGCTTGAAGGCCGGCGTCACCGTTGGCGATACCATCAAAATTAATTACACCGGCAAAAATCTGCCTAATGTCGCTTTGCTTTGCGATAGCAACAGCGGACAAGCAATTGGCGGAGGCCAAGGCGTCTACTTGGCGAATAGCTACGTGACCAATCTTGCTAACGACGGAAACGCGAAGCGCCTTATGCCTTATGGCCCTTATCGTTGGTCTACCGCTGACAATTACACTGGCTGGGACATTAAATACCGTTACGCCAATAGTCTTGACACCAAGATGGGTTACACGAATATGGAAGATGACGCCTCCTATGAATTTACTATCAAAGTGGATTCCATTGTCGAGGACACCGTCAAAATCACCATTAATCTCAAGAATCTCACCGCGGACGCTAACGTGACAAATCGCACGCTCACTTTGGATGGCCTGAACGGCAGCCTCCAAACAGGGGATACCTTGAACCTTGGCGACAACGTCATTTTCTATGGCCACGAAAAAGCCGTGACCTTTACTTATGAATTCATCAAAGGAGAAAAATAAGATGAAAAGCAAAAAACTCTTCCTTCTTGTTACTTCCTGCGCGGCCATTGCCGCGGTAGCGGGAGTGACACTCCATCAAGCCGCTGGGCAAAACAGCGGTTTCGCTCAGGCGAGCGAGACTACCTATCACTTGCACCTAGACGCGACTAACAATGTCTTCGGTGTTGATGTTCCTTCGAGTGATGCGAAAAACGTGGTCACGGATGCAAAGAGTACCCTGCCGACCGTAGTCAGCGCTCTTTCAATGAAAAATGGCTACTGGGGGTCTTTCTCCGATGGCGGCTACTTCTATTTGGACACCCTCATTCATGGACTCAAAAAAGTCACGATCGTCTTTGAGGGCGAAGGAACGCTCGGAATTCACGGCGGCGCCGATAGTTTCCAACTTGCGTGTAGGTATCCCTCTTTGAAGTTGACCCACTTTGAAAACGTGACCTCTGGAGTTGCTTATGACTTCGAAAATGGTATGAATACCTTCGAAATCAAAGCGACTGGCGCGGTGGATATCAAGAGCATTGACGTTGAATACTCCTGTTTGGATACTTCCCAAGCAAATGAATACGGCGTCATTGAAAACAACAACGGTCATGTTCGTTTGAACAGCACGACCGCCGCAAAGGGCTTGTCTTATCTAGGCTTGAGCGATGTGGGGGTTGGCAACAAAGTTCAATTCACGTTCAAAGGGAAAAACATTCCTAACGTTCTTGCTTTTGCCGACACCGATAATGGTGGAATCACAAACACCGACAAGAGCGAAGGCATCTTTATTAAGACCTCGGGCATTGAAAACAAAACGGATGCTGACTGGACCCGCATGATGCCTTATGGCCCGTATCGCCTTGATACGGTGACGGACAAACTTGGCGGAAACACCTATCGCCATTCAGGTTGTGCGATGAGCAACGCCGGTTGTGGCAGCCTTAACGACGATCACGATTACAAATATGTGATTGCATTGAATCCTTTCACGGATACAACCACTTGCCACATCACCGTTTCTTTGACTGACGTGACTGCGAACACGACCATTTCTAAGGAAGTTACCTTCGATACGAAAGTCGGGGACGTGGACGAAGAAATCTACAAAAACACGAAGTTCATCATCTATGGCCAATCCGACGCGATCGAATTTGACTATGAAATCGTCACGGGCTTGACTGCGAAAGAATCTTATAAAGCTACTTTCGATTCGGCGACAAATACCGCCTCCCTTGAGATGGGCGCCGGGGGCACGAGCTACACGGATCTGTCTTATCTTGACTTCGGCGAATACGAGACCGGCGCTTTTGTAGGCATGGAATTCACTGGCAAATACAAACCACAGGTGGCTTTCTTCGCCGATGGTGGGCACAAGGCATTTAAGTCCGATGCTTCTTGCTGCTTGGTCTGGACGGATGATTACGTTGGCACCGATTACCGCATTAACAAGAAAACAGACTGCTCCACTAACGTCTTTGCTAACCAGACGGAAATGGTGAAGGCCGCTTACAGCAATCTTGCCTCTGATGGGAAGTATTATTTGGCTATCGCGACTCGAATCGTAAATTCCAAGTACCAATTTGATTACAACTTTTACAGCGTTTCTGACGCTACGTTGACGCTGCAAGGAAATTGGAGTGCAACAAGGAACCTTACGGAAATTGAAACTTCCGGATCCCACATCGTTGTATATGGAAGCCGTATTACAAAAGTGAATGCCAAGCTTGCTATTGCTGACACTCTTGACGGGATTCTCCAAGGCTACACCGTTGCAACCGGCAAGTAACCGTTTAATTCACATCTCTTCTTTCATTAATTTTTCGTTATGCATAAGTACGCTTATTCTTCGCCGACCGATGGAACTTACTTTATCGATGATAAGGTCTTTTCGATCGGCGAAGATTTCCGTACGAGTGCTCGCTATGCCGAATACAAAAACGTCGGCTTAGATACTCTCTTGTTGCAGGGCAATGATCCTTATCTTGGAGAAGATTGGGAAACCAGCCAAACCAAGAAAAATATGGATGAAGCAGCGAAGGCGGGTTTAAGCCGCATCGTTGTCTTCGATAAACGAATTCATGATTTGTCCGCGGCTTCTAACGGATTAATAGGCTCTGGCAAACCTTTCAAGGACGAAGAGAGCTTAGCTTCTTATTTGAAGGAGTGCTTGAAAGATTATTCTAAACATCCATCTTTCGTTGGGGTTATGCTCGTGGACGAGCCTTCTTATGAGTGTTTTGATTCCATAGGTCAGATCGAACGTTGCCTGAAAAAATTCATTCCCGATGTCTACATCCAATGCAATTTGCTGCCTGTTTATGGCGATGCCAAAAGGCTCTCACCTAAAGACGGAATCAGCAAATCGGAAGCCTACCGCGACTACCTTGAGGCATTTTGCCTTAAGACGCCTCATGAAGTGCTCACGATGGATTCCTATCCGATTCGAAGGGAGATTTGCGGGGATTTCATCATCAACAATCACTTCACGAGCTATCAGATGATCGCGGACGTCGCGAAGAAATATGGTCGCAAAAGCGCCTTTGTCCTGCAGTCGACCGCGATGCTTGTGGATGGCAAAGACAAGTTCAGGCCAATCAACGGCAGGACGCTTGAATATCAATATGGGGCAGCCCTCTGCTTCGTTCCTAGTGAGATTAGCTATTTCACCTACTGGGCAAAACAAAAGAACCTAAGCAAAGGGGAATCCTTCCCCAATGGGACTTCATTCGTCTCGCGCGAGGGGAAAAGGACTCCGCTTTATGAAGCGGCCAAAGCCATGCATTCTTCTTACGAGGAAATCGAAACGATCTTAGAACATTATTCCTATTGCTCCTCTAAGGTAATCAATTCGCCCTTAAAAGGCGATTGCCTAGACGAAGAAGTGGACATTGGAGTAACAACGTCCGCCCCATTGTTGATCACAAAGCTGGTCAATGGCTCTTCTAATGTATATTGCCTGATGAACTTAAATGATCCAGACGAGCTAGACATCACGGAAGAAGCTCTTATCCATCTTCCTCAACCCGTTATGACTATCCGACTGCTATCTAGAAACGGCGAAGAGACCTTGCTCAACGCTCA
Source organism: bacterium (assembly GCA_963617535.1). Taxonomy (GTDB): domain Bacteria; phylum Bacillota_I; class Bacilli_A; order RFN20; family CAG-826; genus Alloenteromonas. Next base: position 13,219 of record CAVEPD010000030.1, read on the forward strand.
GACTCTAAAGGTTTCTCTTACTAGCGGTCGCCCCCTCTTCTTAGAAATCAAAAACGAAAACAACGCTTAAATGGAGGCTTGTATATGAACAAAAGCAAAACAATCTTAGCCTTGTCTTTCCTTGGCTTATTGACTCTATCTTCCTGTGGGTCCACCCAGGTCGATTTGGAGAAGAATGCTCCTGATTATTCCTCAAAGACGGGGGAATTCATCACGTTCGCTTACGCCTCCCCGACGGATGGTAGCTACACCGAGAACGGCGTCCCGATGTCCACGGGCGTAGATTATCGAACCGTCGAACGCTATAAAGAATACAAAGAAGCCGGGCTTAATACGATGCTAATCCAAGGCAACGACCCCTATGGGGGAGAAGACTTTGAAACCAGCCAGCTTAAGAAAAATATGGATATGTGCATCGAAGCCGGGATCACCCGTTGCATCGTTTTTGATTCCCGCGTTCAGAAGTTATCCACTTCCCAGGTCTCTTTGGTTGGAGAAGGGGCGGCATACGCGAGCCAAGAAGACCTCAATGCCTACGTCAAAGAATGCATGAAGGATTATTCCAAACATCAGGCCTTCTACGGCATGATGATCATGGACGAGCCAACCTATAAAGAGCTTCCGGCTTTCGGGCAGGTCTACAAAGCCATCAAGGCAAACGCGGATTGCTACATCGAAGCAAACCTTCTCCCTCTGTCTTCTACCGACGTTTCGCGTTATACCGCCGAATACGCCTCTATGACGACGGACGAAGCCTATCAGGCCTACTTAGACAAATACATCGAATGCGCCTCTCCTGACAAGATCCTCATGGACTCGTATCCGATGCGCTATGATGGCTCTACCTACAGCATCTTCACGACCCATTTAAGGGGTTTACAGATCCTTGCCGACACCGCGAAGAAACACAATATCGCCTTCGAAGCCGTGGGCCAAACCTATGGGGCGACTGTGAACGGTTCGCATAAGATGTCCGCTCCGACCTTCGCCAGCATGGAATGGCAGATGAACGCCTATATGGGCTTTGGTGTCGAAACGTTTGGCTATTTCACCTATTGGCGCAAACAGAACAATTCCCTGAGCGGGGAATGGTTCACTGACGGCACAAGCTACATCACCCAATACGGCGAAAAGACAAATCTCTACTACGCGATGCAAGCGATTAGCAAAGAGATGCAATCTTTTGCCCCGATTATTAAAAACTTCGATTATACCGCGAGCAATTCCTATGTCTTCGCTCCCGTTGCTTATCCTACGGGCTACGCCAATATGGAGGAGCAGGAGTTCGCCTTGTTCGGGAAGGACGACATCAGCGCCAATTCTGGAAGCGTCGCCCTCGTCACCGAGCTTAAGGACAAGAGCAACGGCCAGATGATGTATATGGTCATGAACTCGCTTGACCCGGATTACAAGCAGGATGACGAGAACATCGTGATGGACTTCCAGGTCAACTTCGGTTCCGAATACGATGCGGTGGAGGTCTATTACCGCGGCGAGCGTTATCTGAAATCCTTAGAAAATGGTGTTTATAAATCTTCGTTAGACGCCGGTTACGCCGAATTCGTCATGCCTTACAAGGCTTAATATCATGAACATTTCCTATTTACGTCCCACCCGTATCGTTGAAAAAAGCGAAAACATCTCGAACGAAGAGGTGCTTTTCACAAATGATTACGAGCAGATTTTCTTGAATGATTCTTCCTGTTTTTCTTGCGTTGGCCAGGGCTATATAGTCTTGGATTTTGGAAAAGAACTCGCTGGAGGAATTCGAATCCTTTCCTCTTTCTTGGAGGGACAAAAAAGCCGTTTGCAAATTCGTATCCGCTTCGGGGAGTCTTTAAGTGAGACGCGCGCTGAAATCGGAGAGAAAAACGCGACCAACGATCATGCCGTGAGAGATATGGTGGTGGATGTCCCTGACCTTTCCGATTTCACCGTTGGGGATACGGGATTTCGTTTTGTCCGCATCGACTTTTTGACCCCAGGGAAGGTTTATCTTCTAAAAGCCATCGTCGCTTCCTGCAAGATGAGAGATCTTCCTTATTTAGGAACGTTTGAATGCGACGATCCCTTGCTGAATAAGATTTTCGACACGGCCAGATACACTGTTCATCTTTGCTGCCAAAACAGAATTTGGGACGGAATTAAAAGAGACCGCTTGGTGTGGATTGGCGATATGCAGCCAGAGGTATTGGCGGCGACTTATATTTTCGGGGGTCAAGAGTTCCTGGAAAAGTCCATCGCCGAATCTGAAGAGCACACGCCATTACCAGCTTGGTTTGGCAATATTCCGACTTATTCCTCTTGGTTCATCCAAATCGTCTGTGATTATTACCGTCTTGTTGGCAAAAAAGAATTCGTGAAGGCGCGTCTTCCCTATATTAACGGCATCATTAAGCAGTATCTTGATAGCGTTTCTAATGACGGTGACATCGATTATTCAAAAGCGAAGCCAGAGAAACAAAGAGGTTATTTCATCGATTGGCCAAGTAGTGAGGCTTGCGACTTAAAAGAAGGCGACCGTTACCTTCTTCTTTATGTGCTCCAGAATCTTCAAAAAGATCTGAATGATTTTGATTACGATAAAAACGGTGTTTCTGAACTTATAAAAAGACTGCAAAAAGGGGAGAAAAATGAACTTTTGCGGGAAAAACAGCTCCTTAGCTTCCAAGTTTTATCTGACGGTATCTCTCCTGATGATGCCTTCTCTTCTCTAGTTCAAAACGGCGGTGAAGGTCTATCCACTTATATGAGCTATTTCGTTTTGTCCGCCATCGCGAAGAAAGACGTTGATAAGGCGAATGCGGTGCTTAAGGATTATTACGGCGGCATGCTCAAGATGGGCGCAACGAGTTTCTGGGAAGATTTCGATTTGAAATGGATGGAAGGGTCTTGCCGTTTAGACGAGTATCCTAAGCCTGGGCAAAAGGACATACACGGGGACCATGGGAAGTATTGTTACAAAGGGTATCGGCACAGTTTGTGTCACGGCTGGAGCAGCGGTCCGATTCAATATATCTTTGAGAACATCGTTGGGTTCAAAACCCTCGCGCCTGGTTGTTCGAAAGTGATGATCCGCCCGAATCTAGGCAATCTCAAATTCATTAAAGCGACCATCCCTACGCCGTATGGAATCATTAAAATAAATGTAGGGGACGGCGAAAAGAAAATCGAAGTCCCCGCTGAGGTGACCCTTCTTTCTTGATATGCCGAAAATCACGTTCCGCGACGTCTCCGTTACCTACTTCGATAAGAAACAAGAAACCAAGGTTTTCGAACATTTCAATGCCTCTTTTGAAGATGGGACGATCAATGCGGTGCTCGGCGCTTCCGGATGCGGAAAGACGACGTTGCTAAAAACGATGCTAGATGAGATTGATTACGACGGAACGATATATTTCGACGAGGCTGACATCGAAAAAAGCAAAGTCAGCCAAAGGAATATCGCCTATGTTTCACAAAATTACTCGCTATACCCAAGCATGAACGTTTTCGACAACATCGCTTTCCCTTTGAAAATGATCAAGGCACCGATGGAAGAGATAAAACGAAGAGTTCTTGAGATTGCAAAAGAGCTACAGATAGAGATGTGCCTAACGCGTAAGCCGAAGCAAATCTCTGGGGGTCAGCAGCAAAGAGTCGCTCTTGCCAGGGCGCTTGTGAAAAAGCCGGATGTCTGCCTTCTTGATGAGCCTTTATCCAATTTGGATCAGCCAATCGCCGAAAAGATACTCCCTTTAATCAAAAGGGCTGTTTCCGAAAGGAAGGTCACAACGCTTTATGTAACGCATAATTTGAAAGAGGCGATGGCGGTCTCGGACAAAATTTACCTTTTGGAAAATGGTGTTTTTACTTTCATCGGCACGCCTTTTGAAGCGAGCAACGCCAGCCAAATCGGAATAAAGTCTTTGATGGATGCTTCCTTTGGAGAAAAGAAATAATCATGAAGAGGAAGATGAAGGAAACGGATTTCGATTATGGCGATTTGCCAAGCAATCGTTTTCAGGTTTTCTTTGATGCGCTTAAACTCCGTTGGAAAACGCTTTTCCTGCTTGGCTTTTTCTTATTGCTCGGCTTTCTTCCGTTATTAGCGGTGATTTTCTTTAGAGACAATTATGTTTTGTCTCTTTCTTATCGGGTCGCAAAAGAGGAGATGACCGCCCTTGATGCGAACTCTTTGAACCTTAAAGCGCATTTCACGTCAGCCTGCATATCGAGCGTTTGCCTTTTTATCGCCGCGCTTCCTATATGCGGTGCAATCAGGGTCATCCGTCAAATTGTTTGGGGCGAGCCTCTTTTCTTCAAAGAGGATTTTCTTCTTGGAATTAAGACGCTTTATAAGCACGCTTGCATCGCTTGCATTTTCGTCGCCGCGATTCTGATCCTGGACGCCTTTATGCCTTTCATAAACGATAACTCCATCCTTTGCTCCTTGCCCTTCGTGTTCTTTTTAGCTTTTATCGTTCCTCCTCTTCTTTTTGCGATCTTCCAGTCCAGTATCTACCAGGGTTCTTTCTTCCAGTTCTACAAGAACGGGATCCTTTTCTACGTTAAAGAATTCCCCAAGGTGATTTTATTTAACCTGCTTCTGCTGTGCCCATGCTTCCTAGCTTTCATCACGTCGTTCCTAGTGGTTAAGTACATTCTTTTGCTGATTTCGATTTTGGTTTTGCTGCCTTATACAATCATGGCGAATTCGCTGTTCTATAACTCAGTTTTTGACCGTTACATCAATGAAGCAAATTATCCTGAACTTGTGCATAAGGGCTTCGTGCCGAAGGAAGACAAGAAATGAAAAGAATCAACGTTGTCCAATATGGGCTTAAAGGAGACGGGTCTTTAGAGACGAAGACTCTTCAAAGCATCATCGATGATTATTCCGCGGAAGATAGCATTCTCTTCTTCCCGAAGGGGACTTATGTTTTATCGACCGTTCATTTGAGGGATCATACTCATCTTGAATTTGAAGATGGTGCAACAATCCTTGGCAGCAAGAACTTTGATGACTTCGAAAGAGACGAACCGGTCGATTACCCCCTTTACCAAGACGCCTCCCATAGCTTTTTCCATTGCTCTTTGTTTGTGGGGGAAGGGGCGAAAGATATTTCCATAATCGGAAAAGCCACAATCGATATGCAATCCGTTTGGGATGAGAAGAACGTTCGGAATATGGTTCATCGCGGGGCGAAATGCATTGCGCTGAAAGAATGCAAAGACGTTACTCTTCGCGGATTTTCCATTTTGCACGCCACGGATTTGGCCGTTTATTTTGCTGGGTGTGAGAACGTGATGATCTCAAAACTTACCTTGAAGGTTTATATCGATGGCATTTCTCCCGATAACTCAAAGCATGTCCTCATCTCGGATTGCGATGTTCTTTCAGGGGACGACGGAATCGTATTCAAATCCTCGTATACTTTGAATCGATTGGACTTTTGCAGGGATATTGAAGTCAAGAATTGCAAAATATCATCCCGTTGCAACGCGATTAAATTTGGGACGGAATCTAATGGCGGATTCTATAACGTAAATATCCACGACATCGAAATCTACAACACGCGTATTACGGGTATTTCAGTTGAGTCGGTGGATGGGGGCTGCATCGATGGGATCAGCATCTCAAACATCCAAATGAGGAACGTGAACGCTCCGCTATTCATTTTTCTTGGGGAGAGGCTCCGTGGCCCCGTTGGTTCTAAAGTGGGGTCGATTCAAAACATATCTATTTCGGACGTTGATGCCTATGGTCCTTATGAGCCCTATCAAACAATTGCCTGGAACTACAATTCCTATTTGGCGAAGGACGAGTGGCAGGATCCTAGAAACTTTGGGGTTGCGGAAAATCTCATTTTGAATGCCGAGGACGGAGATAAGTCCTGGCAATTCACCTCAAACGTATGTGGCCTAGAGAAGAAACATCTTAAAAACGTCTGCTTATCGAATATTAATTTCGAAGTGGATGGCGGTATCCTCAAATATGAGAAGGAAGTTCGAAAAACGGCCTATGAATACCCTGAGGTTTATGCGTATGGAACGGTTCTTCCCGCCTCCGGGATTTATTTCCGTTACGTGGATGGCCTTACCTTGGATAACGTGAAAATAAGAACTATCAAAAAAGATTTGAGGGCGCCTATCGTTATTGATTAGTTCCGAACCCGAAAAGGCTATCCCTGTCGGAAACTCGGCCTTAGTAGATTTAATGTTTTCGCGCTCTTCCCTTTTTTGTTTTTTCAAAAGGGATCCGGCTTTTGAAAAAGTTTTACGGAAATTGGGCAAATTTCTTTTTGATAAAAAGAAAATGACGTCT
>CAVEPD010000031.1:0-18905 GCA_963617535.1 bacterium
ATGCATTGCGTCAATTTTGCTATTTTGACGTCGCGTTCGGAAGTCGAAAACTGACGCAGCCACGCTTCGAAAACGGAAAGCAAGCATAAAGAAAAACGAGAACCAGGATGGACCAGTTCTCGCTTGAAGAATATTGATTCGAATCTGGATCAAGGAAAGCGGCGACCAGCTGCCTTTTTAACGTTCCGTCCCGAGATACAGCATTACGCTGTCGATGAGCATACTTCCCTCATTATAAAGAAGAATCTCAGGGCATTTGGGATCGAGCTTCATCAAAGTGTCGACACGTCTAGAAAAGGCGGTGACTCTCTTCGTTAGCTTGTTCTTTTTGTTTAGCTTCTTGAGTTCAGCCTTAAGGGACTTGTTTTTCATGGATTCGATAAGGCGGTTGTAAAAAGAAAGGACGGTGTCGAAACCGATCTTCTTCGGGTCAAGTTCAAATCTTTCGATAAGCGTAGCGTCCTCCACGTTTGGCGAGGTGGTGAAAGCCATCTCAGGAATTTCGTCGCGGGCGATTTCGATCACCCCGTTCTCATCGACGTAGCCAAGCATCTTCTTCAGATACTCCTCCGGCGGCATGAAGCCCTCGATTGTGAACACCTTGTTCTCTTTCTCTGCGTTGCTTTTGATTGTTTCTTCCATAATTTTTCTCCTTTCATATGGATTATGTTTGGGGCGATTGGGCCCACTTATATCATAGTCATAGGCTTGTCCCAAAAAGCGGACAGCCAAAAACCTTGCCCATAAAAGCGAGGCAAGACGGGCTTTGCCTATCTCAATCGTCGATTCTGATTCTAGCCACCTTACCCCAAGGGGGAGTGACATCCTCGTTGTTGATTAGCCACAAGACCGGGATGCCTTCCGATAAAGCCTCTTTCGGGAAAGGCGCGTAGCCATCGGTCAGGATGATGATGCTAGAGGGCTTCTTTTCCATCTTCCTCACATAGTCGAAGATGACGTGGAAGCTCGTCCCCCCTCCCCCAAAGGGCTTGATGATCTCGAGTTCCTCTTCGTTTGAGAAGGGGGCAGGAGGGATAATTGCGGCGTCGAAAAACCCTAGCCATCCTTCTAGCTTCCCCCCGAATTGGTCGATAGCCCCTTTGACCTCGCTATAAGCTTGGGCGATCATCGAATCGGACATCGACCCGGAGGTATCGATCATGAAGAGGACGTCGCTCACCTCGTAATCCGTCTCGTTGAAGTCAGGGAGCAAAAAGGGCGAATCGCTGAATCTACGGTCAGGCGGAGAGAAGCTATAATCGCAGATTTCTTCTTGGACGAAGTCATTGAGGAGAGTCCTCCAATCCGCCTGAGGGTTCTTAAGCTCTTTCAAAAGGCGCGAGGCAAAAGCAGGCAGATTGCCTGGGGTTTCGCGAAACGAGATGGCTTCGGCTGCATCCAAAAGGCGCTTATCCCAAGTATCTTTCAACTTTTTGTCTTTTTGGACCGCCTTCCATTTAGAATGGTCGTCGAAATTCTTTTGCTCGTTTCCTTTTCCTCTGCCTTTTGTTTTGCCGCCATTTTTCCCTGGCTCCCCTTTTGCTTTAGGACAAGCAAGAAGTAAGGCATATACCTGCTCCGCGGTGAATTCCCTCCCTTCTTTGCCGTTTGGAGCCTTATGCATCAAAGGCCCGTAGCCACGAAGAGAAATCGAAGACAAATCGCCCCCTTTTGATTCTAGGATCGTCGAATTCACGACGATGTCGCAGGCTACGTTGAACACCTCCGGGTCCCTATTCTCCTCACGGAAGCAATGCTTTAAGGCCACGTGGAGCACCTCGTGCATCAAGACGAAGTCGAGCTCGGAATCGCTTAGGCTGGAGAGGAAGCGCGGATTGAAGTAGATCTTGTTCGCGTCGGTGGCGGCGGTATCAATCTCCTCGCTCAGGGCATAGCTCATGTGCATCAGAAGCAAGCCATAGAAGCCGTAATTGCATAAGAGCCTCATCCGCGCGAGGAGAAGGCGCTTGGCGAGCTCCTTCTGATCTTCCTTAGATAGCTCCATTGAGCAAGGCTCCTTTGCTTTCGAGCCACTTCCTGAATTCGGCGAGCTTCATGAGCTTCTTCTTGTAATCGGGCTCAAGATAGAGGTAGTCCTTAAGAAGAGCCGCGCTGAAATCAGGGGGCAAGCTATCCGCGTAGACGATGGAATTGGCGATCCCCTCCATGTCGTCTTTGTGTTTTCTAGCATAGGAAAGCATCGAGGAGATGAGCGCGTAAAGCGCGTCGCTCCTTTTCGGGGCCTTCGGGTGCTTGCCCAAGAAGATATCCTCGATCTTCGGGAGGTCTTTGTAGACTTTGGCCCAGGTGGAGAACTCGATCTCAGCGCCTTTTCCAATGAGCCCGGCGATGAAGGGGGACATTGCTTCGAGATCATCGCTCACGTTATTGAGAAGGTTGCTCACCATCTCCCAGGAGCGCGGCGTGGGGAAGGCAAGGTCATCCGTCGCGGAATCAAATCCGAGGAGGTAATTCTGACGGAAAGAAAGGAAGCCCACCACTTTCTCATTGATCCCTTTTTCGATGGCCCATTTCTTCCAGGAGGCGAAGTCGCTTTCGATCTCGATGTGGAGGAGACGGTTCGCGAGGGCCTTAGGCATCTTATAGGCCACCGATTTATCGCTCACCCTGTTTCCGGCGGCGATCACGATGCAGTTCTCGGGAAGCTTATGTTCCCCCACCACCCTGTCTAAGGTGATTTGGTAAGCCGCGGCCTGCACCGATTGCGGGGCCGCGGAGATCTCGTCGAGGAAGAGGATGTTCACCACTTCTTCGCTTGGATCCATGTCGAAGATCGCTGGCTTCAGCCAGATGGCAAGGCTTTTCTCCGCATTCGCAACCGGGATGCCCCGAAGATCGATGGGGTTAAACAAGAGCAAGCGGACGTCTTTCACGACGACCCTTTTGCCCGTGTTTTTTTCTATTTCCGAAGCGATTTCCCTCACCCCTTGCGATTTCCCAACGCCAGGGGCGCCCCAAAGCATCACCGAGGGCATGCTTTTTATTGGCAATCCCTTCCTAATGATCTCGCTATAGGAATAAGCGAGCATTTTGGTCATCTCCCCAACGCTCATGCTGGGGAGGTTGTTCATCTTGGTTTCACTCATTTTTGTTCACTCCTAATTTCTTGTCTAGGCAGGCAAGCTCAAGCTGCACGCTATCGATTTGCTCGGTGTAGTCTTCTTTTTTCGTCAGCTCCACCTTAAGTGAGGCTTCTCTAGCCCTCATCTTCTTGAGGTCCCCTTGAAGCTTTTTGATCTTCTCAGGCAGGGCATCGAGATAGTTGTCGATTCGGATGAGGAGGCCCTTCTCCATGAAGCCTAGCTCCACGCGATGCCTCGCTTCTTTCTCAAGATAGACATATGGCTTGTCTTTCATGAGGAAGGCAGGAAGGATGAGCGAGAAGCCGCGATAGGTCGCTAGCTTCTTCTCTTTGCTTTGCATGAGCTCGTTCTCCAAGCATTTCGCAAGAAGCTCACGGAGAGTTTTCCTCTCTTCCGCCTCTTTCTTGCTGAGCTTGCCTTCGTAAAGACGAGAGTTCTCTTTCTTCCACGTCTCATAGGAAGAGGAGTCTTTCTCACTCGCCTCGATGAGTTCCTTTGCGCTCAAGATCTTGCTGGGTAGAAGCTCCGCTTCCTTAAGCAAAGCCGCGTGCGTTTCGAAGGCTTTCCTTTGCAAGGTGAGGAGGCGAGAGAGCTCGTTCGCGGTCTCTACCCTCTTCTTGACCAAAGGATTCCCCACGGCAAGAGCCTTCACCTCGGCGTAGCTAAGGACGGTGTCCTCGATGTCGCTCCCGCTTCGAGAAGAAAGGGAGCCGGAGAGAAGATCGGCAATGAAGCGCTGCTTGGTCTCAAGCAGTTGCCAGGAATAGGCATCGAAGCTCCCCTCGGTGATGTAACGGTAGAGGTAGACCTTTTTGTTCGCATTTCCTGGGCGAAGGATTCTCCCCTCCCTCTGGGTCATGTCCGCGGGGCGCCAAGGGATGTCAAGATGATGGATGGCGATGAGGCGGTTCTGCACGTTCACGCCTAGCCCAAGCTTGAAGGTTGAGCCAAGGAGGACGCGGATCTCCCCGTTTCTCACTTTGCGGAAGAGCGCTTCTCTTTTCCTTTCCGTAGTCGCGTCATGGATATAGGCGATCTCCTCTTCCTTCACCCCTTTCTCAACGAGGAGCCTTTTGAGTTCATCATAGATATTGAATCCCGCTTTCGGGGTGGAGGTGTCGCAGAAGACCAGCTGGGTGGCTTTGCTTTTCGAATAGGCGAAATAAAGCGAAGCGACGTTAGTGGCGCAGGTAGCGACCTTCCCTTCTTCGGGGAAAGAGGCCTTCGCATCGACTAGTCTCAGATCAAGTGCGGCTTTCCTGCCGTCTGTGGTGATCTTCAGCATGTTGTCCTCTTTCGGGCCCACTAGGCGCTTCCTCACTTTGTCCGCGCGCGTGGAGATGGAGGAAAGATAAGCGGCGAAAGGATGGGTCTTTGGAAGAAGGGAATCGAGATACCCATCATGGCTTGGAAGGCAAGAAGGGCTCTCGCTTTGATGGAAGTCCGCGATCTGAGCAAGAAGCGAGGTAAGCTCAGGGAGGTTATGGAACCTCGAAAAGCGCGTGGTGAGGCGATAAGAGCTCGTGTCCACGTCGATCTCGAACTGGGTGCTTTTCTCCGCGAACATGCCAATCCAGGCATCGAAGCTAGAGAGGTCAAGCATCGCTAATTCCCCGCTTTGGAGGTAGCTTTGCATGATGAAAGCATCGGTGATGGAGTTCGTAATCGGAGTGCCGGTGGCAAAGACAACGCCCTTGCCATCGTTATTTCTTTGGACCATATGTACTTTCTCCATCATCTCAAAGCAACGCCTTGAGCCAGTACTAGCGATGCCTAGGACCCTGCTCGTCTTCGTTTCCAAAGGGACGTTTTTGAAGTTATGGGCCTCATCCACGAAAAGGCGATTCACCCCAAGGGAATCGAAGTAGATTTCCTCCCCTTCTAAGGAAGCGCCATAACGGAGATCAGCGATGTCTTTGACTAGCTGCTTCTTCTCCCTGCGGAGCTTAGAGGCAAGCGCGGTCCTCTTTCTTAGGGCTTCCTCCACTTGCGCTAGCCTCTCCTTTTTCCGTTCAAGGCAATACTTCTTCGAAAGGGGGATCCTCTCGAAGCAGCTATAGGGAAGGAGGATCGCGTCAAAGTCCTCTTCCTTCATCCTTTTGAGGATGGCTTGCCTCGCGGAGGGGACGAATTCTTTAGGGGAGACGACGAATAGCTTCGCCTCAGGGTACATCGAAAGGTAGATGCTCTTCCACTGGGCGAGGATGTCGTTAGGGACGACGTACATGTTCTTCTTGCTTAGCCCCATTCTTCTCATCTCTTGCCCGGCGGCGATCATCACGTAGGTCTTGCCTGATCCCACATCGTGGGCGAGCAAGGTGTTCGGGGTGAAAATGATGCGCGCCACCGCATCTTTCTGGTAAGGGTATAAGGTGACTTCCTTGCTAAGCGTAGGGAAGGTCAAAAAGGAGCCGTCGAAGTTCCGTTTCACCACGCAGGCGAAGCGCTCCTCGAAGATTGAGATTAGCCTTTGCTTCCTCTTCGGATCGAGCCAAACCCACCTCTGGAATTCCTCGATGAGCTTCCTTTGTTTTTCGACCGCCGCGATGGTCTCGTTCTTGTTCAGAATCCTCTGGACGACTTTCTTGTTCCCTTTGTAGGTCTTGAATTCATCGTAGACCGCGATGCTTTTCATGTTGAGCGTCCGCTCCAAAATCTCCGGCCCATTCATTCTGCGGGTCCCGTAGGAGCTAGTGACCTTCACTTCATAGCCATAACGGCTCTTGTAAGGGATCTCCCAGGTTCCCCTTTGCTCGTCATGGAGGGTCTTATAGGCGGAGTAGACGCCGTTTCTATTGAAGGAATACCCGTTCGCCCTGCCTTCTCTATCGAAGACATGGATCATGAAATCATCGATGACGTCCGCGGGCACCCAAGGGGAGCCGAGGGTGATGTAGATGTCGTCGGTACTTAAAGCAGGAGGCAGAAGTCTATCGATGGCTTTGAGGTTACTCTCGAAGTAGCCACCATATTTCCTGTTCGCTTTCTCCGCGGCCTTCCTTTTTCTCAGCAAGTTCCCAGAAAGATATTCCTCCGCGCTCTCCCAGCCCTTATAGAAGCATTCCTCCCAGGTAAGGGGGTTCTGATAGATCGCCCCCTTCAAGGAGGAGATGACTTCCTTACAGGTCTTGCCGGTGATGGAAGAAATGTATTCGATATCGACCTTGCCTAGGTTCGCTAGGCTCAGGATCAAGCCATCCGCGGGCGTGTCCGCGTGCACGCCTTGGGCCCGTGAATCCGATTCGAAGGCGTTGCTCCAATCTAGAGGCAAATCCATCGTGGCGGCTTCTTTCGCGCGCTTTTTTTCTTCTCTTTTCTTTAACGTCCCGACGGGCAAAAGCTCCCCGGTCTCTTCGTCTAGCTCAAGGCCATAAAGCGCCTCGAATAACTTCTGGCTATTGTTTGAGCCATTTTCATTTAGCCTAATAACGCTCATTCTCTTCCCTCCCAAATACATTCTAGGAAACGTGATGTCCCAGAAATCGGACACGTGCTCATTTCTTTGTAGAGATTTGGATTCTTCAAGATGTCGATGATTTGGCGAAGGTCTTCCTTCACCCTTTTGTAGCCGATGACGTTGTCGAGTGCAGACATAATGTTGATTTTTTCCTCCTGTGTTCGCGTATTTAATGTAAGGACGTGAGGATCCTTACGCGGGTAATCGCCTTACCCAAATGAAGAGTTGACGAAAAAGACTTCCGTCAAATTGGGCGAAACAAAAGCAAGGGCCCAAAAAAGGCCGTTTTCGTTTCGCCTGCCTATTTATAAATCTTTGCCAAGCGAAGCCTTCAATCGGCTTCAAAATCATAAGGCACGCCGAAAGTCTCGTAGTAAGTCAGATCGTCTTCCAGATAGTCGAGGAGATACGTTCCGAAAAACCCGCAGTAAAGCGAGACTTTTTCCTTCTCGAGCAGTTTTCTGTGTCCTTCTTTTATCTGCCCGGTGAAGCCATCGGTCAGAATCAGGATCCTCTTTCCCCTCTTCTCTTTCGGCAAAGAGAAGAAATGGTCCATGATGCAGTCAATGGAGGTCCCTCTGGTCGTTTCATAACGGCCCTTTTTGAAATCCCCGTATTTGATCTCGCTCACCATGGTGGAGAAGCCATAAAGATCGCATTCCTTCCTTTGATAAGGGGCACGGAGCAAATAAAAGAGCTTCCCTATTTCGTCAGTGACTGAGCCAGAAACGTCCAGGTAAACCAAACTCTTCCCGCAGGGGGATTCCTGGTAGCGTTTCATGGAATAGGGCTTCTTATATAAAAGAGGCTTCATCCCCAAGGACATCTTCGCCAAAGCCGTCCTGTCCTTGAAATTCGGAATCGTGCCTTTGCCATCGTAAATGTAATTATCGAAGGCCTTGACGTATTTTTTTCCCCCATCTTGCCTCGCCAGGGCCTTCCTGATGAGGCGTTTCATCTTCGCGACCTGAGTCTTAAACGGCGTTTCGTCCATCTTCGCAACAAACTCCGACATCTCACCGTCTAAGTCTCTCCCCTCGCCGTAAGAGAAATGGCTCAGGTACTCCCTCCTAACGACCTCTTCCGCCGCCTTTCCCAAAAGCGGATTCGCCTTTTCCTCTTTATGTCCTCCAAGAAGGATGAAGGGGGAAGGGGTTTCGCCCCCTTCTTTTTCCCCTTCTTTTTCTTCTTCTCTCCCTTCTTCTCTCCTGCCACCGTTAGAAATCACGACGAGCTCGCGCTCGACGATGAATTTCCTGATCTTTTGGTAAAGCTCGTAATAAGTCGTCGTGTTGTTTTGGTAAAGTTTCTTGAGCAAGGGCTTGTAGGACTCAGGAGTCTTCTCCCCGATGGGGCGAAGAAGCGCCCCGATAGGCGAATCATCGCTATTGACGCTCGTGAAGAAAGAGACGTATCTCTCTTCCTTGAAAGAGCGGCAAAGCACGGCGTTTATGATCGCGTCGAAGGCGATGTTGTCCACTAATCCCGTCTTCTTGAACAGGCACGTGTGGCCAAGCACGATGTGATAAAGCTCATGCATGAGCAGCATCAATAGGTGCTCGTCGCTTTGGCAGTAAGCGTTCAAAAAATCCTCATTTAAGTATAGGGTGGGGTTTGCCTCATTCGTGACGCAGGCGGTCTCGGTGATCGAGTTCCCCTTCACAAAGCGAATGCTTGTAAGGGCAAGGAACTCGTTCATGTGAAGAGAGGCCGCTGGCAGCAAAGAGAGCAAGCGCCTTTTAACTGTTTTCTCGTCCATTTTGATATACCTCGCTTTCATAAAAATAAATCACGCAACGAAGATGCTCTTCGTCAAATCTCAAAGGCGACCTTGGGATATAAAGCCCTCCGGAAGATCCCCCTAAAAGAGCAAGGAGCAATTTCTTGTCCCTGATTTCCTCCGCCTGGAACACCCCATGCCCCAAGACGCGCTCCATCTCGACGTTTTTGATCCGCCCCTTCATGAAGTAAGCCGGCCTAGCGGAAGCGATGGAGGGGTCTTCCTCCAAGGCTTTCCTGCAGGCCTCCCCCAATTCGTCTTGGCTCACGCCGAGAAGCTCCCCCAAAACACATGGGGAAGCTTTCACGAGCCTTTTGGAGTCTAATATCAAGCAGCTCATACTTTTAAGAAAACCTCCTCAAATAAATCATCAGCCTCTTGGAGATACCTCTTCGCCACTCGGGAATCCACAAGGCTCGTAAGCAATTTATAGAAAGCCTCGCTTATGTTTTTTGCTACTTTCCACTCCTTGCATCTTCTTGCAAAAGGAGCGGAGTAGCTCTCCACAATTCTTATCTCTTCCCCCATTAGACGCGTCTTCTTGCCAGGCTCCACATAATCGTGGAACTGCAAAGAAAGAGTCTCCATCGTGCTCGCGCTGATCCTTTGATCGCCGCTAAGAAGACAATAGAGAGCGTAAGAGTAAATCCCTCTGGAGATCTTATCCTCAACGCCTTTCACCGTCTCTACGATCGCCTGATCCAAGAACGCGGGGTCCATGAGGGCGCTCTTGTCCCTTAGAGCGAGAACCTTCTCCTTCGCTTCCTTGAGCTTCAAGAAAGCGATCTCGACGGAATCCTCATCTCCAGAAGAAATTGAAATCGCGCGCATAACCAGAGTGAGAAGCGTGTCTTCGTCAAGCACGCCGTCAAGCGCCCTATTAGGCAAGCAGGATTCGATATGGAGAAAAGCAGCCGTCCTGAAATCATCCATCACGTCTGCGCCGTGGTCCTTAAGAGTCTTAAGAGAGGCCAATATCCCAAGAAGCGTCCTCTCCATCATGACTGCCCTTCGCGCGGAGAAATAGCCAAACTTCTCCTTGAGCTCATCCATCAAGCATTCCGTGTAACGAGCGATCCTCTCCGCAAAGGAGGGGCAAAGCTCGTCCATGTTCGCCTTCGTCTCCTTCACCAAAGAAGGAAGATCAACCTTTCCTTTCTCCTTCGTGGAGAAACCGGCAAGAAGCAAAGACCTGCGGCTTTCCGAGGAAAGATCCTCGTAAGTCGGAACCTTCAAAATGAAGGGGAAACGATCGGCGAGAGCCGGATCAAGCGGGCTCGCGCCGAGATAATCCACATCCTCATCTTCACCCGAAGGCGGATTCATCGCCGCCCAGCGGTAACGTAGCTTGCTTAGATCCTGCCCCTGCACCCTCTTCTCATAAATTATGGGGAAGAGCTTATTCTGCAAGTCGGGCTTCACCCTGTTCAGCTCATCGATGAACACCACCTCGGCGCCCCAGATGGAATTGGGGTTAGAGATGTAGCTAAGGGACGTGTTGTTATTCACGGGGAAGGGAATCCCCACAAGATCATCGTAATCGATGAGCGAGGCGTTGTAGTTCCTAAACTCAAGCCCCATCGCCTTGCTTAGGCTTTCTAATAGCAAGCTCTTCGCCGAGCCATGCCTCCCCACGAGGAGGAGCGGCTCCTCGCTCGCTAAAGCCGCCAGAATAACCGGCTCATAACTCTCCCAGCCATATAGGCCAAGATTCTCCATAATCAAAGTTTTCTTCATCTTAAAATTCCTCCTTATCAATATGCTTTCTCAATGTTTTCTTCTTTAATGACGATGCAGGGACGTGCGCCGCAGGAATGGACGTCTGTCTTGAAATCAACAGCCCCATCCTTGGATGGCGCGAAGCAAATTTGGTCTTTTTCTCCTCCCCCGACGAAACTGCTAGTTAAAAAAGGCGCTCCAAAGCTCTCCGCGCAGAGCGACCCTTTATTGCTGAATCTCGTTTTCGTCGTGACGAGAAACGGCTTATAAAACCGATGGCCAAGATCGATCATTCTCATTTTTTGGCACTCCGCACGGCTTGGCGCAAAAACGCGCTGGAACATTGTGAAACGCCCTCCTAGGGCCTTGTCATCCCCCACCGGGGTTGGCTCAAGGAAATCTTCTTCGATAAAAAGCGCGTATTGAAAGAAGTCAATTTCGAAAGCAGAATAGTTCCAGTCAATCTCAAATCGATCCTTGACGTGCTCAGGATTGCACGGGAGCAAAACACGATCGGAAATCATGTAGAGCAAATTCTCTCTCCGCGCATAGATCCTCCAAAGAAGAGGCTCATATTCGTAAATCCAGCGGAGCTCAGAAAAATTGCCGGGTTTCCGGTAATAAAACTTCCCCCGGGAGAAGAAGATTTGCTCTTGCTCATCATAGTAATTATCGTAGACGGCTAACTGGTTCTCATCCCGAAGATAGGGTTCCTCAAAGCAAACAGGATCATCGAGCTCCACCAGTTTATCCTGAGGGAAGTAACCGTATTCCACCGCATCCCGGCTCACGAAACGAGGTCTCTTCAAATATTCCATTCTTTTCTCCTTTCCTTAATAACTAGTCCAATCAAAGCCCAGCCAGAACTAGGCAAGGCAAGTCGAAGGGATGGCTGAGAAGCCATCCATAAGCGAAAAGCCATAAAGGATTTCTCCTTTATGACATCCGCGAGACGAAAAGATATCTTCACCCATTTCTTTCCTAAGTCAGGGGAAGATATCTAAGAACGTTTTCGAATTTAGAAACGTTAAAAAATCAAAGTTCTCATTTGTTGAACCCACTTCCAAATTTTCAAAGAACAATCGGGAAAGAAAACTAATTCTTATCCCTTTTGGGCAAACCCAAAAACTAGATTGTCAAACTGGTGACAATGAGATGTTAAAGACCGGACAAAATCATCAGGATCAAAGATGAATCCCGATGATTTTCACAATCGCGCTTGAGGCGCGAACATTGCCAAATTATAAAGCCGCAAAAATTCATGTCAATAGTTCATAAAGAACATAACAGTTTTTTTGCGGGCTTTTGCCTGCCTCGGGGTGATCCTCAAAGAAGCCACGTCGTGGCCTCTCCGCGGCCAGCATTTCTCCCTTAATTCCTCCTTTCTATATCTTTTTCTCGGAGAACTATGCATGGCCTCACGCCAGCGCCGCAGCCAACCGCTCTAAAGTCAACCGACCCATCCTCCGATGGGTCAAAGCAAACCACGCCGTCCGTCTCATCCGCTTTGTCGCGGGTGTAATAACTAGCCAGTCGCCTTGGGTTTTCCTTCCCACTGAGCAATGTTTCACTTGCCTTGAATATTGGTCTTGCCGAGGGATTGCAGCGAGCATCCGCCACCATCTTCCTGCAATTGGTTGAGCTTGGCGCGAAAACGCGCACCCTCGCCTTCTCTCCCCCTAGCGAGACCGCAACCAAGCAATCATCGTTTAGTTCGAGCGCAGCCCTTCTGAAATAGCCATTCAGCTCATTCCTTAGCTCTCTTTCATCTCTCGCCTTGCTTTGAAAAAGCACCCTTTCCGCAATCAAGTAAACATAGTCGCCACTTCTGTTGAAAACTCTCCAACGGATGGGCTCATATTCATAAACCCCTTCCTTGCAATGAAAGTAATGCCTTCCTTTGTAATAGAAAGTTTCCTCACCCTTAGCAACAGATCTAGCCTGATTCTCAGCCTTTAAGTAAGGCGCTTTCAAACTCACCTCATCTTTGCTGCCCAATTTTTGATCCTGGGGAAAATACCCATATTCCACTGTGTCGCGTCCCACAAGACGCGGTCTTCTCAAATACTTCATTCTTTTTTTCTCCTTTTTACCCAATAAACGCACAACCAACCAAAGCCACGCCAAACCCAGGCGAGGCGGAGTCGAAGGGATGGCTGAGAAGCCATCCGAATGCGAAGAGGCGAATGGAGGATCATCCCCCACACCCTCTCCGCGATGAGTCACATCTTCTTTCCGAATCGGAAGAAGACATCCAAATCGCTCAATCTCTAGTAACGGCTGAAAACAACATTTCTTTTTGTTTGAACCCATGATCAAAAATCAGCTTGATAAAGCTAAGATATTTTTCAAATAGCAGGCTGAAAAGGAACCTGATCCTTATTCAGGTATCTCTTTGGGCAAACCAAAGGATATTGTTGTTAAACCCAAGTAACAACAATGAGAGGAAGGGATTGAAATCATCAGGAACATCGATGATTCCTAATGATTTCTCACACGCCTGTGTGGCGTGAACATTGAAAAATTATAACGCCGTAAAAAAGTTTGTCAACAGGATTTTAAAGTTCATAAAAAGCATAACGTTTTATTGAAGGGTTCCTATATCCTTATTTATAAGAGAGGGATCTTGAAAGGCAACCGCAGGATTTAGAAAAAAAAGAGACCGCAGACACTTCAAAGTCCTGCGGTCTCTTTGGGCAAGCGACATGACCTCCGCTTAGAAAGGCAGATAGTCATCCATCACGTTGGAAAGGGATGAATCTTCTCCTTCCATTCCCGTCTGGCCCATTGTCATGTCTTGATTTGCTGGCATGGACTGACTTGACATAGAGCAAGAAGGGATGGAGATCTCTTCTAGCTTCGTCCCGCGGAAAGCGAAGTCATCGATGCGGCCTAGCCTTGCGGGGAAAGCAATCTTCGAAAGGGAGGTGTCTTTGAACGAGGATTTCCCAAGGGAAGAAAGAGAAGAGGGAAGATCGATGTGGTTCAAGGAGAAGCAACCGGCGAAAGCGTTGTCTTTTATTTTCGTGGTTTTACTTGGGAGAAGGGCCTCCGTAAGGTTCTCACAGCCATAGCAAAGCGAAACGGGGATCTCAATTTCCGAGTCGATCCCACGCAAATCCAGGCTTTCAAGGCCGGAGCAAGCAAAGACTCCGGCTCTCAATTCGAGTTCCCTTGGCTCAGCGCTTGATGGAGGAATAAGCGAAGGAGCGTGAGCCCAAAACGGTGATGTTCCTAGGGAGGTCGATCTCCTCGATGCCCCGTCTCCAAGCGAAGGCGAGAGAATGGATGAGGCTAGTTCTCTCATCGTCTGGGATCTTGGCTTCGCTGCCTCCGAGGATGACCGAGTCGTTTTCTTTCCCGATGCGGATGAGGCAGTCGTTCTCCGCGCGGTAGAAGGCGTTGTCTTCCCTCATCGAGATCCTCTCAAGGGAGGGGCCCCTTCTCGCAAACGGCTACGCTATCTGAGTCATCGTATTTCTTCTTTACTATCAAGAAACCTCCTGTGTTTTGTTGGTATTGTGATGTTGTTTTTTTAACGCAAAGGATTCTGATAAGAGAATCTAGCCGTTAGATCCTAGCTTATTGGTCGTTAACTCAAGCTAGGATGCCCGCGTGGTCGATCACATTCCCCGCCGCATCGACTTCCAAATCGCCATCGAGCAAAGCTTTCAAGACCACGCCGTGTCCCGCTGGGAGAGCGAAATTCACCACGTCTTTCATCGTTTTGACGTTCAGGAAATCATTTAGGGTGAGGCTGGGGTTCACGTGGTTGCTCTTGCACTTAGTCGCATAGGATTCATAAGCCTTTGTCTTCGCCTGGTCGCTATAGAAGTTGAACGCGTCGAAATCGACGAGAGCGACCTTCTTTCCTTCCTCTAAAAGACTTTTGATCCAACGGAAGGAAGGGGAGTTATAGACGAGTTTCGCGTATTCCACGAAATAGATCTTCTTCCTGGATTCGATGTAGCTAAGCTTAACCCACTTCTTCTCTTCCTTGTCGTAATAGGCTTCGTATAAGGTGTCGTTTGCCTTGAAGCCTAGCTTCGCCCAGGGGCGGCGGAGCTCGTTATGGTCCTTAACCTCGGTCAAAGGATAGTATCCGTCCCTCCACTTGAAGTAATTTTCGTTCGGAGTCCCATGGTCATCGAAGCCCGGGAACACCTTGCTGCACTGCCAGAACAGCTCGAAGATCTGGCATGTTTTGCCATCGCTGGAGGTGACTGGGCCAGCGTAGAAAGGAGATAGATCCTTCGCGAAGCTCGGGTGTTCCTTCATGAAGGCCTTGTTCCCCACACAACGGGAGGTCACTTCGAGGACGATGTAATCCTGCAGGCAGGAGCATTGATTCAGATAGAACGGGTTGTCGAATTTCAGCGACCTATTGTGATGTTTCAGCAAGATCACGTTATGCTTGCTCGATTCGTCTTTGCCGCTATAAACGACCTTGGCCAGGGACTTTCCTCCTTTGCTTTTCTTAGCAGGAGAGTCAGGAGTTTCCTTCGCTTTTTCTTTCGCGGCGAGATCGGCCTCCTCGATTTTCTTGAGGCGTTCCTTCTCTTTCGTTTCCGCTTCTTCCTTAGCCAAAAGAACTTCGTCTTGGCTAGAGGAATCTAGATAAGACAAGAAACCCATTTCAAAGGCATTCGAAGGGAATTTCATGATCTTCCCGGAGAAATCCGCGATGAGTCTCCCCTCCTCTTCCTTGAGGAGCACGCCCTCCTCATTTAACTTGTTGACGACTTTCGAACCGAATTTGAATTTCATGAACTTTCTCCTTTCTTTTTAGTCTATGAATTATAGGCAAGGGCCTCCCTTTCTGGTGTCCGAAAAAAGGGACGTGAACCCATTTTTGGCTTTTTTCACATGGAAGAGAGGATGCCAGCCCCATCGATGAGGTTGCCTTGCTCGTCTAAGCCTAGCGCGCCCATAAGCATGGCTTTGATGATCGCCGCGTGCCCCAAGGGAAGAGGGAAGGCGAAAAGCTTCGCGATGCTGTCGATACTCTCAAAGAACTCCTCGCCATAAACGACAGGCAGTTTCTTCCCTATCTGCTGGTTCTTGTAATGCTCAAAGGCGAAGCGCCTTCCCATGAGGGAGGAATAATTGAACACGTCTTGCCCCACGAGGGCGATCTTCTTTCCCTCCCTTAGAAGCTTCTGGAGATAGGCGTAAGAGGGGGTGCGTGAAACCGCTTGGACGTAAGAGGCCAAAAACTTCTTGCGGAGATCCACGATATTAAGGCCCCTCCACCTTCTCTGCTTCGAATCGAAGTAGGCATAGAAGCAGACCTGATGGGCTTTGTAACTCACCTTAGCGCCCTTCGTCTCATAGCCTAGCTCCTTCCAAGGGGCACGCTGATCCTCTTCACTAGAAGGGGGATTCTCGAAGCAAGACTTCCTCCAGGCGAAATACTCTGCGTTAGGAACGCCATCGTTCGCGTGGCAAGCGAAGACTTTGGAGCACTGCCAGGCAAGTTCCAGATTCGGGGCGACTAAGCCATCCCCCATCGTGACGGGACCGATGCAAAGAGGGGAGAAATCCTTATGGAAATCATAAGCGACCACTTGCTGTTTGTTTTTGGTCTTCATCTTCACCGAATCCACGTCGATCGTGACGTATTTCCCATGGATGGCGCCTTGCTTGGCGTGAGAGGCGTGGCGGCGGAGCAAGATGACTTTCGGGGCAGAACCGCTATCAAGCTCAGGGGTCTGGGACTTTTCTTTTTTGCTCTTCTTGGCGCCCGCTTTCTTAGTTTCCTCTTCCGCTTTCTCCTTCTCCGCTTTCGCTTTCGCGACGGCATTGCCTTCTTCCACCGCTTTTAGGCTTTTCGCTTTTTCTTCCTCGAGACGCTTTTTCTCGGATTCGACTTCCTCTTGCAACAAAGGATCCTCGAAAGACAAATAGCCTCCAAGGAAGGCGTCCTCTCTGTATTTGAGGATCCCGGAAGGGAATTCGACGAGGAGCCTTTGCCCCTTGTTTTCAAGGATTCTCCCCTTCTCGCCGAATTTGCTGACGACTTTTGTGTTCTCTTTGATTTCCATATTTTTCAATTATATCTCATCACTTAGAAACATACATGGTTCAGGCGAACCATCCTTAGGGAGAGAAGCTCTCCCCTTAGAGGCTTTATCGCCTCTTTTTCCTTTTGGGCTCAGCAAGGATATGATGGGGATCCTTGATCTTCCCCTCCTCATAGCCTAGCTCCCCGTCTAGCATCGCCTTGAGGATTGCAGCAGACCCTAGAGGAGAAGGGAGATTCACGAAATCCTTGAGGCAATTGACCTTCTTTATCTCTTTTAGGGAAGGGAGATAGAAATCCGGATAGATCGTGCGGACATACCGGCAATGACGGCAATAGTCCTTCTTCGCCTTCTCGGAGTAATAGTTGAAGACGTTGTTACCGATAAGGGCGATCTTCTCCCCTTTCTTCGTCGAGGAAAGAAGAGCCTGATAGATGGGGTTCTCGCTCAGGAGCTTCACGTAGAGGGGGATGAGGATCTTCTTCTTGGCTTCGATCTCCGTGAGCGTCTCCCACTTCTTGGTTTTCTTGTTGTAATAGGCGTAATAGGAGACGCGATTGATTTTGCTCTCGCTTTTCCCCCATGGCATAACCCTCAAGGCTCTCCAAGGGCGGCGCAGCAAGCGCGAAGGATGTTTCTTTTGCTTCAGGAATCCCTCACGGTAAGCGAAGTATTCTTTGCTCGGCTTTCCTCCCTCACCATGGTGGAGCTTATTCCTTCGTCTGTGACGGGAGGGAGAAGGATGAATGAGGAACGGTATTTCGAAAGAACGGGATCACTCTCAATGATCTTCTTCGCATCGACGTCTCCCCTTTCGTATATGACGAACTTGACGGAGGAAAGGATCGATTCGAAATTCCTCCAATGGGAGAGGCTTCCAACTTTGTCAGCGCCATAGACTCAATAGATCTCATAGCCTTTGTAGCTAGAGGCGATTTTAGCGATGGTGTCGCAAGTTTTAGGGTAATTCCCTCCGACCTCATATCCCCAGAATTTGATTTTGGGATCGTATTTGCTAAGGGACTTCACCATCTCTTCCCTGACCTCTTTCTTAAGAATGAAGTTTTGATGTTGTTTGCTCCTGCACTTAAGGTTAAGCGCACCCCAAGGAGTCAAAACGAACAGACCTTCCTCGACCTGAAATGTCTTAACGGTTTTGCTCAAGATCTCGAAATGAGCTTTGGTGACGGGATTGAACGAGCCAGTGTAAATGACGATTCTTTTCATATTCTTCCTTCCTCCCCCCTTAATAGGGAAGCGCAATAATCCATTAGGCAGCATAGGAAAAAGAAAAAAGGGTCGCAAGGGAATTTGACGAAGCCGGCCCCACTCGTCCCAAAAAACGGACAGCGAGTCAAAAAGGGAGGGGGTAACGAGCGCAGAATAAGCGGGATTGTGTTTTTCGCCTAAAGCGTTATACTTATTATGTACAAACATTAACAAGGGGCTTCCCCTTAATCCGTGCTGTCTTGTTGCAAGCAAGAGAGCAAAAGGTTTCGAACCCCTTGGAAGGAGAAAACAATCATGAGACTGAAAGATTATCTAGCAGACGAGGACATCCCTAGTTGGATCAGAGATTACAAAAAAGGAGACCGGTTTGACGTTGAGAAGTTCTTCTCCTCCCGTGTTCTCTATTACCCTGGCGCGGGAGAGGACGGGACCCTCATCAGCATCTTCAACAAAACCCACGCGGTGCATTCTTATATCTATGTTGATTATCTTCATAAGAAGGAAACTAGGATAAAGCAATTATCGGAGCCCGGGGCTTTCAGGGGCTACCGCCTCTTAGACATAAAAGAGCTTAAAGAAAGTGAGCTGACCCCTTCTGGCTGGACACCCCATTACGTGATGAGCCAAAGGGAAATAGAGGACATGACAAGGTTCTCTTTAGCTTGGAAAGACCCTTTCGCCCTTTTGGCCATATACGAAAGGGAAGAAGCGTATGACGAAAGCCATGGGGCGAAGCGCTTCGCTCTCCTTTACATAGGAGGAGATGCCTTCGCCACCTACGATGCCCTGTTCATCAATTACCACAGGCACCCCTGCTTCCTCTACATCCATGACCATGGTTTCGGAGGGAATTACGTGCCGACCCCAGGATTCGGGAAAGGCGGATTGCTCTTCAATCTGGTGAAAAAGCACGGAGGCTACCCCACTTACATCATGACCGATCAGCATTACAACGTCTGGGATGGCTATACAAGAGTCAAGGAAGCGGACTCGGGGAGTCGGCTCTTCCTATATAGGCAGAAAACCCACCAGGAGAAGTGGGACGAAGATAGCACCTATTAACACGACCTTTGACAACCGTTGTTTTGTCCGTTGCATTTTGAATGTGCAAAAACCGCGCATCAAGATTCATAGGCAAAAGCAAGAATGCAAAAAGACCCAGCAAGCTCATGAAGGAGCTCAAATTCATCAAAACGGAGATTTGGGAGATCCACCTTCAAGACGAGATGGATTTCATCGAGAGAGCCGAGGATTACGATGGCTTGCCTAAGCACCTCGACTGCACCTACGAGGACAAATACGAACTCTGCGGTTATGACGTAAGCAAAGCAAAAGCGGATCTCAAAGAGCTTCAGCGTGAGCGCTCCAATCTCCAGATTGCGATCGACAAGGCCAATCTCGCGAGCGTCATCGACTGCTACGACTAGCGGCTTAGTTTGCGCGTTGCATCGGTATCTAGCCATCCAATCGGCTCAGGCAATCCAGAGCCTGTCTGTGGAGATGCCGGAATGGAAAACAAAACCATCGGCCGGTTTAAGGTGAGGATAAGAAGGCCGCGAGTGTTGTTTCGGATTCTTCTGACGGGATAAAAA
>CAVEPD010000032.1:0-17959 GCA_963617535.1 bacterium
GATCCCCTATCGTCGCCGCTGCGGAGCTTAACTTCCGGGTTCGGGATGGGGCCGGGTGTGGCCTCCGCGCCATCGCCGCCGAACTCTTTTCGTCCTGAGGGCCGACGCTCTCTGAAAACCGGACACTAAACTCGCATGCTCCTTCATGACCATCGCTGCAAACGCAGCCTCAAACAACATATCCTCATCCCCCCGACGGAAATCGGGGAATGGGAGAAAAAAATCGAAGAAATCAAATCCTCGGGCTATTAGTACCGGTCAGCTGAGCGCCTCGCGGCGCTTGCACTTCCGGCCTATCGACCCCCTGACATAGGGGGGCCCTTACTCTTCACAGATGGGAGGTCTCATCTCGCGGCTGGCTTCACGCTTATATGCTTTCAGCGCTTATCCGCTCCCGGGGCAGCTACCCGGCCGTGCCGCTGGCGCGACAACCGGCGTACCGTTGCCCGGTTAATCCCGGTCCTCTCGTACTAGGGACCAATCCGCTCAAACCTCCTACGCCCACGACAGATAGGGACCAAACTGTCTCACGACGTTTTGAACCCAGCTCGCGTACCACTTTAATTGGCGAACAGCCAAACCCTTGGAAGGTACTTCCCCTCCAGGATGTGATGAGCCGACATCGAGGTGCCAAACCTGGTCGTCGATGTGAACTCTTGGACCAGATCAGCCTGTTATCCCCAGGGTAGCTTTTATCCGTTAAGTTACGGCCCTTCCATCCGGGACCGCAAGATCACTATGTCCGACTTTCGTCCCTGCTCGCCTCGTCGGGCTCGCAGTCAAGCATCCTTATGCCATTGCACTCGAGGCACGATTTCCAACCGTGCTGAGGATACCTTGGAGCGCCTCCGTTACCTTTTGGGAGGCGACCGCCCCAGTCAAACTACCCGCCTAACACTGTCCGCCGGGGGGTGAGCCCGCGCGTTAGAACAACCGGCGCCCAAGAGTGGTATCTCACCGTCCGCTCAGCCGAGGCCAAAGCCCCGACGTCGAAGCGTCCCACCTATCCTGCGCAAGGGAGCCAGCTGCTCAATATTAAGTTATAGTAAAGCTCCATGGGGTCTTTCCGTCTAGTCGCGGGTAACCTGCATCTTCACAGGTATTAAGATTTCACCGAGTCTGCTGTCGAGACAGCGCCCAAATTATTATACCATTCATGCGCGTCAGAACTTGCCTGACAAGGAATTTCGCTACCTTAGGACCGTTATAGTTACGGCCGCCGTTCACTGGGGCTTCAGATCGGGGCTTCGGGGAAACCCCCTGACTCCTCCCTTTAACCTTCCAGCACCGGGCAGGCATCACCTCATATACGTCGCCTTGCGGCTTAGCATAAAGCTGTGTTTTTGATAAACAGTTACTTGGGCCTCTTCACTGCGGCCCCCTCGCGGGGGCGCTCCTTCTTCCGAAGTTACGGAGCTATTTTGCAGAGTTCCTTAACAACAGTTCGCTCGCTCACCTCAGGATACTCTCCTTGACCACGTGTGTCCGTTCTCGGTACGGGATGGGCGCACTTAAGCTAGCGGCTTTTCTCGGGACCCCGCCCCGCGGGCTTCGCTACTCGGTCTCCCTTTCGCTCGCCCCGCAAAGAGGCTTTCCGTGGGCGGATTTGCCTGCCCACCGGCCGCCTTGAGGGGCCCCCAATCCGATAAGGGGGTCCCGCTGGCGGGATCCGTCACCACATCGCATGCGCTCATGTGCTGGAATGTCGACCAGCTGTCCATCGGCTACGCCTCTCGGCCTCGCCTTAGGGCCCGACTGACCCTGGGGGGACGACCCTCGCCCAGGAAACCTTGGTCTAATGGTGGAGGGGATTCCCACCCCTCATCGTTACTGACGCCGGCATACTCGCTCCCGCGCGGTCCACCGCTCCTTACGGTGCGGCTTCGCCCCCCGCGGGACGCTCCTCTACCACTTTAGCTAAAAACTAAAATCCGCTGATTCGGCACGATGCTTGAGCCCCGGTGAATCTTCGGTGCGGAGATACTCGACTAGTGAGCTGTTACGCACTCTTTGAATGGTGGCTGCTTCTGAGCCAACATCCTAGTTGTCTGGGCGTCTCCACCTCCTTTAACACTTAGCATCGATTTGGGGGCCTTATCAGGCGGTCTGGGCTGTTTCCCTTTCGAGCACGGAGCTTATCCCCCGCGCTCTGACTGCCGCGAACGTTCCTTGCGCGGGATTCGGAGTTCGATTGCATTCAGTACCGCTAGGCGCGGCCATCATGCATTCGGTGCTCTACCCCCGCGGGGAGATCGCGACGCTAGCCCTAAAGCTATTTCGAGGAGAACCAGCTATCCCCCGACTCGATTGGAATTTCTCCGCTATCCACAGCTCATCCGCGGGCATTGCAACGAACGTCGGTTCGGACCTCCGGCGGATTTTACTCCGCTTTCATCCTGGCCATGGATAGATCGTCGGGCTTCGGGTCTGCGCATGCGTACGGACGCCCGATTAAGACTCGGTTTCCCTGCGGCTCCGCCTCTTCGGCTTAACCACGCACGCAAACGCAACTCGCCGGCTCATTCTTCAATAGGCACGTCATCAGGCTTTAACGCCCTCTGACTTTTTGTAGGCATGCGGTTTCAGATTCTTTTCACTCCCCTCCCGGGGTTCTTTTCACCTTTCCCTCACGGTACTGGTGCGCTATCGGTCACTGGCTAGTATTCAGCCTTCCGCGATGGTCCGCGGTCCTTCCGTCAGGGTTTCACGTGCCCCGACGTACTCCGGTACCCGCCCGGCCGCCTCTCGGATCCGCGTACGGGGCTATCACCCCCTGTGGCCGGCCTTCCCAGGCCGTTCCGCTTCCGATCGACGATGCCTCAATGGCGGGCCCATACCCCATCCGAAGATGGTTTGGGCTCCTCCGCTTTCGCTCGCCGCTACTCACGGAATCGATGTTAATCTTTCCTTTCCTCCGGGTACTAAGATGTTTCAATTCCCCGGGTGTCGCGCCCGGCCGTCAGAGACGGTCGGCGCCCGGCCTTTGCGCCGGGCGGGTTGCCCCATTCGGAGACCCTCGGATCGAAGCTCACTTCCAGCTCCCCGAGGCTTATCGCAGGTAGTCGCGTCCTTCATCGCCTTCCAGTGCCAAGGCATCCACTGCACGCCCTTATCAATTTGACATTTCTTCGTAAATCAGTCATATCTGTTGTTGATTCGGCTACGTTAAGTAATTGCTTTGATCAATTCGCGTCGTTCCGAGCTATCGATCCGGTGATCTCCGGTTCCGCTCGCGACGACGACAGAAAGAACATGTTTTGTAATATCCGGTTTTCAAAGAGCGGGGGCTGAGAGGCTCCTGGTCTCTCAAAGCTAGGCAGATAGCGAACCTCGTTGGATGAAATCGCGAGAGTTCCGATAGTTTTAAGTTGTGTACCGCCGGAGCGCATGGCGTCCGGCATCTTTCCCCTTAGAAAGGAGGTGATCCATCCCCACGTTCCCGTAGGGATACCTTGTTACGACTTAACCCCAATCAGCAGCCCCGCCCTAGACGCCTCCCCCCTTGCGGTTGGGACAGCGGCTTCAAGCGTTGCCACCTCTCATGGTTTGACGGGCGGTGTGTACAAACCCCGGGAACGTATTCACCGCGGCATGCTGATCCGCGATTACTAGTAATTCCGCCTTCGCGAAGTCGAATTGCAGACTTCGGTCTGAACTGGGGCCGCCTTTCTGGGATTCCCCCCGCCTCGCGGCATCGGGTCCCTCTGTAACGGCCATTGTAGCACGTGTGTGGCCCAGGGCATAAAGGGCATGCTGATTTGACGTCATCCCCACCTTCCTCCGATTTGCATCGGCAGTCTCTTTAGAGTTCCGTAATTGGCAACTAAAGACAAGGGTTGCGCTCGTTGCGGGACTTAACCCAACATCTCACGACACGAGCTGACGACAACCATGCACCACCTGTCACCGGCAATCTCGCCATGTTTCCATGGTTAACACCGGGATGTCAAGCCCTGGTAAGGTTTTCCGCGTAGCGTCGAATTAAACCACATGCTCCACTACTTGTGCGGGGTCCCGTCAATTCCTTTAAGTTTCAGCCTTGCGGCCGTACTTCCCAGGCGGATGGCTTAATGCGTTAGCTTCGCCGCCCCGAATGGGACAGCTAGCCATCATCGTTTACGGCGTGGACTACTAGGGTATCTAATCCTATTTGCTCCCCACGCTTTCGTGACTGAGCGTCAGTGCTCTGCTGGTCAACCGCCTTCGCCGCCGGTGTTCTTCCATATATCTACGCATTTCACCGCTACACATGGAGTTCCGTTGACCTCTCAGGCACTCTAGCCCGCCAGTTCCGGGAGCTTTATGGGGTTGAGCCCCACGCTTTCACTCCCGGCTTAGCGAGCCGCCTGCTCACTCTTTACGCCCAATAATTCCGGATAACGCTCGTGACCTACGTATTACCGCGGCTGCTGGCACGTAGTTAGCCGTCACTTTCTGGCGGGGTACCGTCAAACCCGCATCATTTCCTATGCGGGCCGTTCGTCCCCCGTAACAGAGCTTTACGACCCGAAGGCCTTCATCACTCACGCGGCGTTGCTCGGTCAGGGTTTCCCCCATTGCCGAAAACTCCCTACTGCTGCCTCCCGTAGGAGTATGGGCCGTGTCTCAGTCCCATTGTGGCCGGTCATCCTCTCAGATCGGCTACGCATCCTCGCCTTGGTGGGCCGTTGCCCCGCCAACTAGCTAATGCGCCGCAGGCCCATCCGGGGGCGGCGCCGAAGCGCCTTTCAGAGGGGGACCATGCGGTCCCCCCCGTCATCCGGTATTAGCCAAGCTTTCGCCTGGGTATCCCGGTCCCGGGGGCAGGTTGCCTACGTGTTACTCACCCGTTCGCCACTAGGCGGGTTGCCCCGCCCCGTTCGACTTGCATGTATTAGGCACGCCGCCAGCGTTCATCCTGAGCCAGGATCAAACTCTCAATGAATCCATATAATGGATGTTAGATTTGAAATTTCGATCGGCCCGCGAATTACATCTCTGGTTGTTGATTCTCAAATTCTGGAATCGACGTTCAAGTGTTCGTTGTCTATCTGTCTAGTTTTCAAAGATCAGCCCGCCGCGCGCCCTGCGCGCCCCGTGCTAGCGGGTAGGCGAGTCTCGCATGCCCCGGGGTCTCCCTCGTGGCGTGCGGACAAAATGATACGCCCCGGACGCGAGGGGCGCAAGGGGTTTTTGCAAATATTTTTTGTTTTTCTCAAACTCTCGATGGCTGCGGAACTTTTTTGCCGCATTTCCTTATATATAAGGGCAGTGAAGGAAATTTCTTCCGTTTCTTCTTAATCTAAGATTAAGGATTCTTTGACAATCGAGGCGACGCTTAGGGAAGAGAAATCCTTATTATCCTTTTTATATATATAAGAGAATTCTTTGAGAATCCTGTTTGCCTCTTCTTTGCTAAGCCCATCTTTCTTTGATTTCGAAAGATCGTAGTCCAAAGTGAATTTGTTCCTTAGCTTTGAGGAAAGGAAGACCTCCCTTAGTTTTTCATCTCCTAAAAGCTCGCAGAAAGCGCGCATTACGGCAAAGCAGTCCAAATGTTCCTGGGCCCGATTCGGGTTTTTACGGGTTGAAAGGGTATCTTCCCCCTCTTTGGAGTAATGGTATAAGGGATCTTTTAAGGTAACAACCTTGTTGCATTTAGCAAAAATAGAGAAACAGAATGGCATATCTTCAAAGGAGTGACTCTTTGGAAGAACGATCAAAGGCTTTTCTAGCAAAAGCTCTTTGCGGAACATCTTGCTCCAAAGGAAGCCGCGGATAGAGCAATCCATCAAAAGCTTCTGAGTTGCATCGTCGCGGTTATAAACCCCGTCTTTCCCCCGGAAGGGATAGGGGAACTCTTTCTTCGGGCTTTTGACATAGAAAGAACAGTTCACAACGTCCGCATCGTTTTCAACTAGCGCCTCATGCATCTTCGAAACGAAATTAGGTTCCAGGAAGTCATCCGCGTCAACAAAGCCGACATATTTTCCTTTTGCCTGTGCGATTCCCATGTTGCGGCAAGGCACAACGCCCAGTCTTTCTTTGTTCGAGATAAGTCGGATTGAAGAAGAAACTTCTTTCTGAAGGATTTCCTCAGTCCCGTCTTTGCAAGGATCAAGGACGAAAATAATCTCCATTTCGCCTTTGAAATCCTGTTTTTTGTAGGAATCCAAAAGCCTCTCTAAAGAAGAGGCGGAGTTATAGCAAGGGCAAATGAGGCTCACGTCCATATGTCCCTTATTATATAAGGAAAAGGCCGCCTCTCGGCGGCCCAATCAATGGATGTTATTTTTTCTTCCCGGAAACAAGCAGCAAGACGTAGAGAACGCGGAGGAAGATGATGATGTAATCGCTATACATCGTGAAGGCACAATATAAGGCGACGTTTTTCATCCCGTCCGCTTTCTCGAGGATGCGTTTGATGTTATAGGCATCGAAGGCGACGACGATAACCGAGAGGAGCAAGATTGCCCCAGAGAGGATCATGTCGTAACGGTAATAACCGATGGTGTTCCCCGTGACCAGGATCTTGATGAGCCAGAACAGGGCGAAGAGGAGGATCATCGTCGCAAGAAGTGAGCTCACCATGGCTAGGATTCTCATTCCCTTGCCGCCTTTTGCGAAGTAGCCGATAAGGAACATCGCGAAGAAGGAAGTGGAGGTGAGCAAGAACGCCTCGCCAATGGTCTGGAAGTCGATCCCGAGAACCAGGAAGGAACTCAAGAAGACCCCCATGAAGATGGTGTAGAGGATATAGGGGACCCAAGCGGAATGCTTGTTCCTCGCCATAACCATCGACATCACTAAGCCGCTCACAAGCAATCCCACCAAGGAAACGATCATGATGGTGAAGTAGCCCGTGGAGTAAGCGGTAGCAATTTGCCCTCTTTCGCCCGCCCACTTAAGGATATAGACGAAGATATAGGAGGTAAGGAAGGCAACCAAGCCGGAGATCGCTAGCCCTAAGGCCATATAGCCGAAGGATTTCGCAAGCAAGCGGTTTGCCGGGGTGCTGTTTATTGAATTTTCGCTGAAGGAGGATTTCTTGGGGGAATCCCCTTGAGGATAAGAAGCGTAGGCCATTACTTCACAAGGTTCTCAATGAGGCCCTTGTAGGAGTCGAGTTCAAGCGAAGCGCCGCCAACAAGCGCGCCGTCGATGTCTTTCTCGGACATGTATTCAGCGATGTTGTTGGGCTTGACGGATCCGCCATAGAGGATGCGGATTTTCTCCGCGCTTTCTTCGCCGAACATCTTCTTGAGGACGGAGCGAATGGAAGCGATAGTATCTTCCGCAATCTCTTTGGTCGCGTTTTTGCCGGTGCCGATGGCCCAGATAGGTTCATAGGCAACAACGACTTTTTCCGCGTCTTCTTTGCTTAAGCCCGCAAAACCTTCTTCGATTTGCGTGCCGACCCAAGATTTGGTTTTTCCGGCTTCGAAGGTTTCAAGGGTTTCGCCGCAGCAATAGACCGGGGTCATATTGGCCGCGAGCAGGGCTTTGATCTTCGCGTTGCAAGCAACGGAGGTCTCGCCGTTATAGGTTCTTCTTTCGGAGTGGCCAAGAATGACCCAGTTCACGCCGATTTCCTTAAGCATCGCGATGGAGATTTCGCCGGTGTAGGCGCCATGGTCATGCTCGTTGACGTTTTGAGCGGCGATAATGAGCTTCTTGTCCGCGTTTTCGACGACGGTTTGCAAGCAAACAAAGGTCGGGGCAACGCCGACGTCGATGCCGTTGTTCACGGCGAATTCGACCATATCCTTGGAGCCAAGGGCAAAAGCCTTAGCTTCCGAGGGGGTCTTATTCATTTTCCAGTTGCCGAGGAGGAGTTTTTTTCTAGACATGATTACTTGCCCTCCGCGATGACATCGATGCCGGGGAGGTGTCCGTCATACTGAATGAGCTCAAGCGAAGCTCCGCCGCCCGTG
The DNA here is from genome assembly GCA_963617535.1 of bacterium. Classification (GTDB taxonomy): domain Bacteria; phylum Bacillota_I; class Bacilli_A; order RFN20; family CAG-826; genus Alloenteromonas. Next base: position 7,914 of record CAVEPD010000032.1, read on the forward strand.
GAAATATGGGAGAATTTATCGCTGTAGCCGAAGATTTTCGCAGCGGCCGCGCTGTCTCCGCCACCAATGACGGTGAAGGCGCCTTCGCCCGTGGCATCGGCAACCGCTTCGCAAACGGCCTTGGTGCCAGCCTGGAGAGCGGGGTTCTCGAAGACACCCATCGGGCCATTCCAGAAGATGGTCTTCGCGCCTTCGATCTCTTTCTTGTAGAGCTCGCGGGTCTTCGGGCCGATGTCGGCGCCTTCATATCCCGCGGGGAAGTCTTTGTCATTGCCATCAAGGATTTGGACATCCTCGGGGGCTTTGCTCAAATCGTCGAAGTCGAGGCCTTTGACGATAACGGTGTCGACCGAGAGCATGATTTTGCCGGTCTCGTAGCACTTTTTCGCGTATTCAATCTGATCGTCTTCGCAGATGGAGCATCCAACATCGATGCCGAAGATGGCTTTCTTGAAGGTGTAGGTCATGCCACCGCCGATGAGGATCTTGTCGCACTTTTTAAGAAGCGAATCGATGACTTCGATTTTAGAGGAGACTTTGGAACCGCCGAGGATTGCGATATAGGGCCTTTCGCTCTCTTTCGGAGTGACGCAGCGGCCGAGGTTCTTGATTTCCTTTTCCATCAAATAGCCAACCGCGGTCTTCTTGCCTTCTTTGTTGAGGATCGAAGGAACGCCATAGGTGGAAGCATGGGCACGGTGAGCGGAGCCGAAGGCATCCATCACGAAGATGTCGATGTTTTTCGCCCAATCAGCGGCAAGAGCAGCATCATTGGCTTCTTCGCCCGCCTCATAACGGGTGTTCTGAACGAGAAGGACTTCGCCATCGTTAAGAGCGTTGATCTTATTGGCAAGATCGTCGCCATGAGTGGCAGTGGAGAAAGAGACTTTGACGTCTTTGCCGAGGGCGGCATCGAGTTTTTCCTTCAAGGGATTGAGAACGATGGAGAGGTCGTTTTTCTTCATCTGCTTCTCGATGTCTTCCATCGTGGCCTTGCCTTTTTTGATGTCCTTCCATTTGACTTTGCCAAGGTGAGACATCAAGACGACCCTCGCGCCTTCCTTCAAAAGTTTGGCGATGGTCGGGATAGCGGCGGTGATACGGTTGTCATCGCTGATGGCCTCTCCCTTATGGGGAACGTTGAAATCAACGCGGACGAGGACTTTTTGGCCGTTTAAGCCTTTCAAATCTTCAACAGTAAGCATTTATTAACTCCTTTTTGCTTATGCGGACGTATTTTAGCACCCTAAAAGGGTGCTCCGGTAATAATAGCATCTTGTTAAGAATTCCCAACAAGTTTATCGATTTCCCTATAAGAAAAGCCTCCCGGTTAAGGGAGGCAAGGTTTCAAAGTGGGAACGAATTACTTCGCGCCGAGGACTTCGCCGTACTTCTTAGCAAGGCGCATCATCTGGCAGGTGAAGGAGTATTCGTTGTCATACCAAGAGGCGACTTTGACGAAGGTAACATCACCAGCGGGGATGATCATGGTAAGGGTGGCGTCGAAGATGGAGCCTTCGGTCCTGCCGAGGATGTCGGAGGAAACGATTTCTTCATCGTTGTAGCCAAGGATGCCCTTGAGTTCGCCATTGGCGGCCTCTTTGAGAGCGGCGTTGATATCATCAGCGGTGACATCTTTCTTCAAGAGAAGGGTGCAGTCGCAGATGGAGCCATCGGTGACAGGAACGCGGATGGCGTTGCCGTTGAGCTTGCCATTGAGTTCGGGGATGACTTTGCCGACGGCCTTAGCGGCACCAGTGGAGGTCGGGACGATGTTGGCGGCACCGGCGCGGGAGCGGCGGATGTTGCTGCCAGCGAGGTCGAGGATGCGCTGATCGTTGGTGTAAGCGTGGACGGTGGTCATGGTGCCGCCGACAACGCCGAATTTGTCGTTGAGGACTTTCATCATCGGGGCGAGGCAGTTGGTGGTGCAGCTAGCGCCGGAGATGATGGTCTGGTCAGCAGTGAGCTTGTCGCTGTTGACGCCATAGACATAGGTCGGGATGTCTTTGGAAGAAGAAGGGGCGGAGATGATGACGCCTTTGGCACCATTATCCATATGGACGTCGCCGTCCTCGTGGCTCTTCAAGCGGCCAGTGCACTCCAAGACGATGTCAACGCCATAGTCTTTCCAAGCGAGATCGTGGGGATCTTTCTTGCCGAGAACGGGGATCTTGTGACCATCGAAGACGATGTTGTTGTCTTCGCTGGAAATGAGGTCTTTGTTCCAGGTGCGGTGGGTGGTGTCGTACTTAAGAAGATAAGCAAGGGTGGGGGCGTCGACGAGGTCGTTGATCGCGACAACTTCGAAGATGTCTTTGCCGGCTTCCTTATTCATTTCATAGGCGCGGCGGAACGCGAGGCGGCCGATGCGGCCGAATCCGTTGATTGCAAGTTTGATGGACATGTTTCTTAGGTCCTCCTTAATGAAACTGCAGTTCGTATTATACAAAGTGGAAATGCGGTTTCAAACAACAATCAAACCCCAAAAATCGGCAAATCGGGAAATTTCTCCTTATAGGAGGTTAGATATCGATGGGAACGATGCCCTGAAAGAGTTTTTCTAAAGAAACCCCTAACCCATTCGCGAGCTTCTGGAGAATGGTAATCGTGGGGTTTCTGCGCCCATTTTCGAGATCGCTGATGTAGTTCTTGCTGACGCCGGAGCGAATTGAAAGCTCAAGCTGAGAGATGTTCTTTTTGTTCCTTAGGTAAGTGATACGCATCCCAAGCTGGCCCAAAAGGGACAAAGAATCATCAAGACTTTTATTTTTTGCTATCTTTGATTTCGGATTCATACTCTTCTAAAAGGTTCCGGAACAGGTGGTTGACGTTGCTTTTGCTCACGGTGGTGGCAAGTTTTTCTGACAGCAGCTCCCTAAGCTCATCCAAACTAGCATCCTTGTGTTCAAGACGCAGTTCCATCAAGGCTTTCTTTTTGGGGTTATCAAAGTAGGCCCAGCCGTCATGCTCCACGAAGTATTCAATGGCCTGAACTTGCTTTTGGCTCGCTTCCATCGTCTTGGAGAAGTTAGCCCCGTCTAGGTTGGCTAAGCGATTACCGATGTTTGCAAAATCTCGGTCCACGCGAACGTTTTCGAATTTCAGGCAGCTATCGGGAGCGCCAATGAGAACTAGGAAATCCGATATTTGGTCACTTCTTTTTAAATAAACGACATATTGGGAACGTCTCTTCGCGACTTTGGAAGTGAAATTATGGGAAGAAACCCTGTTAATCAAATGGGAGATCCAATTCGCATAGGTTTGGTCGCTTAAAGCGATTTCTAAATGATAGTTGCTGCTAGAAGGGTCATTCACCGAGCCCGCGGCAAGAAAAGCCCCTGCCAAATAAGCCGCACATTGATCGGGGGTGGAGGTCAAATCCTTAGGCAATTTGCCCGAAAGGAAATCGACCTGAAGATCAGAGAGAATGTAATCCGCCTCAGGAACCAAGCAATGGAACTTCACCCTTTTCCGGAAGCCAATACCCTTGGTATAAGCAAAGCGTGGAGTAACGCCATAGACATTGCGGATAGTCAAATATAGGAATTTAGCGATATTGGCTTTTTCAGTCGAAAGGTCCAACTCTTCTTTGCCACCGGAAATATGAATCTCACCTGCGGTTTTGGCGAAAGAAGAAAGAAGGCTCCTAATCGCGGAGTCCAGAAATTGATGGGTGGCGATCTCTTCTTTGACTTCGCCGGCAAAAGATAACGTCTTCGGCATAAGGAACTCTCAATTACCTCGGCTAGTATACTAACTTTTCGAAACGAAAAAAGCCCGCCCGGTTCTCAACGGGCAGGCTTTTAACTTTTAATTAGAAATTGCTTATTTCTTTTTGCCTTTGGCAAGGAAATTAGCAAAAGCAGGAGCGATGGCGAGAACGCCAGCGGCAATCGCGCAGATGCCGGAGATGATCCAGCCAGCGCCGAGAGAATAACCATCGGTGCTGACGGTGATATTTTCGTTGGACTGAGCCGCGCAGAAGCAAGGGACTTCGATGAAGATAAGGACGCCGGCAACAACAAGAGCGATAACGGCGATGAGGTTCAAAAGCCCGGAGAATTTGTTGAGGGCGTTGATCTTAAGGATGGGGAGAAGAGCACCAAGGATAAGGATGACCATCGCGGCAATCAAAACAATAAAGGCGATGATGGCGCTCGGGGTCGCATGGTAAACAGTAGCGGAAACCGTGGTGCCAAGGATGGTAGTGGTAGAGACTTTACCGAAAATGCCGTCAACACCAGCAATGTTGACCGGATCGGTGATGCCAGAACTGTAGACCAAAGAGGGGCAGGTCAGCATGAGGACGAAGGCGACGACCGCAACTACGGCTGCGATAAGACCGGAGAACTGAAGAAATTTTTTCATGGTTTAAAACCACCTTTCGGGGGGTATTGTAACCAAAACTTTTAGGCTTTGGGATACCAAAAAACAAATTCGGACGCTAAATATCAAAAGGCACAATTTTAAGAACGTAGATAGGAAATAGCGGAAGTGGCGGCAATTGCCCCATCGCTAGCGGCCGTTACAAGTTGTCTTAGCTTCTTGAAGACGATGTCGCCACAGGCAAAAACCCCAGGAAGCGAGGTTTCCATATTCTCGTTAACGCAGATGAATTGTTTTTCGGTCTTAAGACCAAGGGAGGACGCGAAAGCGGTGGAAGGAACTTCCCCATAAAGAGGGAAAACACCATTTACTTCGTAGGCCGTTTCTTTTCCCTCTTCAAGGACTTTAATAGACTCCACCAGACGGGTTCCGGAAACAGAAAGAAGGGGGGCGTGCATGTGAATTTCAACATTCTTAAGATTTAGCAAAGCCTGTCGATGAGTCTCAACGGTTTGAAGGTCTTGAGGGAGGAAGAAATAAACTTTTTGAGCAAGGCCAGCAAGGTAGATAACGTCTTCGACCGCATGATCTTCGTAGCCAACAACGGCCACGGTTTTCCCTTTGAAGAAATTGCCGTCGCAAGTCGCGCAATAAGAAACGCCTCTCCCTAGGAATTCCTTTTCTCCAGGGACGCATTCTTTCCGATTGCTCATGCCTGTCGCAAGGATGATTCCTTTGCATTGAATTTCATCTCCATCAGCAAAAATCGAATAGCCTTTTGCGGACTTTTTGACGCCAGTGACGTTACCATAATCCACCGAAATACCGAGGTTTTGCGTTTGTTTAAGGAGATTTTGTGCAAGTTCTGGGCCAGAGATAGGCATAAAGCCAGAATAGTTCTCAATCTCGTGAATGTTATTGAGCTTCCCGCCCGGAGCACCTTTATCAAGAATAATGAAATCGGCGTTGCTCCGCTTCAAATAAATAGCCGCTGTGAGTCCGGCAATCCCTGCTCCAATGATGACAATTTGAGTTTGTTTTTCCATGGGTAGTAAAAAGGAGGTTTTATTCCTCCTTAGTATTGTCTCCTGTTTTCTTGGAATCGTCTTCTAATTTGCTTTGGCCATCATCGATTTCGGCAACAGGCTGAACAGGCAAACCCTTAAAGCGTTTAAGGGAACGATAGAAGAGGAAGCCATTCAAAACAAGCAGCACTAAGCCCAAGATGAATACGAAGATGTAAGCAGGGGCCTTGGCTCCGCCCATCTTCATCGCACCATCGATGGTGAACCAAGCACCAATGCCGAAGAAACCAACTTCAAGAATCATGTAAAAGATGGAATACGTCTTGCTCTGATCAGGCAAGCCCTTCTTCTTTTCGTAAAGAGCGAGAAGTTGGAAGACCACGACGACAAACGCGCCAAGGATAATATAAATAAGCGAATTCCAAATGGACCACATGCCATTGCTTCCCATATTGAAGTCCGTGCTTCTCATCGGTTCGAGGATAATGCGCACGATGCCGTACCAAATTAAGTAGAAACCGACCAAATCTCCCTTGGCCCTGCCTTTGGATTCAGGCCAGACAGCCGGAATAAGCTTTGCAATCACGAAGTATCCAACAATATTGATGATTCCCTCGATTAGGAACAAAGGAACATACATCGTCGTCCCGCTAGGCATGCCATTGGAGAAGCTAGTAGCCATTTGATAACGGATCCAAGTGGGCAAGAAAGAGAAGGTGGACATATCCACAGAAACGCCATAGACCTCATGATTGAAGAAGTTGCCCCAACGTCCAATCGCCTGGGCCAAAAGAATCGTCGGAACACAGGCGTCAACCGCGAATCTCAAATCCACGTACTTCCTCTTTTTGGTCATATAGACCATTCCGACGATGATGCCAGCAACCGCTCCGCCAAGGATTGTGAGACCGCCATTCCAAATTTGGAACATTGAGAACCAATTACCTTTTGTGATCTCATCAGCAAAGCTCAATCCATTCGCGGCGTCGCCTTCAAAGTTGCCGACAACGTACCAAATGCGGGCGCCAAGGATACCGCCAATCAAGGCAATTACAAACAAACTATCGATGATGCCGTGCTTTTTGAATTCCTTATAGAAATTGTGATCGGAGATTTTATAAGCGAGAATAGCGCCAAGAAGAATGCAAATCGCATACCAGGCAATATGGAAACCAGAACTACTATTTTGATAGGTGGCCCACTGGAAGCCATTACTTCCGATCGAAAAGCCAGAAACCAAAGGATAAACAAGGTGATTCGCCACCCCTTCGCCAAGAAGCAAGAAGGCGCAAATTGCCAAAACAGGCAGGACGTATACTAGTATTCCGTTGATTTTGGCCTGTTTCTTTTCAAAATCAGCCTTGTAATGCTTAAGGGTGAAAGAGAGACAAAACGCGCCAAACAGCCCAAGGAAAAAGAAAGCACCGATGAGCGACATGGCGGTTTCTCCGCCCGTCATATCCCATTTGCATCCGTTTTGAATTCCCAGCTGAATCAGCAAACCACCGATTGCGAACAAAACGCATTCGAGGGCAAGATATAGGAAGTCTTTTTTCTCCAGTTTAAGAGCCTTATGGTTTTGGCAAAAGGCCTTCATCTTCGTGATGGCGAAATAGACTCCGCCTGCCAAGCACAATAACCCGAAAACAAGAAACAAGATAAACATGGCGATATTCTATGTTTTCTCTTTATCTAGGGCAAACAAATTAAGGCAAAGCCTTAGTTCCCTTTCTTGGCGAGCATTGGCTTCAAATATTGACCCGTGAAGGAAGCTTCGCATTTTGCGACTTCTTCAGGCGTGCCTTCCGCGACGATGTTGCCACCGCGATACCCGCCTTCGGGTCCAAGATCGATTATCCAGTCCGCGACCTTGATCATGTCGAGGTTATGTTCAATGACGATAACGGTGTCTCCGTGATCAACAATAGACTGAAGGACTTTGATGAGCCTAGAAACGTCATCGCTATGAAGACCAGTGGTCGGTTCATCGAGGACGTATATCGTTTTTCCGGTCGCCTTCTTTTGAAGTTCCGCAGCCAATTTGACACGCTGTGCCTCACCGCCGGAAAGCTGAGTCGCGGGTTGGCCAAGTTTGATATAGCCAAGGCCAACTTCCTCCAAAGTTTTAATTTTGCGGTAGATTTGCGGCCTATTTTTGAAGAATTCGCAAGCTTCCTCGACTCTCATCTCAAGCACGTCATGAATGTTTTTGCCTTTGTAATAGCAACGCAACGTGTCTTCGTTGTAACGTTTCCCTTCGCATTCGTCGCAAACAACATAAACGTCAGGGAGGAAAGACATCGGGATGCGAGTAACGCCTGCGCCTTGGCATTTTTCGCAACGTCCGCCAGGGACGTTGAAGGAGAAGCGGCCTTTAGAATATCCAAGGGCTCGGGCCTCTTCGGTTTCCGCAAAGAGTCCGCGAATATCATCGAATACGCCGATATATGTGGCAGGGTTGCTACGTGGAGTTCTGCCGATTGGCTCCTGAGTGATTGCAACAAGTTTGTCGATATTCTCCAAACCTTTGATTTTCTTAAGGGCTAAAGGCTCTCCAGATTTTGTTTTAGAAAGAGAACGAGAAATTGCAGGAACCAAAGTCTCATTGATTAAAGAGGATTTACCCGATCCGGAGACGCCAGTAATCAAAACAAACTTACCGAGGGGAATTTTTACATTGAGGTTCTGAAGATTATGGCAAGTCGCCCCAATAATTTCGATTGATTTGCCGTTTCCTTTCCTTCTGGTTTTAGGAACCTCAATCGCTTTTCTTCCAGAAAGATAGGCCCCCGTAACGGATTCAGGGCAGGCTTCAATAGTCGCTAGGTCGCCCTGAGCGATGACTTGGCCACCATGGACGCCAGCACCTGGGCCAATATCAACTAAGTAATCCGCGGCGCGCATCGTGTCTTCATCATGTTCAACGACAATCAACGTGTTTCCCAAATCGCGCATCTCTTTGAGTGTACGGATCAGCTTATCGTTGTCTCTTTGGTGAAGACCAATTGAAGGCTCATCCAAAACGTAGAGCACGCCCGAAAGACGAGAGCCGATCTGCGTGGCTAAACGAATACGTTGGGATTCGCCACCCGACAAAGTCATCGCATAACGGGACAAAGAGAGGTAATCCAAGCCGACATTGACCAAGAAAGAGGCGCGATTTGCAATTTCTTTTAGAACAAGATCAGCAATTTGGTGCTGGTTTTGCGTCAATTTTGATTTTGTATCGCTCACCCAAGCCACAAATTTATCTAAGGATAGCTCCGTTGCTTGATAGATGTTCAACCCATTCACTTGAACGGATAAGGCAGCCTCATTAAGTCTTGCCCCATGGCAAGTCTCGCATACGGAATCTCTCATGAAAGACTCATAATAGGTTCTCATCCAATCAGAAGTCGTCTCGCGGTAGAGCCTTTCGATTCTCGTCTTTGCACCTTCAATGAAGCCATGGCGGTTCATCTTGTTCCCGTTAACGGAGGTAAGCGTATAGGAAAGAGGTTCTTTGGACCCATAAAGGACAATATCCTTTTGGGCCTGGGTCAATTTATTCCAAGGTTTATCCAAAGGGATCTTATAGAGGTTGCAAAGATATTCGAATTCCTTCCATTCAAGATTCGTCGTGTTAACGATGTTGGCGAAGTAACGAACCGCCCCATCCTGGATGCTCTTATCCTCATCCGGGATAAGCAAATCAATCGCCACCTCACGTTTGATGCCCAAGCCATGGCAATCAGGGCAATACCCCAAAGGCGCATTGAAAGAGAATAGACGAGGTTCCAAATCGGGAATGGAAAAACCGCATTCAGGACAAGAGTGATGAGAGGAGAAGAGTTTCTCACCTTCTGGAGTAAGGACGATCAGATACCCGTGTCCCCAATCTAAAGCAAGCTCAACGTCCTCGGAAACGCGTTGACGTATCCCCTCTTTTATCACAACGCGGTCAATCACGACCTCAATGTCATGACGCTTGTTCTTCTCTAGAGGCTTTGCTTCCTCCATCAAAAGAATCTCCCCGTCGACCCTCAAGCGGACGAAGCCTTGTTTCTTAAGCTTTTCCAAAGTATCCGCGTGAGTCCCTTTCTCGTGTTTCACAACAGGAGAGAGGATTTGAATCTTGCTACCTTCAGGGTAAGAAAGGATGGCGTTAGTCATCGCAAGAGGAGAGAAAGCAGTGATAGGCCGATGGTGATTCGGGCAATAAGGCACGCCGATGCGAGCGTAAAGTAGACGGAGGTAATCATAGATTTCCGTCACCGTGCCCACCGTCGAACGAGGGTTATGGGAGGTGGATTTCTGATCGATTGAGATAGCAGGGGAAAGCCCTTGAATCTCATCGACGTCCGGCTTTTCAAAGCCGCCTAAAAACTGCCTCGCATAGCTAGAAAGCGACTCCATATAACGTCTTTGCCCTTCGGCGAAAATTGTGTCGAAAGCCAAAGTGGATTTGCCTGAGCCCGATAATCCCGTGAACACCGTCAAGGAACCCTTGGGAATATCGACATTCACATTCTTTAGGTTATTTTCTCTAGCCCCGCGGACTAGGATCCAATTCTTGGAGTTTCTCTCTTCGCTCATAACGAAGGGATTATACAAGGCGGGTCGAAATCGGGATAGAAAAGCGCTTCAAAAAGGGCTTATGAAATAATGTGGCAAAGTCAAAAGAGGTGAGTATAATAACCATCGCCGGGACGT
>CAVEPD010000033.1:0-16964 GCA_963617535.1 bacterium
AAAAATACCCGGATACCTTTGTCTATTACACCGATGTCACGGGGGTCAATGGGAATTTCCGTTGGCGTAAAGAAGATAAGGCGAAATAGAATTGCCTTTTTTGGCTTTGAGCCACCCTATGCATAATTCCATCCTCCGATTTCGGGATTTTTTTGGTTTTGTTGGGAATAACATGAAATTCCTCTTTATTAATATGGTAGGAGGAGATTTATGAATGATTTTGTTCAAGAAATAGAAAGTGTCCCAAAAACAATGGAACTTGTCCCAATAGGAAAATATAATGGTGGCCAAAGGGGCAAAGCCATGAAAATCCAAAGCATCATCAATCTAGTCAAATACCATGTGGACGGGAATGATTATTCCTTCCGCGACGAGGTCTCGCGCATCGCCGATGAGCTTGACAAGGCGGGGAAAGGCCCGGTCGCGGATTACCTTATGGAACTCATCGCGACTTCGGATTCTTTCGTTCCTCAAATTGGCGACGCCCAATATGCTTTTTTTGAGAAGGCGCCTAAGAAAAACGAGCCTCTGTTTTTGCCTGAATGCATCCAGGAGGATCTTCTTGGCATCGCTCGTTCCTGCGCGAAGAGCCTCCCGATATCGAAGGTCCTTTTCTATGGCAAGCCGGGCTCAGGGAAGACCGAATCCGCCTATCAGCTCGCTAGGCTTTTGAACAGGGATCTTTACATTGTTAACACGGAGGCGCTCGTCGACAGCCATTTGGGACAGACTGCGAAGAACCTGGTTTCTCTTTTCAAGGATATTGCCCGCTTGAGGTCCTTGAATGCCATCGTGCTCTTCGACGAGATCGATTCCTTGGTGATGAAGCGGGTGGACAAAAACGACGTCCGGGAGATGGGCAGGGTCACCTCCACCTTCCTGAAGGAACTCGAAGAGGTTTCGGACAAGATTCTCATCATCGCCACGACGAATCTGCTTTCTTCTTTGGATGAGGCTTTGCTTAGGAGGTTCGAGGCGAAGATCTCCTTCGATCGTTATTCTGAGGAGGACCTCATTCAGGTCTCTGATGGCATTTTGGCCCTTCTTCTTAAAAAAAGCGCGGAGAAAAGCGATATGCGCCTTTTCAACAAAATCCTTCGTGTCTCCTCCCCTTTGCCTTATCCGGGGGAGATGAGACAGCTGCTTAAAGTCGCTTTGGCGTTCTCCGACGAAGAAATCGAATACGATTACCTTAGACGCGTTTACAAACAGCTGCGGAAGGGGGAGGAACCTTCTTTGGCTGTTTTGGCCAAAGAAGGGTTCACCACCAGGGAAATCGAGATGCTGACGGGCATTTCGAAAAGCAGTGTATCGCGCGAGATGAAGGGGCTCTGCCATGAACGCGATTCTTAGCATCAAATTGCCTTTCAGCTCCGAGAGCAACCCCTCCTCCCCCGGGCCAAGAAATTTGGGTAAAACAAAAACGGTCACAAGTCAGGAACTTGCAAAGCTCGCAAACGATTTGGATCGGGTCCTCGCTTTTTATTCTGTCGGCGGAAGCATCGTCGCGAATTGCCTCGTGGACGCGGTCTACAAAGACGTGGCCGCCAAATCCAATCGCATAAAAGATCTATTCCGGAAAGGCTCGGGCGACAGCAATGAAACGATTGTCGGGGCAAGGTTCGGCGAAAATGGGGATTCAACCTTTCACATCATCACCCATTACGTTTCCCGGGAACGTTTGAAGGAAGCCATCCGGGATCTCAAAGTCGCTGGTTCGTTTGTTGAGAATGAGCTTAGTGGCGAAGCCAATTCCGTCAATTTCTCTAACGATAAGAAACTCAATTACGCCTCTTACCCTTTGCCTAAAAGCAGAATAAGGGACGTTATCATCGATTGCTCCGTTTTGTCGTCTTTCGCCTTGCCTAACGCTGCGGATAAGAGAAAGGAATCTCCTGAGGCCTCTTTGATCACCTTCTTTGCAACCGAGCTATCCGTCAGCGAGATTTGCTATGCCTTGGAGATCCGGGACTATTATCCCGTCGGGAGGAACACGATCTCTGTTCGCCCTGAGGTCCTGAACCTGCTTTTGGAGAAAGTGCCTTATCTCATTTCGATGGTGGCAAGCGATTTCTCCAAAGTGACCTTTTCTTCCGGAGGTAGGAGACAGGATACTTTGGCGATTCCATCGCCGAAGAACGAACCCACGATTGGGGTGATTGACACCCTCTTCGATAAGAATGCTTATTTCTCCTCGTGGGTGGACTATCGCCCGATGCTAGACGAATTCGAGAAATACACCCCCGAGGACGAGGAGTGCTATGCCCATGGCACCTCAGTAAGCTCGCTTATCGTCGACGGGCCCTCGCTTAACCCCTCTCTTGACGATGGCTGTGGCAGATTCAAGGTCCGTCATTTCGGCGTATGCAAAAAGGGCATCAGCCCCAGCAGGCTCATCACCAAAATAGAAGATATCATCCGAAATAATCTAGACGTTCATGTTTGGAACCTAAGTTTAGGGACCAGAGAAGAGGCTTCGCGGAACTTCGTGTCCTATGACGGGGCGAAGCTCGACGAGCTTCAAGCGAAGTACGATGTGATCTTCGTTGTGGCGGGCACGAATGATGATGCTTTCGAAAACGGGAAGAAAAGAGTGGGGTCCCCGGCGGATTCCCTTTGCTCCTTGGTCGTGAATTCGGTGAGGAAAGACCTCTCTCCCGCGAGCTATTCCCGGTCTGGGCCGATTCTTTCTTTCTTCCGCAAGCCGGATGTCTCTTATTACGGCGGGGATGTGGATCAGAGGATCCGCGTTTTCTCTTCTAATGGGATGGAAGAGGCTTATGGGACCTCCTTTGCCGCGCCTTTGATCGCTAGAAAGCTCGCCTACCTGATTGACGTTCTAGGGATTTCACGCGAATGCGCGAAGGCCCTTCTTATCGATTCCGCCGCATCTTGGGCCTATAAGGGGGAGAAGAACGCTTTGCACGAGAAAATCGGATTCGGCGTCGTCCCTATTCGAATTGAGGACATTCTCTCCTGCCCCAAAGACGAGATTCGTTTCCTTCTAAGCGGGACGAGCGCGAAATATAAAACATCGAATTACCGTATCCCGGTCCCGAAAGGGGAGGATAATCGCTCTCCTTACATCGCTAGAGCCGCCCTTTGCTATTTCCCGCCTTGTGATCGAGACGAAGGCGTTGATTACACCCAAAGGGAGCTCTCGCTTCGCTTCGGCATCGTCTTTGGCTCCCGGCTTCTTGACGTCAATGAGAATCTTCAAGACGAAGAAGGGGGCTTCGTTACCGAAAGGAAAGCGAGGCAGGAATTCCGAAAATGGGAGAACACCAAGTTCATTTCGAGCTTGCTTAAAAAGAATAGGCGCGGAAAAAAACTGGATGGACAAGGGAACTATGGAATCGTAATCACATCGAAAGAAAGGCAAAGGGTTGCGGCGCAGACCCCGCTTAAATTTGGAGCCGTCGTGACGCTGAAGAACATCAAAGGCGAAAACAGGATCGAGGAGTTCAAAAGCGCTTGCCTTATTCGAGGCTATATCGTGAAGGAAATAAAAATAGAGACGAACGTCGACATTTATAATCTCGCTCAGTCGGATATCGACATCGAATAGGGCCGTTGTTTTGTGGAGGACTTCATTCCCCAAACCCTGGCTTCATTTCTTTTGTTTCGCTTTTGGCTTTCTTTTCTTTTCGATACTGGGAAGGGGAGATGCCGTAATGCTTATGGAAGACGTGGTTGAAATGGGAATTGGATTCGTAACCGAGATTCGCGGCGATGTCGCTGATGGGGAGATCGCTATGAAGGAGATAGTCATGAGCCGCATTCATCTTCACAATGGCTAAATAAGCGACCAAAGACATCCCCATGTATTTCTTGAAGAGCTTCGCGAAGTGAGCGTGCGAATAGTCGACTCTAGAAAGCACGTCGCCCACGCCCCAATAGACGTTCTCGGGACGTTGCATCTCGGCGATGATCTCATTGAGCCATTTCGGACGGTCATTCTCGAAAAGGATGTTTTGCTCAAAGACGGTTGAGACGATGTCATTCATAAGGAGCTGAGAATAGAGCCTGTACTCATCATCGCTCCTTAGTTTTCCAAAGCGCAGCAAATTACAGATGTCGGTTATCTTTTTGGCTTGATGAGGAGATAAAGAAACCTCAAGTACATTTGGCTTTTTTAGCTCTTCAATCATCGAGGGAGAGATGAAAGCGCAGGTTGCTAGCATCGCTTCGTTCTGAATGAGAATATTGAGGTGGCCCGCCTTTTCTCCTTCGCCGAAGATTGCATGGCAGTCCTCAGGGCGGATGAGATAGCCGCTATTGACGCTGGCTTTGAGGGTCAGCCCGTTTATTTCGTGACGATAGATCCCATCCGTCACAATCATAAATTCCCAATAGTCATGCGTGTGAAAGTGGGGGTAGTCGTGATAAATCTGATGGGAGGTTAAGGGGCGAGACGGGCTATCCGAATCCAATTTAAAATGGTTCATGCCTTAATCTTATCGTTTTCAAAAGGATAGTTGAATGATGAACTTTAAAAAAGCGCAGGAACTAATCTTTAAAAATCGCATAAAATAGAGGATTTATTCATTGCCTGAGATAAAAAAAGACAATTTGTTGGTTTTGAAAAGCAATTTTTCGACAAGTGGGCGTGCGGAGGCTGATCAGGAAACTTAGAAGCTAAGAACGTACTAAGTCCAAAAAATATTTAATAGATAGAAAATCGCAACTTGAGGAAGAATGTTCTGTCGCAGAATAAAGAAATAAGGAACGCGTAAGTTCCGAGATTCTCGGGCTTTTGAGCAAAAAACGCATTCATTGCCTACTTTTCTTATAGGGATAAAAAAGGACAAAATTTTAAGTAGATAGCGCAAGAACGGTCATAACGAACTTCTTACAATAAAGCACACTGAAACCCCTTTCACGTTTTGAAGACCAAGGTGGGAGTAAGATAAGAATCAAGGAAGAACAAATTCATGAAAACGAAAAACACAGTATTGGCACTCGCCTCCATCGCCATGCTTGCTTCTTGCAATGGCACGACTAAGAAAAACGACGGGGAAAGCGGTGGTTCCTCGGAGGGCAAAAGCGTCCTTTTGGTCGCCACTTATGACGGCGGGCTCGGCACTAACTGGCTTCAAAGTTTGGCTAACCGTTTTCAGGAAGAATACAAGGATGTCTCCTTCGAAGAGGGGAAAAAGGGCGTCAGCGTCCGCGTCCTGGCTTCACGCACTTATAACGGAACCACTCTTTTAAGTGGCTCTCTTGAGCAAGATGTCTACTTTACTGAAGACGTGTCTTATTTCGATCACGTTAACAAGGGAAACTTTCTTGACATTAGTTCCACCGTCAGTGAAAAGCTCACCAAATTCGGCGAAACGGAATCCATCGAGGACAAGCTTTCGTCGGAAATGAAGGATTATCTAAAAGCCAAGGACGGAAAGTATTACGCTATTCCGTTCTACGATGGGCTTTATGGTCTCACTTACGATTACGATTTGTTTGAAGACAAAAACCTTTTCTTCGATGCCTCGGGGAATTTCGTGTCTTCTAAAACAGACAAAAAATCCTCCGGCCCCAATGGAAAAGAAGGCGATTATGATGATGGCCTCCCCGCGACCTATGAGCAGTTTTACAAACTCGTTTCACGCATTGAAGCTTTGGGCATGCACCCCTTTGCCTTTTCGGGCTCCAATGGCCTTCCTTACATTTATCGCGCGCTGACCTCTTATTGGAGCGATTTCGAAGGGGTTGAGAATGCAAAAGTCAATTACACTCTTGATGGCACTGTTCCGCTCGTTTCCTCTATTGAAGATGGCGTAGCCACGACCGAGGAAACAAAAATCGACGACACCAATGGCTATCTCTTGCAGAAACAGGAAGGGAAACTTAAAGCCCTGCAGTTTATGAAGACGATTACCCCCCATATGGGTCGCAACGGCGACAACCAATCCGCGGCTCAGACAAAATTCATCAAGAACTACAACGCCGGTTCCGACGAATACGCGATGCTTTTCGACGGGTCGTGGTGGGAAAACGAATGCACCAATATCTTCAATAATTGCGAGGCGGCTTACGGCAAAGGAAAAGCTGATAGAAGATATGGTTTCCTCTCCATCCCAAAAGCCAGCGAAGAGAAAATCGGCCAGAAACAAACGCTTTTCAACCAAAACCAATCCTATTGCTTTGTTTCCGCCAAAACCAAGCTTCCTGAACTTTCCAAACTCTTCCTCGAGTATGCCCACACCGACGCTAACCTCAGCGCTTTCACTGCCGAACTATCTTTGACTCGGGCCCTTTCCTATGAACTAACCGAAGAGGACAAAAACAAAGCCACTTTCTACGCTCAGAACCTCATCGCCATGAAAAATGACAGCAACATTTTGAACCCCGTTTCTGCCAACTCAAAAGTTATCAATAACTCTTCGACTTTCAACCTCGAGACCTATGCCTGGACTACCGAAATCAATGGTAAGGTTTATTCCAATCCTTATACGGTTTTCTCTGATTCCGCCACCAGCGGAACGACCGCTGAGGCCTATTTCGAGGGGCTTTCGGCCTATAACGGAAAGGCCCGTTGGGACACTTTGAACTGATCGGTTATGGAAGCCAGCCTTTTGCCTGAAGGGAAATATCGAAAAGCCAAAAGAAAGAAAATCGATTGGCGCGAGCTCGTATTTTATATTTGCCTTATCATTTTACCGCTTGCCCAATTTGCTATCTTTTATGTCGGTGTAAATTTCAACGTCATTTTGCTTTCCTTCAAAAGCTACGATTCCGTAACCGGCACATATACCTGGACGCTGTCGAATTTCTCCAGAGTCTGGAGCGAACTGACACTGACTTCGATTTTGACTGATGCCTTGCTCAATTCGCTACTTGTTTGGTTTTTCTGCGTCTTGGTAGGAACGACCCTTGCCGTTCTTTTCTCCTATTACATTTATTTGAAAAAGCCACTTGGCAAAACTTTCAAGTTTATTCTTTTTATCCCTAGTGTCCTTCCTTCCATTTTGCTGGTCATGATTTATAAATATTTCGTCCAGGAAGGCCTTGTTACATACATCAACGATGCCTTTGGCACGAATATGCTGGGATTGTTGGTTGACTCTTCCACCCGTTTCCCGACCATTCTCTTCTATTGCGTGTGGATCGGCTTTGGCTCGCAGGTCTTGCTTTACACCGGGGCAATGGAACAAATTTCCCCGGAGATAAACGACGCATTGAAAGTTGATGGAGCAGGCCCGCTTCGTCAGCTGGTCCATGTCGTCATCCCAGAATGCTTGCCGACCATCTCGACCTTCTTGATCTCAGGAATCGCGACCATCTTCACCAATCAAGCGAATCTCTGGTCCTTCTTTGGCTCCAAAGCCGAATACGGGGATTGGACAATCGGTTATTATCTCTTCCGTCTGGCGAATGATTCTACCTTGGGTATTTCTGAATACCCTTACGCCTCGGCTTTGGGCTTATGCTGCACGGTCATCGCCTTGCCCTTGACTTTCCTAGCTAACCACTTCTTGATGAGGAGGGACAACGCATGAAGACTTTATCGATGTTCTCTCGGTCTAAGAGGCATAAAAGCACCGTAAAAGAGCCGTTCAATTGGCTTGCTTTGGTTCTCTTCATTTGCCTTTTCCTCTATACGCTTAGTCTTCTTTTGCCTGTTCTTTGGGCGGTTCTTGCAAGCTTCAAAACCCCTTTTGAATATGACTTTATGGGCAATACAACGGGGTGGCCAACTTCATTCACGTTTGATAATTACGCCACGGCCTATCGGAATTTCTACGTATCCGTTTATGACGCTGAGACGGATTCCTACACCTATTTTTACATGCTGGATCTTTTCGGCAACTCCTTGCTTTATAGTTTCCTCTGCGGATTAGCCGCGACCATCACGCCTTGCTTTGTGGCCTATGCGGTCGCTCGCTTTAACTTCCGCTTCTCCAAAGTCATCTACTCTATTGTTATCGTCACGATGGCTCTCCCCATCGTAGGTGCCCTTCCTAGCGAAATCCAAATGACCAAGGCTTTGGGTGTTTATGATACTTTCATTGGACTTTTCATTTTAAAAGCCAATTTCCTCAGCATCTATTTCCTGGTCTTCTACGCTCAATTCAAATCGATCCCTATGGCGTATTCTGAGGCCGCGAAGATTGATGGAGCATCCAATTTCCGTGTTATGGCCCAGGTGATTTTGCCTTTAAGCATTGGGACGATCATGACCGTCTTCCTGCTTAATTTCATCACCTACTGGAACGATTACCAGATTCCAATGGTCTATCTTCCTTCTCATCCCGTCGCGGCTTACGGTATGTATGAATTCCAAAATGTCATGACAACCGAGCTTGCGAACACGCCGACGCGTCTTGCCGGCATCTTCCTCATGGCCGCGCCGATCCTCGTGGTTTTCGCCATCCTTAATAGACGTTTGATGGTGAATCTCAGCGTGGGCGGAATAAAAGGCTAACTTGTTTCTTCCACCAAGAAACGGAAAGGATACGCGAATATGAAGAAAAGATTATTTACCCTCCTTGTTTTCTCCGCTTTGGGTCTTGGTTTGGCATTTCCTCCATTGAATCTTTCTGCCGAGGGCGAAATACCTTCCTCCCTCTCCGTCGGAGATACCTTGAACATACCGAACAAGAACCTTAGCTTCGAGGGCGAGAACAAAAAGGCTGATATCCTCATTACTTCCCCCTCTGGAGCCGTTTACACCGGACAAAAATTGACCATTGAAGAAGTAGGCGTCTACACTTTGACCTATCGGGCTTTCTTCGGCGATCACGAAGAAAAGGAAACCCATACAATCCGCGTCGATTATTCCGCCTGCGATTTATTTAAAGCCAACGATGCAGTCAGCTTAAATCGTGGCAGTTTCTCTTATGACGAATCCTTTAGGGGCGTGAAGGCGACTTTTAAAAACGGAGGCTCCCTGTCTTTCTCTAAACCGATTGACCTCGATAAACTTGGGATGGGAACTCCTCTTGTTAGCTTCCTGATTGATCCCTCCGCTAAAGGGACTGCCGATTTCTCAACGTTCAACGTCAAAATCGTCGATGCCTATAATGAGAACAATTACGTTACCATCAATTGCCTTGATAGCGGGTTAGTCAATACCGGCGGCGAGGCGATGTACGTTAAAGCCGGGGCTAACGATCAGACGCTTTATGGGTATGAAACGGACTCAAAGCGACATAGCAATAACCCTTATGGCGCCTCTATTTATTCTTCTTTTCGGGCCATTAGCAATAGCGGCGAATATCGGCCGGCCGAATTTTATTTGGACAATTCCTCTTTGGACGTTTACGGCTTCCCCGATTTTCTCTCACCCAGCAAAAAGCGCAAGATCGTTGGGCTGAGCAGCAAGGCCGATCATTCCAGCGATCCTTTTGCCGGTTTCTCTTCTAGCCTGGCTTATATTAACTTTGAGGCGAAGAATTTCTCTTCCGCTTCTGGAGATGTTGTATTTACTTCCGTTGGCGGAGTGGATTTATCCAAGGATGTCTATCTTGATAACGACGCGCCGGAAATCACCATCGATTTAGCGGGATGCTCGACGGTTCCCGATGCCGTCTTAAATCGCCCATATCCTCTTTTTAAGGCCTCTTCTTTTGATGAATACGATAGGGACGTTAAAACCGACTGCAAGGTTTATTTCTTGCCTGCAAATGGAGGGAAGATCGACGTTTCCATCGACGATGACGCGTTTATTCCAACCCATGTGGGCGAATACGAAATCGTTTATTCCTCTCATGACCGATTCTTTAATGAAAGCGAGGAAAGGTTACTTCTAAGCTGCGGAGTTTCTTCCGCACCATTGCTCGGGATGCTTCCTTATTACAAAACGGAAACCACGGTTTTCTCGTCTTTGAATGTGCCTAGTCTCGACGATTTCTTTGTTAGCGGGGGTTCTGGCCTCATAAAGAAGAACAGGCTTTTGATTGATCCCGACGGAAAGACGAGCTCTTTTGCTTCGGATTCTTTCACCCCTGATAAAACCGGGGTTTATACGATCCGCTATCAGGGTTTCGACTATCTTAATCAGGCCGTTATTTCGGATTTGAAAATCACGGTTAAAAACCTTAGCGAGGCTGTTTTCCTTAGCGAGGTCGTTTTGCCGACGGCTTTTATCGAAAACGAAGAGGCCTCCTTGCCTCTAGTTGAAGCGAAAATGCCAGGCAAGGATTCCCCAATTGATTGCCCCGTTGACATATACGTTAACGGAGAAAAACTGCAAGGAAACACTTTTGTTCCGCGCGGGTCCAGCGTTGAAATTTCCTACGTTGCCTCTTCCATTCGCAAAGAATTCACCATTCCCGTTGTTGATGTCGCCCAAGGGGCTAAGCAAGAAAACTATTTTTACGGAGAAGGGGAAGCCAGCCTATCCGAGACCTCAGTTAATTTTAAATCCAGCGGAAAAGGTGAGATTTCTTTCCTTCGCGCCCTCAAGCCTTCCGAACTTACTTTGAAATTCACCCTTCCCAATCTTGGCGATAATGAGAGGGCCTCCATCAAACTTAGCGACGGAGTGAATGCGGTTACTCTTTCTGTAATTCAGAACGGGGGAAAATATCTTCTTTCCTCTCCTTCCAACTCTTATACCGAGATAGTTTTGGATAACGATGAAACGATATATTTGAATTACAACAATTCAACGCGTGAAATCAGCGCCGGCTCGGGGCTGCCCATCATGGTTCTAAGGCAAAAAGACGATGGGTCCTCTTTCAATGGTTTTGCCGATTCAATTCGCCTTTCTTTCTTCTTAGAAGAGGGCAAGTCCATAGCAATCTATAAAATCAATAACCAACCTTTCGGATATCGCGGCAAGAACGTGCTTCAAGACGAAGTTGGTCCCGAGATTTCTTTGCCTACCCTCCCTGCCGTTAAGCAGAAAGTGGGCTCGACGGTTGTCATCCCGGCCTCCAAGGCTCATGACGTTCTCAACGCCGTCGCCTCATTCACCCTCACCCTCGTCAAGCCCGACAAGTCTAAGGTCGAGCTTGATCCAACGCTATCGAATAGTTTGACCTTTGAAGAATACGGCTTTTATCGACTGGAGTTCGTCGCGACTGATGCGAAAGGGAATTCCTCAAAGACGGTTCGCCTTTTCAATGTTCAGGAATCCAATGCGCCGGTTCTTGAACTAACCTCCTCGCTTAAAGACGTCTATGGCGTTGGCGAAGAAATCGTTTTGCCGACTTATTCGGTTTCCGATGATTCTTCTTCCTACACCTTGAGTATGATTCTCCTCACCCCCGAATATGAAAGAATCGTCTTGCTTAAAGACGATAGCGGAAGAGCGACCTACTATTTAGACCAAGATGATTATTCCTCTTATCGCGTTTCCTCGACTTCCTTTAAATTGGCCAAAGAAGGCAAGTATTCTTTGGTCATCAACGTCAGAGATCAGTTCTATAACATCACTTCAAAACGTGTTGAATTCACCGTGAAAGGAGCCAACTGATATGAAAGCAAAATTACGCTCTTTGCCTGTTTTGGCCTTGTTGATGCTCGCTTCTTGTTCCTCGTCGGGATCGGATCAGCAGAGTCAGGCCCAATCCTCTTCCGAGGAGAAGGAGGGGACGGTTCTTACTTTCGTTTCCGAGGGCTTGAGCGATTACAAGATTCTTGTCCCGGAAACCCGGCCTTCCCCAGTGAGCTTGGCCTCTAGCGAACTCAGCTATTTCCTGAAGCAATCCTCCAATTGCGCGCTTGATGTTGTAACTGATGCCACTAGCCCAGCCAAATACATTTCGCTTGGTCTTACGAAGCAGCTCCTTTCTTCCTCTTTTTATAATGCGGAAGCGGATTATGGCTTTTCTGGGTATCACATCTTTAGCGAAGGCGAAAATGTCTATATCTATGGGACCTCCGCCGAGAACAAAGGCACCCTCTACGGCGTTTACGACTTCCTTCACGACGCCGTTGGCTATGAGGCCTACGCAGGGGATGAATATTATTTCCAAACTAAAGAGGCGGTTTCTTGCCGAATCAGCGATGAGGTCGTTATCCCTAGTTTTGATACTCGCGTCATTGGGTACAAATACACAAACGACGACGCTACCCTTACTCAACGGTTGAGGCTTGTTAACCAGTATTCCGCCGAGGATTGGTATGGCTTTGGCCATTCTCAAATCAATGGGCCGTATTTCAACGTCGCAGACAGGGTTGAAAAAGTCGCTTCCGGGGAATGGCAGGACGATTGGTTTGCTAACGGTTACGCCGAGGCCGATCACAATCAGCTTTGCTATACCGGCGGGGAAAAGCTCGTTGATATGGTCGCCAACGCGATGATTGATAAAATCAAAGCCCAACCAGAAGTGACGTATTTCATGTTCGGCCAGCAGGACAACGCTGATTTCTGCACCTGCTCTCGCTGCGCGGAGGCAGAAAAGGAGTGGGGGTGCAATACCGCCGGGCTTCAGATCGCTTTCATGAACGATGTGATCGCAAAAACCGAGGAATATTTGAAAGAAAACGAACCCGGCAGGGAAGTGCGCTACGTCGTTTTCGCCTATATGAATACCGTCAACCCCCCGGTGAAGGAAGAAGGCGGAGAATACGTTCCGTATTCGGACAAAGTCATCCCTAATGACAAGCTTTATTTCTATTTCGCTCCGATTGGGACGGATTTTTCTTCCACTTTGGATTCGCTGAGCAACGACATCTATTACAAGGCCATCCAAGGGTGGAACGTCCTGGCCGGCGGCCGCATCCTTTGCTATCTTTACGACATTAACTTCAGGCATTATTTCCTTAACTTCAATAACACGAGCACCGTTGCCAACATGTACGAGATGTATCGCCGCTTTGGGGTCAGTTACATGTACACCCAAGGGCCCGTCGACACCATCGTGCCTAGTTTTGAAGAAGCTAGGGTTTATGTCGAAAGCAAACTTATGTGGGACACTTCGCTTAGCTACGAAGAATTGCTGATGGACTTCATGGACCATTATTATGGACCGGCCTCTTCCTCTATCACCCAATATTGGAATCTCACGTTCGACGCGCTTGCTGAATACGCCGCAGAGGGCAATTACATTGGCAGCATTTATGGCGCCATTGGCAGCACTGATCTCTGGACGGAAGCTTTGGTTGGCGCCTTGCGCAGATGCTTCACCCAGGCTTACGCGGACATCGCGAGTCTAGAGATGGAAAATCCCGATGCTTATGCTGTTTATTTCAGGAGGCTTAAGAAAATTGAACTCACCGTTCTTTACCTTGAGCTTTCTAGCTATTCTCAGTACTTCTCCGATGCTGAATTGGCGGAGAAGAAGAGCGATTTCAATCGTTATTGCTCTGAATTCGGCATCCTCAGAGATTGTGAAAATGGCTCGCTGTCGAGCTTCTAAGAAAGGAAAAAACCATGAAAAAGCACAAAATCCTATTGCTTGCCCTCTCCTCATCCTTGCTTGTTTCGGCTTGTGGGGGGAATTCTAATCCCACGTCAAGCTCGGAAAGCGGTGATGGTAGCAGCGAAATTGAAACGCTGACCCTGAACAAAACCTCTTTCGCCTTGACTGTTGGGCAAACATTCCAATTAACCGCCTCAAAACCCTCAGCTTCCTTTTCCTCCGCTTCTCCAGACATTGCAAGCGTTGACGAAAATGGTCTTGTCACCGGCGTTTCCCTTGGCTCGGCAATCATCACAGCCAGTTTTGGCGAAGCTAAGGCCTATGCGAAAGTCACTGTGACCGATGAAGCCCAGTACGTTTTGTCGATTTCGTTTCCTTCTTCCTCCTTGGCTTTATATGAGGAAGACAGATTCTCCTTCCTTCCCTCGGTTAGCTTTGGCGGAGTGAACATAAAAGAGGCGACGATAGAATATGGCAGCAGCGACCCCTCGGTCGTGGCTTACGTTGGCGGCGAACTTACCGCTTTGAAAAAAGGCAGCGCAAGGGTTTACGCGAAAGCCTCGTATGACGGCTATAGCGACGTAGTCTATGCCAATGTTGAAGTCCTTGCTGTGACCACGAGCCTTTCTCCGAGCTTTAAAACCAGGAATGTCGTGGTCGGAGAAGAAGGCCTCGCCCTTTCCTTTATCCTTATGAAGGGGAACGAGGAGACTGCCTTGACTTCGCCCGTTTCCTATAGCGTTGATAAGGAAGACCTCGCGATTGTTGAAAACGGCGTGCTTATTGGAAAAAAGAAAGGCTTGGTCAGCCTCACCGCCTCGACAACTTATGATGGTGAAGAATTCTCTACAACTCTCCTTATCACAATCAATGAGAGGGTCTCCGTTTCTTTCTATGATGACGATACGCTTTTGAAAACCTATGACATCCTCAACGGGCAATCGGTGAAGCTGGACGTTGATAATCCTACGAAGCCAGGCTACGTCTTCAGGAACTATGTCGACGAAGGTAACAACATTTATAGTGAGGAGACGATCTTTGAAGAAAACGCCACTTTCAAAGCCACTTGGCTTGCTAACCAGGGCGAGGTAAGTGGGGCCACCGAAACGACCGTCAAGGCTATTAACCTTGAGAATGTCTCTTGCCCCGATAGCAGTGGAGGAGTTGAGGACGATTCGGGCGCTTATATCCATCTGCAAAAAGATGGTGTCCTTTCCTATGACATCACTTTGCCCTCCTTTGATTATAATTCGGCTTACCGAGTCGATTTTATCTTTAACAACAATTATGGTGACAAAGGGTGGGGGACCATCAAGGCAGGGGATGGCACCTTTGCTTATTCCTCCGTCAACACCTTCATCGTCAACGCCTACGTCATCAGCGACGGCGTCAACGCCTCGCTCTATATCCAGGACAAGCTTCTTTATACCTATGATGAAGATGTCTCTTCCGGCAAAAAAGGCCTGACCTTCACCTTTGATAGGACTACTTTTGACACCACCTATCAAGAACTTTTTATCGGCGATTTCAAAACCTATTTGTATGATTACCGCGGAGCGATGGAGAAGGCCGTCGCCTCGATTCCTGCAGATCCATCGACGCTGAGCGAAAGTGAAGCCGCCACCATCCTTAAAACCTACTTGGAGGCTGCCTCTTACCTCACCCCATACGAATCTGCGAATCTTGCTGAGGACGCGAAGATTTCTGCTTTGCGGGCACGCTTCGATGGCTCGAAGTTCGCTTTGTTCGCTTTCCCTGCGTCTGACAATATCACATTTGAAAGCGTCGGCGCCGTCGGCATTCACACGGATGGATTAGGGTTCGGCTGGATTGCGGATAAAGTAGGTGAATCCTTCCTTGTTGTCAATTTCCAAAACGGTGGCGTAGCTAAAGGAACAACCCAATATATTGAGTTCCCGAAAATTAACTACGCGCTTTATTCTTCCGTCTCCTTTAAGGCGTTCCATGCTTATAGCGGAGCCTCGGTAAAAGTTGACGGGTCGGATTTGATCAGCTCGACGCTTGATACGTCCGTCTATGACATCGTTATCTCTACTTCCAAAGGAAAAACGAGCATTTCCTGCGGGTCCGTATCTTTCGAACTCGACCAAAGCGTCGCAAAAGGGAAGAAGGCGCTCCGCTTCGATGTCACTAGGGACAGGGACCTGAATGGCTGGTATGACGCTTTTGGCTTCACATCCTTTGTCGGCGCCTTTTGATCCTTATCGTTCCGCTTCTTAATAGCAGGCCTTCGGGCCTGCTTTTTAGCATTATCGTTTCTGGGTGGTTATACAGGATTTCAAATTGAAGTTTTACCCTCTTGAGCCGTCGAAGTGTTCCGGCAATCCCATGCTGACGTTTCAAAAAAGGCAAAGAAACAAAGGAATCGATTTTCGTTATGGCGTCTCTGCTTTCAGGAACGGTGCGTCGCCCGCTGGATCTTATTGTTGAACGGATCTCTTGCGAATATTCATTTCGTTTGCTAGTGAGAGAACTTCTTGAAAACCGCCTTCCTTTGGAGACTCAAGATATTAGAAAAATAAGAAACGACAAGTTTACAAAAGCATAACGCAAGTGGACTTGTTGTAAACGCTTACAATTGTTTAACAAATAAGCGCAATTTTTTGTTTGCGCGGCCTCTTCGACTTCCATCCGTTATGTAGGAATTCCTAGAGGCAGAAAGGAAAAAGATGAAAAAGAAACTGATGATCATCTCCGTGGCAGGCCTGCTTGCTTTAGGCGGGTTAGCCACCATCACCGGGACCATCGACTCCGGAAGCCTGTCGCTCACCAAAGCCGCGACGGCGCATGCCGACCACGACAAGGACGCGATGGTCGAGAAGGCCTTCCAGGCCCCGACCACAAGCGCGGAGGGTTATAAGCCCTACTACCGCTGCGACGATTGCTGCGCGAGCGACCCTGCCACCGCGAGGTATTCGATAACCGACAAATCGACAAACATCACCGACGTCGTGATCCCCGCTCTCACCCCGGCGACGACGAGCGACATCGCCTCGGGCGATGAGATCGCTAACGCCACCGCGGGGAAATTCAAGAACCTCGATCAGACCGAAGCGGAGTACGTGAAAGACCAAAAAGACGGCAAGGACGTCACCGCGATTTACGTCTCGAAGTCCGGAAAGACCGGCGATGCCGTGAACCCAACATCCGACCAGTTGGGGACTTACGCAAGCGAATTCCGCTTCACCGTGCTTGAGCCCGCGCAGAAAGCCAAATCCGTCACTTTCTCCTATAAATGCGAGAACTGGGGAAAAGGCAAGTACTCAGGCACCAAAGAAAGCGACTCCGAGCCCCCGACCGGGTGGACGGTGACGACCACCTTCAAAGACGTGGACGGGGCGAAGAATCCTTACAGATGCCTCGATGTGAGCGACAAAATTGAAACCGACGGCGAGTGGCACACACTCACCCTAAATTACAAAGACGCCTGCGGAGGGAGCGAGACAACCACAAAATTCGAGAATTTCATCATCCGCTTCGCCGATCTCCGCGGCTACATGATGGTCACAGGCGTTTCCTATGAGCTTGCTCCTGTCAGCGTAACCCTCAAGAACGCGAGCGCCGACGGGACAGACAAAACCGAGACCGTCAGCATCGGCTCTTTGCCCGCCAATCCAACTATGGACGGCA
>CAVEPD010000034.1:0-9290 GCA_963617535.1 bacterium
CTCCTTTTTCATTGATTATATTAGCCTTGCTTTGGCCTGCCTAGGTCCTTCTGAACTAAAAAAGCCTTTTGGGCTGAGGAGCCCGTCCTAAAAAGCATAATCGAAGATCAAACGTCGCTAAGCGCTTTAGCCCCTCAGAAATCATCATCCTGATCAAGCTTCGATTTCTCGATTTTGATGTCCCAATTCGGAATGTCTAGCAACGAATACACCTTCTCGAACTTCTTAAGCTCGCTTTTGCTGCCTTTTTTAGGCTTCAGCCATAAAGGAGGACGGATAATCTCAAGGTTGTTCCTCCCCACCACATCGTTAGGGAGAAAGACCTTGATGCTCTCCACGTCATCGTAAAGGATCTTGGGATAAGCGAGGCGCTCATCCTCGGACACGATTTCTTCAAAGAGTTCCTCATCCAAGGCGAAATAGAACCTCGTCTCCTTCTCGGAGGCGAAAGCCATGCGCTTCAAGAAACGCTTGTCGATTCTAGAAAGCTCTTCATAAGTGATCCCCTTCGTGTTGAAGGAGCCTTTCTCCACGTAGTAAGTCTGAGTTTTCTTGTTTAGACACCCATTCTCAGGATCCCTCGCGTAATAAAGCACGTCATAGACATGCAGACGCTTTGCTGGGATCTGGACCTCAATCTCTTTTTCCCGAGACCTTAGCTTAAGCGCGCATTTCAAGAAAGCCTTTTCGTTTTCTTTCCCTAGGCAAAGCGCCTTCCTTAAAGCGGGCGCTTTGATCCGGATCCTAAGGCTATTAGGATAGCCATAGCATCTCCACATCGCGACGCTTTCGCTAGGCTGATAGGAGAGGCAACGGACGAAGTACTTTTTCTGGGGCTCAAGGAATTTCTCCCTGTCTAAATCATCCTCCCAGTTATCGACGTTATTGAAGAAAAGATAAGGGGTGTCCCCTGAGAAATACTCCGGCTCATATTCGGTGTAGAAAGAGAAATAACGATGGGAACTGCTCTCGCAAGGGTATCTTTTTAAGGATTCCGCGACCTTCCCTTCTTTAAAGCTATCCTTGCTTAGTTTGTAAGGTTTGTCACTCATAATGCTCTTTTTTCCTTAAGAAAGAGTTTAAGACCAGTTAGAAGGATTTTCTAGGATAGGTAGGACTATCTTGGAAGATAGGCATAACCTCAGGGGCAAACGCCATTGAATAAGGCTTGTTAGCCGTCAATTGAATGTCTAGCATCACTCTCATGAGTGAAGAAAAACAATGGAACATCAGGAAAATGCTCCAGCAGCCAAAAGAAATTCTGCTCATCAAGGTCAAGGACTCATTGTCCCGTTATCCAAGTCAACACCACTACTATTCCTTTTACACCGAATACGAAAAGGAACGCTTTGAAGATAAGCCGTTTTACCTTTTCTTCGGAAACGCCGACAATTGAACGGATAAAGCGGATAAAAGAAAGTACGAAGACAGCGAATACACATACTTCGTCCGTTGCTTATCCTCGCAAACAAGTGAGAGCATCGCCATGTGGCACATGTATAATTACGGAAAGAACATCCGCGTCTGCGTGCCGGGCGTCATCCTAAGAAACGGGTTGCACGTCAACAAAAAGAAAGGTAAAAGCGGACAAGCGCCTTTAAAGGCCTCCTTGCTTTGCAAAGAAAAAGAAACCGAAAGGCTCCGTTTTGAAAACTTCGATTTGGATCCGAGCAAAATCGAATGCTTCGACATGCTTTACTATTCGAAGAACAAAGGCGACGGCAACTACCTCGTTCAAAAGGGAGACTTCAAAAGGAAGAACTTCGAATCAAAGAAAATGGAAGTCCTTTTGAACGAGCAATTCTGCAAACGCTACGCATTCGCCTCCGAAGTCGAAACCCGCTACCAGATAAAAATGTCGAACGAAGAGATTGATAAACTATTGAAAACGAAGTTCGCGTCATACGATTTCATTGGCCTTTATGTCTATTTGGATTTGCCGAAAAAATGCCTAACGAAAATAGAAATCGCAAAGCGTCCTGATTTTGTGTGCTCAAAAGAGGGCGATGGCTTTTTAAAGCAAGATGAGTACCCAAACGTGCTTTACAAAGAGAAAATTCCAGTAAAGCCGTCGGAATTGGATGAAGCGTAAAAAAGATAGTCCCTTTAAAAAGAAAGTAATTTACAAAGTCGAACTATTTTTTTAGTTTTTCAGCAAGTCACTCCGCCATGGTTACTGCTTAGGGGCGGTTCAGTTTTTCGATTGCCGAACACACCTTTTTTCCGAAGTAAAAAACACCATCGTATTCCTCCCGTCAACAAAGTGTCTTGAACTATTTGGCTTCGCTTTGTTTATTCGCCATGCCACGAAATTGGCTTGCTTCTAGGAAGCATTGGCTCTATTCCGCTATTTTGATCGTGATCGCCGGGCGAACGCCACACTTATCCCCAACATCAATCCAGCGAAAGTTATGCACACACCCATAATCGTCGATGCATTCCACTTCCGCGGAAGCAGTCGAGCGAGGGGATCTTGTCCAATAAAACGCATAGGGGTCAAAGTCATATCCCGTGGCTCCATTGGCTCTTGCCCAGTCCGAGGTTTTGCATTTTCTCGTGCTATCATTTTCATCCGCCGAGAAACCAAATTCGGTATTCAAATAATCCTGATAGCTTAGAAAATAGACCTTGTCTTCCGTATCAGAGCAGACATATTTGTTGTCAAGGTCACGCGTCGTCGCAGCGGAATTATCAATCACGACGCTCTGAATGTTAGAATCATTCAAGTAGAAAGCCAAATTGTAGAAATCGTTATTCAGCCAGCTCCTAATTTCGGAACTCATATAATTGTTGTCAAAAAAGGCGTTTTTGAGGTAATGCTTGAATGGAAGTGTCGCGCGTCCAAAAGAGACCCCGAAAGAAGCGAATATTCGTTGTTTTTAGAGGAAAGAACTTTCCATTGGATGGGCTCACATTTAAACCAATAGTTCGTGCCGGCAATTATTTCCTCGCCATCGCCAAACGTTCTTTTTCCGGTATAAGGCCTGCTTGTATATTTGTCTCTGATTTCGTACGCCTTTGACGCAGTCACTTTCGCATAATAATCCCCGTTTAGAAGATACCATCCGTTGATCTCTTTAGTCGTCAAAAGCTCAAGAGCTTCAAGGATTATCTCGCTGGTAACGTGGGTCTGAGGATACAAGCCATAAGCCATTGTATTGTTGGTAGGATTAAAGACAGGGTTAATGCCCCAGCTCTTTAGGGTCTCTTCTCTTGACCAGAATTTCGCGGTCAAAATGCAATCCTCCGCAGGCATAGGGAAGGAGTAAAACTCATCGCAACTGACGAGTTCATCTCCCCTGTACCATCCTTTGAAGGAACAGCCCCATGCATACGCGGCTTTCACTTCAATCGTATCGCCAACGTCGTTGTAGGAATAGCCTTTTATGATTGAAACGCTGCCGCATTGAGGATTATCAGCAGTCACGTCCAAAGCATAAAGACGCTCCCAGGCGGCCGTCAGCACCAAGTCGCCGTAAAAGGAGCTATCCACGGCATCGATGTATTCTTGGTTATACATCCATCCAAGAAACCGATAGCCGCATCTCGTCGCCGGTTTTAGCTTGATCCGCCCGCTCCTTGCGTTGTAGCTAGTTGGATTAGCAGGATCGTTGCTTCCGCCGCCGTTTAAGTCATATCTTATCTTAAAGTTCGTCGCCTCCCAAACCGCATGCAAAGTAGCCGAGCCGGGAATAGTCCATTTCCCAGCTACCGGAAGCGAGTTCCCATCTTCATCCTTCCAGTCGGATACATGGTAATGATTCGTCTGGAAAACGTCAGAAAAGTCGTAATCTTGCGCGTAAGCCACGTAGTATGTGACGCTAGGCTCATCGAATTCGTCATCAACAAGCGTTACGGTATAGATTCCGTATCGAAAATCGGCGTAAAGATCCAAATTCTCATACACGGCATCATAGGGAAAAGACCAGATTTCGCTCCCGTTCTCCTCGCCGACGCGCCAGGAGATCACGTCGTAGCCTTTCAAAAGCCTGTCTTCCGGTGGGGCGATTCTTGAGCCATCGGGAACGCCTGTTTTGGTATCAATGACATTCCCGTCAAGAAAAAAGCGAATGGCATGAGTGAGCATGCTTTCGCTTAAATTTTCTTTCTGCCAGCTGCATGAAGGCAGGGAGAGAGGCGGGCAAAATAGAAATCGACAAAAGAATTGCCTGAGAAAATGGTTTCATGCGTTTTTTTCTTATCGTTCATACATTTGACTCATCAATCTTTTTTCCGTACATCTTAAAAATAGCGTCGACCCTCTTCTTTAGCTTTCAAGATAAGAAGAAATTCGCATCTTGGGGATAACAACATTTCTGTTTTCTGATCTCGAGCAATGGCCATAACTTTTGCTTGACGGACTATAGTAGGGAGCAAGGCCATACCACAAACTATCAAAAATCCAATAATCTTCCTCGCCTTCAACCTTAGCCCAATCCGTCGAGTATCCGTATCTGGATGTCGTGTCGCCTTCGTACGGAATTATAATGGGGTTCAAAATATAGGAATCGCCTTGCGAAAAGGCCAAATTATAGAATTCCCCATTGAGCCAATCTTTTAGTCCGGAAAGCAAAAAGGAATCTGGGGCCGTTGAACCGGAATCAAAGCAATGATTATCGAGTGCGTAGATAGAGGTCAAAAAATAGCCTCCGTCACTCCACTTTATAAAGCTCCACTTTATCGCCTCCACCTTAAACCAATAGGTAACCCCCCAATCGACTAAAAGACCATCGCTAAATTTTATGCCAACAGAATGGAAGTAGATCGGATTGGAACTTCTGGCTCTTTTAGCATAATAAGCGCCGTCAAGAAGGTACCACCCCTTGTCGTTGGCGTCCTCCTCACCAAAAGAGTTCAAAGCCGCCAAAGTCTCCTCGTCGCTCACTCGCGTGGAGGGATAAACGCCATAATAGATATAGTTTTCATAAAGAATTGGCTCAATTCCCAAAAGATGTCTGTTTTGCCTCTCTTCCGTCCAAAACTTAGCGGTAAGGGAAGAATCCTGATAAGGCATTGAAAAGGTATAAGGATTGCTGTTGCTCACGTTTTCGTCTCCATTGTACCACCCTTTGAAAACGTAGCCTTCATTGGGGACGGCCTCGACGGAAACCTTTTCGCCGTAACAATATTGAGTTTGACCATCCGCGGTTTGAACTCCCCCTGCCCCTTCCGTGTCAGAGGAAAGATTGAGGGAATAGGTTTTATCCCAAACCGGGCTCAAGGAAAGATCTCCATAGCAGTCTTCATTGATCGTGTTTATCTCATTCCCGTTTTGATCCGTCCAATACTTGAAGCGGAAGCCATCTTTCTTCGCTGGCTTCAGTTCAACGGGACATTCTTCGATGGTGTAAGAAGCCGGGTTGCCTTCATCGTTCTCCCCGCCCTTAAGAAGATAGGTAATCTGATAACGTACAGCCTCCCAATCCGCGTAAAGAGTCAGCCCGCCTTTCCTGGTCCAAACGCCTTCGAAGCCATAAGAATTCCCAAGGGAGTCTTTCCAATCCGTGACTCTGCGATGGCTATCGCCCCGAACGTCCGAGAAATCGTATTTTTGTTTATAGGTTACCTCTTTTGAGTAAGGGCCCAAAACCCCTTTCTTGTCCATGAAGGACACGGAGTAAGTCGCATAATCAAAGTCCGCGAACAAATCCAAGTCCGAAGAAAGAACGTCCTTTGAAAACGACCACGGGTGCTTAACGCCTTTGACGTAGGAATACCAATAATGGATATCATAGCCACTTGTAAGCGAGGATGCCGGAGCGCTTATTTTCGATCCATCCGGAATGTTCTCTTTTTCCTCGACGACTTGCTCGTCGAGATGGAAACGAACGGAATAATAAATTTGGCTTTGCTCCTGCGAAGAGGTGACCGAAGAGGTTCCTTCTCCGCTTTGCTCAGAAGAAGTTGCCTCATCGAAAAAACTCTCGCTAAAAGAAGCCTCCTCTGTGCTTGCCTTTTCATCTGGCCCAGAGCACCCCGTCATAGAAACCACGGCCAAAACAAAGGGGATGGCGAGGATTCTTTTCTTTTTTGCTTTCATCTTATTCTTCCTTTCCATTTCTCAAAGAAGGCCCAAACATAGCTATCATTTCAGCGAACCCATCCCAAACTTTAGGGAATTCCTCAAAGCACTCTTCGCTTCCTTTTTCAGAACAATCTTGCATTCGATGTCTTTTTCCACAACCTGACGATTTTCATCGAAAGCATGCGGAAAGAGAATAAAGCACCCTTTCTGCCTGCGGATCCGAGGAAAGCCTTCATCGTCGTCAAGTTCAAAATATGTGGGTTTCAAGGGATAATTCGCTTTTTGTTCATCACATTGGATTGAAACGCAGTCATCGTCGTTGTACTTGTATATCAGCTCCGCCAAAAGCTCATGATCGTTCGTATCAGGGTCCACGAACTTGTTTTTATTCAAAACGTAGATCGCGGCATCGTTCTCATCACCGTAGGGCTCGCCCGTGTAAAAATCAAACAAAGCGAAAGCAAGCGCCACGTCGATGTCTTTTGTGAAATCCAAGAGCCTCGTCGCCACGCCATAATGCTGAAGCTTGCATAAGTGCGACAGGCTTAGCGTTTCGCCAGCCAGATTGGCATCTTCCAAAAACATATGGAAAATGTCATCTTCCTTCCAAAAGACCCCTTCCATCTTTTTTATGTTTTTTGGGTTATTCTCGCCCCAGCCTTCGCCTCCGAGATCGCGATACAAGCTCGGAACCAGTTTATAGGAGGAAACGGGCACGCCACGAAAAATAAAGTCCGAGAAATCAAAACTCTTTTTGGCTAGTTCATACTCCGCAATGTTATCGACAATTATTTCTTTCATCATCAAACCGCTCTTTCCCTAGTCAGTCTATTTTCACAGTGATTGCTGGGCGGACCCCCTCGCGTTTGTCAAAAAGATCCTTAGAGCTGACGGACCACCACGACGACGAAGTCCCGTCTCTATCAACAAGAATCTCGCCAATCCTAGCCCAATCCGTCGCAGTAGCTGTCGCGAAAACGCTTCCGGAAGCGTCTCTTTGCAAATAGACCTCGTCATAAGCCTCTGGAGAGGTGCCATATTCCCAGCAACTATAAGAAGTGTTGTGAGTTTGAATAATAGAGGCGTCGAAATAAAAGGCAGAATTATAAAAGTCCGTGTTAAGCCACGTTCTTATATCGGATTCGTAATAATCCAGGTTCCTTTTTTCATTAAAGCAATGAGTGTCCAATACTTTAGTGGAAATAAGTGAATATTCTCCGCCCGATGAAGAAAGGATGCCCCACTGGATTGGCTCACATTTGAACCAGTGGTCGACGCCGGTTTCTATTTTCGCTCCGTCCTCGAATTTCAAAGATCCATCGTGTGTTCGACGTTTCGTATAATAATCACCGTCGAGTAAATACCATCCGTTTCCTTCTGTGGCGCTAAGCGAATTCAGCCTTTCAATAAGGGAAGCCTCTTGGACGTGGGCTTGGGGATATAAACCATAGGTAAGTGTCGTGCCAGTTGAATCAAAGGAAGGCTTGATGCCAAGGTGGACATCCGTTTCCACGAATTTGGCCTGCAAGTCATAATTCGCCGAAGGCATCAAGAAAGTATGAGGGTTTGCTGTGCTAACACAGGTGCCTTGATGATACCAGCCCTCAAAGGCATAACCAGCCTTTGGGTTTGCCTTTACCGTCACCTCGCTTCCAGAGCCGTTTTGCCTTTCGCCCTTGACGATTTCGACGCCCCCCTTCGTTTCGTCCGAAGAAGAAAGGTAAATGTCCCTCAGATCGGACCAAACGGCGGTAAGGGCAAGGTCGCCATGGGTGTTTTTGTCTAGAGACGAAATTCTGTTGCCATCACCATCAACCCAACACTGAAATCCAAAGCAATCCCTTTTAGGGTTAAAAAGTTCCATGGGGCAATCGCTGATCGTATAGCTGTCCGGGTTCCTCTCATCATTCACCCCGCCAGCGAGGTTATAGGTGATTTTGTAGCGAATTTCCTCCCAAACTGGGTGCAGATTTCCTCCGTGCAAAAAATTATAGCGCCCGACGTTCGGGTAATAATTTAAGTCGTCGTCGTACCACCCGGTTATGGAATAATGTTGATCCTCGAAGACGTCGGAAAAATCATAAGAAGTTCCATATTCAATGGTTCTGCTAACGGTCTCGTGCCCATTCTTTTTGTCGATGAAAGTAAGAGTGTATTTCTCGCTCTCGAACTTCGGGTGCAAGATCAGATCCCGGTGAATCGAATTATCAATAACGCTTATCTTAGTGTTTCTGCTGTCATACCAATATTGGAAGACATAGCCTTCTTTTTTGGCCGGGCGAAGCGTAAAGGAAGGGGTGTTGTAGGAAAAGCTTTGTGGATTTGAAGGATCGTTTTCAACCCCGTCAGGCAAAGCGTAGGTTATATTGAAGACCTTAAGACTCCAATTGGCGGTTAAAGTCAGGTCTTGCGCCAAAGTCCACTCCCCATTCAAAGGGAAGCGACCGCCATTAGGATCCGTCCAGCTCTCCACGGAGTAAAAAGGGTCTAGGAACACGGATGAGAAATCGTATTCCGTTCTATAAGTAACCTTTTCTTGAAATTGCGTTTTCCCATGCTCGCGGTCCACGAAAGTGACAAGATAAGTGTTTTTCTCGAAATTGGCGTATAGGTCCAAATCAGAACCCACTACGCTCCCTGAAAACGACCAAGGACTCTCAAGGCCCTCTTCTTTCACGAACCAACTTTTGACCGTGTATCCCTCGTAGAGCGTTTCCGAAGGTGGGCTGATTTTCGCACCATCTTTCACGCCGGTGAGCGTAGCTACAAGATCCCCGTCGACATAAAAATTCACAGTATGATTTCCTGTGTTGCAGCTAGCGAGGGGGAGCACTAAGAAACTCATCAATATGAGGAAAGCTCCTCTCTTTCGGCTTGGTTCGCAATCCACGGACGAAGACGGGTGCTTAAGTGCTCCGCTCTCCTTTTGTCTCTTGCCAAAAAGTTTGGTTCCCTGTGTATTTTTCACGTAGTCAAGTCTATTCGAAAAAAAAGAAAAAACAAGCCACCTCCACGTCTTTTAGTCCTTTCGGACTAGGGCTAAAAGGTAAGCGTGAAGCCTAAGTCTATACGAAATCAACGCGGCTAGGGCTGAGGTCATAATTCTCACCCTCAACACCCCTTTAGCCCCTCCATCGATTCCCATATCCCCTCTAAGGTCCGCGCGAGGATCAGGCGATACTCCACTTCAAAAACCTCCCTAAACGCCTGACAGGTCGCTTTCTTTAAGCCTTCTGGCATCGAATCCCTAAGAATAAGCTCCGTC
>CAVEPD010000034.1:9380-16694 GCA_963617535.1 bacterium
GCGAATTCGCTTGAAGGGGCTTTCTCTAAGTCTGAGGCAGTTTGGAGAATGATCTCAGGATGCTCTTCCTTGATGTCCTCGAGGCTCTTCTTGGGCCGCTTCTTCATCTCTTCTCTATAGGCGCTAACCCGTTCAAGGAAGCCCCACTGGTCATTGATGAGCTTGATGAAACGAAGATAGCTAGAGGCCCTCTCTTCCTTCTTCTTGTCTAGGCTCACCAAATCAATGACCCTTAAATTATCCTGCAGGTCCATCATCTTCACCAAAGAGGATACGGGGTTCCCTAAGCATATGCTTATATATTCGGGATACCCTTGGCGCTTGTCGTGAGTGATCCTAATTAAGCCATCCTCCATATAGAGCTCGAAGTAATCCTTGAAGCCCTGCTCGACATAAATGTCCTTCACGTCCTTTAAGGAGAATTCCGTGTCTTCGATGACGTCATGTAGCAACGCGACCTCCTGCACCCCGAAATAAGGGATGCCGTGTTTCTCTAAAGCCTCCTTATCGATGCAGAAAGGATCATCGGGGACTATCCCCACGAGGTTTCGATAATCGTCAAGCACCCTCAGAGGATGATTGAGGTAGCTCTCCCCATTCTCCCTTCTTTGCTCTCTATGCGCGTAGCTGGCGATCAAATAGGCTAGGCCCACGGAAGAAAGAGAGCTATCCTCAATCTCCTTTTGGCTCATCCCCTGGCTTAGCTGGTATTCGCTTATCTTCTTTAGGTTCTTTTTCATAAGAGTCCCCCTCCTTTACGAGAAGGACTATAGAAGAGACAAAGAAGGAATTGGTCAAACCGGATTTGACAAATGAGGAAGCGAGCTTAAAAGAATTCCCAAAGCTTCGATTCCGACTTTAAAACGCGTTGATTAATCCGTCACTCGCCCCATAAGGAAAACATTGGATGCTAGATTTCAAACGACCGCAAAGAAATATCAAAAAAGGCGTCGACCGCTAAGAAAATAGCAAGCTAAAGCTTCCTATTTTTGGCGAAAACATCAAATTTTCATGCGTTTTCGCCAAAAATAAACTTAATTGAGTCCATATTTCTTTCGATGGTATCGAGAAAACGTTTTTTTGATGCGATCAAAAGTAGCAATGCGTGATAGCAAAGAATCGAGAGTCAACAGCCTCGGGCTTCTACAGGCGGTGAGGGCCAACCAGTAGAGCCTTATCTCCGTCAAAAGGAGGCTAAGCGAGAAAGGTTTTTGGAAAAAAGCAACTCGATTGGGAAAAGAAGGGGATTCTCCTTTATTTATAGGGTGAGGGGGCGCTTAAGGACTCTGCCCCTAACCCTAAAGAAAGAAGAGGATCATATGGAACTAAGCAAAGAGCAAAAAAACGTTTGGGAGTGAGCATCTAGGAACCATTCGAAGCACGATGATCTGTTCCCGTAAACGCCAGGAGAAAATCCCGACCACCATTTCAAAGAATCTGCATGAAAAGCCAGTGATGAGTCTCAAAAATTCGTCTCTAAGTCAACTCCCTTTAGAATTAAATGCTCCTAAATCTGCAAAAAGCACATTCGACGGTCTTGCGGTGGCCTGTTTTTGCCTACAATAGAGGCGTGGCGAGCCTCGCCGCAAAATATGTGTCGCTCCTCGGCATGCGTCTAATAAATGGCCGAGCTTTTTTTGTCTATGAACATAGAAATCAAACGTTTCTATTTCATAAAAGACGACTATTTCGCATTCGCGAGCGATTCTTTTCTGATGAAAAACAAAGAAGAAGGGAAAAGCAGGCCATGCTTTTTGGCGGTCAGGAAAGAGAGCGGCATCATCTAGATGGTGCCGGCGAAAAAGAAGAAGACTCATCAAGTTTGAATTTCCTCTAAATTTCGATTTTTTTCTTTTTTTAGAGAAATTCCCTTTCTCTAGTTGTTTGGTTTCGCACTCCGGAATGGAGGTCACTAGTCCTTCGTTGAGCTCCTTATCTTCCAGGTTTCTTTCCTTCCTTCGCGGATGAGGCTTCTCTCATCCCCTACCCTTGTACTTAGACAATCAAAGAATCCCCAAAGCCACGTTGCTCCAATAGCTCATTGACCTTGTAGATGTCGTAGATCTTGTTCTCGATCGCGTAACGGATGACTAGAGAATATTCATTCGAAGATGCAAGCGTGTAGCCCGCTTTCTTAAGGAGGTACTTGCATTCGTGGTTATCCACCTCCAAAGCGAAAGCGAGCTTCAAGGACACGTTTAACGAGGGATTGGATTTGCCTGAGATAATCGAGGAATATAGCTGTCTGGAGATGCCGGCTTTGTTATAGAGATCAGAAGCGTTCTTATATCCGTATTTGTCCATAAGGGAATAAAGGTATTCGACGAAGGAGGACTTCTTCTCCTCGTTCTTCCTGTGTCTTTTGATGTATTCCTCTAGTTCTTCCATAGATAAGCCTATTATCTCATCTTTAGGAAGGGCAATGGGGGCAACAAAAAGGGAAGCCCCGAGCCAAGCCGAGCTTGAAAGCCTAATGCGCATAATGGGCAATGCTGGCGAGACACGATGCCTGAAGAGGTTCAAGCGTTTCACATCAGCCGGCAATTAACACAAAAATGAAATAAATGAAGCCGAAGCTTCTTCACTAGAAGAAGAAGAATTAGAATAAGAAACGGAGCGTAAAAACAATGGAATTAAATAAAGACGTATTGCCTGGGGCCTTGGATCCAGAAAACATTGATACAACAAAGTATGTCGAGATATTTCTGGGTGCAAGAAATATCAATATTAGTGATGATAACATTCGTAGAGATTCTAAAATTAAGAAAGGGGAAGATATAAGCCTCCTCAGATACATAGTTGAGAATTCATACAATGCGGCAACGGCGAGAGCGGCTCTGTTCAGCGCCAAATCAAGTAACTCGAGAAAGATTTATCCCATAGTTAAGACTGGACTAATTGATTTTCTTTATAAAACGTTTTTAGGCATAAGTAACAAAGGCACGTGGGGTAGCGTGTCCTATAGGGAGTGGCATGACTCAATATGCCTTGATTTGATTGAATTGGCCAGTGGTTTAAAAAACGTTGATGGCACTAACGCATGGACTTATGGAAATTCACAAAAGGTAGTGAATTTGATCGTTAAATACCTGGTTATCATTGCAAAAAAGGCTAAAGCAATGGGCGTTGTGACCACAACGTCAAAAGCAGGCGACGTATTCTTAAGGATTTATGATGAATTGGACATTCCTGTCGATGGCCTTATTATTGAGGCGTCTTTGAACCATAACGCCTGCCATACAGCTAAGCTTGTTTTGCCTCCCCATCGTTGTTGGAGCAAATGGAGCAGAGACGATTATCTAAAATATGCATATTCTTTGCACCGCGTCTTTAAAAGACCTTTAGATTGGGAAGGCTATGCTTGGACTGCAGTAGCTTTAAGCCACAAACGGCGAACCAAAACGATGAGAAGTCCCTCCCCCCTGCCCTGATGGTATAAATGTGAACGAGTAAGCAAGGACTCCGCGTCGGCTGCGGACAACCGGCCGTGTGAGTTCTCCCCGTCGTGGATTATTCTCGGGGCTTTCACTATGTGTGGGAGGATGCAGACAGGACTCCCAAAGCATTCTAAATTAACTCGTCATAGTACGCATCGCCGTACTGACTAACAGCTTCCATGGTTTTCAATTCAGGAAGGAATATGGTGTTTGGAATAGTCCAATAGAACAAGGCATCATCATAATTAATGAGCTGGTTCTTGCAAAATCTTATAAGTTCCTCGTAATCTTTTTCTTCAAGGCGCCTACTGCGATCAGAGATGCCCATCGCCTTATAATAAGGAGACAAAATATAACGGATAAGCTTTAAATAATTAGCTGTTAGAGCGTTGCATATTTGATCGCAGAATGAACGCAAACTGCAGTCTCCATCGCCTCTTCTGATTTCTTTGCTCGTTTCCTTGATGAGCTCTTTCTTAAGCTCGGCAAGTTTTGGGTTATTTCGAAACACATCAATGCCAGGCATTGAACCGCAATCACCTAAATAAGCATATAGAGTCTTTTCCAATAGGGTTTCGAGGTTTGCAAGGATTTCGCTTTCCTTAAAAAGCTCAATCAAACGCAGCAAACGCTCTAACAAATTGTTCCATTTTTCGCCTAAGTTTTTTGCTTCAAGCGCCAAAAAGCAGGCGCCGGCATTACTTAACTGTTTCCAGCCATCTCTTTCATAGCGGCAAAGCGAGTCTAATGGCGTCATTGACCAATCTTCATACCCAAAGCCATTAGAGAGAACGTCTGTATATGGGTAAGTGAAAAGCAACTTGCCTTCACCCGCATCGCGAGAAAGATCGAGCGAATGTTCTTTTATATAAAATTCTTTTGAGCATTCAAAAAGGCAATTGGGATCGGGCCCAAATTTAAGATATTTGAACTTATCGTCGTAAAAGAAGCGATAACGATTCTCCGAATACGTCGTAAAAGAATATGTTCCATACCATTCAGATGGATGGGAAGCGGCAAACTCGCCGCCAACGTAATCTAGTTCAGTATAGTTTTCAAAGCCATGCGTCATATTCACATTTGGGACGCGAGGCTCAATCATCACGACATATCGAGAAAAAAGAAGCTGCCCCTTGGAAAACTCATTCCTTAAGGTCCGGCCAAATCGGTCCAAGAAAAAAGCGCCCAACCCCCTAGTGACGATGACGTTGATTTCTTTTTCTTCGATGGTTTTCTTTATCAAGGAGTGAATTGAGTCGATGTAATCCTCATCGCGTTGATAGAATGCCTCTTCTCCAAGCCTTTCCAAATCAGCCTCATAGTCACGCGTATGGGATTCAAAATAATTTATGAGAGAGTAATCGATCTCAAGTTTAAATACGTGGTCATAATGCAGCTCGTTTTTTAGGACTTCGATTATCCCTTCATCAATCTCGTCGCTATTAGAGTCTGGTATATAGAGAATGTTCATGCAAAACGTCCTTCTTTTTATTAACTACTCTATCTGTCCTTACGCCTTTCATCAAGGACCGGTTCTATTAGGATGCGTCCCGTGTGCTAGCTGCCAGCTGATGCGAGACATTTGAGTAGCTTTGGGCACCGGACCTCGCCAGTATTACCCATTATGCGCTTCAGGCTTCCAGGTTCGACTTAATTCGGAGTCTTCATCTTGAGGCCGTTCTTGACATGTTACTGTGCCTCGCGTTCCGGGTCTTTCCCCTGCTTCCTCAGGCCCTCAGCTGGCCCCCAGGGCCTCCTTTGACCCTCAAGAGGGGCAAGATGGCAAGCAAAGAGAAATATGAGCCAAAGTCGAAAGAAAGCCACACAGGCCAAATAAAGGGCTTTTGAGCCCACGAAGGCTCACTTTAGATAGAAAAGTCCCTAGCTTCCTTCAGCCCGATCAATATCGGAATTTCCTTGCTACGAATGGATAAAAGGGGATGCCACTTTTCTCATCGATAAGGTAATGGCTCTGCAGATGAAGATCGAGATAGCAAGGTTTATCGCTCCGAAGAAGGATCTTGCCATTCTCTGGATTGGCGGTCGTTTCGAAAGCGTTTCCAGGAATCTCAAGAACCCGGATCAGCTTTTTGTACTGATCGTTGAGGATAAGCACCCATGGGGAGCTTATCTTTTCCGCTCTCGCGTTGTTCCAGAATTCACCCTTCTTCTCCTGACGGGTCGCATAGGAGACGTATTTCCCTTTGAAATCGATACCCTTCTCTTTTAGGAAGGATAGAACCTCTCCTTTGCTTAGCAATACGCGCTCTTTTTTGATGAAGGCGTCGACGCCTGCTAGACGCAAGGCGAGGTAAGCGCCTTCTAGGTATTCGTCTAAGAATTCCTTTCGGAAGGAATCGAGCTCCTCTTCCTTCGGAGTCACATCTACATATACTTCTTTTCCGACCTCTCTAGCTTTCTCCGCAAGCGAGGAAACTAGATAAGCAAGATCGCCCTCTTCGAAAGTGTCGTTTTCGACGGTGAGATAGGCGATTCTTTTTAAGGTCCCCTGCTCCTCGTCGAAGATAGAGCTAAGCTCATCCTCCGCATCTAAGATGATAGGGAAGAGATGGCCGAAGCAAATGTGGATTTTCTTTTCTCCAAGCGCCAGGAAGATGCCTAGGCGCTTATACTCCTCTAAGCCCTTCAGCTCATCGTAATCACTCCCAGGGCAAGAAATGAGAATCCCCTTGTTCCAAGAGGACGTTTTTAGTAGCAATAAACCGTCAAGCCCCTTCTCCCCTAAAAGGAGCCTGGCTTCTTCCAAATGTTTTTCCATGCCCAGAAATATAGCAGATCAAGGTAAAGAAAAACAGATCTGGGGAGAGGGGGGATCAAAGAGAAGCCATGAGGTTCGGTTCAAAGGAATTCGGATTTGTGCCTCAATTGTTTGTAGAAGACCATGAAGAAGTTCACCTTCTTGTTCGAAGTTTCAAAAAGAACGACGCCAAGCAGGTTTTTATTGATCTTGGCTGCTTTGATGATTATCCTAATCATGTTACTTAAAGGTCACGCCTAACCCATATGAAAGCTTCTTTTTACTCAAACGAAACCACCCCGATCTTCCTTGAGAAGCTCAAGGACTCCTTGAAGAAGTGCAAAAGCTTCTCCTGGTCCGTCTCTTTCATCAAGAAAGCCGGGCTTTCTTTATTCCTGGCTGAACTAGAAGAATCCCTGCAAAGAGGAGCCAAGGGACGCCTAGTGACTTCCACCTATCAGAATTTCACCGACATCCCCTCCTTACGGACTTTCTTGGAGCTGCAAGAAAAATACCCGAACTTCGAATGCCGTTTGGAAGACAGCTCCTTCGGAGAGGATGGCTTCCATACGAAAGGCTACTTATTCGAATACGAAGACGGTTCTTACGAATGCCTCATCGGTTCTTCAAACATCACCTATTTCGCTTTGCTTAAGAACAAGGAATGGGACCTAGGCGTCTCTAGCTCTGAGCAATCAGGCATCAAGGAAGAAATCGAAAAGGAATTCAATCTCTTCTGGAACAAGATCAATTCCTTGACGAAAGAGCTCATCGATTGCTATTCCACGCGGCTTGAATACGCGATCTCAAGCTGGGACATGGATTACGTCACCTCCAGCAAAGATGACGATCTGAAACCAAATTACATGCAAAGGCAAGCCTTAAAAGAGTTGCAGAGATACCGCAACCTAGGCCAAGACAAAGCCATGGTCATCGCTGCGACCGGCTCAGGAAAAACCTATCTAGCCGCCTTCGACGCGAGGAATTTCGGGGCGAAGAGGCTGCTCTTCGTCGTCCATAAGGACGCGATCCTCGAACAGGCGATGAAGACCTTTGCCTCTATTTTCAAGACAAGCAGAACCTATGGTCTCTATATGGGCGGCCATGCCGAATTAGACA
>CAVEPD010000035.1:0-15326 GCA_963617535.1 bacterium
AGAAAGACCCGTCTTGTTTCTAGTCTCTTTCCGTTCTATCATTCCCTCGGCTACGACGAAGACGCGCCAAACCCAAGGACAGAGAACCCCGCTGAAGCTGAGAAGGGGGAAGGGAGAGGACATCACTTCTGAGCCCGTTCTTCGATGCCCGCTTGGGAGGTAGGGGAACCTGACTAGGCAGTTTCCTAGCTAACTAAGCGCTTGGGGTTATCCCAAGAAGCAAGGTGGTACCGCGCATTTAGCGTCCTTGCAGAAGTAGGGACGCTTTTTATTTATTTGGAGGAACCGAAGATGGGATTCAAAGAAACCCTGCACATGATGCAGACCCCCTTCCCGATGAGGGCAGGGCTAGCCGAGAAAGAGCCGGTGCTCGTGAAGAAATGGCAAGACGAGAAGCTCTATGAGAAGATGAACGCGAACCGGGTGGATTGCCCGGAATTCATGCTCCACGATGGCCCGCCTTATGCGAATGGCGACATGCACTGCGGCCACGCGCTTAACCGCTGCCTCAAGGATTTCGTGATCCGTTATAAGAACATGACGGGCTATAGAACTCCCTTCGTTTTCGGCTGGGATACGCACGGGCTTCCGATTGAAGTCAGAGTCACCAAATCCGGGGTGGACCGCAAGAAAACCCCTCTTCCCGAGTTCCGCAAGATCTGCGAGCAATACGCTAGAGGCCAGGTCGATCACCAGAAAGGCC
The DNA here is from genome assembly GCA_963617535.1 of bacterium. Taxonomy (GTDB): domain Bacteria; phylum Bacillota_I; class Bacilli_A; order RFN20; family CAG-826; genus Alloenteromonas. The sequence goes on from CAVEPD010000035.1 coordinate 704, forward strand.
AGATTCAACGTCTTGGCTGCCTTGGCGATTACGATCATCCTTATTTGACTCTGCTCCCTGAATACGAAGCCGCTCAGATCGAGGTCTTCGCCAAGATGGCCATGAAGGGGCTTATCTTCAAGGGCCTTAAGCCTGTCTACTGGAGCTGGAGCAGCGAAAGCGCGCTTGCCGAGGCTGAGGTCGAATATGCCGATGTGACCGCCAAAACGATGTACGTCGCTTTCCCGGTGAAAGATGGCAAAGACGTCATTCCTAACGACGCTTTCATCATCATCTGGACCACGACCCCGTGGACCATTCCCTCTAACCAGGGCATCACGGTCAATCCCGCTTTCGAATACGGCTTATTTGACACGGAGAAAGGCAAATACGTTTTCCTTGCGACTTTAAAAGACAAGCTTCAGGCTGAATTCGGCTGGGAGAAATGCGACCTCATCAAGACCTTCAAAGGCGCGGAAATCGAAGGGGTTAAGGCAATTCATCCTTTGTATGATGACAAAGAATCCCTCGTCATGACTGCGAATTTTGTTACAAGCGACTCCGGGACCGGCTGCGTCCATACCGACCCCGATCACGGCTTAGACGACTATAACACCTGCCTTAAATACGGGCTTAAGCCACAGGAAACCGTGGACGAAAGAGGCATCATGCACACTCGTGAGGGCGATCCCTGGAACGGGGTGTTCTACGAGAAAACCAACGACATGGTAATCGAGGCACTTAGCGAAAAAGGCTACATGCTCAAAGAGCAAGACCTCGTCCATAGCTATCCCCATGACTGGCGCACCCATAAGCCCGTCATCTTCCGCGCGACCCCTCAATGGTTCTGCTCGATCTCCCCGATTAGAGAAGACCTTTTGAAGGAAATCGAAAACATCTCCTGGATCCCTAGCTGGGGAGAAGAAAAGATGAGGAACATGATCAAAGACAGAGCGGACTGGTGCATCTCGCGTCAGCGCGTCTGGGGCGTCCCTCTTCCGATCATCTATAACGAGGATGGCTCGCCGATTCTAGAAGAAGCGGTGTTCGCCCATATCCGCGACTTAGTCGCCGAGTACGGCTCGAACGTCTGGTTCGAAAGGGAAGCCAAGGATTTGCTTCCTGAAGGCTATACGAACCCCAAGTCTCCTAGTGGCAACTTCAGCAAAGAGAAGGACATCATGGACGTTTGGTTCGATAGCGGCTCCTCTTGGAATGGGGTGCTCAAAACCCGCGGACTAAAATATCCTGCGGATCTTTACCTAGAGGGCAACGACCAGTATAGAGGCTGGTTCAACAGCTCTTTGATACTCTCTCTCGCCGTGAACGGCGTCGCTCCCTTTAGAGCCTGCCTCACCCATGGCTTCGTCATGACCGAGGACTGGCAGAAGATGAGCAAGAGCGCCGGGAACGGCGTCGATCCCAATAAGATCGCGAACCAGTTCGGCGCGGACATCCTTCGCCTTTGGGCCTCTAGCGTCGACTATCAGGCGGACGCCAGGATCGGGGAGCGCATCATCTCCGCGACCGCGGATAACTACAGGAAAATCCGTAACACATTCCGTTTCCTCTTGGGGAATCTCAATGGTTATGACCCAAAAGCCGCCAAGCATCCCGAATATTCTCTAATCGATAAGTTCATCCTCGCCGAAGAGGAGAGGGTGAAGAACAAGGCCCTAGACTGCTACGAGAAGTACGATTTCGCCGGGGCGGTGAATTCCATCATCGCTTTCCTTGGCAACGACCTCTCTTCCTTCTATCTCGACCTAAGCAAGGACGTCCTCTATTGCGATGCGCTTTCTTCGGGCAGAAGACAAGCGGTGGAAGAGGTTCTTTACAAGTGCTGCCGCGACCTTTGCTTGCTCCTTAACCCCATCCTTCCTTTCACCATGGAAGAAGTCTATGGCTATTTGCCGGGCGAGAAGAAGGAATCCCCTCAGCTTGAGGATATGCCTAAGAAGAGCAACGTCTATGCCTCTGAAGATTTAGAGAACTACTCGAAGTTCAAAAAGATCCGTCTCGTCGCGAACAAAGCCCTAGAAGAAGCGAGACAAAACTCCCTTATCGGGAGCAATTCCGACGCTTCCTTGACTCTTACGGTCGCTGATTCCGCTTTCTTCGCCTTGCTTTCGAAAGAAAGCGAAGAAGCGCTAGAGAAGGATTTCCTCGTGTCCCATCTTTGCCTTAAAGAAGGCAAGGAAGACTCTGCTAGCGTCGAGGCGAGCTCTGATCCCGTTTGCCCAAGGTGCCGTAACCACGTGCATGGCCTTGTGGGCGAAGGGGAAGAGGCGGTCTGCCCTCGCTGCCACGATGCCTTAAATGAGGAGAACAAGTGATGAAAGGGCTTCTTGCTAAGTGGAAGTCACTTTCCAAAGAGACTAGGTCCGGCGTTTATTTCGGGCTTGGTGCTCTTGCTCTTTTCGTCGTCGACATCGTCACCAAGTGGGTTGTTAATAGCAGCCTTTCTGTTGGCGAGAGCATCGCCGTCATCCCGAATTTCTTTTACATCACTCTCTCTTATAACACTGGCGCAGCCTTTTCCTTGGGCTCCACCTGGGGGGTTTGGGGAAGAATCTTAGGGATTGCGATCTCCCTCATCATGAGCGTTGCCATCCTTTGGTATTGGATCAAATCCAACAAGAAGGTAAACAACTTCGAAAGGGCGTGCTTGATGCTTCTTGTCGCGGGGGCGGTGGGGAACCTCATCGACCGCGCCTTCTATTGGGAAGGGACGACGGGATTTAACGGCGTCATCGACTTCCTGCAGTTCTATCTTGGCGGCGGGCCTAGCGCCGGTAGTAGCGTCGTCAATCCCTTTGCCACCTTCAACGTCGCTGACGCCTGCCTCGTCGTGGGGGTCATCCTCATGATCGGCTATTTCATTTACGATGCGATCAAAAACAGCAAGAACGATCCCAATCAGAACGACCCTAGGCTAGAGACGGCGAAAAAAGCCGATGAGGACGAAACTAAGCCGGAAGTCGCGGAAGTGGAAACCAAAGAAGCTGACCCCAAGGATTCGCCTGCTGAAACGAAAAACGAGGATGTCCAATGATCTCTTTTAGAATCGAAGAAGGGGATGTTGGAAAACGCTTCGACGAGGTTTTGACTCTGCACGGGGTGAGCCTAAGCAGAGCCAAATGCCAGTCCCTCATCAAAGAAGGGAAAGCCAAGCTTGATGGCAAGGAGGCGAAAGCCTCTTTGAAGGTCAAACTCGGCCAAGAAGTTGAATGCGAGGAATATGAGACCCCGGTTTCGGATCTCGCCCCTGAGGACATCCCTTTGGATATCGTCTATGAGGATAATTCCCTTATCGTCATCAACAAACCGGTGGGACTCGTCGTCCATCCTGGGAACGGGAACGAGACGGGAACCCTCGTGAATGGCTTGCTTTTCCATCAAAAGAAGCTCGCCCCAAGCCTTGATCCGACTCGCCCTGGCATCGTCCACCGGATCGACAAAGACACCTCTGGACTTCTTGTGGTCGCGAAGACCGAAGGGGCCTTGTTGTTCCTTCAGGATCAATTAAAGGACCACACGATGCACCGAGAATATCTTGCGTTGGTGATGGGGATAATCCCTGAAAACGGTGGGGAAATTAACGCCCCAATAGGGAGAGATAAAACCCATCCCACGAAGATGTGCGTCGACCTCGAAGGAAAAGAGGCGAAAACCTATTTCGAGGTCAAAACGCGTTTCAAAAAAAGCGAAGCGACCTTGGTGGATTGCCGTCTCAAAACCGGCAGAACGCATCAAATCAGGGTCCATATGGATTACATTGGCCACCCCGTCATCGGGGATCCTTTGTACGGCAGGGGAAACAGGAAGCTCTACGACAAGGGGCAATTGCTCCATGCCTATAGGCTCAGCTTCATCCATCCCGAATCGAAAAAAGAAATGGTCTTCGAGGCACCTCTCCCGAAGGAATTCGAGGAGTTCCTGAAGACCTTGTCTTGATTAGTCGCTTATCTTCCTCACGTTGCCAAAGTTCATCTTGGCAACGTTTTTTAGTTCGTCGTAGCCGTATCTTTTCGTGAATTCCTTGGCTTTCTCGTCAACGGAAGAGCCCGCCCCAAAAGGAAAGGTAAAGGAATATTTCTCGCTCATCTTCTTCATTCTTTCTAAGAAGGCGTAACGCGCGATCACCGAGGCTAGGGCCACGCTAGGGAAAGACAGTTCCCCTTTGGTCTTGAAAGTAATGCCACCTAGGATGTCCGTCTCGTATTTTAGATAAGAATAATAAAGCCCAGGCTCGGCGAATTGGTCCTGATAGGGTTTAGAATCCGGGAACTTGGCTTTGAGATTCAGCAAGGCGCGGTTATGCATCTTGGCCTTGATGGAATTGAGGTTCTCGCCTTTGGCGTAAAGCTCGTTGTATTTGGCGTTTTCAAGAGTTAGGGCGCTATAAGGGAATTCTTTGATAAGGGTAGGGCCGATCTCCAGGATGTGCTCATCGCTCATCTTCTTCGAATCGGTGACGCCTAGCTCTTCTAGCCTAGCTAAATCGGTGAATTTCACATAAGAAGCGACAACGATCACGGGGCCGAAGAAGTCGCCTGTGCCGACTTCATCTGAGCCGATTTGGGGATAGACGTTAGGGATCTCTTTCTCTTTCTTGAGAATCACGGGCTTTTTGGGGAGAGTAAAGGTCGCGGGTTCCACGGAATATTGGTTCCAAATCTGCGCTTCATGCTTCGCTTTGCTTCCTTGGAATACCACCTTATGGGCCCCATCGTGGGCTTTAGAATAGACGAAGACGTTGTAGCCTTCGCCTTCTGCGTAGAAAGACACGTATTGGTTCGCGCAGGAGCAGCGGTTCTCTTCGTAGAAAGAGTAGAGCTTCTCCAGGTTCTCTTCTTTGATAAGCAGGGCGTAGGTGGTGGGGGTCATGAGCTTATTTTACCGCGTTTGCCCTCTCTTTTTGTAGAAGGGTATAATCGCTTCGTTATGCAGAATGCCTTCGACGTATTGGAATTTGATCGAATTAGGGAGAAAGTCTCTTCCTTTGCTAAAACTGAGCAAGGGAAAGCGAAAGCTAGAAGCTTGAATATCCTTCCTCTCGACGTTTTGGAGAATGAGAAAAAGAACCTCGCGGAGGCTTTGTTTTGCTTAGCTAGGTACGGCAGCTTCCCTCTTGACGTGAGCAGCGACCTAGAGAAAGACATCGAGCTTGCCGAGAAAGGCTATGTCTTAAGCGTGGAGACCCTAGAAAGGGTCGCTCATGACATCCTCACTAGCGAAGAGATGAGGAAGTATTTCCTCTCCGCGGAGAATTGCCCCTTATTGAAGCAAAAAGCGGAGAATCTGCCTGTTCTTTTGACGATCGAGAAAGAAATCCACAGGGTAATCGCGCCCGATCTATCGATCTACGACAACGCTTCGCCGGCTTTGAAGCACATCCGCATCGCGATTGCTCGCCTAGAGAAAGACATGGTCGCGAAGCTAGGCTTTGTCTTGGAGCAAAACAAGGTTTATCTGAGCGATGCGACCCTCACCATCAAAAACGGCCATTACGTTTTGCCCGTGAATAATTCCTACAAGTCCAAGGTCAAAGGCATCGTGCAGGATGTATCTAGCTCCGGGAACACGACCTTCATCGAGCCCGAGTTGCTCGTGAGCATGAACAATAAGATGGTGGAGCTTCAGGGCGAAGAAAAAGAGGAGATTCATCGCTTGCTGGGCGAGCTTTCCGCGATGGTGGGGGGTTCTGGGGAATCGTTCCTTGTCCTCAACGAGGCTTTAGGCTATTTCGACTTGCTGCAAGCCAAATGCCTCTATGGGAATTCCGTTAAAGGCCATATTCCTGCCTTGTCCAAAGAGGGGGAGATTGAGCTATTGAGGCTCCGTCATCCTTTGTTAGATCCCTCCAAAGTCGTGCCTAATGACTTTGCCTTGAAGCAAGACAAGAAGCTCATCATCATCTCTGGGCCTAACGCGGGTGGGAAGACCGTCGCTTTGAAAACCCTTGGCATTGCTTCCATCATGCATCAATGCGGGCTTTTGGTGGCCGCGAGTCAAGGCTGCGTGCTTCCTTATTTCAAGAATATCTTCGTCGACATCGGCGATTCGCAGTCTTTAAGCGACAACCTCTCGACCTTCTCCGCGCATATGAGCAATCTAAGCGACATCACTTCGAGAGTCGGTGGGAAAGACCTCGTTTTATTGGATGAAGTCGGGACTGGGACGTCCCCGAAAGAAGGGGAGGCCATCGCTTATGGGGTGGTCCGTTTCCTTCTCTCCAAGCATTGCTACGCGCTTATCAGTTCCCACTTCGAAGGTCTAAAAGCCTATGCGATGGGGGAGGGCCGGGTCGAGAACGCCTCGATGCTTTTCGATAAGGCGAATCTCTCTCCGACCTATGTTTTGCAGATGGGCTTGCCTGGAGAATCCTATGGCTTGACCGTCGCTTCTAGGTATGGGGTGAATGATGAAATACTTGGCTACGCGAAGGAATATAACGCGGGCAAAGGGGATTTCTCTTTGGAAGAAGCGATTAACAAATTAAGCGTCCTAGCGAAGGAAAATAGTGATCTCAAAGAGAAGAACCTTAAGCAAGAGGCGGCTTTGCAATTAAAAGAAAAGGAACTTTCCGTCAAAGAGAAAAACATCTCCCAAAGGGAGGAGAAACTCCTCTCAACGGTTGAGGCGGAGAAAGAGAAGATCCTAAAGGAGGCCAAAGAAGAGGTGAACAAGGTCATCGCCTCTTTGCAGTCCCCCGAGGTCAAGCTCCATCAGGCGATCGAAGCCAAACGGAAGCTCGCTGAGTTGGAAGAGAAACGTATTAAAGAAGAATCCTTCTCCGGGAAAGTGGAACTAGGTGATTACGTTTCTCTGCCTAGCCTAGGGATCGTAGGCAAAATCGTTCGGGAAGATGGCAAGAAGATCACCATCATGTCGCAGGAAGGCATGAGTTTCCAAACAAGCAAAGACAGGGTCGTCAAGACGACTCCTCCAGTAACTAAGAAAGTAGCTATGAAGGGCAATGTGCTTGATAAGGTGGGCGATTCGAGTTTGTCTTTGCAACTAAATCTCATCGGGATGCACGTTGATGAGGCCCTTGATTCCTTGGATCATTACCTCGATAAGTGCCGTCTCAAGGGATTCAAGAGAGTCAAGATCGTCCATGGTTTTGGCAGCGGGGCGCTTAGGAACGCCGTCCATAACTATCTGAGAGAACATTCGAATTTCGTCGAATCCTTTGAGCTAGGCGGAGAATACGAAGGGGGAGGAGGGGCGACCGTCGTCCATCTTAAATGAGGGAACTCTCCGAGCGTCTTACTCGCCTCATCGCCTTGCTTCCCGATAAGCCAGGCGTCTATCAGATGAAGGACGAGCACGACAAGATCATCTACATCGGGAAGGCGAAGAACCTTAAGAAGAGGGTCTCGCAGTACTTTTTGCGTCCCCAAATCGGCAAGGTCAAAGCGATGGTGGACCACGTCGAGTATTTCGACATCATCGTGGTGAGCTCCGACAAAGAGGCCTTCATCCTTGAGATGAACATGATCCAGACCCATCATCCCCGTTACAACATCATGCTGATGGACGATTCCCATTACCCTTATATCGCCCTAAAAAAGCACGGGGATCCTTATCTAAGGATTGCCCGTTCCTCGAAAGATGGCCATTACTTTTATTTCGGCCCCTTCCCGAACTCGGGGTATTGCTACAAGGTGATCGAGCTTCTCAATAAGCTCTATCCCTTAAGGAAATGCAAGAACCTGCCGAAGAAAAGCTGCCTCTATGCCCAGATGGGGCAGTGTCTCGCTCCTTGCGTCAACAAGATCGAGGAAAGCAAACTCGAGGAGATGTATGAAGCCATAAAGGCTTTCTTCAATAACGATTCCACCCTTGCTGAAAGAGAATTAAAAATCAAGATGGAGGAAGCCTCAGAAAGGCTTGATTTCGAAAGGGCTCAGGAATACAAGGAAGCCCTCGATTCTTTGAAATACGTGAAGGACAAGCAGTCCGTGGAACTCACCTTGGATAAGACCAGCCGCGACGTCGTCGCCTACGCGGAAAGAGAAGGCTATCTTTGCCTTTCCTTGCTTACCTATCGAAACGGGATGCTCCTTGGCAAAAAAGAGTTCGTCGTGCCTAGTTTCCTTTCTCCTGAGGAGCAGATCCTCTCTTTGCTTGAGCAATATTACTCCTCCCATGAGCAACCTAAGGAGCTCGTAACGCGTCTAGAAGGGCTAAGCGAACTTGAAGAGGAATTCCCTTTCAAAGTGAATCTCCCGAAAGAAGGCAGGCTCGTGGACATGCTTTCCCTTGCCGAACTTAACGCCCGTCAGGGGTTAGACGCCCATTTCAGCTCCTCTAGATTAGAAGATGACAAATTGGCTTTGCTAGAAGAGCTTGGGAACTTATTGGGGTTAGAGGAAACCCCTCTCAGGATCGAACTTTTCGATAACTCTCACCTGCAGGGTTCAAATGCGGTGGGGGCGATGGTTTGCTTCATCAATGGCTCCCCGAACAAGAAGATGTACCGGAAATTCCATTTGGAGCAAGACGATGCCGGGGACGACTACCATTCGATGGTGGAAGTCGTCTCTAGAAGATACTCCCGCCTTAAGGAAGAGGGTTCTTCCTATCCTGATCTGATTCTCACCGATGGTGGCCTCCCTCAGGTCCATGCCTCTTTGGAGGGATTAGAGAAAGCGGGGGTCTCTATCCCCGTTTATGGCCTATACAAGAACGATAAGCACCAGACGGAAGGGCTTATCGACAAAGACGGGAAAACCTATCCCCTCGAAAGAAAATCCCCTCTCTTCTTCTTGCTCATGAGGATGCAGGACGAGGTGCATCGCTTTGCAATCTCCTTCCATAAGCAGGTCCGTTCCAAATCGATGACGGCTTCTTTGTTCTCCGATATCCCAGGGCTTGGAGAGAAAAGGATCGAGCTATTGCACGCGCATTATCCTTCCATCGACTCTTTGTTAAGCGCCTCCGTCTTGGAGTTAAGCCAGATCATCCCCAAGTCTTCCGCGGAGGCTTTATACGCGAAGCTCCACGCGAAAGACCCCTCTAATTGATTTATAGTCTCTTTGGACGATATTTTCTTGTTTCGCTTGCCTTAGAATAAGGTCAAGAAGCGAAGGAAGCTCCGCGAACAATCTGAGAAGTTCAGCTTTTCTTTGGTCGCGGACGCTCTTTCTAACTCTTCCCTTTAAGGCAAAAAACATGAACATCGAAACTCAGAAAATATCCGGGCGCATCGACGAATACATGCTGTTCGGATGGAAATACAAAGAGGACGAGATTTCCTCTAGAGGCCATACCTACCATATCTTAGAAAGAGACAAGGACATGCCTCATTATCAGGAGATAAGCTCCCTGGAGTATGAGTATTATGATTGCAAAGCCCAGATGGTGGTCTATGAGCCTGCGGAACCTTTGACCTGCATCCTTTTAGCCTGCCTTTTGGTTTTCCCTTTATTCATTTACCTCGCTAGAAAAGGAAAAGAGAAAAAAGAGGCCGAAAGAAGGAATGGACGGCTAAGAAAGGAAATGAGCGAAGTGGTGGATAAAGCCAAAGCCTTGCTTTGAGCGTTTTGGATAAAAGCGTTTTTTAAACGCCCGCAAGATCGACTCCGTCAATAAAGGAGATGGACAAACGGTCATAACGGTGACTGAATTCAAGAAAAACTAGGGAAATATCTTCGTTTAGCAAACGAGGAAGATGGCTTTATTTCTAGAAAAGGGAAAATAATCGCAAAGCTATCCGGCCCCTATAAAGATCGTCTAGAGATAGTCGAATCTCTTTTTGGGATCGTTCCTTCCGATGTTTCCCTTGAAAAGGCGAAAGAAGAACTTGAACCAAGGCTAGGTCGAGTCCATAATTTGCTCACGCGCCCGTAGCTCAGCTGGACAGAGCAACGGCCTTCTAAGCCGTGGGTCAGGTGTTCGAATCACCTCGGGCGCGCCATGTGCCTTGAACTCAATGCGATGCCTCCAAAAGGAGGTTTTTTCATAGAGCCAGAAATTTTACGTGCTAAATTTTGCGTTTCTGCCCTGATTTGGCGCTTTTCCGTCGAAAATCCCCTAAAAAGAGCAAATTCGTGTCACCCCTAAATTTTGGTAGTTAGAACCCCTTGGGCGCTACTTTACAAAATGTTTCGCTTCTTGCTTTGGCAAAACGGTAAATCTCCATTTATATGAAGGACCGTTTAAACGTGCAACAAAGTCCACCAAATCATGCAGAAAATTAGGGCGAAACACCGAACTAAAATACCACGAAAGTGCGAACTGAAATGCCACGAAAGTGCGAACTGAAATGCCACGAAATACTGAAATTATATTGCTGGTTCTTTTTAAAAAATGCTTGATGATGGGCAAGTTAGATAAGGCGTTATAAGCAATTACCAGAAAAGAATCGTTGACCAAGTTCTCGATGAAACGACGGGAGTTTTCAACGCCGTGAATCTAGTTGGGCCAAAGGGCTGTGGCAAAACGACCACCTGCAAGCAAAGAGCCAAGACCATCGTTGAATTTCAAGACGAAGATCAAAGAGAAAATTTGCTTAGAATTGCGAATACAGCACCAAGCATGCTTCTAAAAGGCGAAAAGCCAATCCTTTTTGACGAATGGCAAGATGCCCCGAAGATTTGGGGCGCCATCCGAAAAGATTAAATTTATCCCACAAACTGTGGGAAAAATAGAAAGTGTCTTTTTTCTGATACCTTGGGGGCATATTCGGCTTATTATCGATCGGTGTGGAAGCAATCCTGAACAGGCTCTTTTTTATGCCAAGAAAGTCTCGGAGAATAATTGGTCTAGAAATGTTCTTTTGAATTTTCTAGACACGGATTTGTATGAGAGGGAAGGGAAGGCTATTTCTAATTTCGCCTTGACTCTGCGGAGCCCTCAAAAGGACTTGGCCCAAGAATTGACGAAGGACCCATACATATTCGATTTTATAGGGGCGAGCGATGTCCGCGAGGAAAAAGAACTAAAAGAAGCCCTTTCGGGAAATGTGCAAAGGCTTTTCCTTGAATTGGGAACGATGGTTTGCGCTTCTGGGGAGGGAATATCGTTTAGTTGTTGGTGAAACAGAACAATTTCTTGATTTTCTTTTCTATCAAACGAAATTGCACTGTTACGTCGTGGTTGAAATCAAAATCAGAAAATTCGAGCCGGGCGATATGGGGCAATTGGGAGCCTACGTCGCCGCAGTGAACGGCATGTTGAGACAGGAGGGGGACGGGGAAACTATCGGCTTGCTCATTTGCAAAACGAAGGACAACGTTTTAGCACAATACGCTTCTAGTGCTATTAATGTACCCGTAGGAATCTCAGAATATAAATTGGCGGGGCAACCATCGAAACGTCTAAAAACGCTCTCCCCTCAGCTGAAGAAATCCAGCGTGAACTGAACCAAGTAGAGAAGCGTGGAAAATAGAGCCGAAAACCATTTAGGCGCTTTTCTTGAAGCGGAGAAATAGTGGCAAACTAAGCTTTTGACGAAAGCCCGACCTAAGGCGCGGAATTTAGGAAATAACGATATTTTTATCATATCGTCCTAGGAAGAACCTACGGCCCTTTGGGCTCGTCACGCACTAGGATTTTTCCTTTTCTTTTCGTTGATAAGAGATGGTTTGCCTTTGCTTACGTTGCAAACGCCAATCCGGCCATGCTTTGCTTTGAGGTTGGCTTAGCATGGCCATTACTGATTCGCTTGGCGAGGAAGAGGGATGCCTAAGTCATATGCCTCGTCACCCCCAAAAATGTATTCCTCGCGTTGGCGCTTCATTGGCGCATTGCTCATTAAGATGTGTTTCATATTTTTTGAGGTACTATCATGAAACTAAAGAAAACATTGCTCGTCTTCTCTTCGCTTTTCCTCCTGAGCGGGTGCTCCATTGCAAATGAAGGCGCGCCTTCTTCAAACAGTCCATCTTCCTCAATAGATGGACAAGTTTCCGGCGGAGAAGAGACTTTTTCCTCCGAATCTTCTCCTAAGGGAGATTCCTCTTCCCTCGTGACTGGCTGCACGATCGTTTTCGATCTTGACGGAGGGAACTCCCCTTCCTATAAAGGCGAGGTCAAGCTTGATGCCTGGTCGATAACCTCTTTTTTCTTTGATTGCACCAAGGAAGGCTACCATTTTAGAGGATGGTCCTACGATTCCAGGCAGGTATTCGACGAAGATGGCAATCTCCTTTTCACCCCGGAGCTTGCTTCGAGAATGGTTTTCAAAGCAATATTCCGTCAGGATGTGCGCGTCAAAATTAGCGTCACCCCGAGCGAAGCGGGGGAGGCGACGGGCGAGGGCTATTACCCTTATTCCTCATCGATATCCTTAAATGCCGCTGCGAAGGATGGCTATCTTTTCGCTGGTTGGTATGACAGCGAGGGCATCTTGCTTTCCACCAAGGCAAGCTATTCCTATAAGGCTGGCGAGGACGATATAGAAGTGGAGGCCCGTTTCAAAGGACAGCCATTTTCTTTGACCGTTTCTTCGAACAGCGAAACCTATGGGGTGGTTTACATCAACCCGACCTCGGCGACCGAGCCGGGAGATTATCTAGTCACGGACACCAAGGAAATATCCTTTTCCTCCACGGTGAAAGTCGCCGCCATCTCCAAAAGCGAGGAAGTCGGCTTCCTTGGCTGGTATGACAATCTTGGAAGCCTTCTTTCCGAGAATGCCGTTTATAGCTTCGTAATGCCGAAGAGCGAATACGCCTTAATCGCGAAATGGGATTATTTTGGAATCGACTACCACCTGAATGGCGGCGTTCAGAATCCCGACAATCCAACCCATCTGAATTCTTCTTCCGAAGCGAATCTCCTCGCTCCTAGCCGCGAGTACTATGTTTTCGAAGGATGGTACTTTGACGAAGACTTCACCCAAAAGGCGGAGAAAATCCCCGCCGGAACGATGGATGAGGTCCACGTCTACGCGAAATGGTCTCCCGTTTCTTACAACATCTCCTATGAGCTAAATGGAGGAAACAATGGGGAGAATCCTTCTAGCTACACCGTAGAAGATGAAGTGAACCTCCTAGCCGCGAGCAAGAAGGGCTATTCCTTCCTTGGCTGGTATCTTGATCCTTCTTTTTCCGAAGGAGTCTCTTCTCTTCCCATTGGATCCCATGGGGACATCACCCTCTACGCCAAATGGGAAGTGGTGGACTATGCGATTTCTTATGACCTCGGCGAAGGGGGCAGCAACGGAGAGGGAAACCCCACCTCTTACAACATCGAATCCGCTTTCTCTTTGTCTGAGCCAACGCGGCAAGGCTACGAATTCGCAGGTTGGAACGACGGTGAGAAAGACATCTCTTCCATCGAATGCGGAAGGACGGGAGACCTCGTTTTGACCGCCAAATGGACCGCAATGCTCAACCAATTCACCCTTACAAGCGAAGATGAAAGCAAAGGGAAAGCGAGCCTTGTTTCTGGGGAAGGCTATAGCGGGGAGAATATCCAAGTCAGCGCGACCCCGGAAGAGGGGTATCTCTTCCGCGGATGGTATGCAGGCGAGACGCTCGTGAGTGAAGAAGCTTCCTATTCTTTCTCCATGCCTGCGCAAGATTATTCTCTTGAAGCGAGGTTCTGGACGAATGAGGAAAGGCTGTCCGCCCTCCACGCCGCGCATCCTCTTTTCAATGAAGATAAGAGCAAAGCCAGCTTCGGTCTTTATCCTCAAACCCGCGTTTCTGATGAGGAGACGATCTCCGCGTTGGAGACGAAAGAAGCGGAGAGCAACGGATGGTATCTTCTTGGCGAGGAATATTACGCGAAGCTCGTTGGCGCTCCCTCGAAAGAAGACCTCACTTTCCTAGACGGAAGCCAAATCGTTGCTGGAGAGACCTATTGGTTCAAGTGTTCCCCGATCGAATGGATTGTGAATCCTTGTTCTAACAGCAGTTATTTCTTTTATTCGGATGCAAGCAAAGGACTTTTCACCCTTTTCTCTTCCTCGATTCTCGACGCTTATACGTTTGGAAAGTTAGAAGGCGGCTACACGAATGTTTCTTACTGGCTCAACAATTCTTTCAGCGGGGCGGCGTTCTCTTTCGGGGGAGAAGAGCTGCAGGAACTCGAGGTTCCCTATACTTATTCCACGGTAATGTATACAAATGGTCAAAAAAAGATTTTGGTTACAAAGACGAAGTACGAATCAAAAACATGCTCGAAAATGCCGAAGGTATTCCTTCCTCTTCATGATGAAGCCTACTATTCTTTGTCTAGCGAAAAAAAGGTCGTCGCTACCGATTATGCGGTGGCAAACGGCCTGGAATATGATGGCGGCTGGCGCTATTGGACATCCACTTCTGGCTCGAATAACAACTATTCCCACAAGTGCTTGCCAGAGAATTATGTGGGCGATACCTATATCAATACGCGCAAAATGGGAATCCGGCCCGGGGTTAAAGTCAAGATTTCCTAAAATCCGGACTTCATCCAGGGAGTTTAACGAGCAGATTTAACGCTCATCCTCGCTTGTCTCTATCCTGGGATTCCAAAGGAGATTGCCTCTTAGCAGAGATCGCGATCTCCTTTTTCTCTGGCCTATCCTAGCTCAAAGCAAGGCCGTTCCTTCTGCGAGTGATTTAGCTTTTCCTGAATTAACTGCGCGCCAGCGGCCAAAGCCAAATAAATTGCGACAGGAAAGTTATGTCGCAGGAGGGCGGAT
>CAVEPD010000036.1:0-14987 GCA_963617535.1 bacterium
AGAAGCTTATTGCCTTGTGTTGCGCCCATCCCCTCGTAAGGCAAGAAGCGAGAGGTGAACGTGCTCTCCCCGCAAAAGGCGGGGCCCTATCTAGAGGGGCTCAATTAGGCAAGAGCGGCGGAAGCGCGATGCGAGGCACCGAGCATCCAAGGTTTGACAGTTTTGTTGTCAGTTATTGTTGTTTGGCACTTAGGGTCGCCAACCCACTGCAGCCGGGGCCAGACATCCCTCCGTCAAAACCTGTACGGCCCCAAAGGAAGATGTGATTTACCGGTGAACGTATTATAGGTCGATAAAAGGCTATCTCCAAATTTATTTTTTCTTTTGAGCGAAAAGAATCGACGGGATCAAAAGAATTATTCCTAAGGAAGCGGAGAAAACGCTTAGTATAAACCCAGTTCCGCCGCGAATCCCATCCAAAGGAAACCCTGGATTCATCCAATGAAAAGTAACGACCCCAAGCGAACTCAAAGCGAGAGCAAAAAACCCTGCAATTAAGGAAAATATAAGGTTTTTGCGGCAATCTAGGCCAAAGAAAGAAGCAAGTCCTGCGACAAAGCAAACGGAAATCAGAGCGATATAAAAAGGATTCAAGCGATAGACGAACGAATAGAGATTCCCTTCGTTCATCACTTGCTCGCACCCTCCAAAAAGAACCTTAATGGAATCTAGCAAGAGCCACTCACCGTTTGGGAAAGCGGCCTTAATCAAACCAAGAAGGACAAGAACAGGCGTAAACAAGAAAAGAGTGCCAGAAGCGAAGCACAAATAACGACAAACTTTTCTCATGCGCATGCGTTGATTATAACGGCCTTTGCTTCTTTCCAAGAGGCGATTATGCGTGTATTGTTTATTTTGCTTTCAGCAAAAAGGATTTTTGAAATGGGGAACAACAAGAAAAACAAGCAAAAAACAAGGCTGTCTCCTGAGACTAAAGACAAACTAAAAACCGGGTTTGGCACATTAATTAGCAACGAAATGTGCATCAAGGCCGGCAGAGAATATCCTTGGTACACTCCAATCATCTTAGCGGTATGCTCCGTCTTGATCACCTTGGTCCCAAGCTTCGTGAACACCATGCGAGTTAACATGGGGGACAGCGTTCTTGGAACAAGCTCCGTTGGCGGCGTCGAAAATGGCTTGGCCAATTTCCAAAGTACCCTTAAAGCCGCGAACGCTTCCGTCAAAATCACCGATGACGGCAGGCTCGTCGTCAGCGACGAAACAAAGAAAGCGGTCTACAACGCCGGCACTAGTGATGATCAATATTACGAATATAGGGACACCGTTACGGATGAACCGGTCCTCCGCGTCCAATTCAGCAGCGATTTCGTAGACTCCTCTTATTTAGATGCCCTTTCTAAGAACACGATCACATCTTCCACGACCGTCACGGACAGCGAAGGCGTTACCAGCGAAGTGGCCGACGCCGTTTCCACCACTTACCGCGTTTCTATTCTTGTGTTCAAAGACACAGGATTCTCCATGGCCGTCTATAACCGCAGAATTAATGTAAGCACCAACAGCACGAGTGCTTTGGTGAATTACTCCTATGACCGCCTAGCAGGGAAAGACTTACTAACCCTTACCCCGAGCATGTCCTTAACGGAGAGCCCAGCAGAATACGTGGCCGCGGTCAAAAAGAACTATCAAGAATTCATAACGCTCGGATACGAAACCACCAAAGTCACCCTCGCTTGGCGCAATGTCGGTATCCTCGCTGGCATCAACGCTGGCGTCATCTTGCTCCTTGGCTTGGTGCTATTCCTCGTCACCCGCGGCAAGAGGAATCCCTACCGCATCATCACCTTCTGGCAATGTCAAAAGATTGGCTACTGGGCAGCCCCGGCCCCCGCGATTCTCGCTTTGGGCCTTGGGTTCTTGCTCTCCAGCACAAGCGGCTTGTCCTCCTTATCGATGTTCATGTTCCTCTTCCTCTACGGCTTGAGAATCATGTGGACCTCCATGAAGGCCTTCTCCCCTCAAGGGAAATAAACCATAAAGCAAAAGCGCCGAACCTTGCAATTCGGCGCTTTTTTCTTTGAAAACTCCGCAAAACCTTAGTCTCTATTCTCGTGTGGGCGTATAGAGCCAGCAAGTCTAGCCCCATTTCGGTTCTTCTTTATCTCGCGGCTGCCCACATAAAAATATGGATTGAACTTTTTCGAAGCAGCCTTGAGACTCGTAAAGAGAGCTTCGCCTGGCTGGCTATTGAAATTCGCGGCGAATGTCCTGAAATACTTGCCAGAATAGACCCCGTAAGCAAGAGGGCGTCCATCAACGTATTTAAAAGAAACCAACGCGCATTCGGCACGTATCAACGAAGCGATTTTCACGGCTTGAGTCCTCGTGAAGGCATTATCGAAAGTAGAGCTGACGAGTTTTCCGCCTTTCTCTTCCAAAACGCCAAAACAACGCTTTCCAATGACGAGAGCGAAAAGGATAGGCCCTTGGACATATTCTTCCACCACCCAGGCGGAATCTTTCATCTTCTTAAGGGTCTCATTGAATTCAATAGGGGACATGCAAAGCTTTGGGGCAAAACCCTCATCATTCTTTTTCCTTATATAAAAGGGATAAGTGATTCCCACCTTATTGATGGAAGTGGAAAGAAAGGTGAAGAAGCCTTTTGGCTTTTCGTTCTTTAGATTCGGAAAGTTATAGAAGGCGGGATGAGCAATCCCATAATCTTCCATCTTCTTGTAAAAAAGTCCGAGGTCTTGGCAATAGGCAGAGGAATACGGATGCCCAAAGCAAGGGATACCCAAATTCATCGCTAGGTTCATCAAATAAGGATCTTCATCATAAAAATAGATGAATCCGCAGTCCAAATAAGAGGCATAAAAATAGCGTTCCGCTTCCGCGAAGGAAAGCGCCGTGAGCGTTACCCCGCTCACTTTCGCGGAGGACAAAAGAAAATCGATTTCCTTCCGGAACGACGCATCCTTCTCTCTTGCAATAGAATAAACAAGAAACGCTTCCATATCAGTCCCCGTAATCGCTACCACGCGATTTGTCTTCAACGAAAATCAGCAAAGGGTCCGTAATGTCCGCAATCTCGCGGTAAACAAACCCTTCGCGGTCAATCCAAGGGTTCTCGAAATCCGCGGTAAAGACAACCTTATGAAGGCGCTTAATCGTCTTATCGATCTCTTCCATAATCTTTTCAAATGCTTCGGGGCGCTTTTCCTCAAAGCCAAGCAGGCCGTCATAGAAACCAGGCTCAACATAGAAAAGGTTTCCTTCCTCGTCCGTATAGGCATGAACGAGATTGTTGAGAGGATCTTGGTAAGGCTTGTAAGAAGAGAATTCTGTGTAATCCATATATTTTCCTTATCTTATCACCTTCGCCTTCTTTCTTCCCCTGAAAGCAAAGATTTGGCCTCCAAAAGACAAGAAAAGTTGCGAAAATCACTTTGAAAGCCCTTAACACCCTCTCCCCAAAAGAAACGCGATTGGTATAACATATGTTAATGGTTAGCCAGGAAGCGAAAGACATCAAAATCGTTTTCACGGATATTGACGGAACTTTCTTTTCCCATCGCCAGCACAAAGTTCCTGAATCCGCTTTACAAGCTGCTTTGAAATTGCAAGAAAAGGGCATTAAGGTTTTCCTTTGCTCCGGCAGAAACTACTATCTGATCCGCAAAAGCGGCATCCTCAATATTTTCACTCCGGACGGCCTTGTCACGATGAACGGCAGCAACGCGATCATCGACGGGAACATCATCTATCGTTATCCCATCGACCCAGTCGTCGTGGACAAAATGGTCCTTTTCGCGAAGAAACTCAAATTCGGATTAACTCTCATCGAAGAAACAGAGGGTCACATCAACATGATTGATGACCGCGTCATATCCGCGCATGAGAAATACGGCACTCGTTTCCCTCAGCCTCGCCACTACCCCGATCATTATGACCGCACTGTCTATCAGATGATCGCCTTCATCGATGATTTTGAAGAAAAGCTAATCGCCCCGCACCTCGATAACTGCAAATTCGCCCGTTGGGATGAATATGCGGTTGACGTGATGCTTAAGGATTCAGATAAGGCAAAAGGCATCATGTCGGTTCTCCAATATTACGGATACACTCAAAAGAACGCGATGACGTTAGGAGATGGCTCCAACGACATCGAAATGCTTCTCTATGCAGGCATTGGCGTGGCGATGGGCAACGCCAAAGAGGAGACCAAAGCCATCGCCGACTATGTCACCGACTCCATCGACGAGGATGGTTGGGCGAAAGCGATGCGTCACTACGGCTTAATCGATTGATCACTTGTGATAAGGCTCGTGATGAGCGATCTTGAAGGAACGGTATATTTGTTCCAGCAACATGACCCTCGCGAGTTGGTGAGGGAATGTCATCTTGCCAAAGCAAACGGAGACGTTTGCTCTTTTTTTGCATTCATCGGATAGCCCGAGGGAGCCGCCAATCAAGAAAGTGACGGAGCTTCCTCCTGCGACAAGCCACTTTTCCATTTGGGAAGAGAATTCCTCAGAGGTGTATTCTTTCTGGTTGAGATCAAGAGCAATCACGTAATCGCCTGGCTTGATTCTCTCAAGCATCTTCTTGCCTTCTTTGTTTTTGATTTCTTCCTCTTGGGCGGGAGAGGCTTTCTCGGGGGTAGGGAAATCAGGGGTTTCGAAAATCTCTAATTTGGCATAACCCTCTATGCGTTTTTTGTATTCATTCACCGCGTCTTTCCAATAGCTCTCTTTGAGCTTGCCGACGCAGCAGACATTAATCTTCATCGTCCCCGCCTTCTACGCATTCCCATTGTTTCAAAGGGATCACGCATTCCATTGGGAAAATAATTCCTTCATTATTAAAGACTTCTTTGTAAGTAGACAAAGCAATCTCGGGGCGATTACAGTCTTCGCTTAGATGAGCCAAATAAATTTTCTTCGTATGAGGGCCAAGGAACTCGCACATATAAGCCGCGGACTGTTCATTCCCAAGGTGGCCATGTTTCCCTCTGATTCGCGCTTGCAAAGAGGCTGGCCTGCCCGAAAGGCGAAGCATCTCTTTGTCGTAGTTCGACTCGAAAAGATAATAGGTATGGTCTTTTAGAAGTTTCTTATTCTCTTTTTTAATGATCCCTGTGTCAGTGACATAAGCCAGGGTTTCTTCTCCAAAAGAAAAAACAAAGTTCAGCGGATCACTCGCATCGTGGCTAGAAGAAAAGGGCGTGACTTGAATCTCACCAATTGAATAATTCATCCCAGGCTGGATTTCAACGTCGACATCATCTGGGATCGTATCGCGCGTGGCATAAGCCTTAACCCCGCGCTTTTTCAATAAATTCAAGGTGCCGACATGGTCATGATGCTCATGAGTAATGAGCACCGCGTCAATGTCTTCGATTGTCTTCCCTAAAGCCTTAAGTCCTTCTTTAAGCCGTTTCAAAGGAACGCCCATATCCACTTGGATCAAGGTGGAGCCATATTGGATTAAAGTCGCATTGCCTTTGGAACCGGAGCCGATGAATTCGAAGCGCAAGCTCATTCGTTATTCCCCAGTCTTCTCTCTTCCAAAGCAGCTTGCCTATCCTGGAATTCTTTCGAGGGATCGGAGAAGCGAGAATAGTTCTTCTGGAAGACAAGATTGACCTTACCGGTTTTGCCTTTACGATTCTTCGCTACGATGACGGAAACTTCCGAAGTATCGCTCGTTTGATTCTTCGGCCCAACGGGTTCCTCGTTCTCTTCGTCTTTGTTCCCGTACTTATTCTTTTTGCCTACGGAGATGCCCATCTCAGTGTAGTAATCCGCGCGGTAAAGCAAAAGCACGATATCCGCGTCCTGCTCAATGGAACCCGATTCACGAAGAGAGGAAAGGGTCGGGATCTTATTCTCGCCTTTTTCAACGTCACGGTTCAGCTGCGCCAAACAGATGACTGGGACATTCAAGTTACGCGCGAGCTGTTTCAAAGCGCCGGAAATATAAGAGACTTCCTGCTGTCTTTGGTCCATGGAAGGACGATCCGTTGTCCTGATACGTCCAAGGTAGTCGATAACGATGAGACCTAAATCCTGATGTTCGGCTTTCAGCTTGGTCGCCTTCGAAACGATGTCGCCTAATTTTGAGTCAGGGGAGTCATCGAGGAAGATGCTTTGCTTGGCGATTTCCTCGACGGCGCTTGCGATTTTTATCTTTTGGTTTTGATTGAGGTAGCCGCTAGTGATGTTTTCCCCTTCCACCGAAGAGCGAGAAGCGATAAGCCTCTCCATGATCTGCTCATTCGACATTTCAAGGGAGAAGAAAGCGACGGTGCATTTGCTTTTCAAAGCGGCGTTATAAGCAAAATTGAGCCCTAGGGCGGTTTTGCCAACGGAAGGACGGGCAGCCAAAATGATCAAGTCGCCTTTCTGCCACCCGTGAACAAAGTCATTCAAGGTGCGGAAGCCCGTATCGATTCCTACAAGTCCGCGCTTGTCCGCGTTGGAACTTTGCTGGATGCGGATATTAACCGTTTTAGCGACATCACTCGCCTTGCTCATGCCCTTGACGTTGCGTCTAGAAGCAATCTCCGTAATCTTGTCGTTGGCGCTTTCGATGAACTCGCCAATATCAGGGACGCCTTTTGAGTAATCCTTTTGGATTTTCTCCGTCTCAAGCAAAAAGTCGCGAAGAACCGCCTGCTCATGGACCATTTCAATGTAATGGTCAATGTTGTCGGGGACGATGACCGCGTTCACCAAGTCAAACAAATAAGAAGTCGGGACTTCTTTGTCTTGTTTCAAAGAAATGAGCTCATCAATGACCGTTTGAACATCGACTGGACGTCCAGAGGTCGACAGTTCCTTCATCGCTTTGAAAATGAGCTTGTGACGAGGATCGACGTCGGAAAAATCATCTTCCTCCAGTCCGCCTAAGGCGACAGAACAGGAATCGGAGGCGATAAGCATCGCGCCTAAAACAGAACGCTCTGCTTCAAGGTTATGTGGGAGTTCGGCGCCTTTGCTCATTATTTGTCCTCGGAGATGTGGACATTGACGACGCCATAGACCTCGCCTTCATCGCCTTTGTAGAGTTCGATTTTCAAACGGGTATATCCGAAAGCGTTCGCGGGGTATTTGTCGACGAATTTCCTCTTGTCGAGTTTGATGTTCCATTGTTTTTCCATGCCCTCGACGATTTCTTTAGAGGAGATGGTCCCAATCATGCGACCGTTGCTTCCCATCTTCGCCTTGAATTCGACATTGATGTGCTCGAGGCGTTGCGAAAGCTCCTCCGCCTCTTTCTTAAGCTCTTTTTGCCGAACGGCCTCTTCGGCGTTGGCCTTAGCAAGTTCCTTTTGGCTGTTCGCCGTAGAAGGAACCGCTAAACCTCTAGGGATAAGGTAATTGGCGCCATAGCCATCGGAGACGTTTACAGTCTCGCCTTTGTGTCCGAGTTTACGGACGTCAGCAGTTAAAATTACTCTCATTCTTTTGCTCCTTGTATATCTGATTTTGCTTCATTGAGATAGGTATCTAACGTATCAAGCAAGCGGTTTTCCACCGTGGCGACAGGCAAGTCGCGGAAGGAAGCGGCAGCCATGCCGAAGTGCCCTCCGCCGCCCATCTTCTCGCAGAGAAGCTGCACGTTGATCGAGCCATCGCTGCGGGCGGAGATCTTTGTTTCGTTTGTCCCCGTTCTGCCGATCACGAAGCAGGCGTTAATACCCTTAAGCTGCATCAGCTGATTCGCGACTTTGCTGATGGAGGCTTGATCAACGATGTCCTTTTCGTCCGAGACGCAGTAGACAACGCCCGTGTAAGGCGTGCGCAAAGTCGAAACGATGTTGGTGACCAAGGCATATTCTTCGTATTCGTCTTTGAGGAAGTCGTCCGC
This sequence comes from bacterium, assembly GCA_963617535.1. GTDB lineage: Bacteria > Bacillota_I > Bacilli_A > RFN20 > CAG-826 > Alloenteromonas. Next base: position 7,843 of record CAVEPD010000036.1, read on the forward strand.
GAGCTGGTTGTCCGCGCCGAATTCTTTCAGGATCTCTGCGGCCTCGAACGTACGGATGCCCGTTGATTTGGACTTGAAGAAGTTGGTGTCGAGGAAGATGCCGGATAGCATCAAAGTCGCATACGTTGAGCTGATTTCAATGCGCGGGTTCGCGGTTGCGTAATGGATGAATTCCGCAAGAACTTCCGAAGTGGAAGAAGCGGAGGGGTCAACATAAGTCAGAACCGGTTTCTCGACGAATTGCTCGCCTCTGCGGTGGTGATCGATGACGATGGCTTTCGTCGCTTTCTCGAGGGCTTTTTGACCCATGACGCGAGAAGGAACGGAGACATCAACGACGACGAAGAGGGTCGAGGGACGAACGGCGTCCACCGCCTCTTTTGGGGTCAAGGTCATGCTGTCTAATTCCGTCTTGGAGAAGCTTCCAGTGAATGCGTAACGGGTTTTTTTCTCGGTCAATTTGGGGTCGAAGACGATTTTGCAAGGCACTTTGCAGAAGTCGCAGAGAGCCTTGACGCCAAGGCATCCTGCCAAAGCGTCCATGTCCATGTCGAGATGGCCGGAAACGATGACGTTGCTCGCGCTGCGGATGATGCCAATGATGGAATCGGCGACGGAACGGAACTGCACGCGGCCCGTGTTTTCAATCGCCGCGGTCTTGCCACCATAGAACTTGAGGTCTTGGCCATAAGTGGACACAACCGCCTGATCGCCGCCGCGGCTCATCGCGATATCAATCGCGTTGGACGCCATATCGTGGAGTTTGGTGACGTCTGGGAAATCATGAGCTAGGCCCAAGGAGAGGGTTGGAATGACGTTTTCTCCTTTGCCCACCGCGCGAGTCTTTTCCAGCACAGAGAAGCCATCGGCCTCCATTTTTTCGAGGGAGGCGTAATTTGTGACAATGAAGTAAGAGTCACTGCGGAAGCGGCGAAGCAAGATGCCGAATTCCTTCGCATAATCGAAGATCACTCCGCGGACTTTGGTAATAACATCGTTGTTATCATCCTCTGCATTGCCGGCGATTTCAGAATAGTTGTCCATCATCAAGATGCCGATAACGGGTGCCTGTTCCTTCGAATAGTTGAAGATGGATTCGTAATCGCTGGAATCGCGGAAGATGAATAGGTGCGCGTCCGCGAGGTATTTCACGGAATAGGTCTTGCCGTTAACTTCGATTTTGACCGTGGTATCCGCCGGAGCGTTCTTAATATCCCTTAAGCTCGGCTGCCAATCCAAGATGTTCATGTCGAGCAAGTCGATGTTTCTTTCCCTGAAGAGGGTGTTGGTCCAGAGAACGACGTCGGAATCATCCGTGACCGCTAGGCCTATCTGGCCGAATTTATAGGCTTCTTGAATGTCGTTGCCGATAATCGTAGCAGCGTCCACGTCGTTTCTCTGGCGAATGCGTCCAATCAAAAGTTCGGAGGTCCACATGACTAAAAGATTGAAGACAATCACCGCGGTGAAGGCAATGAACCAATAGTCGATCTTCATGAAGTCGCGGAAACCCTCAGGCCAATTGAGGTAATAAAGTCCGACGGAACCGCCCAAGAGAATAAGTTCGATTATGATGACAATAAAACTGCCGACTCTAGTGCGGTGCAAAGCGGCGCTAATAGAATTTGATTTACGGGGTTTTTGACTGGCCATGGGCAAATTATAGCCCTAAGGGCTATTCTCTCCTAGGGCAAAGAAAAATAAATCTAGACATGGAAAGACGGCCGTTTTTGGCAAGGCCAGTTATTCGTCGTCGTTTTTGCCTTTGAGGGAGAGCAAATAAAAAACCACAGCGATGGTGATAGCCACTACAACAATAGCGACGATAATTCCAACAAGTGTGGTCGTAGACATGCGGAAATGCTACGTCAAAAGATGGCAAAATAAAAGCCTCTCGATTAGAAGAAGCGATTGTGCCGCAGCACACCAGAATTTGGATTACTCTTACGTTCAAGTGGCCTACACGATCCTCGACGATTCAAAGACCATGGAGAGGGAGTATCGTTCTCTCCTTTCCATTAACGACAATTACCCGAAGTATCTGTTGACCACCGACTTCTTGTTGCAGAAGAAAGACGGCATAAAACACGAGAACCTTATGGAGTTCATGCGTGAAGGAAGGCTTTTCTAATGGTCTTCCTTTTCCCAAGCAACACCCTTCGATTGCTCAAGTTGTTTCTTCTTCGTCTTTCCTTAGGATATAGGCTCGATTGAGCGTTAAAAAGGCCCGTCTTTTGAGACGAGCCTTATCACTTGTTTTTCAAGCGCCTAGCCAGGAAGTCGGTTCTAAGCAAACCAGGAACTTTTGGCCTGCGCGCTCACACATTTGGCGTATCTTACTTAACGTCGGGAAGAAGGCCCATGAAACGAGCTTTCTTAATGGCGCTAGCAAGCTGGCGCTGGTACTTCGCGCTGGTGCCGGTGATGGCACGGGGAAGAATCTTGCCGTCAGCACCGATGAACCTGCCGAGCAATTCGGCATCTTTGTAATCGATATACTCGATGTGGTTCTTGGTGAAATAGCAGGCCTTCCTGCGGGAACGCATCTTGCGGAATGGCATTTTCTAATTTCCTTTCTACGAGAATTTAGAAGGGGAGGTCGTCATCGACTACGTCGAGGCCGTCCAAGTTCTTGTTCTCGTTTTGGGGATTAACCTGCGGAGCGGGTTCCGAAGAACCCATGTCCGGGGCATATCCCGAATTGCTGCCGGCGCTGCGAGAAGCATCCTTGGGGTCAAGGAACTCGACAGCCGAGGCAGAGACTTCCGTGACTTGCACTTCGACATTGTCACGGCGAGTGTACTTACGTTGCGTTAAACGCCCATTGACGCCAACCAAAGAACCTTTGTGAGTGAATTTGGCGACGTTATCGGCGGACTTCCCCCACACCGAAACCGGCATGAAGATCGTCACTTTTTCTCCGTTAGGCCCACGATAAGAATCGTCGACGGCGATGGTGAAGGAAGCCACGCTCATCCCTGAGCTGGTCTTGCGGAGTTCGGGGTCGCGGGTAAGGCGACCAACGAGTACGACACAATTGATCATTTCTTGAATCCTCCTGATCTTAGTTATTTGTGTTCGACAGTAACTAGATGACGGATGACGTTGGAATCAAGTTTGACAAGACGATCAAATTCTTTGAGCGCCGCGGCATCAGCAGTCACTTTGATGACCACATAATAACCTTTGGTGTTGTTTTTGATCGGGCTCGCGAAATCTTTGACGCCCCATTCTTTGACATCGTTGACGGTCGCTTTCTGAGCGGTCAGGATGCCATGGAGCTTCTCGATCTCGGCCTTACGAGCGTTCTCATCGAGAGTCGCGGTAAGGATGTACATGATTTCGTACTTTCCCATGATTGTTGCACCTCCTAATTTCGGTCTTTGGATCGCATCGATATCTCGTGCGACCATAAGAGAATGTGTTGCCTTCTTCCTTCTTAGAAGGCACGCGCATTATACGGAAGGGAGGAGCTAAATACAAGAAACAAAGCTCCATCATCGTAGATGAGGGTTGAACCTTCCCTCACCCATTAAATAAAGTGGAATTCATCGAAATTCCCCATTTTGAAGAAAAATATTTCAAATTTTCTTGTTTTAGTTTTTGAAGCCGAGCCGGATAAAGAAGGAGGCAGATGAGAAAACATAGATGTTGTCTTCTTCCCCAAAGGAAACAGGAATTTCCTGACCAAGAGGAATTTCTTTTTTGTAAGCGACCTCTAGCAACGAGGGCTCATGGGCTTTTAGGAAGGCAAAGGGAATCAGATCCTCCGCCTCATCCAAATAAGCCGTGTTATTCATGTGACCATTTAGGTCGCAATCCCTCCATTTCGCCGCAAAAGTGGCATTTTTTGTTAATTCGAAGCCTTTAAATGGGAATTGGAAACCAACCTCATCGCCCTCCGACTTGCCGTCAATTACAATCCCATATGCTTCCGGATCGATCATTGAACGTTTCTTCTCATCGATAAGAGTCCAGGCTGCGCTTGAAGAAACAAGCAGTTCACCCGAAGAGGAATAAATTTTGCAATGGCGAGGAAACAAAAAAGGCATTCTTTCGCCAGGATAGCTAACAATTTGAACGGTCTCGTCGTATTTAGGCAAACGGTTGATAGTCAATCTTTGCTTGCCGATTACCCAAAGTAGTCCCCTGTCCAGGGTCTTTTCTCTCGGATAGCCAAGCTTTTCAGTGTCTTCAATCGAAATCTCCTGAAGAAATTTCAAAAGCGAAGAAAGGCGAAGCTTCCTGGTGGGGTCACAGTGCTCCGTGAGGATTTTTATGCTTTTTGATAGCATGGGTCACTTCTTTTTGGCCAAGCGGAGCGAAATCTCATCTACCAAAGCAGAGAAAGTGGAAAGCTTGGCCCACTTCTTTTGAGGAATCTTTATGTCGAAAGCGGACTCGATTTGAGTCATAAGATAAATAAAGGACATCGAGTCAACGCTTGCATCGGTGTTGATATTGGAATCCTCGTTGATTTCAACCCCGTCTAAATCTGGCACGCTGCTGCGGATAATACCAATCGTCTTTTCTTTGATCTCTTCGCGGTTCATAAGTAACTCCTTATCTAGTTTATATCATCTTTTGCAAAGCCCAACGCTTTATTTTCCCAGTCTGAGTACGTGGCAAAGGCCCAGGGAAATAAAGCACAACCGCAACGCGGTTTGAATAAGGTACGGTTTCGTTGAAAGCGGTTATAGAAGACGAATAATTATCCTGCAAAGTGGCTTTCCCAAAAGCTAAGACTATTTGTCCCTTATCGTTTTTGGCGATTGCGAAATCCTTGTCGCTTCCTAAAAACGCGGCAAGTTTACCTTCATATTCAGGGCAATAGATCTTAGTTCCATCATCTAGAACGAGGATGTCCTTCTTGCGTCCTTTTATATGAAGGAGCCCTTCTGAGTCGAAATATCCTAAATCGCCCGTAGAAAGAATTCCGTCATGAAGCGCTTCTTTCGTGGAAACTTCGTCTTTGTAATACCCATTCATCAAAACGGGTTTGCAGTCCAGCAAAATCTCCCCATCTGAACCAAGGGTCACCTTAACGTCCGGGCAAATCGACATAGCCCGCGGGTCTTTGCCAATCGATAAGGCGACGCCGGAACTCGTTTCCGTTAAGCCATACCCAAAGCAAACGCGGATGCCCTGGCTTGAAATCATTTGAAGAACGGAATCAGAACAATCACCGGCGCCAATAAGGGCCAGTTTCAATTCAGGATTAAACAAACGTCGCGAGGCGAAGAAGGCTGCCATTTGGGGAACTAAGCTCACCGCGGTTGGCTTGTAATAAGCAAAATCCCCAAACATCTGCTTGATCCCACGGCTTAAAGCAACGCAGGCACCGCAGGAAAGCCCCCAAAGCAAGGAGCAAACAAAGCCAAATACGTGATTAAACGGCAAGCAGGAATAAAGGACGTCATTCGGAGACAAAGGCAGCAAAGAGGCGCCGTTATAAGCGGATGAGCATAGACTCGCTTCGCTTAGGCAAACGGCTTTGTTACTGTTTGTTGTGCCAGAAGTGAAAAATAAAATCTTCCCGTCCTGTGCGACTTCTTGGGTGCTCAAAGAATCCTTTAAGGCGTCCTTGAACTCATTTGGACCAAGAATAAAGTTAACATCAGCGGCTTTGACTTTGCTTTTCAAAGATTCAAGTTCTTCAGAAGGAGAAAGCAAAACGATTTGCCTGCGCTTCGAGGCATAGGCGAAAACAGCAAGGATGGAAGATAAACTGCCATCCATTAAAATCCCCGCAGTTCCCATTTCTTTTAAAGGAAACGCATAGATTTTGCGAATTAGCTCTGCAAAAGTGAGGTATTTTTTAGTGCCGCATTCCTCGTAAACCAAGGCATAAGAATCCTGCTTTTGGTCAAGCAGCATGGCCAAGAACGAAGAATAACGTTTCCTTAAGTCGCTCATGGCACAATGATATTCGAATTGATATCGCCATATCGGTAAACTTATCCCGTTTTACTTTTATTCTGTGAATAACGTCCTAAAATAAGACCAAATCTGAAAAGGAGACCATTATTAATGGACAAAAACATCAGAATCGCCATTATCGGTGGCGGCCCGGCCGGTCTTTCGGCGGGTATGTATCTCGAAAAGAAGGGATACGACAATTACGTAATCTACGAGAGAAGTGGCCGCGTCGGCGGAAAGTGCTTCTCCCCCACCTTCAACGGCAAACGTTACGAAATGGGTGCCATCATGGGCGTTCCTTCCTATTACGCCATCTCGGACATCGAGAAATTCACCGGCGTCGAGCACAAAGGACCGAAGCTAGTCCGCAACTACAAGTTCCCCGACGGACGTCTTGACTACCGTTGGGACACCGCTTCCGCCATGAAGAGCCCTGCCAAGTACTTCTTCAAGCACCCGAAGGCAGCTCTTCACCTCAAGAAACTTCAAAAGCAAATCAAGAAGTTCGGCGAAATCCTCGCCACCACTTATAAAGGTTATGACGTGACTGGCCATATCGGCGTCAGCGAAGGCCGTTATGAAGGCTACGCCGTCACCCCGGGACGCGAACCAGTTTCCGGCACCAACCCGAATCTCAAAGATCTTTCGATGCCGTTCAAAGATTTCTGTGAAAAAGTCGGTTGCCCGCTCGTCCAGGAAGTCTGGATTCAACCCTTCACTTCCTTCGGCTACGGCTTCTTCGACGAAATTCCTGCTGCCTACGTTCTTAAGTATCTCGATTTCCAGACGATGATGAACTTCGTCAAGATGAACCTCTGGACTTGGGAAAACGGCACGCAGTCGATCTTCGAAGCTCTCAACGATCACTTGAAGCACCCCGCCGTTCTTAATAGTGATGTCTCCAAGGTTGTTCGTGGCGACAAAGTCACCGTCACCGTCAACGGCAAAGAAGAAGTTTTCGACAAGATCATCATCACCTGCCCGATTCAAATCGCGACCGAGAAGAACCCGCTCAACAATCCGAACGCTGTCTCTCTCGACAAGTGGCTTGATGTCACAGACGACGAAAAGACGCTCTTCTCCAAGATCGACTATGAACGTTATGACACGCAAGCGTTCCAGGTCGAACCCGACAAGTATCCGGATGTCTCTTACTACATCGTCGACAACATGGTCCCGGAGAGAATGCCCCACGTCATGATCTACTATCATCGCTGGGCCAATGA
>CAVEPD010000037.1:0-14779 GCA_963617535.1 bacterium
CAAGCTTGACATCCTTGCCGGCTTCGACGTCGAGCTTCTCGACGTAGATCTTGTCGCCGACGGCGACTTTGATCTGCTTGCCGCCGGTCATAACGATTGCGTACATGCTATGCTTTTCCTCCATTTTCTGGCTTGATAATAAGACTCGCTAGGAAGGCGGGATTTCTCCACTTCAGCCTTTTTTAGGCGGTTGTGCCTCTAAGCCCGGAGGGACAACGCGGATATGATATGCTCTTCTTCCCCTTTAGGGAAGGACTTTTTTTGAATTCGAAAGGGCCGGGGCCGCGCCCTGATCAAGACGCCTTCGAAGAAAGGAAAGAATCGAGAGCGGAAAGGTCGTAATAGGACTCGATGGGGAGCTCGTAATCGACGCTCGCCCCGCTGTCGAAACTCGTTCCGTCCTCGTGGATGAGGGAGATGTTGCTCGACATCGAGAACTGGGTCCCGTCGGGGGTGATTCCACTCCCCACGACGCAATCTCCACCCCCGCTCTTCGATCCGATTATCTTCGCCCAGCCGTTCTCTTTGGCGACGCATGGGAAGGCGTTGCCGCAGGAGAAAGAGCAAACCGAAGTAAGGATGTAGAAATTGTATTTGCCGGCATAGGAATCATGGTCTTCAGTGTCGCCGTCCAAATCATTATCAACGTATATAGCTTCTTTGGAAACGGCGCCAGTATGGTTGTTTTTGAAACTCAATTCGACTGGTTCGTCACTCATGAACGAAAGTGCTTGGCCAAGGGCGATGGCCACTCCGCCGCCATTGAGGGAAACATCGAAGACGACGTTCTTGACGTTTGAATTGGACTCGATTTTCTTGAAGGCGTTGTAGATGATGGCGAAGGTGCTCGTGGAGTCTTTGGCGACGTCTTTCTTGCTTGGCGAACGGCCATAGAGATTGAGCGAGAACTCATCGAAGCGGATGACGGCTGTCGAACCTTGGATATGGAGCCCGGTCGAGGGGGTTTTGCTTTGGGCGCGGTAGTACTCGAGACTAGTCTGGACGGTGCTTGCGTATTGATAGCGATCGTCCCCGTAATAGATGTTCTGCTGAAGGCTCTGATCCTCCGAAGCGCTGTATTTGCAGCCGAATCCGCGGTGGTTGAAATAGGTGTGTCCCCCGTCGCAGAAAAGGTTGTTTATGGCTTTGGCGATGGCTTCGTCTGCGGTCTTTGGGACGCGCGATAAAAGATTGCTTCTTATCCCCATCGCGGAGAATTTCGTGTCAAGGCTGCTGACGCCCAAATCATCGAACCTGCCATAGAAATTCTCCATCTCAAAGAGGAATGAGCGGTAATTGTATTCGGCAAATGACTCGCTGCGGGAAGAGGAGAAAAGCGGCCCGGAGCAGCATTCCTCGCCGTATTCGGTGAGGGCGGATCCCTCATAAAGGCATTCTTCGGCGGCCAAGAAGAAATTCTCGCCGTTCCATACGAAGCGGTAGCCCGTGGGGAGGACAGTGATGGTGTCCAGCACGGAGAAAGGCGCGTAGACCTCGCCATCAAGCCTTATGAGGCTCATGCCGTAGGAAGAGAGGTCGAAGACGAGCTCCTCCCCTTTCTGATAGGAAGACTCTTCCTCGCAATAGGAAGTGATGGCGTTGCTGTTGGCGTCATTGGCGCTGAAGATGTCGGAATGGATTTTGAGGCCTGAGTAATTGATGAACTGGTCGAAATCCTCGCTGTAGATCTCGTTGGCCTCCGCGTCGAAGACAAGGGAAGCGAGATTGTTCCTATTCGTGACCTCATCCCCGTCGACGCTGAAGAAATTCCCGAATGCCGAATTGAAGAAGCCCTCGTAGTAGTCTTGGACGCTGACATAAGGCACATCCTCGGCGACGTCGAAATAGGCGCAAGGCAAAGCGTAGGCATCCTTATCATCGAGCGAGCCGAAATAAATTTGGGCATCGGAGAAATCTTCGGATATATCCGCGTCGTCAACATGGGAAAAGTGCTCTGAGGAAGTGGCCCCTTGCTCAGAAGAGGAAGAGGTTTTCTTGCCCCAACTCAAACCAAGAGAACACGAAGAGAGAAGCGCGGGGAGCGTGAGGACTAGCAATCTTTTTCTTTTCATTTCGGGTTTCCTCCTGGAAAACCCGCTAATTATAGGGATGGAACGCGCAATTAAAAAGCGCAAAACGCTGAATGGAAACTTCGACGAGCACCCTGCCTCCTGCCGTTTGTTTCATTTGTTCGCCGAGAGACCGTGGCGGCAACTCCCCTCCCTTTTTCTCACTTAACGTTCTTCCTAAACACATGCCCATTTCTCCTAAAAATCCCTTTTAAGCAGCATGCAGTCAATATTAAGCAAATTCGCCCTATGCCTTTGCGATTCGGGATTTCGCCCCTATAAAGCAAACGCCGCTCCTTTCAAAACGCATTGGCTCTTATGGGGCGATGCGGCTTAATTGGCTTCGATTAAGCCCCTAGAAGCCCTTGTTCCCTGAAAGAGTACCTCTGGCCCTCCGCCACGATCCAGTGGTCTTTGACCCGCAAGCCGAACTCCGAAGAGAAGCGAGCGACCTCCGAAGTGAAAAGAATGTCTTCTTTGGAAGGCAAAGCTATCCCGGATGGATGCGAATGGACCAAAAGCAAATCCCCGCCAGGGCTGTAGAGAAGGGATGAGAGCAAGGCCCTTTTCCCGCCCTTCAAAGCGCTTAGCGAGCCCAAGAGAATGAGCCTTTTGCCAAGGACTTCATTGTTCTTTCCAAGAAAATAAGCGTAAAGCGCCTCTTGGTTCTGGCTCAGAAGATCCTTCCTGATTTCCTCTTCTACACCCTTCGCCTTTTCCGGCTCTTTTAGGCGTTTGGATAACTCAAAACAAGCCCCAAGAATCGAAGCCTTCGCTCTCCCCACCCCTTTCTCTTTCTCAAGCAGGAGATAAGGACAAGAGGAAAGCGAGGGCAGCCCTCCGTAATGGCTGAGCAGGTTGGCGGCGACGTCAAGCGCCCCCATGTCTTTGGTGCCGCTTGAGAGGATGAGCGCAAGCAATTCCTCATTGCTAAGCGCGCCCATCCCCTTCGCGAATGCTTTTTCCCTTGGCCTTTCGCTTTTGCTGAGCGAGGCGATCCTCAAAGGAGGCCTCCCCACTCGAATTTGAAGCCCTGCAGCTGGGCTTTGCCTTTGTTGGTGGTGAAAAGTTTATAAGCCACCACCGCGAGGATAGCGACCGTGAAGACCACGAGGACCGTCGCTAGGGTCAGCGCCTCCCCTGGGCGTATCTGCCGCAATTCCTCGTCGCTTAGAAGTCTTGAATCATTCATTTGAAAACCCTCCTTTTTTCCCTTCACCTAGAGATAAAGGGGAATTGGAGGGATTTCTAAAAAACCCAGGTTTCCCTGGGCTTGTTTCACAAGGAGGCTAAGCGCGAGAGGACGCTTTGCAGTTTCTCTTTGTTCGAGGCGAGCTTCTCTTTCTCCACCTCCACCTTCTCTTTGGGGGCTTTGGCGAGGAAACCCTGGTTGGAGAGCATCTTTTCGCCTCTGGCGATCTCGCTCAAAAGTCTCTCTTTTTCCTCTAAGAGGTTCGCTTTAAGCTTGGCCGGGTCGACGTCCTCGGAAATGACGAGTGTGTATTTGCCATAAACGAAGCAGTCCCCTTGGGGAGCCTCTTTTTCGAAGTTCACCTTTTTCGCGAAGAGGAAGCGGGCGAGATATTCTTCCACCCCTTTGAAGAGCGGCTTTGGAGAGAGGGTGAGGTTAAGAGGCGCATTCGGGGCGATTTTGCGGCTCGCTTTGTAGCCGCGGACATCCTTGATTATCTCCTTGAGCAGCTTGCCTTCCTTCTCGGCGGTCGGGAAAAGCAGGGATTTATCGAAAACAGGGTAGCTTTCGAGCATGATCGATGCTTTGTGGCAAGGTAAGGAGAGGTACATCTCCTCGGTGACGAATGGGCAATATGGATAGATGAGGAGGATGATCTCCTTGATGACTTTGTAAAGGACGGCTTTGACGGTATCCTCATTCTCCTTTTTCGCCAAGGAGACCTTGCTCATCTCGAGGTAATAGGAGCAGAAATCGTCGTAGACGAAATCGTAAAGATAGCCAGAAGCCGCGCCGAACTGATACTCTTCCATCTTGGACTGGACCTTCTTGATGGTCTCCTCCAAGCGTGAGAGGATGAATTTGTCGAGCACGCCGAGGGAATTCTTCTCGATTGGCTTAGGCTCATAGCCTTCGCCAAGAGTCATCTCCACATAGCGGCAGGCATTCCAGATCTTGTTGAGATAGTTCTCCGCGGATTGGAGCTTCTCCTCGCTGTAACGCATGTCGAGCCCAGGGGTGCTGTTGGTCGTGATGAAATAGCGGAGAGCGTCGACGCCGTATTTGGCGATGATGTCGAGCGGATCGATGCCGTTGCCGAGCGACTTCGACATCTTCCTCCCCTTCTCATCCCTGATGAGTCCGTGGATCACCACCTGCTTGAACGGGGCTTTGTCCGTGAAATGGAGCGACTGGAAGACCATGCGGCTCACCCAGAAGAAGATGATGTCGTAGCCGGTGACCAAGACATCGGTCGGGAAGTATCTCTTGAAATCCGGGCTTTCCTCATTCGGCCAGCCCATCGTCGCGAAGGGCCAAAGTCCGCTGGAGAACCAGGTGTCGAGGACGTCCTCGTCTTGCTTCCATTCCTTTGGGTCCATCTCTTCTTCCGTCACGACGAGCTCTCCCGTCTTAATGTTTGTATAGGCGGGAATCCGGTGCCCCCACCAAAGCTGACGGGAGATGCACCAGTCCTCGACTTCGCTCATCCAACGAAGCAAAACCTTCTCGAAGCGTTTCGGTAAAAATTCGACCTTGCCGTCGGTTTTTTGATTCTCCAGCACTTTCTTGGCTAGCGGTTTCATCTTGACGAACCACTGCTTGCTGAGCATCGGCTCCACCACCGCTCCGCTTCTTTCGCTGTGGCCGACGGAGTGCACGATCTTCTCGATTTTGACGAGGTGCCCGCTTGCTTTGATGTCTTCCACCAACGCCTTGCGGCATTCGTAGCGGTCCATCCCCTCGTATTTCCCGGAAAGCTCGTTCATGTGCGCGGAATCGTCGAGGACCTTGATGAGCGGGAAGCCGTATTTCTTTGCGAGCGCGAAATCGTTTGGGTCATGGGCCGGGGTGCATTTCATGGCGCCTGTGCCGAAAGCGATGTCGACGTAATCGTCGGCCATGACGGGGAGAAGCTCGCCGTTTGCGGGATTAACGACTTTCTTGCCGACGAAGGCTTTGAAGCGCTCGTCTTTGGGGTTAACGAAGACGGCGGTGTCGCCGAACATCGTCTCCGGTCGGGTGGTCGCGACGATGAGCGAATCGTTGCTTCCCTCCACGTCGTATTTGAAATAGAAGAACTCGCCCTCATCGTCTTTATGCTCGACTTCGATGTTGGAAAGGGCCGTGCGGAGTTCTGGATCCCAGTTGATAATCTTCTCGCCTTGGTAAATGAGGCCTTCTTTGTAAAGAGTAACGAAAACGTGCCTGACGGCCTTTGAAAGCCCGTCGTCGAGGGTGAATCTTTCCCTGGTGTAATCGACGCTCAGGCCTATTTTTGCCCATTGCTCATGGATAGTGGCGGCGTATTCGTCCTTCCATTCCCAAGCTTTCTTGAGGAAGCCTTCTCGGCCGAGATCGTAGCGCGAGATCCCCTGTTCCCTGAGTTTTGCCTCGACTTTGGCTTGGGTGGCGATGCCGGCGTGGTCCATGCCAGGCACCCAAAGGACATCGTAGCCTTTCATTCTTTTGTAGCGGGCGATTATGTCATCGGGGATGGTGTCCATGACGTGGCCAAGATGCAATTTTCCGGTCACGTTCGGAGGAGGGATGACCAAAGAGAAAGGGACTTTCTGGGTGTCCCCGGCGGTGAAGTAGCCTTCCTTAACCCATCTTTCGTATTTGCCGCTTTCGACGGCGAGGTGATCGTAATGTTTGTCCAGCATAGTTGCCTCCTTGGCAAATAAAAGCCGCATCCGTATTGGGACGCGGCGCGCGGTACCACCCAATTTCCTTATCGCTAAGGCACTTTTCCCCTATTCGCCAGGGGGTAGCGTCTCTTCTCCCCCGCCGACTCAAGGGCTCCTTCCTCCCGGTTTCACCAACCCCGGGCTCTCTAAGCGAAGAAGTATCCTCTCCCTGCGTTCTCTACGAAGAACGGGCCTATTATCACCCCTAAAGGGAAGGAAAGCAAAAGAAAAAGGCCCATTCAAGAGCCTTTTAGAGCAAATCGGTGATCGTTTTGCGAATCAAATCCAAGGATTTCGGACTCAAATCCGAGAAAAGGGGCTCGCTTAGCCCAAGGGACAACGCCCTTTGGGTGGCTTCGTGTCTTTCCTTCTGATTGAGCTTATCGCACTTGGTGACCACGGAGATGAGCTTCACCCCCGTGGAGACGAGGTACTTGTAGAAGGCCTTGTCCTCTTCACCCGGGTCTCTCCTCAAATCGACGAGGAGCACCACAGCCTTAAGGGATTTGTCCTTCACGTAATCCTCCATCATCTTGGAGAACTGGATCGTGGAGAGGTTCGCATAGCTCGTCGCCCCATAGCCTGGCGAATCGACGAGATAGAAGGTCTTATCCACCAGGAAATAGTTCAGAAGCTTCGTCTTGCCCGCTTTTTTGGAGGAGAAGGCAAGCTTTGAGCCGGTAAGCCCATTGATCAAGGAGCTTTTCCCGACGTTCGACCTCCCCGCGAAGAGAACGTGGGGAAGCCCGTCTTTGGGCGCCTCCTTCAAAGAGGGGGCGCTTATGACGTAGTGGGAATTATGGAAGTTCAGCCTCATGCGGGCTGTCCTTGCTCTTTGACGAGGGCGACCTTCAAAGCGTCGTCCACTTCTTTCATGAAGATGATCTCAAGCCCGTCTTTGACTTCCTTAGGAAGCTCGGAGACGTCCTTGCGGTTGGCCTCCGGGACCAGGATGGTCTTGATGCCGCTGCGCATAGCGGCGAGGGATTTCTCCCTGAGCCCGCCAATAGGAAGCGCGCGGCCACGCAAGGTGACTTCGCCGGTCATCGCGACGTTGGCGTTCACCTTCGTGTTCGTCAAAGCGGAGATGATGGCCGTAGTGATCGCCACCCCCGCGCTAGGTCCATCCTTAGGCACGGCGCCTTCGGGGAAATGGACGTGGATGTCGTTCTCCTGGAAGATCTTATCGTCGATACCGTACCGTTTCGCGTTCGCTCTAACGTAATCAAGGGCGATTTGGCAGGATTCCTTCATGACCTCGCCTAATTTCCCGGTGAGGACAAGCCCTCCTTTGCCGGAGAAATAGGTGACTTCCATCGGAAGGATGTCGCCTCCAGCTTCGGTATAAGCTAAGCCCGTGACGACGCCGACCTGGTTGTCCTTCTCTTTTTTCGTATCGTCGAAAATCTCGACGCCGAGGTATTTTTTGACGACTTCTGGAGTCACGTCGATCGGCTTAGGAGTCTCAGGATTATCAAGCAGCTCCACCACCGCCTTGCGGCAGCAGCTCGCCGTGAGCCTCTCAAGCTGACGGACGCCTGCTTCCATCGAGTAATGACGGATCATCTCAATGATCGCGGGTTCTTCGAACTTGATGTCCGCTTCGCTTAAGCCATTGGCTTTGGTTTGCTTGGGAACCAAGAAACCCTGGGCGATTTTGATCTTCTCGATCTCGGTGTAGCTAGGCACCTCGATGAGCTCAAGGCGGTCAAGCAAAGGACGAGGGATGCTATCAAGGTTATTCGCCGTGCAGATGAAGAGGACGTTCGAAAGGTCATAAGGCTCTTCGAGGTAGTTGTCGTTGAAAGCGTAGTTCTGCTCGGGGTCAAGGACCTCAAGCAACGCGGAGGCTGGGTCTCCCCTGTAATTGCTTCCGCCGACCTTATCGATCTCATCAAGCAGGAAAACAGGATTCACCGTCCCGGCTTTGGTCATGCCTTGGATGATGCGTCCAGGCAATGAGCCGACATAAGTGCGGCGATGGCCTCTAATCTCGGCTTCATCGCTTATTCCGCCTAAGCTCGCCTTAAAGAATTTTCTCCCTAAAGCTCTAGCAATCGACCTTCCTAACGAGGTCTTGCCGCATCCTGGGGGGCCATAGAAGCAAAGGATCGGGGCTTTGAGGTTGCCCGTCATCTTCTTGACGGCTAGGTATTCGATGATGCGCTTCTTGACCTTCTCTAGGCCATAATGGTCCTCATCGAGGACTTTGCGGACGTTGTTGAGATCCTCGTTGTCCTCGCTTTTCTCAAACCAAGGGACGTTCATGATGGTCTCGATGTAGCTCATGATGAGCGAGGCTTCCAAAGAGGACTCGGGCATCATCTCATAACGATGCAGTTCATGATTGACCCTGGCTTTGATGTTCTCCGGATAGGGATTCTTCTCAAGCTTCTCCTTGATGGATTCCTCGTCCTTGCTCCCGTCTTCGCCAAGCTCTTCCTTGATGGCCTTCATTTTCTCGCGGAGATAGTAGTCTTTCTGAGATTTCTCCGCGCTTTGCTGCACCTTGTCGTTGATCTTCTTGTCAACCTCGGCGTAGCCCTTGAAGGAGACGATGAAGTCCATCACCATCTCGATTCTTTTTAGTAAAGAGGTCTCGGCGAGGAGCTGCTCTTTCTGGTCGTTTTTAATGGGGAGATAATTCGCGATGGCCTCCGGGATATCGTCGATCTGGACGCTGTTTTTACTAAGCTGGGTTAGAGCGCTGCGGCTAAGGCCTTTGCAAACGTCGGGATTCGCGGCGAGGGTCTCCATGAGTTCCTTGATCTTGGCTTGCTCCTCGGCTTTGTCGCCGTGAACGGATTCAAGAAGCATCGCCTCCGCGGAAGGGGCGTCGCCTAAAACGACCTTGGTGAAGCGGGCTCTTTTCATGCCCACCACCCTCACTCTCGTGCTGCTCTCCCCTTTGGAATAGCTCACGATTCGGCAGAGCGTGCCGAAAGCGTAAAGGTCTTTGACCTCGGGATTATCGATCTTCGGGTCTTTCTGGGCGACCACGAAGAGCAAAGAGTTAGTCTGCTCTTTGGCGTCGTCGATCGCTTTGACGGAGAAACTCCGCGCGGCGTCGATTTCTTCGCTCATGTTGGGGAATATGATCAAGCCCTTCGTGACAAGAAGGGGCAAGGTCAGATTTTCGCTGTTATCAATGGGACTATTTTCTGGCATAGATGGTCCTTTCTAGCAATCTTATTGAATGAGTGCTAAACGAATTATAGGGCTCGTTTTGGCACTGTCAAGGTTAGATTGCTAATTTTACCTTGGCTTATTCGCCTGTTTTAGGCGAGAAAGCCCGCCGAAATGGCGGGCTTGCATTTCAAAGAGCGATTCGCTTATTTGCTCTCAGCTTTTTTGGCTGCGGGCTTTTTGGCAGGAGCCTTCTTCGCGGCGGGCTTTTTGGCCTCGCCATCGGCTTTTTCAGCCTTCGGAGCGGCTGCTTTCTTAGCAGGGGCTTTCTTCTCCTCTTTCACTTCCGCGGCACCGTTATTGGCAAGGATCCATTCTCTGATCTTGCGGGTGCGGATGGATTCGCGGTAGTTCTCGAGGTTGCCAAGGGCTTTCTTGACGTCCTCGACGCTCATCTTATAGGTATCGGCGAGCTTAGCGATCTCGGTGTCGAGTTCGGCATCGCTGACGTCGAGCCCTTCTTTGTGAGCGAGCTCTTGGAGAACGAGATATTGGGTGAGGTTCTCTTTGGCGTTCGCTTTGAGGGTGGCCTTGAGGTCTTCTTCCTTCTGGCCAGTGATCTCAAGATACTGCTCGAAGGTGAGCCCGTTGCTCTCGACCTGCTTCTTGGTGTTCTCTTCTTGGGTCGCGGCTTCCTGGGCGAGGATCGAATCGGCGATCTCGACGGAGGAATTCTTCACGATCTGGGCGACAAGGGCGTTGTAGTAATTCTCATCGGCCTGGCGCGCTTTGGTATCGGCGAGGACCTTCTTCTGGTAGTCCTTCATCGCGGAGACGGTCTCGACGTCCTTGATGCCGAAGTCTTTGACGGCCTCATCGCTAAGGACGGGGATCTTCTTCTCTTTGATCTCGTGGATCGTGCAATGGAAGGTCGCGGGTTTCCCAGCGAGCTCTTTGACGTATTGCTCGGGGAAAGTGATGTTGACGTCTTTGGAATCGCCGCTCTTAACGCCGATCAAGGCATCCTCGAAGCCCGGGACGAAGGAATTGCTTCCGAGTTCGAGCTCATAGTTTTTGGCGCTGCCGCCGTCGAATTCGACGCCGTCCATCTCGCCGACGAAGTCGAGGACGACGGTGTCGCCCTTCTTCGCTGCGCGGTCGACGACCACGAGGTCAGCGGAGTTCTCAAGGCGTTTGGTGATCGCTTCTTCCACTTCTTTCTCGGTGACTCCCTCGACTTTCTTCTCAGCGGTCAAACCTTTGTGGTCGCCAAGAGTGACGTTCGGGAAGAGGGTGACGGTGAACTTCACCTGGAGCTCGTCTTTGGTGAGCTTGGTGATCTCAAGGTCAGGGCGAGAGAAGGGTTGAAGCTTGTTCTCGTAGAGGAAGGTGCCATAGACGTTGTTAAGGACCTCGTCGATGGCCTCATTGAAGATTTGGGATTGCGAAACGCGGGCGCGAAGGTAGGCCTCGGGGGCTTTGCCCGGGCGGAAGCCTTTGACGGTGACGTGAGAAGCGAGCTTCTTGAACGCTTTTTCCTGAGCGTTTTTCCAGAGGTCTTTCTCGACGTCGCAGACGCCTTCGATCTTGCCTGTTTCAAGGGTTTTGATAGTGGATTTCATACGTTTTTCCTTTATTCAGCGAGTATAAATATACTCTATCCTTTGGATAGTTCAAAACACTTTTTTAAAGCTCGCCAGGGAGGGCATTTTGAAACCCCTATCGCCCTGCTTTTATAAGAAAAAGAGCCCATCGTCAGGGCTCTTTTCGGAATGCTCTCAGATTTCGCTAGGGCCAGCATAGACACACTCGCCCTCGAAATAGACCCCGCTCATCAAGAAAGGGGCGGATGCTTCTTAAGGATTTCTTTGAACCGTTCTTTCTCTTTATCGGCTTCAGGGGAAGAGTATTTCCCATCCTCCTCTTGCCCGAGATATTCTTGCCCCAGAGCAAGAAGCGCGTCCATCTCAAAGGGAGGGCATCCTTCCTTGAAGGGGAAATCCGGGTAAGAGGCAAGGGCGATCTCATCGAGGATGTGGATGGCAGTCTCCGCTAAAGAGGTGTCCCTCTGACAGCCTAGCATCTCCCGGATCGACTTGTAATTTTCCTCTTCAAACGGTGAGATTAGTTCGCTAGGCATAATCATCCTGGCTTTGCCCTCATCGATGAAACAAACGTTTTCGGAATAGCCCAAAGCGACCAAAACCTCCAAGGCGAAGGCCTTCACGTCATGATGCATCGTGCCTGCGAGGATGTCTTTGATCTCCTCCTCGTGCCCTTTTATGCCTTTGTTCCCGATTTGGGAGAGCGCCCCCAAAACCGCGTAAGGGTCGTTGCTTTTAAGCAATACGGACAGGTCCTTCTTATGGTCGGCTCCCTGAAGGAGATAGGCTTTTTCTTCTGCGCGTATCCTTTTCGGGGCCGCCCTAAGCTCCTCCTCCACTTCTTGGTTCACGTAAGGGAGGTTGCTGAAATAATCAAGGTCCTCATAGGCCTCGTCGAACTCATTCAAGGCGAAGCGGAGCTCAAAGTCCGCGCGCATGG
The DNA here is from genome assembly GCA_963617535.1 of bacterium. Classification (GTDB taxonomy): domain Bacteria; phylum Bacillota_I; class Bacilli_A; order RFN20; family CAG-826; genus Alloenteromonas. The sequence goes on from CAVEPD010000037.1 coordinate 11,619, forward strand.
TCATGAGGGGTCTTGCTTTAAAAAGGGCTTCCCTGTTATTGAGCAAAGTCTTCAGAGCCTCTTCTCTTTTCCCCATCTCGATGTAAGTCGAAATGCGAATGAAAATGTCTTTGGGCAAAGTGCTGCCTTTGGTGAGCTCAAGCACTTCCTCGTATTTGCCTTCTTCAAAAAGATCGTTGATTTTCTGCATGGGTGAATTCTAGAGGGTTAAGCCCTCTTCCGAAACGTTTTTCGTTCAAGAATCAAAGTCGTCGTAATCGTCATCATCGTTATATTCCCTGTCCGAACAATTGTCGGGATTGTCCCAATCATAAGGGTCAAAAGGGGATTTCTGACGTTTCTCCTTCTTCTCCCCTGGGCCGAAGATCGCCCCTAGAAGGGAAGTCGAGTTCGTATGGCCGCAATAAGGGCAGGAAGAATGGAAGATAGAGGAATATTCGTTGCCGCAGTGCTCACATTTCATAAGTAGGACCTCTATAGAATTAGTTTATCACGGCTTGGCTTTAGATGGCTTAATCGCCATCCTTGGCTTGTGGCTTCTTTGCCTCGCGTCTTAAAGGCTTTTTGCATTTGGGGCAATAAACAAAGTCATTGCAGTAAGCTAGATTTCCCTGGGTGTATTCAATCACGCATCCGCAGGACTCGCATTTGATGCGATAAGGCTTGTTCATCTTGCTGTCATTGATGGTTTTTATAGTCATAGACCACTCCTTTTAGCCTTCCAAAGCGCCAATCCGCATCCTGAGGACGCCTATTCAGAAAAAGAATCCGTTTAATGATTTTGGCGAGGAAATTTTAATGGATTTTACATCAGGAGAAACCGTCAAACCCTTCGCCAACTCATTTTTTCTGGTAGCGGACCCTTTCTTTGATTATCTTGCCTTTGAGATAGTAACCGCCAGTCTTTTTGGAGCCGATGTGCTCAACGTAATCGTAGATATCCCTTCTTATGGTGTTGCGAACGGAATCCATGGAAACCTCAATCCCTTCTTTGAATAGATATTCCCGAATGGCGGAGGCTTTCGACCCAGGATGGTTTTTGATGACTTTGAGGGTCGCCATTCCAAGCTCGCTCACTTTGCTTTGGATGTTCTCCTCCACCGCTTTGTAGGCTTCTTCGCCGCCTTTGGGGCCCTCATAATTGAGGTTAGGGAGCGTGACGATGAAGAAATTCTCCCCGTTTTTAAAGCTCGGCTGCTCTGAATAAGGCGCATAAGATTCCATGGTTCTGCGGATGCCTTGCCCGAAGTTCTCGATGAAGCCGAGCTTATCAAGCAAATGGACGAGCCTCTCGTTTCGATAGGTTGTCGTCCCAGTCATTATTTCCTCCATTGAGGCGTTATAAAGAGGACCGGGGCTCGTGATTCTGGCCTCTTGGGGAAAGAATTCCACCTTTATGTTCGAGCGGATGAAATAATCGCCGTGGCAAAAGGCGTTTAAAACGATCTCTCGCAAGGAGGGATCCGGGTAAGATTGCTTTTCCGTCCTTAGCCAGGTTTCGCTGTCAATCTCCGCGGAGACGTCATTCATCCTCGATACCTGCTCCCGCACGTCCGATAGGACTTTCAAAAGAGGGCCCGAGAACGTTTTCTTGACCTTGAAAGAGAGATTTCGATCGTATTCGGCCACCTTTACGGCGACAGGCGATTGGTCCGATAGCAGCCAAGCAAGGTTCGTGTAATTTCCATATGGGTCGAATAGCCCAAAGCTGATCTTCTGGCTTCTATCCGTCGGTATTCCCTTTTCGCCAAGAACGGAGTCGAAATAAGAAAAAGTGAGGTCCTGTTCATCACTGGTGGCCTTCTCATATGAAAACTTGCTGGATTCCATGATCATTCGGATGATGGCGTCCTCGCTCATCATGCGGGTCGAAGTCCCGATTCGCTTGTAAACGCCGGATGGCCTTGGACCTTTGCTTTTCAGGTAATAAGGCTTTTTCACCCCTTCCTTGATCCGAATGGCGATGACTCCTCCCTCCAAGTCAACATCGATAAGATGGGTGGCGGAGGGGTAAATGACATCGTCGATCCAGGAGGTGATCGTCTGCACCGCTTCATCCTGATTCACATCCAAAAACGGTCCATAGGGTTTTCCTTCATCATCGATTCCGACGTAAATTACTCCACCGCGCGCATTCAGAAAGGCAACCATCTCCTTTTTGATTTCCGGGGTCATCTCCTGCTTCAATTCGCAGGTGCTGGATACTTTGTAAACCATATCCGCCCTCCTTAATTCGTCAATTCTCCAAAGACATTATAAAAAGAATTGACGAAATAAAAAGGGTAATTGGTCATTTTTGACAAAATAAAATAAGAAATTTAGGGATGGCCTTTAAATAGTTTAGACAGTATGGATGCTTTTATTTTGCCATTAATTAGTCAAAGGACTTAGTTTTGCTTGTCGTATTCCTCAATCCTAACTGGTTTAAACCCCGTTCTTTCCACACAGACGCATTGATGGGTCTCCCCATTGGTCGGAATGTCCTGGCTATGCTCGAAATGGATGTGGCCAAAAACGTTATAGAAGGGAGCCGGGCAGTTTTCCAAGGGCGCATGAGACAAAATGAACCTTTCTTTTAGGATAAGAGGGTATTTGCTCACGTATTCAAAACCAATGGAACGATAGAACTCCTCGTTCCAATGGTCGTGGTTCCCTTTGATCATCCTCTTCCTTCCGTTAAGCTTCGCGGCGAGCTCTTTCGCTAGGGTTTTGCTTCCGCAGACGAAGTCGCCCAAAAACCAAACCGTATCGTCTCCTCTCACCACTTCATTCCAGTTCGAGATAATCATACGGTCATGGGAATCCAGGATGCTTCCCAAAAGGGAGGCATCCCCCTCGAGGCCTTTCTCTAGCCTTTTAGAAAGCTCTCCCTCGCCGATGTTCAAATATGAAGCGAGCTCCTTTACGCGGCTTGGCTCATAAACGAGGATGTTCTTGTGATGGAAATGGGTGTCGCTGATGAAATAGGTGTTGCTCATAGGTCAATCAAGAAGCGATTACGTGCTCCTTACTATGCTAGCAAAGTTTACCGCTAGTTGACAAATAAAAGATAATACCATCGTGAAAAGATAGACCGCGCAGCGACTTCAAGCATTCGCTTAGGGTCTAGGAAATAAGGTCTGATGTGGTTTTCGCCCCACCGCTCAAATCTAATTTGCATC
>CAVEPD010000038.1:0-14753 GCA_963617535.1 bacterium
AAATCCAATGTCTGATGAGGACGTGCCGGTTCGAGTCCGGCTTCGGGCACCATTGAACTTATGACTCAGCTTGGAAGCTGAGTTTTCTTTTTTCGTCTTTCGAATCGGCTAAAGAAATTCTTCAAATATTCGGGGGCGGCGCGATTGCCTTAGCCACCAATCGTGGGACGGCCTTACCGGACGGTTTCTCTATTTATTTGTTCTTGACCAGCGACATGGAAAGGAAGAAACTTTGAAAGTTTCTAGCAAAGGAGAGACTTATGTGGTGGATTTATCCTGTTTATGTGCTTGACCTTGTGGCCATGGTCGTTTTGTCGATGATGCTCGGCAATCTGGTCGATATGCTTGATAAGAAGACCAAAATTTCTGGGGCTTTCATTGGTGGCGTTCTTCTCGCCGCGGTTACGAGCCTTCCTGAACTTTTCACCGCCTTCTCTTCCATCTTCCTTGTCCACAATGCTTCCTTCGTCGTGGGCGATATCCTTGGCTCAATCATCTTCGACTTGGTCGTGCTTGCCATAGAAACATTCATTTGGGTCAAGCATTTCCATGAAGCAAAATTCCAAAGGTGGCACGTCTTCAATGGAATCTTCTGCCTTGCGATGTATGGCTGCGCGGCCTATGCCTTCTTTGCCCCGACGAATTGGCAGCTAATGCTAGGCGATATCAACGTGGTTTCCATCATTATCTTCGCTCTTTACATTATCACCCTTCTTATTCAGCCAAAGACTAGCGAAGAGGACGATGAGGAAGAAAAAGAAACCCCCTCATGGTCTCTTACTAAGATTTGGGTTTTGTTTGCGATCTCTTCTGTTCTGCTAATCGGTTCCTCGATTGCTCTTACTTATTTGACCGCCGCAATCCAAAATGAAATTCCTGCTCTTTCTGGCTCTGTTGCTGGTGCTCTTCTCCTCGGTATTGGCACTTCGATTCCGGAGATCATCTCGACTGCCCAACTGTTCCGCAAAAAGAATTACGATGCTGGTTTTGGCAACATGATCGGTTCCTGCACCTTTGACTTTGCGATCCTTGCCGCGGCGGACTTCGCTTCCTGGCATCAAATGGCCGAAGGGCTTAGCAATGTCGCGGAGCGTGGCATTTATATTGCTGAAACTGACGCGATTCAATTTGAGATTGCTGGCATTGCTGTTTGCGCCGCCGTCATTCTCTTCTGTCTCCTGCGCTCTTGCACGAAGCTGTTTTCCGAAAAGAAAGTTCTTGGCTATGTGCTTGCTGGCATTCTTGCGGTTGGCTGCACCGCGGCTTACGTCTTGGTGTTCGCTATCTAATATATTTCCCAATAACAAAAGAAGCTCCGCCTCTATTGACGGAGCTTTTTCGATTAGATGTGCATTTCGTCACGGACACCTTTTAACCAGGTTTCCTTATTGATGACGTCGATGTACTTATTAATGATTTCTACAACCTTTGTTGACACATCGCTATGGCTATAGTCGGGGACGATTGGCATGCCGTTCCCGGGCTTATGGATTTCTCTAGCTTTCTCGATGCCTGCTAAGATTGTCTCGTAATCCACGCCTCCTAAGACAATGGAGCCGTGTTCATTGGCTTCTTGCCTTTCGGTGGAGGTCCTGATGAGGACCGCGGGGAAGTCTAGGATGGAACTTTCTTCGGATAAGGTTCCGGAATCGCTTAAGGTGACGTAAGCGTTTTGTTGAAGCGCGCAGTAATCGAAGAAACCAAAGGGCTTATCTTCTCTAATGTAAGGGGAAACGACGAACCCTTTTTGCTCAAATCTCTTTCTCGTGCGCGGATGGACGGAGAAAACGACGGGCATTTTGAAGTAGTCGGCGATTTTGTTAAGGGAAGGATAGAGCCTATCGAATTTTTCAGGGATATCGACGTTCTCCTCGCGATGCGCGGACATGACGATATAGCCATCTTTCTTTAAACCTTGCTCTTCAAGAATTTTGGAAGAGCGAATTTCATCGATATGGGCATCGATGACTTCCTTCATTGGGGAGCCGGTGATGAAGGTGCGTTCGGGCTTAAGGCCTTCCTTCATGAGGTTTCCGTAAGCAAAATGGGAGTAGGGCAGATTGACATCACTGATATGGTCGACGATGGTGCGATTCGTCATTTCGGCGACGTTCCAGTCCCAGCAACGATTGCCCGCTTCCATGTGGAAGATGGGGCATTTCAAACGCTTTGCCGCGATGGCGGACAAGGCAGAATTGGTGTCTCCAAGAATCAAAATAGCATCGGGCTTTTCTTGCTGGATGAGGTCATAAGACTTCGCGATGACTTGGCCCATAGTTTCGCCTAGGTTCTTGCCAACCACATTCAGATAGAAGTCCGGCTTTCTTAAACCGAGCTGATCGAAGAAAATCTGGTTGAGTTCGTAATCGTAATTCTGCCCTGTGTGGACAAGGACGTGGTCGAAAGCCTTATCGCAGGCTTTGAGAACCTCGCTTAGACGGATGATCTCGGGACGGGTTCCAAGGATGGTCATTAGTTTGATTTTCTTCATAGTTATTTCTCCAAGACTGGTAGGAAGGTGGTGTCAGGCTTATTGGGATCGAAGGCCTCACTTGCCCACATGAATACAACGGCTTTTCCTTCTCCGATGTTCGTGATCGAATGGGTGTATCCGGGCGGTATATCAACTACCGTTAAGGAATCTCCGCTCGTCTTGTAGGAGATGATATCCTTGGAGTCGATTTTGCGGAGGCAGGTCTCACAGGTTCCTGAGACTACGAGGAATTTTTCATTCTTCGTGTGGTGATAGTGATTCCCTTTGGTGATGCCGGGATTAATGATGTTGACCGAGAATTGCCCCGCTCCATTGGTGCGGAGAATTTCCGTGAAGGATCCTCGGTTGTCGGCGTGACTATCTAATTTATAGGAATAATCGGATCCTTCGTAATAAGTGAGATAAGTGGCGTACAGCTTGGCTTTGAAGGGAGTATCGATTTGCGGGACCTCGTGGTTTTCCCTGCTTTCTTTAAAGGAATAGAGAAGCGAGGCGATTTCCTTTAGAGTTTTTTGATCGTGGACTGGGATGTAGCAGATCTCGGTTTTCCCTTTTTTGTCCCCTTCGATTAGGGAGAGCACCTCATCTCCTATGTCATCGATGTATACGAAGTCGATAGCCGGGGCGTTTTCATTGATCTCTATCGGCAAGTCATGAGTGATGTTGTAACACCAAGTGGCGATGACCGAGTTGTAATTAGGACGGCACCACTTGCCATAGACGTTGTAGAGGCGATAGACATAGACGGGATTACCGTTTTCTTTACCGTAAGCGAAGATCTGGTCTTCCGCCATTTTCTTGGATCGGCCATATGGATTGTCTCTTTCAGCTTGGGTGGAGCTAGAGAAGAAGAAGGGAATCTTCTTGCCGCTGGCTTTTAGTTCATCTAGCAACGTTTTCGTGAAGTTCACATTGCCGTCTAAGAATTCCTCTTCTTTGATTGGGCGATTGATGCCAGCTAGATGAACAATGAAGTCAGCGTCTTTAAGAAAGGACTTCAAATCATTGCGGGTGTTTTCCTTATCGTAAGCTAGCACCTCGTACCCTTTTTCTTTAAATCGGCAGGTTAGGTTTTTTCCGATGAAGCCGTTTGCTCCGGTCACTAGGATTTTCATTTGGGAAGATTTTAGTTCAAAGAAGGGCGACTTTCATTAGTAGATGTGGCCTATTTGTGAAAGGCTTTTGAAATCCCGATAGCTTTGAAAAAGCCTGCAAAAACGGAAAATAATGAACTTTTGCAAAGTTCTTCGTAGCGGAAAGAAAAGGGCAAAACGAAAAGTCTTTGATTAATTCACATGTGGACGGGGTATTCTCTCCGCCTTTGCTATAGCCATTGATCGAACATTAAAGGAGGAAAACCAATCTTAATTTGGTAGAAACAAATTACGTCATAAACCGCTTTAAAAGGTCTTTCTAATTCCTGCTCTTTTTGTTAACCTAATCCCCGTTAAGGAGAGTAGCGTTAAGCTTCCCACTCGTCAGCACGCTCCAAGAGGAGCCGGGAGGAAGCGGCGGATGCCTCGCAAGACCTTACCGAAGGTTTTTCGATAAGGAGGACATATGTTCGAAAACAAAGGTGCTTTGGAAGTAGTCGATTCTTTTTCTGGCGATGCGGAAAAAGGCTTAAGTGAGCAGGAGGCCCAGAAGAGACTTTCTACTTACGGGTATAACGAGCTTCAGGAAAAGAAAAAGAAAACAATTTTTGGGATGTTCTTTGGGAATCTATGCGATCCCATGACGCTGATCCTTTGCCTTGCTGCTATTCTCTCCCTGGTGCTTGCTATCATCAATTGGAAAGAAGAAGGCGCGAAGGGTCTTATTGATGTATTCATTATTTTCGGCGTCGTTATTCTGAACGCGATTATCGGAACGATTCAGGAGGCGAAAGCGGAGAAGGCTTTGGACGCCTTGAAAAAGATGAGCTCCCCGACTTCGAATGTTATTCGAGACGGTCAGAGTAAAGTTATCCCTTCTAGAGAACTTGTCCCTGGCGATATTGTGGTGCTGAAAGAAGGCGACATTCTTCCTGCTGACCTTAGACTTTTATCTGCCTCTGGTTTGAAAACCGACGAATCTTCTTTAACGGGCGAAAGTGTGCCGGTAGAGAAAGATGCGGGGGTCATTTTGAAAGATGATACCCCGTTGGCGGAAAGGGTAAACGAGGCTTTCCTATCTACCTTCGTCGTTCATGGTAGGGGTACGGGCGTCGTTGTTGCGACCGGCATGAAAACCGAGATTGGCAAGATTGCCTCCCTTCTTCAAAAAGAAGAGAATGAGGTTACTCCTTTGGAGAAAAACCTCGCAAAACTCTCAAAATTTCTTGGCATCCTCGCTTCCGTTGTCGTTGTATTGATGATGGTCGCAAAAATTATTTGGGGCATTGTTGACGGCAATTTGCCTTCCATTTGGCAAAGTGCTCTTCTTGATTCGATTGCTCTAGCGGTGGCCGCGATCCCAGAGGGACTAACCGCGATTGTCACGATTGTCCTTGCTAACGGCGTCACCAAGATGGCAAAGAACAACGTCGTTGTTAGAAAGCTGGCTTCCGTTGAAACACTTGGTGCCGTCACGGTCGTGTGCTCTGACAAAACGGGGACTCTTACTCAAAATAAGATGAAGGTGGTCGATGTTTATAGCAATTCGAAGCGCGCCGAATTTAAGGATTTCGATGCTAGTTTCAAAGAGCTCGCGATTGGCATGGCCCTTTGTAACGATGCGCGCAACGAAGGAACTAGGACGGGGGATCCCACCGAAATTGCTTTGCTTGATTTTGCTTCTGCCATCGGTCTAAGCAAGACCAAGCTAGACGAAACGATGCCTCGGGTTGACGAAATCCCCTTCGACTCGACATCAAAGACCATGACGACCATGCATCAGGTCGAAAATGGTGTTATCCATTATAAAAAAGGCGCGATTGAGCGTTTGCTCCCGGATGCGAAACTAATCTACAAAAACGGTTCTTTTGAGCCTTTGGACGAAGCCGGGGTTAAAGAAATCGAAAAGCAAGCCAAGGCTATGTCTAATACGGGCCTCCGCGTTCTCGGGCTTATTGCCCTCTACCCAGGACAAGAAGCGTTTGCCTTTGTCGGGCTCACCGGCATGATTGACCCTCCGAGGGAAAACGCGAAAGCCTCGGTCGAAGAGCTTCGCGGTGCGGGCGTTCGCACCATCATGATTACGGGTGATCACCCCGACACGGCATTTGCTATCGCCAAGCAGCTTACGATTGTAACGGATGCCTCTCAGGTTATGACGGGCGCGGATATCGATGCTTGTAGTGAAGAAGAACTTGCAGAAAAGGTGAGGCACGTGAATGTGTTTGCGCGTGTTTCTCCGGAAAATAAGAGCTCTATTGTTGCGGCGTTACAACGCAACGGCGAGATTGTTGCTATGACGGGGGACGGGGTGAACGACGCGCCCTCTTTGAAAGCTGCACACTGTGGCATCGCTATGGGCATCACCGGCACGGACGTTGCTAAAGACGCCGCTGATATGATTTTGATGGACGACGATTTCTCTTCCATCGTAAAAGCCGTTGAAGAAGGCAGAGGCATCTATAAAAACATCCAAAAGACCATTCTCTTCCTCCTCTCTTCGAACGTCGGCGAGATTATCTGCATGTTTATTGCCGCGTTGCTTGGTTTGCCTAGCCCCCTTATCGCGATTCATTTGCTGCTTGTCAATCTTGTTACGGATTCCTTGCCCGGAATTGCACTTGGCGTCGACAAGAAGAGCAAGACTGTCATGCAGGAGAAACCGCGTGATCCAAAAGATTCTTTGTTTGCCCACGGCGGATACGCTTTGGTCTTCGGCTATGGCGGACTTGTTGGCGTGGCAACTTTGGTGGCGTTCCTATCCATTTTCTGGATGAACCAGGGATTCTCACTCAATTTGGATGCGATTTCCGCTTATTTCGCCGATCCCCTTAAACTTGAGGAAGCCCAGTCCATGGCATTCTGCGTCCTCTCGCTTAGCCAACTCTTCCATATGCTTGGCATGGTGAACGCTAAAAAGAGCATCGTTCATATCTTCTCCGATAAGAACTTTGTCCTTTGGGTGGCTTTCTTCTTGGGGCTCGCCCTCCAGGTTCTCTTTATTTTCACCCCTGGTTTAAATACCGCTCTTCAAGTCGTTGCTTTGCAAGGCTGGGACTTCTTGTGGGTTGGACTATTGATGATAAGCCCTGTGATTGTGCATGAAATTGTTTGCCTGATCGAAACTCTTATTCAAAAACGAAAAACGAAGGCCTACGAGAGAGAAAACTCTGCAAAAAGCGCTTAAATCTTTCTCTTTGTGAAGCGAACCGTCGCGGATTCGTCTGATAAAGCGGTCACTTCAATTTCGTAGTTGAAGTCGTTTCCGTTGTCGAAATTCATCTCTCCGCCGAAGTAGGGAGCGTAAAGATCATCAAGCGAATCATCATACAGCGAGAACTTATCCCCCTTATGGAACAAGTCCTCGTTTGTTGAAAGCATTTTTCCTGTATATTCTGTTCCTTTCGGGGAAACGAGGGTCAGGGCGTTGTAGCTTTTCTTTTTAACTTCGCTGTAATAGTTGGTCGAGCCATTGCTGATGGCAAGAGCCAAATAATCGTTTCCATAATTGCCCGTTCTTATTTCCTCATCGCTTGCCCAGCCGACTTCGTATCCTTCCGCGTCGATTTTATAAAGACGATTATCCACGTGCCACATGCGAATGCCTGGCTTGTCTTGGCCTTTGGCGTAGGTGTTGTTGTAGTAATCCTTTGAATCAAGTTCATTAAGGCCTGTGGGCGTGTAAAGTTCGAGGAGGATGTATTCGTCGAAAGCGGTGCCGTTCCAACCGTTTTCATCGGCAACCAAGATGCAGTCTCCCGTTTTTTCGAAAGAGGAGATTGTCACGTCGCAACTACCTGTAACGTAACTTGGAGTCACCCAGCTATACTGAAGCTTGTTGAAGGCGTCGTGATCTGAGATGTTGTACGCCATCATGATGTTTCCGCCCGTTGGTTCGTAACCTATTGTGTAGGAGGAATTCGCTGTTGTGTTGTAATAGTCGTCAACGCCTAAAATGTGGCCAAATTCATGAATCAAGGTATGGGCGTCAACGCCTTCTCCTTTTTTAACCGCGGAATAAGAGAAGTCAATGGAAGCCCAGAAATAGGAGAATCCGACAGGGGATTCCTTGTTTTCCTCAGGATAAACATTGGATTCTGTCATCGTTTCATCCCAAACATCATAGTAGCGGAAAGCCCAATACAGATCCCCCTCCTGATCATAATCGGGGCACTGGGTTTCGGAATAAATCATGATGACTGTATCGATATAACCATCGCCGTCCGCGTCAAATTTTTTGGTGGCGGCATCTCCATTCTTGTTCTTGTAAGATGCGACGGCGTCTTTCATCGCCTTGGCGGAACCGTAGACATAATCCTTGCGGTCAGTGTTGCTTGTGGCTGTGTCGTAGAATTTTTCAGCAGTCATCCCAACGTTATAAGGCTCGGCATAGGTGAACTCCAAATCGAGCTTTCCATAGGACGATTTGCTGTAATAGCTTGCTAGGGACTCCCAATAGTTTGTTTCTTCCGGGGTTCCGCTGGTCAAAGTTCGGATATCATTGATTTCCGCTGAGGTGAATTGCCTGTCGGAGAATTCGATGGGGAGTACTAAGACGTTTTGCGTGCCGGTCGAAGGAGTGCAGAAGTCTATATCCGTTATATTCGTGTTCTCGTTGACGACGTAATCTTTTGTCACGTTGTCGGAGGAATAGTTGGTATCCCATTCAATGGTTTCTTCTTTTCCCGTGAAAGTGATCTCAATGGATGTGATGAACATGGCTCTGTTGCCTGCTTTGATGGCGAAGAAAAAGTCTCCATCAGCTTTGTATGTAACGCCGGATTTCAACTCAGTGTAAGAGGGGGAAACTTTTGATTTAGAGAAGGAATACTTTGGCCTCTCAGTCCCTGTGCTCTCATAAATGACTTTGATGGATTTTAAACCTTTAAGAGCAACGGTGTTTTTGATCATTCCGGCGCTTGCCTTTAGCTGAGCGAAATAGTTCACATTCGACATCGCGTTTGTATAGGTGAAAGAAAAAGAATCACCTTTGCTGGTCTTTGCGGAGGTGCTTTGCCTGGTTCCACCGTAATAAGAACCATCGGTGATGCGCCCGTTTGTCTTGTCGAGAACGACGGTCGTAATATCGCTATCTTCTTCACTTTCCGAAGAAGACGTGGAGCCCTCCTGAGAAGAAGGCTCTTCTGAGGAAGTTTCGTTTATCGATTCGCTTTCGCTTGTGGGCTCCTCTTCGGAACTGATAGAGACTGAGGCTTTAGGGCTTTGCTGGGTCTGACAACCCGTCAGCATCAATATCAGTAATGGATATACTAGTTTGAGGTTCTTTTTCATAAACGTTTTTTCCTGTTTGCGGCCGCGTAATGATAGCAATTCCCTATAGGCAAAGAAACGCAAAATTCCCTTTGCGTTAAGGAAAAGTAGGAATAGTATTACAAGTATGAATAAACAGACAAAAACAAAATTGATGGGAACCGCTCAAGTCGGTTCGAAAGGTCAGATTGTTATCCCTTCCCAAATCCGTGAACTTTTCGGGATTGAACCCGGCGACAGTCTTCTGCTTTTAGCTGATATAAAGAAGGGGATAGCGATAGTGAAAAGCGACTTTGTAAGTGAGGCTTTGTCTTTGGAGGAAAGCCAAAAATGAGCGGAACTCTGATCGCTCAAAATCTTTGCAAATCCTACCCGGAATTCAAATTAGACAATGTTTCTTTCGAAATTAAACCAGGTAGAATCATGGGATTTATTGGGCGCAACGGGGCTGGGAAGACCACGACTTTGAAGATTATCTACGGCCTTGTGAAACAAGATTCTGGGGATGTCTATTTCGATAATAAGAAGATCGTTGAGGCGAATGCCTCCTTCAAAAACCAAGTCGGCTTGCTTTTCGGCGGAGTTGATTTTTACCCTGGCCAAAAGGCGAAGAATATAACGGAAGTGACGAAACGTTTCTACCAAGCGTGGGATGACGGCCTTTATTACAAATGGCTTAAATTCTTCGGAATATCGGAAGATAAGAAAATCAAGGAACTTAGCAACGGCATGAAGGTGAAATATGGCCTTGCGGTCGCTTTAAGCCACGGGGCTAAGCTTTTGCTTTTAGATGAGCCGACTTCTGGGCTAGACCCCGTCAGCAGAGACGAGGTTCTCGACTGTCTCCGTGATATTGCGGACAAAGAGAATGCGGCCGTGCTGTTTTCCACCCACGTCATTTCCGACTTGGAGAAATGTGCGGACGATATCACCTATATCAAAGAAGGGAAAATCCTTTATACCGGTGAAGTATCTGACTTCGAAAAGGGCTATGTCCATGTAGAGGGGGATGCTTCTTTGCTTAGCGAGGAACAACGAGGAAACATTGGCCACCTAAGAATTCGCTCTTCACGTTTTGAGGGCGTTATTTCAAGCGAAATTACATCAAATATCCCTGGCGAAAAACGCCAGGCCTCCATGGAAGAGATAATGCTTGCCATCGAGAGGGGCGAATGAATATGAAAAATCTGCTTTATAAGGAATTCAAATTATGCGTTCCCGTTCAGACTTGGGTGTTTGTTTGCCTTTCTGCTTTAGTGGGAATTCCGAGCTGGCCTAGTCTTGTGCCTTTTCTTTATCCTATCGCTGGGTTTGCGACGATATTCCCAATCGCCCTGTCAAATCGTGATCTTTTGTATACGGGAATGCTTCCTGCTAGAAAAAGTGATGTTGTGCTAGGGAAGATTCTTCTTGTGGGTACGCTTGAGATCATAAGCATTTTGGTTTCCATTCCTTTCGCGGTCATCCGTTGCTGCTTTTATCCGGATGCTGGATTCCCCAATCTCGGCATCAATGCCGCGCTTTATGGAATCGTCCTCTTCGCTTACGCCGTGTTTAATGTCATTTTCTTCCCCTGGAATTACCGAAAGCCAGACGCCAAAAACGCATGCTGTTTTTTGGTGTCTACATTAGTTACGGCGTCCATCTTGGGCGTCGTCACCTTTGTTTTTCTTGCTAACCCCAGCGCGGGAGAGTTCATCAACCAATATACGGGTGCGGGATTATTCACTCAATTAGGCATACTTGTTTTTGGAATCGCCGCTTTTGTTTTGCTAAACCTTGCCGCTTATAAAGCCGCGGCAAAACAATTTGAGAAGGTAAATCTATAACCTAGAGGCATATCCTTAGAAAGCTAGGTGTTTGAGGACGCTGTCGTTTTCTAAATCGTAAAGCGTTATGCCGCTTTCGTTCATCACCATGTAGGAGTGGTGCTCGTCTTTTGGAAGCGAGATGGAGCCTGGGTTCGCTAAGATGATTCCATTCTTCCTTTCTAGTACCCCAATATGGGTGTGCCCTTGGAAGAAAATATCTCCTACGTTTTTGGGCAGGTTATCAAAACTAGCGTGATGGCCATGCGTGAAACTCATGGATTTTCCAAAAGCGTAAAGCGAGGCATTGTCGTTAAAAAGGAAATCGGCAACCATTTGATCGACTTCAGAATCGCAGTTTCCTTTGATCGCGATGAGCTTGGAAGCATATGAGTTCACTAGCGCCACCACTTCGCGAGGGCTGTATTCTTCCGGTGGAATGTTCCTTGCCCCGTTATAGAAGAAATCGCCCAAGAGAATGATTCTTTCGGGATTGTATATTTTGTCTTTCGCGAAAAAAAGTTCCGCATACTTTTTAGAGCCGTGGATGTCGGAGCCGATTAAGAAATTCATAGGTTACCTCGCCTCGATATTTTGCCTTGTTCCTAAAGGCATGTTAAGGATTTTGGTTAATGGAGAGAATAAAAAATAGCGGGCTTTTGCACCGCTATTTTTCTTAAAAGCTAATTTAATTGGCTTTTTGCAGGGAATCTTCTGCTCCTAGACCTTTCTTTTGAAGGCGGATGCAAGCGATCATGTACAAGGCTTGATAGACGATGTTCACTGAGATTGCGATCCAGTTATAGGTCCAGCTGGATCTGGTGGACAGATAACCCATGCCAACCATGAAGACGATGGCTAGCCCAAAGAGCACGGCCGAGAGGATGTCTTTTCTCTTGATGGAAATAATCATGAGCATCACCAAGGTTCCTGCCGCTCCGATAATCATGAGAATAATGAAGGGCAAGGTGTTCGTGAATTCCTTAAGGGCTGGTGCCTCCGCGAATGTGGTAACTGCGATGAGCGGGATTATCGCGCACACGGAGACCTTCGTGTACTTTTTGTTGTAAGAAGTGAACATCCCGATGAGGGCCACGAACATCAACGCAAAGCCAATCGATTGGGTCGAGGTGAATTGACGGTCGAGAATGTTGTAGTTATACCCGGACACGCCGACGATGAACTTATGGAGGGCTTTGAGGAACCCCGCCGCGAAGACCATGATGGATCCCGCCGCGAACAGGGCGTAGTTGCCCTTGACCATCTTGTTGTAGAGGCAACGTAACAGGATCACGGAGCCAACTAGGAACAAGGCGATGGGGATGAGGTCATAGAGAGATTGAAGAACGATGGCCCACGGAGCGCTTTCGTAAAGCTCTGCGTAGGTCGATTCGCTCACGGCTAAGGTTTGAATACTCATAGTTAAACAATCCATTTCCAATTTTTAAAGGATTTGACGGGAATAAGACGCATTAGGATAGGCGTTTTCTTCACGTACGCTTGGAACTCGGGGTCTTCCCCATAGTTCTTGGTTTGCCTCTTGTCCAAACGTTTTGCTCCCGAGAGCATGACGTAGATGAGGCAAAGCCATCCGGCGATGGCGATGACCCATTGCCACCAATAGGTGTAGATGTTGATTCCGGATACAAAGACGCCGGTCCAGAAAAGGATTTCGCCTAAGTAATTTGGGCAACGGACGTAGCGGTAGAGACCCGTGTCCACGAAGCGGCGAGGATTCACTTTTTTCGCTTTCGACTTTTGATGGTCTGCTAGGGTTTCTAGAGTTAGGGCGAAGGCCATGATCACCGCGCCGATGATGGGGAAAATCAAGTCAAGGTTGTTGCCTGTTGAAGCGTAAACGTTCCCTTGAATCGCGCGGTAAGCGACCGGAGACGTTTCGGCGACATAGAGGACGACGACGCAAAGCCAAATGGTGATTTCGACAAAGATCGGCATCTTCTTTTGCGTTGCGCCATTAGTATTGCTGACCGCTTTTTTGTAGGATGCGCTCTTTATGTCGCGATAAAGCAAGAAACCCGAGAGCCTTGCTCCATAAAGAAGGAGCAAGACGAGAAGAATGTATTCGCAAATGCCAAGAGATGGAATGAAGCCCACCAAAGACATCACTGTGGTGGCGATGGCGATGCCAGCGACGGCAAAGCCATAGCCCACGTTAAGGAAGTAAACGAATTTGTAGAAGCCGACTGCGCTTAGAATAGCGGCTACGCCAGCTAAGATGCCCGTGACAATCCAAATCAATGCAACGGGATCCATTATTTAGACTCCTTCTTGTAGATATTGTTGATATAGTCCTTGAAGGATAGTTTTCCCCATTTGTCGCTTCCGACAAGATCATGAGTCAAGGTCCACTTGGAGAAACGAATGATGGGGGCTTTGCCGTTGTTACTCTTCTCGGCTTTCTTGATGATCAAATCGAAAAGGAACACGGGCGCGCGTGAGATCTTCGCTTTTTTGCCTGCAGCGGCGAAGAACATGTTCGCGATTTCTTTGTAGGTGTAGGTCTCTTGTCCACCGACGTTGTAGGTTTTGTTTTGCTCGTTCAAATGGCTGATGATGAAATCGGCGAGGTCTTTCGTATCGATGACGTTGCAGGGATAGTCTTTTCTTCCAAGAAGGGTGACTTTCCCTTTTTCGATCATCGGCATGAAGACCTTAGCGATGTCGTAGAAGTAGCCTGTGGGGCGGACGATGATGTAATCGATGCCGCTTTCCTTGAGCTTCTCTTCGAATTGATGCTTGGCTTCAAGCATCGGGACGCTTGGGTCGGTATCGCATTTGATGACGGAGACGTAGACGAATTTCTTGACCCCGGCCTTTTTGGCTTCCTCAAGAAGATTAAGGTTGCCGTTTAAGTCGATGTCGTAGTTCGTGAGGGTAGCTGAGGCTCTGACTAGTCCGACGGTTGTGATGACCGCGTCGGCGCCTTCGCAAGTGCCGGCTAAGGTCTCCTTTTTCGTCACGTCGATGGAATGGAATTCGTATTTCCCTTTGATTTCCGGGATGTCTTTTTCCGCCATGTCGAGGGCGACGACTTCGTTGCCCGCGGCGATAAGCTGACGGAGGATATCGCTTCCGAGATTACCGAAAGCTCCTGCTAAAACGACTTTCATTGTTATTTATCCTTTCCTTTTTCTTTGGCGCGTTTGTCATTGATGATCGCCATTTCTTTGGCGGTTATCACCTTGACGTTATGCTCCTCAGCCCATTTGATGCAGCCCTTAAGCGCGGTGGGGAGGAAGATGCGCGGGACTTTGACGAGGCAAGCAAGCGCGTCGTCGGTGAATTTGATGTCGGTTTGGATGCGTTCGGCGGCGTAGCGGACGCTGGAGACGGAAGTCTCTCTCATCGGGAGGAGCTCTGGGCGGGGTTTCTTGAACTTTGAGCACCAGAAGTTCTTCGAATCGCGATAGCCATAATCAACGGGCACGCGGGGGAATCCGCTCGCGGTGACACCATTAACGATCGTGTTGTAATACTTTTCCTTCATGAGGATCTTGTCGACCCTGAGGATGAAGTGGGCGCCGAATTTTGAAGTGATGCCGTTGAAATCATGATAGGGTTCGGGATAGCCGTTTAACTCACCTGGCTTGTCATCCTGCGCGTTATCGAGTTCCTTCATCCAGGTGCACTCGATGACCTGGAAGGACTGCTTCACGACCTTCGGGAATTTCTGATCCGGATGCTCTTTCGCCATCTCGCCATCTTCGAGTTCGAAGATGCAATTCTTCATCTTCTCCTCGGTGGTGTCGCCAGGCCAGCCCATGCGGACGGCTTCTTTGAAAAGTTTCTTGTCATCTGGGAAGAAGTTGATGGAGCATTTTCCTGTTTTAAGGATGTTTTGCGCGGTATTTGAAGAGTTGCGGCACTCCAAAATCATCGCGTAGTAGCCTTTGCCGGCGATGTAATAAGGGGCCAACAAAGAATAGGGACCGAGACTAGTCTGCCCGTTGTCGGCCAAGGTGCCGATCATCACGACCGGCATAGGGAAGAAAAGGGACGTTTGATAAAAATTGTCCTTTGGTTCCAAAGTTTTAAAACTGCTCATTTCTGATTACCTCCTGTAAG
>CAVEPD010000039.1:0-13476 GCA_963617535.1 bacterium
GGAGGAACACCATGCAGTGGTTCAAAGTCCCGCAGAAGATCTATTTCGAACGCAATTCCATCCAATATCTGAAATCCGCTAAAGACCTCAACAAAGTCTTCATCGTCACTGACCACTCGATGGTCCAGCTCGGCTTCCTCAAGAAGATCACCGATCAGCTTGCCTTGCGCAGAACCCCGGTGACCTATCAACTCTTCGCTGAGGTCGAACCGGATCCGGATATCTCCACCGTCAACAAAGGCGTCGAGCTCATGAAGGAGTTCCAGCCTGACACGATCATCGCTTTAGGCGGTGGCTCTGCCATCGACGCGGCGAAAGGCATGTGGATCTTCTATGAGCATCCCGAAGTCGACTTCAATGACCTCAAGCAGAAGTTCATGGATATCCGTAAGCGCGCCTTCAAATACCCAGAACTCGGACGCAAGAGCAAGCTCATCTGCATCCCGACCACCTCGGGCACTGGCTCGGAAGTCTCTCCCTTCGCGGTCATCAGCGACAAGGCGAATCTCAAGAAGTATCCTTTGACGGACTACTCCTTGACCCCCTCTATCGCGATCGTCGACCCCGAATTCACGACCAACATCCCTCCTCGTTCCACGGCTTATACCGGCATGGACGTCCTTACCCATGCGATCGAGGCCTATACCTCGGTCATGGCTAGCGACTTCACCGACGGTCTCTGCTTAGAGGCCATCAAGCTCGTCTTCACCTATCTTCCTAGAGCGGTCAAAGACGGGAAGAACGACCTCAAAGCCAGAGAGAAGATGCATAACGCGGCCACGATCGCCGGCATGGCTTTCGCCAATAGCTTCCTAGGCTTGGTGCACGCCCTTGCCCACAAGATGGGCGGCGAGTTCCACTCGATCCACGGCCAGACCTGCGCGATCCTCCTTCCTCACGTCATCAAGTACAACGGCACCCAGCCGACGAAACTCGCGCTTTGGCCGAAGTACGAGGAATATCAGTGCGACAAGAAGTACCAGGAGATCTGCCGCGTCATCGGCGTGAAGGCGGATACCCCGGAAGAAGCGACCGCCAATCTTTCCAAGGCCGTCATGGACCTAGGCAAAGAAATCGGCATCGATATGAATTTCTCTTCCATCGTACCCGACGAAAAGTTCTATAATGAGCACCTAGAGGAGTTGGCGTATCTCGCATATGAGGATCAATGCACCCCGTGCAATCCCCGCGAGCCCATGGTCGAGGATATGATCCAGATCATGAAAGACGCCTACAAAGGGAACTAATGGAACACATCGAACTTGCTATCTGCGTAGGGAGCTCCTGCCATTTGAAGGGCTCTCGCCCCCTGATCGACGCGCTTAAGGAGGAGCTCACCAAGCGTGGCCTCCTTGATAAGGTCGAGCTCAAAGCCGCCTTTTGCCTTGGGCAATGCGGCCACGATGGGGTAAGCGTCAAAGTGGGGGAGAAGATCGTCCCGGGGCTAACCCCAGAGAAGGTCTCTTCCTTCCTTGACGAAGAAGTGCTGCCTTTACTGAAGTAAGTTCTTTCGCCCCTCTCGAAACGGGAGGGGCGATTTTCTCAAGAGGAGGTTCACCCCTATGAACGACGTGCTGAAGAGCAAAGAGAACGACTGCAGGTCCTGTTACAAGTGCATCCGCGCTTGCCCAAGCAAAAGCATCTCCTTCAAGGATGGGCAGGCGAGCATCATCGAAAGCGAATGCGTCCTCTGCGGGACTTGTTTTAACGTCTGCCCTCAGCGGTGCAAGATCATTAGGGACGACACCTCTTTCGCGAAGAGCCTGCTTTCTTCTAAAAAAGCGCTCGCCTCGGTCGCGCCTAGCTTTCTTTCTTCTTTCCCAGGCGTGAGCTTCGCTTCGCTTAGGGAAGCCTTGCTGAAGCTTGGCTTCGTTGACGCGGAAGAGACCGCCTTAGGGGCGACGTTAGTCAAAAACGAATACGAGGAAATCCTGAAGAAGGGGCAAGACGTCGTCATCTCGACTTGCTGCCATTCGATCAATCTGCTCATCGAGAAGCATTACCCCGAGTGCCTGCCCTATCTTGCGAAGACCGTCTCGCCGATGCAGGCGCATGGGATGTCTTTGAAAGAAAGATACCCTGGGAGCAAGGTCATTTTCCTCGGCCCTTGCATCAGCAAGAAGGACGAGGTCGACCATTATCCAGGCTCAATCGACTGCGTGCTCACTTTCTTGGAGCTTGATTCCCTCTTCAAAGAAGCGGGGATCGTCCCGGAAGCTAGGGAAACAGTTAAAGAAGAAAAAAGCGCCTGCCGACTTTTCCCTAGCGAAGGAGGCATCTTGAAGACCATGAAGCAAGAAGCGGGGGTGGACTACATCTCCCTTTCGGGCATGGAGAACTGCATGATGGCCTTAGAAGACCTTAGGAAAGGCAAGATCCATCACGCGTTCATCGAAATGTCTTCTTGCCCGGGATCCTGTTTGAACGGGCCCGCGCACATCAAGCATCAGGAGAATCCCTTGGAATCGCTTATTAAGCTAAGGCACAGCGCGGGCAAAGAGGATTTCGAAGTGTCTCCTCTTTCTCATTCCTTAAGCAAGGAGTTCAACGATCTCTCCTCCAAGGAGAAAGAGCCTAGCGAAGAAGCGATTCAGGAAGTGCTTAGGAAAATAGGCAAGGTGAGCAAAAAAGACGAGCTGAACTGCTCTTCCTGCGGCTACTCTAGCTGCAGGGAGAAAGCGATCGCCGTGCTTAGAGGCAAGGCGTCCTTAGAGATGTGCCTTCCTTTCCTCATGGAGAAAGCGACGAGCTTTGGAAGCGACATCGTCGAATATTCCCCCAATGGCATTTTGGTTCTGAACGAAGAAGGGAATATCCAGCTGAGCAACCCCTCGATGGCCGCGATGCTTGGGGTCGGCTCGCCTAGCGCGCTTCTAGGGAGCAACATCGCTTCTTTCCTAGACCCTGAGCCGTTCTTCTTGTCTCTATCCGGCGTGAATACGCGATTAAAGAAAATGAACCTCAGCAACGGCAAGATCGGCGAGGTCAGCATCCATTACGACGAGAAGTATCACATCATCATCGGCTCCATAAGAGATGTGACCGATCATGAATTAAGGAAAGCCCGCCACATCAAAGACGCTGAGGAGACCGCGCGCGTCACAAGCCTCGTCATCGACAAGAACATGGAGGCGGTGCAGCAGATCGCGCAGCTGCTAGGCGAAAGCGCGGCGGCGACGAAGATCGCCCTCACCCGCCTCTC
The DNA here is from genome assembly GCA_963617535.1 of bacterium. Lineage (GTDB taxonomy): Bacteria > Bacillota_I > Bacilli_A > RFN20 > CAG-826 > Alloenteromonas. Next base: position 3,203 of record CAVEPD010000039.1, read on the forward strand.
CGACACTTTGCAGGACCGCAAAGGGAATTCTGGCAATGAATCCAAGTGATGAGAGAAGCGAAATAGAATTCGGCTACCTCTCCATCAACCACAAAGGCGAAGAGCTTTGCGGCGACCACGTTCAGGCCGTGGAAGGGAGCGAGGGAGATTTGACCCTTGTTTTGGCCGATGGGCTGGGCTCAGGGGTGGAGGCCTCCATTTTGAGCACGCTCACCTCGACGATGCTCTCCAAGATGATCGAGGGGGGCATGAGCATCGACGAAGGCGTTGAAGCTCTTGCCAAGACCCTTCCCTGCGCTAGAGACAGGGGCAACGTCGCCTATAGCACCTTCACCGTGCTTAAGATCGAGAAGGATTTCACGGCGACCCTCTATAACTTCGATAACCCCGATCCCGTGTTCCTTAGGAACGGGAAGATCGAGGAGCCTCGTTATGAGGTGAGTGAGATCGGAGGGAAAATCATCAAGAAGGCGAAGCTCTATTTCGACGTCAATGACAGCCTCTCGATGTTTAGCGACGGGGCGATGTACGCGGGAGTGGGGGAGAGCCTCAACTTCGGCTGGGGGAGAGATGAGATCGCGACTTACCTTAGCGCCCTCTCTTGCCCCGAATTATCCGCGAAGAATTTAGCAACTTTGTTGGTCGACCATTGCTCACTTCTCTATAATAAGCGCCCGGGGGACGACACCACCTGCCTCTCCGTAAGGAGAAGGAGGCGAAATAAGGTGAATCTCCTCGTCGGCCCGCCCGCGAACAAAGAAGATGACCGGGCGATGCTAGAGAGCTTCTTCGCCCTAGAAGGCAAACACATCGTCTGTGGGGGCACGACCTGCAAACTCGCCTCCAATTACCTAGGCTCCTCAATCCGAGGGGAGCTAGAGTCGCTTGATCCCGACATTCCGCCTTATAGCGAGATCGAAGGCATCGACATCGCGACCGAAGGAGTCATCACCCTCAATAAGGTTGTGACCCTCGCCAAAGACTATCAGAAAGATAATCTAGCCTACTTCACCTGGAGCTACCGGAAGGATGGGGCAAGTCTCCTCGCCGAGGCTCTCTTCCAAGAGGCCACCGACATCACCTTCTACGTGGGCTGCGCGGTCAATAGCGCCCACCAGGAGGAGCATGGCCAGATCACCTTCAAGATGAAGATGCAGATCATCGATAGCCTAGCCGCCGAGCTCAAGAAGATGGGCAAGCGCGTCCAAATCAGTTATTTCTAAGGAGAACATCATGGCAAAACCACTTAAATTCGATACCCTCGTTCAGCAACTAAAATACCGCGTCCTAAAGGAAGTGGCCGCGGACTACTGGGACGGCACCCTCGAAGAGAAGAAAGACAATATCCCTCTTTTGATTTCCCCTGGGCCCAAAGCCACGATGCGCTGCTGCGTCTATAAAGAAAGAGCCATCGCTAGGGACAGGGTCAAAATGGCTTTAGGCGGGGATAAAAGCAACCCGAACCTTTTGGAGGTCATTGAAGCCGCCTGCGACCAATGCCCCTTCGGAGGGATGAAGGTCACCGATATGTGCAGGGGATGCCTTGCCCATCGCTGCGCCCAGGCTTGCCGCCTCAACGCGATTTCCTTTGGCCCTGACCACAGGGCAACGATTGACAAGAGCAAGTGCGTCAATTGCGGCATGTGCGCGAAATCCTGCCAGTTCGGCGCGATCATCAATCTGAGAAGGCCATGCGAAGCGGCCTGCAAGATCAACGCGATCAAGCCAAGAGAAGACGGCATCACCTCGATCGACGAGAGCAAGTGCACTCGCTGCGGCCAGTGCAGCTACGCCTGCCCCTTCGGCGCCATCATGGACAAGAGCTATATCACAAGCTGCATCGATATCGTGAAAGGCAGCGAGAACGGCAAGAACTACAAAGCCTATATGATTGTCGCCCCCTCGATTTCCAGCCAATTCCATTACGCGACCCTTCCTCAGGTCGTTTCGGGCATCAAGGCCTTGGGATTCACCGACGTCATCGAAGCCGCTCTTGGCGCAGATCTCGTCGCGATGAACGAAGCCAAAGACCTAAGCGAGGAGGGCGATTGCACCTCCAGCTGCTGCCCGGCCTTCGTGCGTTACGTCGAGACCGCTTTCCCTGAACTTAAGGGCAAAATCAGCAAAAACCTCTCCCCGATGGGGGCAATCTCCAAGTATCTCAAACAAATCGACCCGAGCTGCAAGACCGTCTTCGTCGGACCTTGCATTGCGAAGAAGATGGAAAGAGAAAGAGAAGAGGTCAAACCCTACGTCGACTGCGTCATCACCTTTGAGGAGCTTCAAGCCCTCATCGACGCGAGGGGCATCGACCTCTCGACTTTGGAAGGGAAGCCGTTGGATAACGCCTCTTACTTCGGCAGGATCTTCGCTAGAAGCGGTGGCTTAAGCGACGCGGTCGCTGAAGCCCTCAAGGAACAAAATAACCCCTTTGAGGCAAAACCCGTCAAGGTTTCTGGGCTTGATCAGTGCAAGATGGCTTTGACTAAGTACAAAGCTGGCAAACTTGAAGGCAACTTCATCGAAGGCATGGCCTGCCCGAATGGCTGCATCGGCGGCCCGAGCTGCTTAACCCATGAGGTGAGAGACGCCGCGGACGTAGACAAATACGGCCACGAGTCGAAGGAGACGACCATCCAAAGCGCGATCGACACAATCATGGCTGATCCGAGAATCGCATCCATAGAAAGCAAATAAGATTCTTATATATTTTGATGCATTGAAAAACCGTTCTTGAATTTGAACGGTTTTTATTTTGTAAACAATGGTTAAACGCCCCAAAACTGCTTTGAAAAGATGTGTTTTGGGGCGTTTGAACGCTAATTCAAGAAATCTTTCAAGGTCACGTTGTTCCTTACGATGCTTGAATATTTGTTCTTCACTAGCTCGTTGGCGGAGATGAGGACTATCCTCAAGGTGCTTTTACTCTTGCTTTCCTGGCGGAAAACCTCAAGCTTTGTCTCCAGGTTTGAAGCGTATTCCTTGTCGATGACGAAGGGCTCTTTCGTGAATTTCATCTCGCATAGATTGCTTACCCCGTCTTTTCTTTCTATCACCAGGTCGATTTGAGCACCGCGATCTGAATTTTTGCTTCGGAACGCATATTCTCTTGTCTCGACGTCAGCGATGCTTAAAGCCTCCTTGATCTCGTTGATGTGGATGAGACAAAGAAGTTCGAAGGCATTGCCTTGCCAGGCATAATAAGAAGGGCTGTTTGTGTAGATTTTCCAAGCTGAGGTTTTGTCTTTCAAAATGAAATCGATCGCGAAGCGCGTGAATGGGTCGACGATTTGGTAGAAGGCCCCGTTGATTTTCCCTGGCTTCGAGAATTCCCGGATGAACCCACATTGGCGAAGTTCCTCAAGGGCTTTGCTTAGTGATTTCCCTCCTGGAATGCCTTTTTCGATGAGCTCGTTCCGTGTAAGACCGCTGCTCTTTTTGGAGAGAGCCTCGATGATTTCGCGATGGCCTCCATTCGCGGTGAAAAGAGAGCTGAACAGGTTTTGGAATTCATAGCGCAACGCGCCGCTTTCTTTGAAGCAAAGCCTATCGATGCTCTGATCGAGGCTTTCGCTTGGCCAAAGCATGCTCCAATAGAAAGGGACGCCCCCAAAGACCATGTAGGCCTTTGCTAGAGTTGACTCATCGTAATCGAGGCCCTTTCTCCGCGCGAGTTCGGCACATTCTTTCAAATGTAAGGGAAGGAGGTGAATCTGATTGGTGACTCTGTTATAGAAGCCGCCGGTATCCTTGGAGATGTTGTTGATAATCCAGGAGGTGGCGCTTCCACAGACGATGAAAAGAATGTCAGACTGGGTGGAGGCAAAACCATTCCAAAAGAAATCAAGGGCTAGTTTGAAATCGCTCCTTGGCGAATCCATCCAAGGCAATTCGTCGAGGAAAACTACTTTTTTTCCGGTTGCAGGATCACGGTAGCAATCCTTATCTTCAAGCAACTCCCTTAAACGGGAAAAAGCCTCGATCCAATTCTTGGGGACGGATCCCTCTTTGCGACCATATCGTTCCAACGATGCTTGGAAAAGAGCGAGCTTGTCTTTCACTTTATTCGATTTCGCTCCTGTCGCGTAGAAGGCGAACTGATTGGAGAAAAACTGTTTGATCAAGAAGGTCTTCCCCACGCGCCGCCTTCCGTAAACCACCAAGAACTCCGGTTGCTTTGATGCCAAACACTGACAAAGCGTCTTCATTTCCTCTTTTCTTCCGATGATTTCCGATTCCATTGGCTCTTACCCTCCTTATCGAAATGTTTCAAATGCCCCAAAACCTAGTAAAAATATAGCATTTTGGGGCGTTTAAGCAAGGATTTTCGCGTTTTTGCCAATTTGACGCCCCAAAATCGCATTGAAAACCAGTGTTTTGGGGCGTTTGAACAAATGTGACTTTACTAGATTATGATGACGAAGCGGTGTACGAGGCCTTAAATCCTTGTGAGAGATTGAGTGGCAATCTCTGCTGTTTGGCGAATCGGGGTTTGAATTCAGTGGTTGCCTCAGTAAGATATTTGGAATTTGAGACTTCAGATAAGCTCTCCTGTCAACTCGGTTGGCTTAAAACTCTAAATGTCTTGAAGGGGGCGGTTACTTTTTCTTCACCTAGAGAAAGCAACTTTCCTTTCTTAAGGGAGACAAGGTTCTTATAATGAAACGCATGGAAATCCAGAACGAATTGCAGCCCGGCCTACTTCTTAAGGAAGATGGCGATTTAGCGGAAGCGGGCTATGCCTTCTCCCTTGTGAAGGAATACAAAAAAGACATGGTGAAAGGCGGGAAGAACCGCCTGAAGGAATGGGATTATTACTATGTCGGAAACAAGGATTACGGGATCGCTTTGACTATCGCGAACAATTCCTATATGGGGATGGTTTCGCTCTCAATTCTAAATTTCAAAGAGCCCAGCGACATTACCAAATCCATCATGATGCCTTTCCCTGGCAAGAAGATAACCCTGCCCGAGACTTCGAAAGAAGGGGACGTCAAGGTGGAGGATGAGAAGAAGGGCTATTCCTTCGCTTTCCTAAACGAAGGGAAAGGCAAAAGAAGGCTCCTCGTCTACGTGAAGGACGTCGATAAGGAAGGCAATGCCTTCCATTGCGACATCTCTTTGGAGGAAAGGAACGAGGGAAGCCTCGTGATCGCCACCCCCTTCAAGAAGAAGGGACACTTCTATTACAACCAGAAGATCAATAACCTCAAAGCCAACGGATACGCCAAATACGGTGACAAGTTCCTTGATTTCAACTCATCTTCCTATGGCGTGCTTGATTGGGGCAGGGGTGTTTGGACTTATAGGAACACCTGGTATTGGAGCTCGCTTTCTTGCGAGCAAGACGGTCACCTCATCGGGTGGAACCTCGGTTATGGCTTCGGGGACACTTCCAAAGCCAGCGAGAACGTCTTCTTCTATGACGGCAAGCCTCATAAATTAGGAAAGGTCCGTTTCGATATCCCTATCTCGCCGAAGGGAGGGGATGACTTCATGAAGGAATGGAGCTTCTACTTCGCAGACGATTCCTTCGAGCTCCGTTTCAAACCCGTCTATAACCGTCATAGCGATACAAACGTCGGGCTGATCCGCTCCAATCAAAATCAGGTCTTTGGCTTATTCTCGGGCTCGATTCTCTTGGATGGGGAGCCCGTATCCTTCCATGATCTTCCCGGGTTCGCTGAAAAGGTATTCAATAAATGGTGAGCGATAAAGTTCCGTGAAGAGCGGAACTTTTTTATTTAAAGACGCCAAAGCAAACATAGGGTGGGTTCTTTTTAAACTGGGTATTGCCTCTTGCGCAACGTCTTGTTATTAACAATTTTGAAAAAGGCTTAAAAAAATATGGAAAATTACAAAGCGGAGCGTATGAGCTTAACAAGGTGCATTGATGAATTCGTCACGGAAGTTCCTTTATCTGAACCGATGACGACGGATGAGATTTATGCTTACGTCCTTTCCAAATTGCCTGATGTTTCAAAGCCAAGCTTCAATGTTTCCATGCAACGTTATGAGCGAAAGAACCCCGGGCTCGCCCGTTATAAAAAAGGCGTTTATTACAAGAAGATAGACACCCCTTTTGGTGATTCGGGCATCGACGTGGAAGAGATGATCCGTCGAACATACCTTTTAGATGGCAACGAAGTCATCGGCTACGAACGAGGGCCTTCCTTGATGAACAAGATCGGCTTGACAACTCAGATCCCGGGTTTGACTTATCTTGCGACGATGAAAGTCCGTAATTCGAAAAACGACCCTAGGTATTTTCTTTCCTTGTCGAAGCCAACTACGGCGGTAAACAAAGAAAATTTTCGCTATCTTCAGTTCCTGGACCTGCTTCAGAACAAGGAAAAGGTCTGCATTGAGGCTAATAGCCCCGTGCTTATCATGAAAAAGTTTATCGAACGCTACTCCTTAAATTACGAAAAGCTTATTTGGTATGCACATTATTTCGACAGCAAAGAGGTCTATGATGCCCTTTCTTTTGTCGCAGGAGGCACCCCATGAAATTGCATTTGAATCCATCGTATTTTAGAGCCGCGTTGAACGGCATAGAAAGACGAACCGGAAAGCGAAGGGCCATCCTTGAAAAGGATTATTACGTCACCTTGATTCTAAAGGAGCTTTCTGAGCGAGGGGAGTCCTCACACGCTTATTTCAAAGGTGAGACCGCCTTGTACAAGGCCCTTAAATCCATCCGTCGTTTCTCCGAGGATATAGACCTAACCGTTTAGGTGTCCGATTGCCCTACGCCAAGCCAGAAGCAGAAGCGATTGGAGAAAGCGGTATTGAAGTTCAAAAGCCTCGAAAAACAGGAGGTCCTTGAAAACAAGCGTTCTACAATAACGTGCCTATATAAGTACAACTCTGTTTTCAAGGATTTAACAGATCCTCTAGAGAGATTTGGAAGCGTAAAAGTGGAAGGCACCAGTTTTACGGTCAGCAAGCCGAATAAAACGTTGCAGATTGCCCCTCATCTTTATGAGCTTGCGAATGAGAATGAAAAGAAAATCCTAGAAGATGACTTTGACGTTCGACCTTTCTTTATCCCCACGATAACCATGGAAAGAATTTTCATCGATAAGGTATTTGCTTAGGAATATTATTTCGTTAGAGGCATGTTCCAAGATGTTTCCAAACACGCTTACGATTTGACGGTTTTGTTTGGGACGGTGGAGATCCAGGATTTTCTTAGAAACGAAACGCTGGTGAAGGAAGTGATTTCTTGTGAAAGGGAAGAGCAAAGGGCGCGTTTTGATGGCGTTCCACCCTCCTTTCCCATCCAAAACTTCACCGTTTTTGAACATTTCAATTTATGTCAGGAGAACAAAGGACATTTCGAGAGGATGCAAAACTTCTTCGTTTATGGCGAGAACGATCGCTTGAAACTCGAGGAGGTCTTGCCAACTCTTCAAAACATCCGTCAGGTGTTGGCCAAAATCGAGCCATTGTGTTAGTCCTGGCGGAATGCATACTTGAAAAACAAAATTTTAACTTAAAAGGACAAGCAATAAAAAGATTAAAAACTAATTTCCACTCTTTAATCTTTTTGATATAGAAATCGATTTGTGCACGGTGCACTAGATAACTTTTTCCAACAGGAATAAGATATGTTAAACATTTGGAGGAATCATACCATGCCAGAAGCAAAAATCGTTGATCCGGCTAAGACTACCAAAAAGCCGGCCAAAACCAAAAAAGCCGCGAAACCCGCGGTGAAAGAAGAAAAAGTGGAAGCCAAAGTCGAAGAGACCGCGCCCGCCACTGAAATCAAGGAAGAAGCGGCCCCTGCTGTTGAAACCGCCCCAGTGGAAGAAGCGGTTGCCACCGAAGTCAAAGAAGAAGCTGCTCCCGTTGCTGAAACGGTTGCTGCGGAGACCAAGGAAGAAGGGACTCCCGTTGAAGAGAACGTCGCTCCTGAAACCGCCGAAGCTTCCGTGGAAGAAAACCACGACGATGCTTATGTCTCTCTCCGTCACATCGACAAGATCTACGACAACAACGTCCAGGCCGTCTTCGATTTCAACCTCGACATCAAACGCCACGAATTTATCGTCTTCGTCGGGCCTTCTGGCTGCGGCAAATCCACGACCCTTCGTATGGTCGCTGGCCTTGAAGACATCTCTGCCGGCGAGCTCTACATCGACGGTGAATATTCCAATGACCGCACCCCGAAAGACCGTGATATCGCGATGGTCTTCCAGTCCTATGCCCTTTATCCGCATATGACCGTCTATGACAACATGGCCTTCGGCCTTAAGATCCGCCACCTTCCTAAGGCAGAGATCGATAAGCGCGTCAAAGAAGCCGCGAACATCCTTCAGATCACCGAATACCTCGACAGAAAGCCGAAGGCGCTCTCTGGTGGTCAAAGACAGCGTGTCGCGCTTGGCCGTGCCATCGTGCGTAACGCGAAAGTCTTCTTGATGGACGAGCCTCTTTCTAACCTCGACGCCAAACTCCGCGTCCAGATGCGCTCTGAGATCATCAAGCTCCACGAGGCTTTGAATGCCACAACCATCTACGTCACCCACGACCAGACGGAAGCTATGACCATGGCTAGCCGCATCGTCGTCATGAAGCTTGGCCGCATCCAGCAGGTCGGCTCCCCGATTGAGATCTACAACACTCCGGCGAACCTCTTCGTCGCCACCTTCATCGGCTCTCCTGCCATGAACGTCATGAAAGCCTCCTATGAGAATGGCGCGATCACTCTTCTCGGCGGTCATACCATCCATCTTGGCGAAGCCTTTGCTAAGGCCCACGACGAGTTCTACAAGAACGAGATTGAGTTCAACAAAGCTGAAATCGCCGCTCTTGAAGAGAAGAAGGCCAACACCAAAGCCCCCAAAGTCAGCAAGTTCAATAAGAAAGCGGTCAACCCCATCGCCGTCATCGACGAAGAGATCGCCAAGCTCACCGAGCGCATCCAGAAGGACGAATTCGCCCTTCAGGGAAGCCACGAGATCGTCTTCGGCTTACGTCCTGAGGACATCGAGGAAGTCGCTCCTGGAACGGAAGGCGCCTATGACATCCGCGTCGCCGTCGCCGAGCTTCTTGGCCATGAGTACTATGTCCATACCGATTTCGGTGGCATCGACCTCGTCGCGAAAATCCAGCTCACCCACGAGATCAAGATCGGTGACGCCCTCACCGTCGCCTTCAACAATGAGAAGGCTCACATCTTCGATCCCTGGAGTGAAAAGAGAATCTACTGATTCCGGTTTCGAAACCCTAGCCCCTGCGAAAGCGGGGGCTTTTTTGGACGTTTTAAATCATTCGACACAGTCGAAATTTTTTTATTTTGCCTTTTCTTGAATTGCATTTTTCCAACCCAAATAAAGCCGAAACTTGCATTTTTCCAACCAAAAACAAGGCTAAAATTGCATTTTTCCAACTTTTCTTTGGTAGCCCGTTTAAATCCAAAAACGGCAACTTTGGAAGAAATTTGATTCCAAATTGGGAATATCGCCTCATTCCTCTTTATTAATAAGGTGGAGGTATTATTCATGGATGAAAATGAAAAGATGGCCAAGACCATCAAAATCCTGTCCGTTGTCTTAGGCGTCGCCTTAATCGTTGTAGGAGCTGCGCGCGCCCTTATGCAGGGCGATAACCTGGCTTTGGGCGAAGATGGGCTTCTTGGGGTCTCTGTCTGCTTGCTAGGCTATGGCTTAGGGGCGGTGATCAAGAAGAAACCAGCGGTGGAGGAAGAAGAAAAATCGGACGATGAGGGGATTTGACCCTCAATCGTCCGAATCTTTCTTGTAGGTTTTCTTTGGCCCGTAGCTCTTTTTGAAGCCGCCTTTTGAGCCTCCGTAGGATTTTTTGAAGCCCCCTTCTTTGCTGTAGGGCTTCTTGTCCCCGTAGGAGCTTCTTCCATAGGGTTTCTTATCCCCATAGGATTTGCGGTCCCCATAGGATTTTTTGCCGCCGTAGCTCTTGTGGTCGCCATAGGGCTTCTTCTCACCATAAGGCTTGTCCCCGTAGGATTTTTTGGGCCCGTAAGACTTGCGTTCTCCATAGGGCTTATCGCCATAGGACTTTCTTTCACCGTAGCTCTTCTTGAAAGAGCCTTCCCCGTCTTTGCGGAAAGATTTCCTGTAGGGGCGTTCTTCTCCGGTTTCGCCATCCTTATGGAAGGATTTGCGGTAAGGCTTATCTCCGTAAGGCTTGCGGTCCCCATAGGATTTCCTCTCGCCGTAGGGCTTATCGCCATAACTCTTCCTGTAGGGGCGGTCGCCATCGTGATGGAAGCTCTTCTTGTAAGG
>CAVEPD010000040.1:0-13175 GCA_963617535.1 bacterium
CGAGAGAATTTGCTTACCAATTCATATTCAGGAGCTTTGTATGAAGGAATACGGGAAATTCGGTAAAAGATTAGGCACCTACACGATGACCTCTCTCCCTAGCGCGGGCAATTACGAGTACATCCTCAAAAACGATGAGCTGCTTTTGAAACTCGACCAATATGGCGTGGTTACCGCCCAGATCAATCCCCCGGTAGGGGAAGCTGCTTTCAAAAGGGAAGAAAGGGAAAACAGGTCACCCGTATGCGTGTTTATCTCCGAAAACGGGAAGGTCTACAATAACTTCGATGTTCTCTCTTCCGAGGGGATCGAGGTTGATTTTGCCCCTGAGAAAGTTACCTACGACCTTAATTTCGATAAGACAAACGTCGTTACCGATGTCTTCGTCACGGAGAAAGCCAAGCGTTTCGTCTTGAACGTGACTCTCACGAATAAAAGCGAGGAAATCAAAGAATATTCCTTGCTAAGCTGTTTCTTTCCTTATCTCAACGAGCTTCTCATGGCCCCTTGGGACAAAAACGAATGGTATACGAGGACGGAATATATTCAGGGCAAGAACGTCTTCCTCACCACAAAATACAGCGTCGCTGGCAAGAAGGAAGAAAGAAGATACCTCTCCATCCTTTCTAGCGAAGTTTTCTCTAGCCATGAGCTGAGCTATGAAAGGCTAATGACCTCCACGAGGGATTTCCGTTTCCTTCCTGAGACGATTGGAACAGAAACCGGGGATACTCTTTATGCTTTCAAACAATGCGCTTCCGGGATCTCAAAGATCGCTTTGAAACCAAAGGAAAGCCACCGTCTTTCCTTCGTTTTCTCCGTGTTCACGGACAAGGAAGCGGCCATTTCTTCAATCGAAGAAGAAAAGAAGTACTTCGAAAAGAACTCCCAAGAGGAGGAACTCTCGAATCTCCAAAAGAAATATGACGCCCTCTTCAACGTAAGAAAAGTCAAAACGGGGGAGAGCGATTTCAATCAGTTTGTGAATGGCTTTTTGCCGTTAGAGATGTACTGGGTCTCCTCTTTGGATAGGGGCTGGCCGACTGGAATGAGAGGGGTAAGAGATGCCTCCAACGATTTCGAAGGGATGCTTTGCTACGACAAGGATATGTGCAAAGGAGTCATTGAGAACACCTTCGCGAAACAACGTTCCGACGGCTGGTATCCCCGTCAGATCCCTTTTGGAGATTCCAATAAGTTTGATTTGAGGGAATTCGTTGACTCCGCTTGCTTCTTCACCGAATACGTCTATGACTATCTCGCCTATACGGGTGATTACTCGATTCTTGAGAACAAATACCCTTATTACGACAAAGAGACCCTCGAAAGCGGGTTCGAACACCTCAAGAAAGGGATCGACCATCTTTTAGAGAAAGACTCTTTGGGGGCTCATGGCCTAGTCAAAATGAAAGGCGGGGACTGGCTCGACTGCCTTAATGGGGCCGGAAAAGAAGGGAAAGGAGAGACCGTGATGGTCTCTTGTCAGGTCCTCATGTGCCTTGATTACCTTTGCGAAATCCTTGCAAAACTAGGGAAAAAGGACGAGATTGCGCCTTATTTGAACGTCAAAGAAACCTTGAAGAAGGCGATTAACGACTCCTCTTGGAATGGCAATTTCTATAACGCGGTCTATACCGATAGGGGAAGATGGCTATTCAGCGAGAAAGACGAAGACGGGGAGAAAAGGGTCTATGTGCCCACGAACGCCTATGCGATCATCAGCGGGGCGGCTTCTGGCAAAGAGGACTCTATCCTTGATGAAATCAAAGAACTTAAGACAAGCGAGGGGTATCGCCTTTTCTCTTCGCCTTTAGGCAACTCCTACATGGAAGGCATCGGCAAGATGGGCACAGGAGACTTCCAAGCCTATTTCGCTGAGAACGGCAGCGTCTATAACCATGGCTCCCAGTGCTTCTTGATCCGCGCTTTGGCCAAGGCCGGGCGTTATGAGGAAATCTATGATGTCTTAGGCTACGCTTTGCCTTTCTACAAGGACAAGCATGACCCAAGCAAAATCTGCGCCGCGCCTTATGCGATCACCAATTGCTACCATCTCGTTCCTTCCTTTTACGGCAGGACGGGCTTCTCTTTCCTCACCGGCAGCGTCGCGATGATCGAAAGGGCGGTTTATTCCTGGGTTTTCGGCATCAACTTCACCTTGGATTCCATGGTGGTTTCTCCTTGCCTCCCGAAGGAATACGCGGATTCGGAGATCAAGACTCCGTTTGGGGAGCATGAAATCAACATCCGTTACCTCGGTTATGGGTCCCACATCAAAAAAGCGGAGATCGACGGGGCAAGTTTAAAGGTATCCGAGGATGGGCGTTCCGTTTCGATTGGCAAAGAGCTTTTGAATGAGGATAAAACCATCCTCATCGAGATGAATAACGATTGACGCCCCGCCTGAAATGGGGTTCCTCGTTATTTCAAAGGGGTGACTTCAAAGGGTGAAAGGATGGCGTTGTGCGCGCATTCTTTAGCGAGCTTTTCGTCCTCTTCGCCTGTGGGGCAGCCTAAAGAATAGGGTCTGCTATCGACGTCGAATAAGGTTTCAACAAGAGTGATGCCAGCGATGAAACGCCCTAAATCGTAGGAGAGGTGGAATTTGTCGCGACTTAGTTTCTCGTCGGGGAAGACGAGTCTCGCGTTTTGAATGGATGTTCCAGCGGGGATGATTTTTTCGAATCCCTTTCCAATGACTTTTGTTTTGACACAGCCTAGGATCGCTTGATACATCTTCTCCTGGTCGCAGTCATATTTTGGGAAGTCGCAGTGCGTGCTGCCTTTCGAATAGGGCCAAGTCATATGCCAATAGTAATGGGCGTTCTTGTTCTTTGCTTTGCTCTTCACGTAGGCAAGGAGCTCATCGAGATAACCGTCATATGAGGAGGGGATGCCGCTGAAGCCGCTTGCTTGCTGCAGGGTGATGATGTCCCAATCGTCTAAAAGGATGCCGTCATCCAAAGTTCTGTTTAGATTTGATTCCCAAACCCCGTTCTTGCAGACCTGCATGTCATAGGCGCCTTCCTTGGATTTGGCTTTTGCTAGATGGGTGTCTAAGGTACAGCCTCCGATATACATGTTGCAAATCTCTAAGGAGAAGCCCATCTTGGAAGCAATTTGGACCGCATAATGGGAGGTGTCCTCTGAGAAGCTATTGCCGATCATCAGGAGTTTGGTTGTTTTCATGTTCTTTGCCTTCTTGTGTCCTTAAGAATATAAGCCAACTTGCTTGTTTAGGGATAATGATTTCTTTCGTTTTGTTCGCCTGGGAAGAAGAAAAATGGAGTCAAGGCAAAGGAGCCAAATTCTGTCATAAAATGAAATGACCATTAGTTCATCTTGTAGGTGGTGAGACGGATGGCCTTTAATACTAAAAAACTTTGTTAATGGCAATGATTCAGAGGCGTTTGTCTCAACCAATAAAAATTGTTCAGAACTCTTTTTATTCATCGAGTTAGCTTAAGGCTGAGATTTCCTATTCGTTAATGATTTTGAGCGTTAACGCAAATGCCAATAGTTTGTAAGAAAATGGCTTTAAGGGTTGGCGGTTTTGATTTATTACAATCTTTGGCGGACTCTGTCTTTTAACTTAGATGTTCGCGAGAAACTTTTTGTTTGTGTCTCCCTAATTGTCTCACCAAGCGGTGAGACAATTTGATTTTCAAACAAAAAATATCGTTGGTATCTTTGTTTTTTTCTTTTTGAATTGTCTCACCACTTTTGTGAATTTTGGTTTTTTGCGGCTGTTTGTAAAGTTTTTGTTTCCTTTGTTTGAATCTAATTGGTCATTTTGAGCATTTTTTCTTTATTAATAAGGTGGAGGTGCTTTTATGAAAAGTCTAAAGAAAGAAAAAGAAATGAGGTTCGGCGAGATTCTTAATCTCATAAAAAATCCCGGACAAAGATTTATGGTGTAATCAACACGGAGCTTATAAGCCTGTATTGGCAAGTCGGCGAGCGACTCTGGAACTTAACCGAGGATGTTTCTTACGGGGACAAAGTCGTTAATGAAGTGTCATCCTACATAGCGCTGATGCAACCTGACCTCAAAGGATTCACTCGGCCTTGTCTCTATCGCATGAAACAATTTTATGCTACGTACAAGGATGACGAATATGCTCTTCCGCTGCTTAAAAAAGTAAGCTGGTCCAATCACCTTTTGATTCTTGGCAAGGCAAAGGACTCAGAAGAGCGGCACTTTTATCTTTCTCGTTGCGTGAAAGACCGCTACTCCAAAAGGGAACTAGAACGACAAATCGAAAGCGCCTATTACGAAAGGTATGTCCTTTCTTCAAAAAGAGCCTTGCCGGCTAACATGCCAAAGGGAGTCAACGAGAATATTCTTGACACCTATGTCCTGGATTTTTTAGGTCTGCCGAGCAATTTTGATGAGAAAAGTCTCCGGAAGGCAATCATTGAGAATTTGAAGAAATTCATTCTCGAATTTGGGAAGGACTTTACTTTCGTAGGCGAAGAATACCATCTCCACGTCGGGCTGGAGGATTATTCGATCGACTTGCTTTTCTACAACAGATCCTTGTCTTGCTTGGTGCCCATTGAACTAAAGACCGGCAGGTTCAAGCCTGAATACATCGGACAGATAAATTTCTATATGGAGGCCTTAGACCGCGAAGTTAAGAAGGCGAATGAGAATCCTAGCGTCGGGCTCATCCTCTGCGCAAGCAAAGACGATATGGTGGTGGAATACGCGCTGAGCCGCAGCATTTCCCCGACTTTGGTATCCGAATACACTTTTGCCTTGCCGGACAAAAAACTCCTTGAAACCAAAATGAGGGAAATCGCTGATCTCGCTTATGAAACCGCGAAAAAGAATGAGGGTTAGGTTTGCGAACAAAGCCTTATAAGATGGCTTTCAAACCTAGATTCAAAAATCGTTTGGGAAACGTCCGTTAATAGATGTCGAACCCTGAATCGGGGGGGTTTAGAGAAGATATCCTTCAAGGTTCTTCCCCCAATTTTCGTGCTGAGGGCGTCCGCGCCATCAACGTAAACGGTGATTACCGTATTTGAATTTGATTTTTTGCTCCCATCCGCAAGCTTTCAACCCGTTCCCATCTCATATTAGTTCTTACTCACTTCTCCTTTTGCTGCCTTTTCTTCGGGGATAGTTATCTTGAATGGAATCCCTTTGCAACAAATAATCTGGCTATAAAGTGTATGAATGACGAAAGATGGAGTTAAGCCTTGCTTGGCGAGTATTGCCTCAGCCTTGGCTTTGATCTCCGGATCGATACGGATGGTGACGTTTGCGCTTTTTTTGTTCATGCTTTTTGCCTCTTTTTGATATGGTTTTATGAAACTTTGCCTAGACTCCGTACGCTTTTTCTAGCACATCGTCCTGATTTTGCTTTGAGTGGCTTAACGCGTTCACGCTGACGATTTTCTTTTCTTCATTCACGCAATAATAGGCAATATAAGGCTTAATGGGCATCTTATGGACGCCCCTTGAACGCCAAAGCTTCTCGTTGATTAACGGGTAACGATAGGGGAACTCATCCAAAGAGATAAATGCCTTTTTAAATTTTTCTTTCCACCTTATCGCGTATTCTTGGCTTGATGAATAGGTGATGATTTCCTGCAAAATTGATTTTAACTTTATATGGACGGATGGCATTATTTCGACTTTGTATTTCATGGCTTGAACATCTCCTCCAAGTCTTCGAAAGCCTCTTCAACGTCGATTCCTTCGCCCTTTTGCATTTCGTCGTATCCCTTTTGCATCATTGCGTTGAACTCCGCTTCGCTCATGTCTTCGACGCTCTTTAAGCCATAATCGAAATTGCGCATTTCTTCAGGAATGCCACCACGCATGATGATTTGACGATAAAGCGCGTCTACGACGACGGACATCGGCACTCCTAATTTCTCTAATGTGTCCTCAGCCTCTTTCTTGATAAAGGGGATTATTCTTGCGGATACGGTTGCGGTTTTCTTTGACATGATGCTTGCCTCTTTCGAAGTAAGCATTTCACTTTGTACTGCTGTTTGCAACACATTATTGAAAGGGAATATGTTTGTCTGAACTTCTCTTATCTCAGGGTTTGGCTCCATTTTTTGTCCTCCTACCCTATAAATAAAGAGGAATTTCGTTTTCTTCCCAACTTTTGAGAAAATATTCGTTTAAAACTAAGGCTAATCCTGCTTTGCCTTTTCCCTATTGCTGATTTCTTCTGGGAGAGACATTCTGAAAGGGATGGCGCCCGTCAAAATAATCTGGTCATAAAGCATATGAATCACAAAAGAGTGGCTGAGGCCTCTTTTCGCGAGGATGGCTTCCGCTTTTTCCTTGATTTCCGGATCGATTCTTACGGAGATGATTGAGTCTTTCTTTGCCATGGTTCTTCCTTCTTTTCTTTATATGCTTATCTGCTGATTCGCTTTTGCCTATGAATATATCGTTCAGGATTTTCTCCTGGTCTTGTTTCCCGTGCGTTATTGCGTGGATTTCTACGCTTTTCTTTCTCTCGCTTACCTTATAGTAGACGATATAGCCCTCAGCTGGCATTTTGCGGATTCCTTGAGAATGATACGGCTCTTTTTCTAGCAAGGGGCAGCGATAGGGGAGCTCGTCCAAGGAGAAAATCGCTTTGGAGATGGACGCGACGCGTTTGTCTCTATTTTCTCTTGAGGAGGAATAGACCCGATTCGACGAAATATCAAAGAGAGCCCAGCAAAGGCGATGGGCGTAAACTTGACTTGGTAGCTCATGGCTTGAACATCTCCGTCAATTCTTCGATCGCCTCGCTTGCATCGATCAGCTCGCCTTTTTCGCTTTGGGCCAAGCTTTCGCGTATCAATGCGTCGAATCTTTCTTCGCTCATGCCTTTCGTTTCATCTTCAAGCTTCATCATTTCCTCAGGAATGTCCCCTCGGTAGACGATTTGGCGATAAAGGACGTTGATGAGAGTGGAGACGGATAAGCCTAGCATCGAAATTCTTTTCTCGGCCTCCTCTTTGACCCAATGGTTCATCCTTACGGTTATGGCTGCTTCCTTTTTTGACATGGCATTTTCCTCGCTTTGAGTAAGCATTCCATGTTGTATAGCAAAATGCAATACATCATCAATGCTTGCTATGCCTGCTAGGCCGTGGCTCAACTCGGGATCTTGCTCCATTTGTTTTGTCCTCCTACCCTATAAATAAAGAGGAATTTCGCTTTCTTCCCAACTTTGGAGCAAATTCATTCCAAAAAAAGGCTAGTAAAAAAGCCATCCGAAGATGGCTCGCTTCCTTAGAAGAGGTCTTTGGGCTCTTCACCGGATTTCTTCTGGTTCTTCTTTGCTTTTCGATATTGGGCGGGGGAGGTTCCATAGGCCGCTTTGAAGACCGCGGAGAAATTGGTGGGGGACTTGTAGCCGAGGGCGTTAGAGATTTCGTAGACCGTCATGTCGCTGTAGGTGAGGAAATCGCCCGCGTTCTGCATCTTTACCTCGCTTACGTAGTCGACGATTGAGCAGCCCATGTATTCTTGGAAGGAGCGTGAGACGTGGGAATGGGAGTAGTTGACGTTTTTCATGACGTCGCTTACGTGCCAGGCTTTGTTGGCGGGGTCTTGGATCTTGCGGATGATTTCCAAGAGCCATTCCGGCTTATTCGCGTCGAAGGCGTAATTCTGGTCGATGACCGTGTTGAGAATATTGAAAACGAGCAAAGAAGTGGGGAGTTCAAGCTTTTTTGGGTCCCCGTTCAACTCTCTTTGGACATAGGAGCATAGCCCGACGATCTTACGGATCTGATGGTCCGCGAGGGTGCACTTCAACGCTTTCTTGTGCATCAAGACCTCATATAGATCTTCCGACAAAGAAGCGCAGGCCTCTTTCATATGCTCAATGCTCACTGTGACGAGAAGGCGGGAGGAATTGGCCTCGTTCAGGCCGATCGCGTGATGGTCGCAGGGGCGGATGAGATAAGCCTCGCCTTGCCTTATGACCTCCTCTTCCCCGTTGAAATTGTGCTTATAGGAGCCTTTCGTGACCAAAAAGAACTCCCAGAAGGTATGGCCGTGGTAACCGATGAAGTCGCGGTAGCTTTGATGGAAGGTGGCCTTGAGATAGGGGTGTTTCTCCGAATCAAGACGCGCGTCGCTTCGAGTAGGTAAATCGCTCATTTTTGCTCCTCGCCATTACTATAAGGCAACTTCAAAATATATTAAATTAGAAAGTGAATTTTACCGATTTGACTTAAATGAAGGCAAAACCTATTGAAAATGCCCATTGCCTCGCCTATTAGATTGTTCTCGTAATCTATTGAAAATCGTTTTCCCCATTTTCTCCTTTGGTCTTCTTCTTTCCTAGTCTAAGATTAGCCCTAGAGAGGTCAAGATTATGAAAATGTCTTTCCGGTGGTATGGGGAAAAAGACCCCATCTCCTTATCTTACATCCGTCAGATTCCGAATCTCAGCACGATTGTAACCGCGGTTTATGACGTAAAACCTGGCGAGGTCTGGCCTAGGGAATCGCTAAGAAAATTGAAGGAAAACTGCGATAAGGCCGGGCTGTCCTTCGAGGTCGTGGAATCGATTCCCGTGAGCGAGGATATCAAATTAGGCAAGTCTAACCGCGACGAACTCATCAAGGTCTACGCGGAGAACATCCGCCGGGTGGGTGAAGTCGGAGTCAAATGCGTCTGCTACAACTTTATGCCGGTCTTCGATTGGATCAGGACGAACCTCGGCTATCAAAACGAGGATGGTTCTTATTCACTTTCTTACAACGCCGAGGAATTCAAGAAGCTCGATCCGAAGAACCTCCATCTCCCCGGCTGGGATGAGTCCTACACCCCGGATGGCCTCCGTTCTTTGCTGAAGGAATATGAAGGGATGAGCCACGAGAAGCTCCGAGAAAACCTCATTTACTTCTTGAAAGGCATCATGCCCGCCTGTATTGAATCCGGGGTCGAGATGGCCATCCATCCGGATGACCCCCCGTGGGATGTGTTCGGGCTTCCGCGCGTCGTCTCCACTGAATCTGACTTCGACGCGATGTTTGAGGCGGTGCCTGACTCCCATAACGGCATGACCTTTTGCCTTGGCTCCCTCGCCGAAAGCCTAGACAACGACGTCTACCATATGGCGGAGAAATATTCCAAAGACGGCCGCATCAAGTTCGCCCATCTTAGAAATGTCAAAATTGATGATGATAAAGGCTCCTTCCATGAATCGGGCCACATCTCCAAAGACGGGAGCGTAGATATGGCACGCTTCGTGAAAATCCTCGTCGACAATGGATTCGACGGCTACGTCCGTCCTGACCATGGCAGGAAGATATGGGGCGAGACGGGGAACCCGGGATATGGGCTTTACGATAGAGCCCTAGGAATCGCTTATGTTAATGGCCTGGTTGAAATGGCCGAAAAGGAGAAAAACAAATGAAAGATTTGCCGCTTAACGTCGATCTGAGCAAAGAGGTGGTGGTCGTCACCGGCGCCGCCGGAGTCCTTTGCTCTTGCCTCTCTAAGGCTCTTGCTAAAGCTGGGGCGAAAGTCGCTTTGCTTGACCTAAACGGAGAGAAGGCCGAAGAGGTCGCGAAGTCTATCCGCGAGGATGGGGGGAAGGCCAAAGGCTATGCCTGCAATGTCCTTGATAAGGATGTTCTTGCTAAAGTCCACGAGGAAGTCAAAAAAGACTTCGGACCCTGCACGATCCTTCTTAATGGCGCGGGAGGCAATAGCCCCAAGGCCACCCAAGACAACGAGACCTCCAGCGAAGAGGATTTAGAAGGCAAATACAAGTCCTTCTTCGATCTTGATAAGTCCGGGATCGAATTCGTCTTTAACCTCAATTTCCTCGGGACTTTGCTCCCGACTCAGGAATTCGCGAAAGACATGCTCAAGGAGAAGAAGGGGAAGATCCTCAATATCTCGTCGATGAACGCCTTCCGTCCTTTGACGAAGATTCCTGCCTATAGCGCCGCCAAAGCGGGCATCTCGAATTTCACCCAGTGGCTCGCCGTTTATTTCGCGGGCATGGGAATCAGAGTCAACGCGATTGCCCCTGGCTTCTTCGTGACCGCTCAAAACAAAGACCTCCTCTTCAAAGACGGTCAGCCCACTGCGAGAACGAAGAAAATCCTCGCCGCCACCCCGATGGGAAGATTCGGCGAAGCGGAGGAGCTTGTTGGCTCCGTCCTCTTCTTGCTTGATGATGATGCTTCTGGCTTCATCACCGGCGTCGTGCTTCCGATCGACGGAGGCTTCAACGCGTATTCGGGCGTTTGATCCTTGGCTTAACGATGAACGCGCTTCCTTAGTCGGAGGCGCTTTTTTGATAGTGGAAAAATCATTGAAAAATGTGCTGGCGTTTCATTGCAGTTTTATGTAAAAACGCCCAAAAAACCATTGCAGTTTTATGCAAATATTGACGAAAAACCATTGCAGTTTTATGTAAAAACTTCAAAAAATGGGTTTCAGTTTTATGCAAAATAAGTAGAATAGCCTTGAGGTGCCGCAATGCTGAAAAGAAAAATTGAGAAAGATCTTCTTTATTGGAAAAACAATCGAAAGCAGGCTCTTTTAGTAACCGGGGCCCGACAAATTGGCAAAACGTTTTCGCTGAAACACTTCGCCGAAAAGAGTTTCAAGAATGCCATTTATCTGAATTTTGCTGATCATCCTTCCTTGATAGCTTCTTACGCAGAGCTCAAGAATCCGGACGATTTGCTGGATAAGCTGTCTCTTTTCGATGGCGCTCACTTAATTCCGGGCAAAACGGTCGTTTTCTTTGATGAGATTCAACTTGTTTATAACTACAGGGAGAAACTTAAGGAAAAAACAGGCCTTCCTTTATTGAGCCTTGACCTCATTACGGCAATGAAACCTTTGGTGATTGACGGTAGATACCGCTTCATGCTTAGCGGTTCTTTACTCGGCGTCGAGGTCAATGAAGTTCTTCTGATGCCGGTTGGCTACATGGACACAATTCGAATGTTCCCCTTGGATTTTGAGGAATTTCTTTGGGCAAAAGGAGTTGGAGATTCCCTTATTGAAAAACTGCGTCAATCCTTCAAAAAGCAAACGCCGGTAGACTCGGAAATTCATAGGCAAATGCTGGATTTATTTCGAGAGTACGTTCTTGTGGGCGGCATGCCGGAAGCGGTTGAGATATTTCTAAAGACGCATAATTTCCAATCCGTTAAGGTGGTCCATGAGCAAATCAAGGCGATTTATCTCGCGGATATGACTCGCTACGTGGAAGAAAAGGATAAGAAACTGAAGATTCGGGATGTCTATGAAGCGATTCCTTCAGAGGTGAACAGCAAGAATAAGAGGTTTGTAAACTCGCATGTTGCCGATCCGGGATATTTAAGAAAGAAAGGTCTCTCCGACGAATTCTTGTGGCTTACAAACGCCGGGGTTGCGCTGCCGGTTTATAACGTCACAGAACCCGTTTTGCCTCTGACACTCGCCAGCGAAAGGAAGACATTGAAACTTTTCTTGAATGACATCGGGCTTTTGGGAACCGCCTTATTCGACACGGGCGTCCGTCAAAAGCTGCTTGCTTGCGAAAAGGAAATTAATTTCGGCGCGCCTTATGAAAATGCGGTCGCGCAGGAACTTTATGCACATGGATTCGCGGAGAAAACCTTTTACTACAATTCGAAAAAACATGGCGAAGTCGATTTTCTTTTGGAATATCAGGGCGAGCCTTGCCCCATTGAGATCAAATCCGGGAAACCTGATCTCATGAACATTTACAACCACGTCGCCTTGAACAACCTTATTAAGCTTTATGATATTAAGCAGGCTTTTCTCTTTGGAGAAACCAATGTAATAAAGGAAAATGACAAAATAACCGTTTTCCCTTTGTACATGGTGTCTTTTTTGAACGGCGAAACCATTTATTCCAGCGATGGGCCTGGACTTGAGAGATCCATGATTTGAGAGCCGGTACGATTTAATTGCATATTTGTGCGGTGAAAATATGCAATTAAAATTGAAATATCTAGTTTTTCTTGTAAGATTGGGGCATGAATTTCATTAACTTGGAAGAACAAATTCAAAATCAATACACGTCTAGCATCGTCACAATGCTCCAAACGGTTGAAATTAATAGGGGGAAGACGTTCGTTTTGCCTAAGAAACTCAAAGTGAACAGGCTTCATGACCTCAACAAACGCCGCAGCGTCACTAGCAGCAACGAAATCGAGGGCATCAAAATCAAAAAAAGCCGCGAGGAGGATATTTTATTGAAAGGGCTTAATCCTGAGACAAAAGAGGAATACCTTCTTTGCGGATACAACGAAGCTTTGGAAAAAGTATTCGAGGTTTATAAATACCAGTCCTTATCCGAGTCGTTCGTGAAGGACTTGCACTACTATCTTTTCAAATCTCTAACACCTGAATTTGGCGGCAATTACAAAGTGGAACAAAACTACATTCGAGAGTTTGATAAAGAGGGGAAATTCGTTCGTACGGTTTTTATCCCTGCCAAGCCAGAAGACGTCCCCGGATTGATGGGAAACCTTATTTACCAATTCAACGAATGCCTTAAAAACCCCCGGTGCAACGTTCTTTTGGCAATTTTTACTTTTGTGCTGAACTTCCTCTGCATCCATCCCTTCTATGATGGGAACGGGCGCGTTTCCAGACTTCTTACCACATTCCTTTTAATGAAATATGGATACGGATTAGACCAGTATTATTCTTTTTCCTATGTGATTTTGAACAATGTAGATGAATACTACTCGTCCTTAGAAAAATCATCAGTTGGGTGGAACGAAGATAAAAACGACAGCTCTTATTTTACTTGGTTCATGCTGAAATGTTTGAGGGACGGCTATGAGAAACTGGCTTATATTGCTGAGCTGAATTCCGCAAAGGGAAACGTTAAAGAGAAAGTGCTCAGGATCATAAATGATTTTAAAGGACTAATAAGCAAAGCCGACATCGAAGAGATTTTCGTGAACGCCTCCCGCACATCGATCGAAAAAGCTTTAGGGGAGCTTTCAAAAGAAGGGTCGATTCAGATGATTCAAAGCGGAAAATTCGCAAAATATTATAAAGTTTAATTGCATATTCTTGCGGCGAAAATATGCAATTAAAAATACAGGCCAAAGGAAAAAGGCCCCGTTAGGAGGCCTTCAGTCATAATTAAACGCGTTTAGAACTGCGTCGCAGTGACTTTGATATTCAGCGTACCTTCACTGTCTTTGTA
>CAVEPD010000041.1:0-12843 GCA_963617535.1 bacterium
AACCCTTATTTTACTGAGGCTTTCGCCGATTACAAAGCAGGCAAAACCGGCGAGGGTTCCAAAGCAGATTGGTTCAATTTCGGATCCACGGGCGATCATGCCTATCAAGGCGTTTACTACGAGTCCAAATTCGACGCGAACATGCCTGACTTTAACTTGGACTCAGAAGGCGTTCGCGCGGAGATGGAGAACATCGTCAAATTCTGGGTCAACCGCGGGGTAAAGGGATTCCGTCTCGACGCGGTGCTCTATTACTATTACCAAGTTACGAATGAAAACGTCGAGTTCCTGAACTGGCTTGTGGATACCTGCCATAAATACGATCCTGATTTCTACATGGTGGGGGAGTGCTGGGCCACAAGCGCTTTGCTGAATACCTATTTCTCCTCTAAGTGTGATTCCTTCTTCGACTTCTCTTTGGCAAGCGGTGGAGACAATGTCTGCATAAGCTACCTCAAGGGATATGGACGGATCAAAAACGTCAGCAAGAACATTGAGAAGAACGAGGCTGCCCGCAAGGCGAAGAACCCGGATGCTTATTCCTCGTACTTCTTGAGCAATCACGATATGGACCGCATCTCCAAGAACTTCACGGATGAAAACACCTATAAGTCTGCTTGCTCTTTCTACGCCTTGCTCCCTGGAGATGCTTACACCTATTACGGCGAGGAAATCGCCCTAAAAGGCACCCGTGGTACGAATCCGGATGACCAAAACGATGTGAAACGCCGCTTGCCCATGATTTGGAGCAAAGGCGATAAGACAGGGGAATGCGCTTTCCCTGACAAGAGCCGTCTTGATCTTAATACCACGCAACAAGTCGAAGAAGGCGTGGAGGACCAGCAAAGCAAGCCTTTCTCCCTCGCGAACCATTACAAGATGATGATTCATATAAGAAACAAATATTCCTGGATCAAGCATTCGATTTACAAGGACCTTTCCTCAGAACTCAATACCGGCGAGTACTCCGCGATGGCTTACTCCTTGTCTTATGGAGAGGAAAAGATAATCGTCGTTCATAACTTCTCTAGCCATAACGTGGAGGTCACATCTCCAGGAACTGAAATCGTCGACCAAATCAACACGATGCATCGTATCCCTGAAATCAAGGATGGTAAGCTTCGCCTTGCCGCCCATAGTAGCGTAATTCTTAAGTAACGGCTTAATAAATGCGGATTTAGGATCACCTGAATCCGTTTTTATTTGCGCTTTTGAAACACTTGTTAATTAAATTCCTTAAAAAATAGGAAAGGGCTTTCAAAAAAACTCTTTACAATCGGACCCAAGGTCACCAAAATAGTGCCATGGATTTATAGAGAAAGGCGTAAGCGCTTTATTCTTCACGAAAAATGTAAGCGCTTTTCTCTAGATTATTGAAAGGAGAAACGAATGAAAATCAATAACAAAATCCTTTTTGCCCTCGCATTGACCCCGGCAATGCTATTGGGCTCCTGCACCGCGAATAGCACGGACGAGACGAAATCTGCGGGGGGGTCCGGCACTACTCCAACCAGCGCGACTGGTCCGAAAGAGACGGTTAAAATCTGGTGTTCCGAAGTAGAGGGCGTTGCCACTTCCTTCAAGACCATCGCCGATAAATGGGCTGCCGACAACAACCTCAATTACGAATTCGTCGTCACTGGCATCACCGAAGCGGATCAAGCTACTCAGATGCTTACTGACGTATCTGCTGGCGCTGATATCTTCTGCTTCGCACAAGATCAGTTCGCCCGTCTTGTCCAAGGCGGCGCCTTATCCGTCCTTGGCCCCGGTGCTGCTGAATGGGTCAAAACGAACAACGACGAAGGCTCTGTCCGCGCCGTTACCTCTGGTGAATCCGTTTATGCCTATCCGCTAACTTCTGATAACGGCTACTTCATGTACTATGACAAGAGCGTTGTTGATGAAGCCCATATCGATAGTCTCGAAGATCTTGTCGATGATTGCGAAAAAGCCGGTAAGAACTTCTCTTTCAAACTTGGCGCTTCTGGCTGGTATACCGCTTCCTTCTTCATGGCTTATGACGAAAGCGACAATCAGCTTTGCCACTCCAACTGGACCACGGACAGCGAAGGCGCTTTCACTGCCGTCGATGATACTTGGGATTCCGACAATGGTGTGATTGCCGCGAAAGGCATGCAACATTTGGTCAAATCCGAATTTTGGAACGACAGCTCCGCTGCGGCCGATTTCGCCGCTGCTACCCCGTCTGGCGTTGTTGTTTCCGGTACCTGGGCTTATAACGCTGTAAAAGAAGCTCTTGGCGACAATATGGGCGTTGCCGATCTTCCTAGTTTCAAAGTGGATGGCAAGTCTTATCATCTTGGCTCTTATTCTGGCTATAAACTACTTGGCGTTAAGCCACAGACCGATTCTGTCAGGGCTTCCAATCTCAACAAGCTCGCCCGCGTTTTGACGGGTTACGAAGCTGAAATGTCGAGACTTAATGACTTTGGCTGGGGCCCCTCGAACAAAGAAGCCCAAGCTTCCGACGCTTTCAAAGCGAACCCCGCGCTTGCCGCTCTTGCCGCGCAAAGCAAGTATTCCACTGCTCAGGGGCAAATCCACGGCAGCTGGTGGGATATCTCCATGGTCGTCGGCACCTCGCTTAAGACGGCCGGCACCGATGATGCTTCCATCAAAGCCGTTCTTAAGACTTATTCCGATGCCGTGAATGGTGTTCTCAGCATGTCCGACGATGTTAAGCGTGCTTTCACTGTTATTGGCAAATTCGCGGCCGCTCCTACTGCTGATTGGGCCGATTGGTCCTCTGATCTTGCGATGACCGAAGATCCGACTGACACCTGGACTAGCCCCGCGATCACCTTGACCGCTGGTGACGAGTTCAAAGTACGTCAGGGCAAATCTTGGGACGTCGCTTTCGGCAAGGGTAGCGGCAACTATGTCGTCTCAGCCGAAGAAGCCGGCACTAAGAAGATTCGACTCGTTTCTACTACCGGCGACGTCACGTTACTTGACGCTTAATTGATTTCGATCCGATAAACACAGGGTGGGGTTTAATTCACTTTTGCCCCACCCTTTTGGTCTTTTATAAAGTGATGACGAAAGGCGAACTATGAAAAAGTATAGTGGTTTGGAATATCTACAACTCACGAAGCTTCAACGGTTTGGCTACAAATTCATTGCCTTCTTCTGCGGAATACCCCTGTGGTTCAAGAACTTAGGCATCAAAATTTGGAAGCAGCTCAAGCGATTCGGGCTGTTTGTCGCCCACGATACCGTCGACCTCGTGCAAACCTTCATTAAAGGCGATTGGAAGACCCGCTTGTCCTATCTCGTTATGGGCTTTGGCTCCGCAGCCAGAGGACAAGTATTAAGAGGGCTTCTTTTCTTCCTTTTTGAAGCGGTTTTTATTACGTACATGTGCTTGCCTCAAGGCGGCGGGTATTGGCTCAGCATGATGCCTTCTTTAGGCAAAACGGGGCCTTCAAAAGTGTTGGATCCTGACTTAGACGTCTACGTGTACCAATATGGTGACAACTCATTCCGTATCTTGCTCTATTCTGTCCTGACGATTTTCTTCATCATCGCCTTCATCTATACCTGGCGACTCAATATTAAGCAAAATCGCATCGCACAGGAGATCGTCGCAAGCGGGAAGAAACTCAAAAGCGGGAAACAGGACCTTCATTCACTCATCGACGATCAGTTCCACAAAACCTTGCTGGCGTTGCCGGTTACCGGCATCATCGTCTTCACGGTTTTGCCGATTGTGTTCATGATTTTGGTGGCTTTCACCAACTACGATGGTACCCATAACGGCTACACGAATAACCTCTTCCATTGGGTTGGGCTTGATAATTTCAATACCCTTCTTAGCTGGAACAGCGGGAATAAGTCCTATAGCGCGGCTTTCGGCGAGATTCTCTCCTGGACGCTTATTTGGGCTTTCTTCGCAACCTTCTCGAACTATTTCCTCGGGATGATCGTCGCGATGATGATCAACAAGAAAGGTATTCGCCTTAAGAAAGTTTGGCGAACGATTCTAGTTCTGACAATCGCAATTCCTCAGTTCATTTCCTTGCTATACGTTTCCAAAATGTTCGCCAATAACGGCATTGTCATCGCGAAACTAAGGGAATGGTTCAATGTGCCGGCGTCCTTTAGTTTCTATGACGATCCGACTTGGGCGAGGGTCACCGTCATCTTCATCAATATCTGGATTGGCATCCCTTACCTTATGCTCATCGCGACGGGTATCCTGATGAATATCCCCGCAGATCTCTACGAATCCGCGAAAATCGACGGCGCGAACGTTTGGCAGCAATACTTTAAGATCACCTTGCCTTACATGCTCTTCGTCACTGGACCTTACCTGTTGACCTCATTCATAGGCAACATGAATAACTTCAATGTCATCTACTTATTGACGGGCGGCGGCCCGACGAATCCGAACACCTCGGGCGCTTCAGGCTCGGTCGGCTACACGGATTTGCTTATCACCTGGCTCTTCAAAATTACGACGAGCACCAACTCGGAATACTACATGGCTTCCGTCGTCGGCATCATGGTCTTCGTCGTTTCGGCGGTGCTCTCGCTCATCGTCTACAACCTTATGCCGTCTAACAAACACGAGGAGGATTATCAGTAATGGAAACAAACGATATGAAAAAAGATAATACCCCCCAGGTAGTAAAGACCGAAAAACACCACATGGGGATGCATGCCAAAACAGTTCTCTCCAATGTCGGCATTTACATCATTCTTGTCCTGATGGCGGTCATCTGGCTGCTTCCTTTCATCGGGATCCTTCTCGACAGCTTCGAATGCTATACCACCTCGCCTCACGGTTGGATGTGGCCAAGGCAGTGGGGCTTTGACAATTACGTGAAACTCTTCACCGAAAGCGAGAACTTCAAGTTCGTCCGTTGGTTTCTCAACACCTTCATTATGGCGTTAGTCACCGCGGTGATTCAAACCTTCATCGTCCTTTGCATGAGCTACACGCTCTCGCGTCTGCGTTTCAAAGGGCGCAAATTCCTCATGAACTTCATGCTTGTTCTCGGCATGTTCCCTGGGATGCTCACCATGATCATCCTCTACCGCGTCCTTGCAGATATGGGCTTGACCCAAGGAAATGCCGTTCCTGGTTTGATTCTCGTCTATGTCGCTAGCTCGGGCATGGGCTATTACGTCTCGAAGGGTTTCTTCGACACCTTGCCGAAGAGCTTAGACGAAGCGGCGAGAGTCGATGGCGCGACCAATGCGCAGGTCTTGTTCAAAATCATCCTGCCTTTATCTAAGCCGATCGTCATCTATACCTTGCTTACTTCCTTTATGGGGCCTTGGGGTGACTTCGTGTTCGCCAAATACATTGCGGCTGGGGATCTTTCCGGCTTCAACGTCGCGGTTGGCTTGCAGAATCTTATCAGCACCGATTCGGGACTTACCCAGAATTACGCGGCCTTCTGCGCGGGCGGAGTCATCGTTGCCGTGCCTGTGGCAATCTTGTTCATTTGCTTGCAGAAATATTATGTCGAAGGTGTCACTGGTGGCGCCGTCAAAGGATAGGAGAAACTTACTATGGCAGAAGTTAAACTTACAAACGTCAAAAAAATCTATCAAGGCGGCGTCGTTGCTGTCCATGATTTCAACCTTACGATCAAGGATAAGGAGTTCGTTGTCTTCGTCGGCCCCTCGGGCTGCGGGAAATCCACAACCCTCCGCATGATCGCGGGATTAGAGGAGATCAGCGAGGGAACCGTCGAGATCGACGGGGAAGTCGTCAATGACCTCCAACCCAAAGACCGTCACATCTCGATGGTCTTCCAAAATTACGCTCTTTACCCTCATCTTACGGTTTTCGAGAACATGGCCTTCCCCCTTCGCTTGCAGCGTCCGAAGATGAGCCAAGACGAGATCTATAAACGCGTCACAAACGCCGCCGAGATCCTCGGCATTACCCCGTATCTCACCCGTAAGCCGAAAGCTCTCTCGGGTGGCCAGAGGCAGAGGGTCGCAATTGGCCGCGCGATGGTCAAAGATTGCAAAGTCTTCCTCATGGACGAGCCGCTCTCGAACCTCGATGCGAAGCTCCGCAACCAGATGAGGGCCGAAATCATCCTTCTTCGCAAGAAGATCGAGACCACCTTCGTTTACGTTACCCATGACCAGACCGAGGCCATGACACTTGGTGACAGGATCGTCATCATGAAAGATGGCTTCATCCAGCAAGTCGGCACGCCTCATGAGGTCTTTGATAAGCCGGTCAATCTCTTCGTCGCCGAATTCATCGGCGCCCCGAAAATGAATACCTTCCCGGCTGTTCTCACCAAAGAAGATGGCAAGTATTACGTTTCCGCTTTCGGCGGCAAGCTGCCGGTGGATGGAGATAGGGCGGCTATCCTTGACGGAAAAGTGACTGTCCCTGAAGAAGGGCTTAACGTCACTCTCGGCGTCCGCCCTGAACACATCGTTCTTGGAAAAGAAGGGGATCCTGCCTCGATTCACGTGACTATCCAAGTCAACGAGATGATGGGCAGCGAGCTCCATCTCCATGTGCTTACCGATGACGGCACCGCGTTAGTCATCCGCGTTCCGACGATTCAGCTAAGCGAAGAAGAAAGAGATTCCATGGTGGCTGGCAAGGAGTTCTACATCACCTTCGAAGGGAAGGTCATGCAGTTCTTCGATGCCGCGAGTGGTTCTTCGCTTCTCTTCGACTAAAGCTTATGGGGGCGCGGAAACGCGCCCCTTAACTCTTGAATTCTTGGCTTGCTCATCGTGAGAAGCCAAATTAGAAAGGATAACTCTATGAAAAATAAAATTGTACTTGCCCTTTCTTTGCTGTCTCTTGGCCTAGCGGGATGCTCAACCGCCCAGAGCGACAGTCAAAGCTCTTTATTGCCTGACAGCGAGGAAAGCGAACGCACGAGCGAGGCCTCTTCTGAAGCCTCCTCCGAAAAAGAAAGCGCCTCTTCTAGCGAGACCGCCTCTAGCATCGACGATCCTGATGATCAGGTTTTCAATCGCAATGATGGCAAGGCGCTAGAAGTCAAAGACGTTACTAGTCCTTACACCGTCGGCACGAAGACGAATGCGGCAGTTTACGATTACGATAACGTTTACGCAAACCAACCCACGAATACCTTAGCAGATGATTTCGCCTGGGGCGTGGATTGCTCTTCGCTTTACGAAGTTGAAAAAGCTGGGGGCCGTTTCTATGGCGAAGATGGCAAGGAAACAGATCTCTTCCAGATTCTAAAGGCTGGCGGAGCCAACTATGCGCGTTTCCGTCTTTGGGTGGACCCCTTTGATAAGGACGGCGTGAGCTATGGCGGGGGCACCAACGACATCTCCACGGATATCTACCTTGCGAAACGTGCCGTTGCGGCAGGAATGAAGATCCTCATTGATTTCCATTACAGCGATTCCTGGGCGGATCCCGCTAAGAAATGGGCTCCGAAAGCGTGGATGACTCTCAAAAACGGAAAGCCCACGATCAACGAAAAGACCCAATACAAGAGAGTAGGGGATTTCACCTCACATGCTCTGAATGCGTTTAAGAACGCAGGGGTTACCGTTAATGCCGTGCAGATTGGCAATGAGACCAATAACGGCATGGCTGGCTCATCTAACGCCGCTTCTTGGTACTTCGCCGAGATGATCAAAGCGGGCGTGGACACCGCTAAGTCCGTCTTCCCAGACGTTAAAACTATCGTTCACCTAGCTAACGTCAACAATCCTAACGGCGTTTATAAAGTCTATAACAACCTCGTTCGTTGGAAAGTTGATTGGGACGTCTGCGGGTTAAGTTACTATCCCTATTGGCATGGCGGCAGAGACAATCTCCAAACTGTCATGGACTATTGCGCGAATACCTACGGCAAAGAAGTCATGATCGTCGAAACGGCTTGGGGGTATACCGATGAAGGGGCGAGCTTCTGCAACAATCAGTTCTCCTCCAAACTCAATGAAGCGGGAGGCTATCTCACTTCTTATCAGGCACAGACCTCGGAGCTCGCTGAGCTTGCGGATTGCCTCTCGAAAGTCCCAGATTCCAAAGGCACGGGCATCTTTTATTGGGAACCCGCCTGGCTTCCAAAAGAAGGCAGCGGATGGATCAGCAAATCCGGTTATTACTATAACGACCACGGCTACGACTATAGCGAAGCAAGCGATTTGACTGGCTATAGCGACTCCTCCTGCTACTCAAGCTGGGCCAACCAAGCCTGGTTCGACTATTCTGGCAAAGCTCTCCCTTCCTACAAAGCCTACAAGCTCATCCAAGATGGCTCGAAAGCCAAGGTAGAAGAGGATTTAGGCGCCGTGAAAAGCACCTTCACCGCGACTTATAACCTCTCCGATGGCTCGGATTCGATTCCGACGAGCGGTCAAATCACGACCAATCTCGATCGTTTGAGAACCGCCGACATTACTTGGGATAGCGAAGAAGTGGAAGCTCTTAAAACTGCGGAGCAAGGGCATTACACCATCCATGGTAAGCTCGAGGACTTCGACGTCACTTGCGACGTCACCGTGATTTATAACTACGTCAAGGACAATTCCTTCGAGAATCAGAACACCTCTTCTGGAAACGCGAACGAATATAAGGTCGGCTCTCCTTGGAGCCTGACCGCCTCTTCAAATGGCATCCGCGTCGAGACGAAGAGCGAAGGCAATCGCACGGGAACCCATTACTTCCATTGGTGGGCCTCTACCGCGTTTAACTTCACCCTTTCTCAGACTCTCTCGGGTATCCCCGCGGGAACTTATAACCTCAGTACTTATGTGCTTACCCACATGACCAATGAATATGGCGGATACACGAAAGCGGGCCTCTTCTACCAGATCGGCAACGGGGACAAAGTCGAGGTTTCAATGCTTAGCAATTGCAAAGGCTATGGCTCTGGGCTCGTTGAATGGTCCATCCCTTCGATCGTCGTCCCCTCTACTAGCGACGTCACAATCGGCATGGAAGTTGAAGCGGGCGCCCAGTCTTGGGGCCACAATGACGATTGGTCCTTCATCATGGCCAGCTGATTAGGGAAAATTTATGGAAAACAAATTTGTTCTAACATTAATCGATAGGCCTGAAATGGCCCCGGAATACGCGCAGAAAACCACCCAAAGCGGCAAATCCGACGATTTGACTTCGACTGCGCTCCTCGACGAATCTCTCTCGATCTTCATCTTTCAGCAGGATGAGGCCCATAAAAGAGGGCTTAAGACCACGATTGAGATGACCTATGCCTCGCTTTTCAGCGACCTTGTCGTTGAGCTCGCCAAAAGAGACCATGAGAAGTATGGCGATGAAATCGCCTTGACTCTCCTTGGCCTCCCTTGCGAACAGTTCTACGAGAAATACAAGACCAAGGATTTCTGCATTTGGATGTTCTCTAATGAAGACAAAGAGAGAATCGTCGATGATGTCTTCTCTCTCTTCTATGAGAAATTCGGCTTCTATCCTGAATCCACGGGCTCCTATTACATGGACGCCTATACAATCAACTACATTAAAAAGAAGTACCCGATGGTGAAGTGCGCCGTAGCGACCTGCTGGGAAGAAGGGGTCAAGTGCTATCACACGACCAACAACTCCTGGTACACCTTCATCGATGGCGGACCTTGGGCTCCTTGGATTCCTTCTAAAGTGAATAGCTGCCTCCCTGCCGATAGCAAGGAAGATGACTCCGGAATCGTCGCAATTCCCCATCTTTCTCGCGATCTTATGGCTTGCTTCGATGGGAACGGGTCGAACTTCGGCACCCATCCGCAGAACGTCCTCAGAGGGATGATTTACGAAGATAACGAGCTTCCTTATTTCTTCAACCTCGTCGATATGTATCGCGAGCAAGGCAAGTACAACAGCGGCCATTCCTACAACATGATGTTTGTGGGACCAGGCTGGCTCAATAAAGCGGGAAGATGGGAGCAACCTTACGAATTGCTCCGCAAAAGCTACTGCGATGGCCTTGATTACTATGCGAAGCTCAAGAAGGAAGGCAAACTCGTGGATATGACCATGAGCGAGTATGCGGACTATTACCGGAAGGAGCACCCCTCCTACATGGAGCCAGAAGTCGCCCTTTGGAAAGACGTCCTCTACGGGTCGGACAAGCAGTACTTCTGGTATTACGATCCCTATATGAGAGCCTGCCTTGACTTTAACCAAGGCGGGGCAATGATTTGCCTCAATCCTTACGTAGGCAAGCTGGATCTGCCTGTCGGCATTGGGACGGGGAACGCGTATAACTGCTCCTATCCTTATATCATCCAAGCCAATTATCGCGCGGGTTTCTTCACCCATTACGCGGGCCAAGGAACCCTCAAGAGCTGCGTCATCAAACGTCATAACGAAGAAGTGGACCTCGCCCTCGAAAGGACGTTTGCCACCTATTCGAAAGTAGGGGAGGACATCCTTCTCACGACGAATGACTTCGATGTCGTCTTCTCGGATTTGACCGTCAAGATGCGTTCGAAATACCTCTTCAAGAAAGGGACGGGCGAGATCATCACCACGCGTGAGATCCTCTCCCCGCTTGATGAAGAAGGCATCGAGATCGAAGACTATTTGGTCGGATGCTATGGCATCGACGAATATAGTGACGACATGACTGGCGTCACCCTTGAAGTCGAAGGGAATGGCAAGGAGTCCATCGATTACGCCTACAAGATGAGAAACATCGAAAGAAGCGAAAGCCTGACTAGAGCCATCATTCCCCAGGTCAACACGATTGTTGAGATGGGAAGCGACGACAAAGGCTATTCGGGTCGCGTCGAAGAAGGCATCGCCTTCTCTCCGATGTTCCGTCTAAGCATCAAGAAGAGATTCACTAGCAAAGGAGAATTAAGCTCATGGCTCAAAGTAAAAAAGGTGCATTGAACTACCGCTGCCCGCAGTGCTTCATGCGCGATATCGACATCGACATGTTCTATGACGAGGAGAAGCACGAATACTATTGCATCCGTTGCTGCTTCCATGGCGATGAAGCCAAAGTCAAAGACTGGAACCAGATGATCAAACTCAAATATGGGCACATTATGGACCGGGTCACCTCGTTTAACGACGACAACGAGCCCATCACCTGGCATCCCTATAAAAAAGGAGAACTTTGATGTTTTTAGGTATCGACGCCTCGACCCAAGTGGAAGTCGACGCGAAATCCCCTCATTATTACTATAAAGGCAAAGAAGTCGAACCCTGGCAGTTCCTCTTTGACCATAACGGCGTGAAGAGCATGCGCCTTCGCCTTTGGATAGATCCTTATGACGATAAAGGCCATCCTTACGGAGGGGGTACAATTGATTTCCCAACCTGGATCAAACTGGCCAAAAGAGCCGCAAAAGTCGGTTATTCTATTCTTTTGGATATCCATTACAGCGATTTTTGGTGTGATCCTGGGAAGCAATTCATCCCCAAATCCTGGCGTGGCCTTGACGCGAATCAACTCGCGGACAAGGTCTATGAATATACGAAATCAACCTTGCTAGCGATCGCAAAAGAAGGCATTGAAGTTCCTTATATCCAAATCGGGAACGAGATTACCAACGGCATGCTTTGGCCGCTTGGTCAGCTCGGTCCAAGAGGAGAAGACGGGCTTCGTTCCAATTACGACAATCTCGCTCTCTTCTTAAGAAGCGGCATCAAAGCCGCGAGAGAGGTTGCTCCTAAATCAAAGCTCATCATCCATTTGGAAAAGAGCTATGACGTCGAGCTTCACGAAGAGTATTACCGCGAGATCATCAAGCGCGGGGTCGACTTCGATATCGTCGGACTTTCCTATTATCCCTATTGGCATGGCACTTTCCCGATGTTCTTCAAGAACGTCGATAACCTTAAGGAAAAGTTCCATAAGCCCGTCTGGATCGTTGAGACGGGATATGGCTTCACCATGGAGCCTTTCTTGATGAACGGGAATTATGGCGACAACCTGATCTCGGATAAATTCTTCGAGCAGGAAAACGTCTTCCATCCTTATCCTCTCAGCAAAGAAGGCCAAAAGGACTTCATTACGAACCTTCTGAAACTTTCCGCTGAACATGGGGTTGAGGCCATCTATTATTGGGAGCCTTTCTGGCTTCCTTTGCCCGGGCTATGCTGGGCGACGGAAGAAGGGGAGGCCTTCACCGGAGAAACCGGGAAGCCCACGCATAATGAATGGGCGAACCAATGCCTCTTCGATTACGAAGGAAACGCGACTCCTGGGTTAGACGCTTATAAGCTTTGATTCATTGAACTTAAAAGAGTGGGGTGACCCACTCTTTTAAGTTGGTTTTGCGAGCTTTTTGATGCAAAACCCTCTTATTCTTTGCAAAGCAAATATTCGGCGAATCGAGGGAAAGAGAACCTCAAGTAGCCATATTTCGGGTTTTGAAGGATGCCTTTTTTTAGCAGGCGATCTCGATATACGCCCATGACCTTAGAATTGAATCCGCTGCGTTCCCGCAGATTTTCCACTTTTACGCTTTCGTTTGTCCTAAAGCTCAGGAGGAGGTGCTGCTCGTTAGAACTCAGTTTCGAGAAGACCTTGTCGTAAACGTAATCCCCCATGTACTGATCAAATTCGCTTATCGTTTCTTTGCTTAATTCTTTTTCGCCCTTGTCATAGAGCAAATGCCCAAGGACTTGATAAGCGTATGCGTAACCGTTTGTAAATTTGGCAAGGTCTATAGCCTTGTCTTGGCTAATTCCCAAATGAGTTTCATAAGAGGAAGCTATCGCGTTAATGCTCAATGGTTCCAAAGAAATTTTAGAACTCTTTAGAACTTTTATTTTCGTTTAGAACTCTTTAGAACTTCAGAGGAAACGCATACACGTCCTTCGCCTTTTTGATTGCTTAATCGCTAAATTTGGCATTTTCGATTTGAAACACGGAATAA
>CAVEPD010000042.1:0-11985 GCA_963617535.1 bacterium
AAAGGAGGCTTCTAATGAAAGACCAAACGAAGAAATACCTCCTTTGCGGAGGCGTGTTGCTCGGGCTAGGCGTTATTAGCGCAGGCTTGCTTGCAGGCGTTAATCTAATCACCGCCCCGATCATCGAAGAAGAAGCGGCGAAGAAAGCCAATGCCGGCTATCTTCAGATCTTCTCCGAGGCGAAAGCCTTCGACAAGATGACTTTCGACACAGACGAAGAAAAGAAGGCTCTTTCCGAAAAAGGGCTAACCCCTTCGACCATCGATTACTACGTCAACGCTTATGCTGACGAAGCTAAGACGAAGGAAGAAGGCAAAGTGTTCCACGGCACCGCCGCAGGCAGAGACGCCGATTTGGAAGTCCTCGCTGGCTTTGCGATGGAAAACGGCAATCCAGCCCTTAAGAAAATCACGATGCTTAAGTGCAGCGATTCCTTCAAGAGCACTTTCGAGAAGAACTATCTTGATCCCGTGAACAATGGGACGAGAAACTACGATGATCTCAAAGACATCGGTGCCACGGTCACCGCGACGGCGGTGAGCAAGATCGTAAGCGAGGCTAGCAAACTCTACGCTGCACTTGCCGGAGGTATCGTTGAAGACCCCTCAGCCTGGAATCAGGCGGCTTTTGCGGGGAAAAACTACAACGTTTCCTCTTCCTCGACCGAAGTTGAGAGTTCCACTTATGCGGAATTCTCCAAATATTATTCCTATTACGACGATGAACTAAGCCATAACGAAGCCGGGCGTTGGTACGTTGGCAAAGACGGTGATTTCACCGCCGCGATTGCCGTTAGCGCTTCCGGATTCGAAGGCGGCTACGTGCTCTCTTCTAGCTATACCGACGTCGATTACAAGACCTCTCCTTTCTATAGCGCTTCTTCCTTGCCTAGCGGCGACACCGGCAAAACCTTGTCCAAGCTTGCCGAGAAAGCCGTAGAACTTTCTGCCTCCTCGCCTTTGCAATCCATCGCTTATCAAGCAACCAGCCTTTTTGATGGTGGCGATCACGCAACTAAAGCGGAGATCAGCCAAGCGATCATCGGCGTGGCGAATCTTGGTCTTGACAGCGAGAAGTGGCCTAGCAACAACAAACGCCAGATCATCGCGAATGGTTACACAGTCTACGACAAAGACAACGCCGAGCTTGGCGTCGTCTACGAGGCTGAGTTCCACATCGTCAAAGATGAATCCGGCGCGGATGAGACCGAGGCCCACGGCGGACTTTACTTCCTCCTTGGCTTCTCGGGCGAAAACTATGACGAGCCCACTTTGACGAACATCGACGTCCTTGAGAATAGCTTCTCCAGGGCGAATGCCCTTGTGAAGAACGTGATCAACCCCTTCAATGAGGGTAGCGATCACTCTTGGGCCGCTTTCAAATCCAAGTGCGCCGCGGACAAAAAGATTGATAACGGCAACACAAGCGCGACCATCTCTAGCCACGGCTTATATGATGTCGCCAATCTTGAGCGTATCCATTACGCTTCTTTGAAAGGAGGTAAGTGAGAATGGCTAAGAAACAGCACGGGACCCACTTGGAGTCCTTCCTCGCCCCCATTTGGAGGGCGAACCCCCTCTTTGTCTTGATCCTCGGCACCTGCCCGGCGCTAGGGGTCACCACTAGCTTAGAAGCCGCCTTCGGCATGGGCTTGCTCTTCACTTTCGTTTTGGTGGGCAGCAACGTCCTAGTCAGCGCTCTTAAGAAATTCATCCCCGAGGAAGTCGAGACCCCGGCCTACATTGTCATCATCGCGACCTTCGTCTGCTTGGTCGAAATGTTCTCTGAGGCCTTCTTGCCTGAACTCTATTCAAGCTTAGGCGTCTTCATTTCCCTCCTCGTCGTCAACTGCATCGTGCTTGGCAGGGCCGAGGCCTTCGCCAACAAGAACACCGTCCTCGATTCGCTTCTTGATGGCATCGGTAACGGCATCGGCTATACCCTGGCTATCTGCATGATCGGGCTTATTCGCGAAGTGCTTGGCACCGGCTGCATCAGCTTCGGCTCGACCCTTACCTTCTTGCCGAAATGCACCTTGCATATCCTTGATTTCTCCGATTACGGAGGACCTAACTTCTCGATTTCTCTCTTCACTCAGCCCGCGGGGGCCTTCATCGTGCTTGGCGTCATCATGGCGGTAATCCAAGCCGTGAACTTAAGCAAAGCGGCGAAAGAAAAAGAAAGAAAGAAGCAAGAGCTGCTTGCCGCGAAAGCCGCCGCTGCTAAGGAGGCCAAATAACCATGCAATACCTAGTTTCCTTCTTATTGGCGATCGTTTCCTCGATGCTCATCGAGAACGTCGTCCTCTCTCGCTTCTATGGCATCTGCTCCTTCGTGGGCGTCTCGAACAAACTCAAGAACGCTTTCTCGATGGGCCTTGCCGTCACCTTCGTCATCGTCATCAGTGCGCTGATCTGCTACCCCCTCTATATGCTTCTAGAAGCGGCGGGGCTAACCTTCCTTAGGACGATTGTCTTCATTCTCGTCATCGCTTCTTTGGTTCAGCTCATCGGCTTCTTCATCAAGAAGTACAGCCCCTCCCTTTATAAGGCTTTAGGCATCTACCTCCCGCTTATCACCACGAACTGCGCGGTTCTAGGCGTTGTCGAGGAGAACGCCTCTCAAGGCCTTGACTTCGGGATGTCGATGGCCAACGCCATCGGCACTAGCCTTGGCTTCCTCTTCGTCATCGTCCTCTTCTCGGCGATTCGTCTCCGTATTGAGGACCATGATGTTCCTAAGGCCTTCAAGGGTCTTCCGATTGCTCTTATCACCGCGGCTTTGCTAGCCATGGCCTTCTCTGGCCTTGGCGGGATGGTCTGATGCCCCAATACGTTTGGATTATCATCGCTATCGCCGTCTTAGTGGCTCTCGTCGCCGTCTTCGTGCTTAGCTTCTTGCTCTACGTGAAGACTCCCGCACCGAAAGGCTGCGAGAAAAAGCCAAGCGAGCTTTGCTCCTCTTGCCCGAATTCGCGCTGCGAGTTCCAGCTATACGAAGCAAAGGGCGATCTCAAAAACGAAAAAGAAGAAAAGGAGAATTCCAATGAACACAATCCTGACTGACGTGAATCCCTTGACGATATTATGGGGAATCTTGATTCTTGGCGGGCTTGGCCTGCTCTTCGGAGTGGCTCTTGCCCTGGCCGAGAAATTCCTCCACGTCGAGGAAGACAACCGCATCGCCGAGGTTGAGAAAATGCTTCCTAACGCCAATTGCGGCGCCTGCGGATATGCGGGTTGCCACGACATGGCGGAAGCACTTGTCACCGGAACGGCGAAAAAAGTCTCTCTCTGCAAAGCGGGGAAGGCTGATAAGAACTTCAAGCCGATCATTGAGTACATGGATGCTCATCCCGATGCGGATGGGACAAAACACGTTCCGACTTTATGAACTGAGACCCTTCGGGGCCTCTTTTCTTTTCGGGCGTGATTTGCGGGGTTTTCTAGCGAATGAGTTTGGAATTGCGCCTTTTTCGAGGCGGCATCTTTCCTTAGACCTAAATGCTAGGTAGTGAGATAATAGCCGCGATGAAAAAGCCCTCCGCGAAAAAAGATTTCCTCTTGCTTGCCTTGCCTCTTTTCCTTGCTTCCTGCTCGAATAGTTATCAGAAGGTTGTCTTCGCGATGGATACAAGCATCAACTGCCAGGCGAAAGTCGAGAACGAAAACGAAATAGACGATGTCCTTTCTACTTTCGAGACGGTCGAAGCTTACGCGGATGCTACCTACCGTCATTACCAGGTTGTCGGGGTTTACGACATTAACAAGGCAACGTCCCCCGTGGAAATCGGAAAAGACCTTTATGAACTGCTTTCCTTCGCTTTGGAAATGCAAGAAGCGACCAAGGGCTACTTCAATCCCCTTTGTCTTGGCCTAGATAATCTTTGGAAAAATAGCCTTCATCCTAGCGAAGAGGGAATGAAGGCCTTTCTCCCTTCTGACGAGGATATCCAAACTGAGGTTAAGAAGATCTCCAACACCTCTTTGAAATTAGAAAACAACGGGGGCGTGTATACGGCTTTTCTTGAAACGCAGGATGCTTCCATCGGAAGGGCTTCCCTTGATTTAGGAGGCATCGCGAAAGGCTACGCGGCGAAAAAAGCCAAAGAGAAAGCCGAGGCCTATGGCTGGAATAATTATTACATCAACGGGGGGAATTCCACGATGGTACTAGGCGAAGCTGAGCAAAACGATGGCTATTTCACCATTGCTTGGAAAGAGGATATCCCCGGTAAGAAAATGAGAATTAAAAATACCTGCCTCTCAACAAGTTCCATGACCGTTCAAGGGGTGGAGATTGAAGAAAAGATGTATTCCCATTTGATTAATCCCTTCACGGGTGAAGCCTCTCCTTCCATCACTGGGGTTACTCTTTTAGGGGAAGACCCGGCGATGCTCGATGCTTTTTCTACGGCGCTCATGTGGATGAGCGAGGAAGATAGGACTTCTTTGGAAGATGAATATGACCTTAAGGCCGTTTACTTCAAAGACGGGAATATTCTCAGGGATACCATCGGATTATTGGACGCATGAAAGAAGGCTTTTGGAAGA
Source organism: bacterium (assembly GCA_963617535.1). Taxonomy (GTDB): domain Bacteria; phylum Bacillota_I; class Bacilli_A; order RFN20; family CAG-826; genus Alloenteromonas. The sequence goes on from CAVEPD010000042.1 coordinate 4,554, forward strand.
CCCATCTAGGAGACGCTATCCTCATCGGCGCCTGCGCTTGCCTCGCTACGGGGCTCGCTCTTTACGCCGCTCTCCCAAAAGGGAATTCCTCCCATCAAGCAGAGATTACTCTTGATGGCAAAAGACTAGAGAAAAACGGTTTGCTGGATTTGTCTAGCTATGGTGAGGAAACCACCGAAATCGTGATCCAAGGATATAAAAGCGAGATGACCATCGGAGTTAAAAAAGACGCGATTTGCGTCGTTTCCAGCTCTTGTCCCTCGCAATACTGCGTCCATCAGGGATGGATAAGCGAGGCGGGAAGGCCTTTAGTGTGCGCCTATAACCACATCGTTATCTCGATATTAGGGACCGCGGAGGCGGATTTCATCTTATGAAGAAAAAGCGCTTCAATGTCCATAAGATGACTCTTTTGGCGGTTTTGCTCGCTCTTGCTGTGGCAGTTGGCGTGGCGGAGAGCTTTTTGCCTGCGATTGGGCCAGTCGGAGGGATCCGCTTAGGCTTAGCGAACCTCATCATCCTCCTTTGCCTTTATGAGCTTGGTTTCTTTGAGGCCCTCTTCCTTGACCTAGCGAAGGTGCTTCTTGTGAATCTGCTTAGAGGCAGTTTCCTTCAAATGGGCTTCTATATGTCTTTAGCAGGAGCTGTTGTTTCCTTCCTCGCGATGGCCGCCTTATATAAGTTTCATATCTTTACGGAAGTGGGGGTTTCCACGGTGGGGAGCCTTCTCCATAGCTTTGCTCAGGTCGCGGTGGGGGCTATCTTCCTATCAACGGGTGGCGTTTTCTATTACTATTGTTTCTTGATGCCTATTTCCTTGGTTACGGGCGTCCTTATCGGGATGCTCGTAAGGAAAATACGCTCAACCAAGGTGATTGAACGTCAAAAGGAAACGTACGGATTCTAAGACTTGAGGGCTCAGACAGAAAAGAATTAACGGATTAAACCGGATTATTTATTAAAATCCCCGTTTATTTATTGATTTATTTATTTTTCTATTTATTTATTAATTTATTCATTTATTTATTAGAAAAGGATTAATAAATGAAATCTTATTCCGAATAGGATTCTTCCAAGATTCGCTTGAATTCCGGGTCCAAAACGTCGCTTTCTTCATTCCATCCGAAAGGTTTGAACTCGCCGGAAAACACGTTCTCATAAAGCTCGCCTAGTTCTCCCTCGAACAAGACTTCGGCATCTTCTTTGGAAGGGGAGTAGACAAGAATCGGGAAAAGCCTGAATCCTTTTAAAGAGGAGTAGCCAAATTGGTCTTTCAGCCAAGGCAAGGAGGAGAAAAGGGTGTCTTTTTTACTATATATATTAATAAGGATAATGGTGACCTTCTTGGGGTCGATGTCTTTTTGAACGAGCTCGACTTCAAATCCGTTCTCGCCGAGGATCCTTCCGACTTTAAGGGCGAGGTCTCTATTCTGGTTTTCGTAGGCTAGCTGCAGGTTCTTTTCCATAGGCAAATACTAGCAAAGGAGGCTCAAATCTCAAATGTTTCTTGTGAAAAGAGAAACCAAATATGCCCCTTTCCCGAAAACCGTCGACAAAGTCTTTTCTTTTGGTTTTCTCGCGTTAAGAACACCCTCCATAATCGGTGCCTTTTTGCGAGTTTTGCCCCTCGATGAGCTCTTGTTTGCCAAGGAAAAGGCATCTAATTCTTAGCCTCTAGGCGTTAGCGAAAATCGAAAACGTTTCCTTAAGTTAACGAAAAAGAAAGAAGGCTCGAATAAAAATTGTTAAAAAGTATTAACTTTGCTATTGACAGTATTGTTAATACACCTAAACTTAAGCACGGTTAACAACCAAGGACTATTGCTATGCCATTGCTATTTGCACCAAAAGATCAGGATCTACGGATCGTGTCCGTCCACGGAGAGACCAAGGTGAACAAGCACCTCGCGTCTTTAGGAATCGTGGAAGGGGGCATAATTCGCCTCGTCGATGATGCCAATGGCGCCGCCATCGTCTCCGTGAAAGGGACCCGTTTGGGCCTCGATCATAAGGTCTCGATGTCAATCATGGTGGCTTTAGCCTAAAGGAAAGGATAGAGCGTTATGACTCTTAATGAACTGCCCATCGGCTCTTCTTGCTTAGTGAAGAAGATCACCGGGGAAGGCAAGATCCGCAGACGCATCTTCGACATGGGGATCACCCCGGGCGCCGAGATCTACCTTCGCAAAAAAGCTCCGCTTGGCGACCCGTTAGAGGTTACCTTGCGTGGCTATGAGCTCACTTTGCGCCAAAGCGAAGCGAGCTTCGTCGAAGTCGAAATCGAAGAAGGAGGGGACAAATGATTCGCGTTTGTTTAGCCGGTAACCCTAACTGCGGCAAAACCACCCTCTTTAACTCCCTCACTGGTTCGACCGCCTATGTTGGCAACTGGCCGGGCGTCACCGTCGAGAAAAGAAGCGGAACCTTCTACTTCAAGGGCAAGAAAAAGAAAGAGGAAGGGATCGAAGTCGTCGATCTTCCTGGCATCTATAGCCTTTCTCCTTATACCCCTGAAGAAGTCATCTCCAGAAACTACATCCTGAACGAGAAGCCAGACGTCGTCATCAACGTCCTCGATGGCACGAACCTTGAACGTAACCTCTACATGACCACCCAGATCATGGAGATGGACGTCCCCGTGATCGTCGCCGTCAACATGATGGACGCGGTTAAAGATGCGGGCCAGGTCATTGACCTAGAAGGCTTAGAGAAAGCTCTCGGCATCCCCGTAATCGGCATCTCCGCTCTTCGTGAGAAGGGCCTAGAGGATCTCATGAAGACCGCCCAAAAAGTCGCTTCTTCTCCTAGAAAAGGCGTCTCTTGCTTAAAGGGTGACGAAATCACCGCAAAAGCCGTCTCAATCTATGAAACTGCAGGGATTTCCTCTCCCTTGTTCCATGCTACGAAAGCCCTTGAAAAGGACGAAATCGAAGCGAAAGAGCACGTCGAGGAATATAAGAAAGTCTTAGACCTTTGCAAAGACAGCGAGAAAGACTACGAAGCCGAGATTGCCGATGAGCGTTATCAATACCTCACCCCGATCTGCCACGACTTAGTCCAAGGCGCGGCGAAACAAGAGAAAGAGAAGCTCTCCTTCTCCGACAAGATCGATAAGGTCCTCACCAACCGCTGGGCGGCGATCCCCATCATGATCGTCATCCTCTTCCTCATCTTCCACATCACCTTCGCGAGCGATCTCTTCTATCTCAGCGCGATGGGTGTGAACTTCGGAGAAGGCTATCCTGGCTTCCTCACCCTCACGGTGGGTGGCGAGGAATTCAAACCATTTGCCGGGCTCTTCTGGACGGAGGGGGGCATCAACTCCATCGGCGAGTTCCTCCATTGCTTAGCTGGCGATAGCGAGACTGGCATCCTCGGATGCATTGGCCTTGGCATCAAGCAGCTCCTCATCACCTGGAACTCCCCGGAATGGGTCATCGGATTCATCTATGATGGCGTTTATGGCGGTATCTCTGCCGTCTTGGGCTTCGTCCCTCAGATTCTCCTCCTCTTCGCTTTCTTCTCCCTCCTCGAAGATTCGGGCTACATGGCTCGTATTGCCTTCGTATTGGACCGCATCTTCCGTCGCTTCGGGATCTCCGGACGCGCGATGCTGCCGATGATCATGGGCTTTGGCTGCGGCGTCCCCGCGATGGTCAATACCCGCACCCTCGCTACCGATAAAGAAAGGGTCAAGACCATCCGCGTCATCCCCTTCTTCACCTGCGGCGCGAAAGCCGAATTCCTTGTCCTCATCGCCGCTTGCGTCGCTTCTGCCGTGAGCTTCGATAAAGGGCTATTCACCTTCCTCATCTATCTCCTCGGCGTGGTCGTCGCCTTCGTCTCGGTCATCGTCATGAACCACACGACCCAAAGGGAAAAGGTTCCTCCCTTCATCATGGAACTCCCCGCTTACCACGCGCCTCAGATCAAATCCCTCTTGATCCACGTCTGGGACAAAGGCAAGCACTTCATCAAGAAAGCCTTCACGATCATCCTTGTCTCCACAATCCTTGTCTGGTTCTTCACGAACTTCACCTGGAAATGGGAGTTCATCCCTGAAAGCGAGACGCTCGGCGTTGAGGATTCGATCCTTGCTAACCTCGGCATGCTGATCGCTCCGATCTTCACTCCGATGGGCTTCGGCTCGCAAATCGATTACAGCTGGATGTTCTCCGTTGCTTCGATTCAAGGCATCGTCGCCAAGGAAGCCGTCACCTCCTCCATGGAGACGATGGCTGGTTCCATCGGCGGAGCCGCCTCGTTCGAAGACGTTGTTGCGATTGCTTTCGCCGCCAGGACCGAACTTCAAACGGCCGCCGGGCTTGCTGCCTTCGCCGCCTTCAATATGACGACCATCCCTTGCTTCGCTTCCGTTGCTACGGCGAAGTCGGAGCTAGGCAAAGGCAAGAACTACGTCGGCACCGTCGTCTTCTGGCTTGCTGCCTCCTATATCGTCGGCTGCCTTACTTACGTTACCGTCGCTTATGCTTGGACGCTTGCGATCACCATCCCCGTCCTTGCCGCTCTCTTCGTAGGCATCTACTTCTACGATAAGAACAAATCCAAAAAGGAGGAGGCCGTTAAGGCCTGATCCCTATGAGCTGGATTGAAATCGTCGTCATCGTCCTCGCTTCCCTCTACCTTCTTTCCATGCTCGTTCTCTACGTCTACAAGAGGGTTCACCATGAACCCATCAACTCTTGCTATGACGCGAAAGGACCGCGCCTGGTGGAGGAATACCACAAGGCGAAGCGGAAGCAGATGAGGATGCAGAGAAAGGCCGCCAAAAATGGCGAGTGAATCTCTCCTCCGCACGCTTCTTTGCATCGATCGGTGCAAAGAAAACGACTCCTTCCGTTACAAAGCCCTCGGCTTAGAGATGAAGATCTCGAAGTCGCGCGTCTCCGTGCTCATCGATGAGCTCGAAGAGAAGGGCTACGTAAGGCGTAACGGAGCCAGGGAAGTGAAACTATTAGACAAAGGCGAACAAACCATCGCTTCCATCAAGGAAGAGCTTGGTAACATCGCCTCCGCCTATTCCTCCCTTGCCTTAAGCAAGGAAAGGATCGAGGAGCTGTCCTATATCACCCTTACCCAAGGGTCACGCTCCTTAGTAAATGATTTGACCGGTTTAGCCACCGTTCAATAAATCTCCAAAAACCAGGAAGACCCCTTCTTAGCCAGGAGGGGTTTTCTTGTTGTAGAATAGCCTTGCGTCCTGGTAGCTCAACTGGATAGAGCAACGGCCTTCGAAGCCGTCGGTTGCGGGTTCGAGTCCCTCCCAGGGCGCCACGTTTAAATCAACCCTTGCCTTGATGGGAATCGTTATGGCGGTCTCTTGCTCCGAATTAAAACCTATTCTTTGAAAGAAGTCTCGGGGTTTGGGGTATCTGAGAGCACATCGGTTCAGGTTAGCGAAAGCGTTTATCGAAACTTTGCCTGACCTATGCCTAAAGAGGCTTATTCTTATTTGAACTGTCCCTATATCGAAGCGGACTTCGACATAAATGCGACATATTTCTATCCTTGGCCACCTTCTGAGCTAAAGGATGATGCCTATGTTCTTCACGTCGAGGCGCTTTCCCTTGAAAAGAGCGGTCAAGACGGGGTTGCCTTTGTGATAGGCCGTAACGCCAGATATATGTATTTCGATGGCCTTAACGGGACGTATCGATCAAAGGATGCGATGCCTTCCAAATTCATCAATCTTATTAAGACGAGCAATCCTACTGAGACATCCACGGAATCCAACTAGGGTTAACTCGTTTTTCTGACTACGCCTTAAGCGTATTGATGGGGATGACGGGTGCCTCGTCTTCCCATGCTCGGGATTCCAGATTCCCAGGATTTGCAATTTAAAATTCCCAGGATTTGCAATCCAAAATTCCTTAAATTTGCAATTCTAGTCCAAAAACAAGGAGGGCCCTTTTAGACGTTGTCTCTTCTCAAAGAAGGTGTTTAATTATGAAATAGTTGACAAACGAAAAAGAAAGCATGAAGAAGATGCCAGCTTTGTTTGTGAGAGAATTCCTAGATAAGCTTGAATTCATCTTAACCTGGAACCTAACCCCTGGGTTTGAATGGGTCTTAGAAGGTGAAGGGGTGGCGACCACCAAATCGATGGGAGCTGCACGGCAATCATTGATGGGGTTTTCTATAAGAGGTACGACGCGAAGCAAGGCAAGGTTCCTCCAAAAGGAGCCATCCCTTGCTGCAAGCCCAATCCTATCACGGGCCACTGGCCCCATTGGCTGAAGGCTGATCCAAACAATAAAGCGGACCGATGATTATATGAAACTTATTTAAACGCGGGAGGAGCAAGCCTTGATGATGGCGTTTATGGGGCTATCGGCCAACACTTTCAAAACAATCCTTATCATTTGGAAAAAGACGTTTTGGGAAGGCACGGCATAAGGGTTGTGACCCCAGAGAGAAGCTATGATGGGCTTCATAAGTTCCTTAGGGAGACTTGCATCGAAGGGCTTGTCTTTTGGAAGGGCGGCGAGCCTAGATACAAGATCAAGCACAGGGATTATGAGCTTCTTTGGAACAAAGGGAATCCAAGCGTGAAGGTCATGCTGAAAGAGGGGAAAACGTTTAAGTGAAACAAGGGGAAAATCTTAAATAAGTCCGATGTTGCCGCAACTATTTAGATTCACCGAATTTTTGAACAAAAACGTCGAAAATATAACATTAGGGACGTCTGGACTGCTTGACTGAAGTTTCACGGTATGGCTTGAACCTGCAAGAAATAGACGAAGAAGCGAATATCCCTTGACTTAAAGCCAACTTCAAGTTTTAAAGTAGCCTCGATTGGAGAAAGAACCATGAATAGACCTTATCTTATTTGCTACATGATCATGTCCTTAGACGGACGAATCGATTGCCCCATGACGGAGCATCTGAAAGGGACGGATGACTATTATCCTATCTTAGATTCTCTTAATGCCCCAACCCGTATCTCAGGAAGGGTAACCGCGGAGCTAGAGATGGCAAAGAAAGGGAAATTTACCCCCAAGGAAAATAAATCCATTGGGAAGACCTCCTTTAAAAAGAACCAGGAAGCGAAAGGGTATGATGTCATCTGCGACACCAAAGGGATCTTGCTTTGGGACAAGCCAGATGATCCTTTGCTTATCCTTACCTCCGAGCAAGCAAGCATTGAATATTTAGACTACCTTGATTCCTTAGGCATCTCTTGGATTGCAACCGGCAAAGAACATATCGACTTCAAAGAAGCCATGAGAATCCTCAAGGAGGAATTCGGCGTCGAAAGAGCCGCGGTGGTGGGCGGAGGCCATATCAACGCGGCTTTCCTTAAAGAAGGAATTTTAGACGAAGTCGTCATGATCGTCGGCGCGGGGATTGACGGCAGAGAGAACCAAGTCAGCGTCTTCGATGGCTTGGAAGATAGCTATCCTTTGACGTC
>CAVEPD010000043.1:0-11821 GCA_963617535.1 bacterium
GACTTGATGCTGATGGGCTTGGCAATATGGGCGTTCATGCCGGCCTCAAAGGCCTTCTGGCGGTCTTCCTCGAAGGCGTTCGCGGTCATCGCGATGATGGGGAGATTTGCCTTCGAGTTGCTTGGGAGGGTCCTGATTTCTTTTGTCGCGGTGTAGCCATCCATCTTCGGCATCTGGATGTCCATGAAGACGCAGTCGAAATGGCGCTCAGGGGATCTTGAGATGACGCTTATTGCATCGATTCCATCGCACGCGGTCTCGACTTCGACGTTCAGCTCATTGAGAAGCGCGGTGGCGATCTCCCTGTTGAGGTCATTGTCCTCGACTAGGAGCGCTCTTTTCCCGGAGAAATCGTAAGAAGATGACTCTTCGTCGCGCTTCGTTTCGTGTTTCTCTTCGGGTGAAGATAGCACGGCGCGCAGCTCCGACATGAAGATGGGCTTCGCCACGAAGGCCGTGACGCCCGCTTTTCTTGCTTCCTCTTCGATGTCGCTCCAATCATAGGCCGTGAGAACGATGATGGGGACCTCTTCCCCGATTACTTTCCTGATCTGACGGACGGCCTCGATGCCGTTCATGTCGGGCATCAGGTAATCGATGATGAAGACCTTGTACTCGTCTTTCAGATCCGCGGCTTCTTTGGCTCTGATAATGGCTTCTTTGCCGGAAGTCGACCAATCCGGGCGCATCTGGATCTCCCTAAGCATCTTGGAGACGCTTTGGCAGGTGTAGACGTCGTCATCGACGACCAAGGCTCTAGCCCCGACTAATCCCTTGATGGGGGCGAAGACGACCTTGCTTTCCGCGAGGCGGAAAGCGATGGTGACCTTGAATTCGCTCCCTTTGCCCAGCTCGCTTTCGACTTCGATCGTTCCGTCCATCATATCGACGATGTTCTTCGTGATGGACATGCCTAAGCCGGTCCCTTGGATGCCAGAGACGGTGGAGGTCCTTTCCCTAGAGAAGGCGTCGAAGACGGTGGACTTGAATTCCTCGCTCATGCCGATGCCGTTGTCCTTCACGGAGAAGCAATAGGTGGTGTAGCCTTCTTTGTCGCAAGGGAGCTCGTTGACCCTAATGAAGATGTTGCCGCCGACCCCGGTGTATTTGATCGCGTTGCTCACGAGGTTAAGCAACACCTGGTTGAGGCGGAGCTTGTCTGTTATGACATCCTCATGAACGACGTCGAGGGTATCGATGTAGAGGTTTTGCTGTTTCGCCGCCATCTGCCCTTGGATCATGGTCCTCAGGTCATGAAGGACGTCGGGCATATGGACGGGGTTCTCCTCAAGCTTCACCGTGCCCGATTCGATTCTGCTCATGTCGAGGATCTCGTTGATGAGCGAGAGGAGGTGGGTGCTTGAGGTGTGGATTTTTGATAGATAATCCTGAACCTGTTCCTTGTTGTTGATGTGGGTCTCGGCGAGCGCGGTGAAGCCGATGATGGCGTTCATCGGGGTGCGGATGTCGTGGCTCATGTTGTTGAGGAAGGTCGTTTTCGCCCTGGAGGCGTGCTTAGCGAGAAGCAAGGCGTCTCTTAAGGCGTTTTCCTGCGCGGCTTCTTGCTCTTTCTCTTTGGTTATTTCCCTGGCGACGTAAAGGACTTCCTTGATCTTTCCTTCCTCGTCCCTGCTTTTCTCGATGAAACGCCCCTGGAACCATCTTCCGCTCCTTTCGCGGAAGTCGATGGCGACGGTCCCGCTTTCCTTTAGCCTTTCGCCTAAGGTATCCATGTTAAGGAAAGCTCGTTTGGCCTCGCTGCAGTCCTCAGCGATCATCTTCGTGGTGGAAAGCTCGATGATGTCTTTGAAATTGCCCTTTTTTGGGGCGAGATCACGAAAGCGCTCAGGCTGATTGATGATCTCGTAAGCCTCGGTTCTGATGTCGACGGAGAAGATGGTGGAATAGATTTTCGCGATGGAGGAAATGACCTCTGAATGCTCCTTCTCTAGGAGGGTGGCTTCCTTGAGCCTCCTCTCTTTCTCCTTGTCACTTCTCACCGTGGCGTCGACGTCATAGTGGTAGCCTCTTAGGACGTAGCCCCCTTCTACCTTGATGGCGGTGCCTCCGCAGCGGACGTATCTTTCGCCTAAGGTGGGGTGCACCCAAAGGTAGGTGTTCTCGTCGAAGCCGACTTCTTCCATCGTCTTCACGCTGACAAGAACGCTTTCTTTGGATTCTGACGCGATGTGGCCGAACCAAGCTTCGTAAAGCTCCTCGGGGCTTAGGCCCATCCCCTTGACGCCCAAAAGATCCTTCATGAGCTCATCGGCTTCCATCGTTGGCTTTTTGCCTTCGAGGAGAAAGATCTTCCAGGTGCCCATCTTGCTCGCCTCAAGGATGTCTTGCATCTCCTTCAGCTTGTCGTAGCTTTCTTTGAGCTTCTTCTGATAGGCCTCCTCTTTCTCCCTTTGCTTCCTCTCGGCGGATAGATGCTCCTCGATTATTTTGTCGATTACCTGGAAACCAGCGATCACCTTGCCGGAATCGTCGAGCTTGCTGATGGAATACTGATAATTGCAGAACTTGCCCTTATCGTAGCTGCGGTAAGTGCCGCTCATCTCACTGGATTCGTTTAGCTTTGCCTTGATGTTCTCTAAGCTGAGGGCTTTCGTCAAATAGCCTCTGTCGTCAGGATGGACGCGGCCATTGATCCAAGAGGAAATGACGGCCTCGTAAGGGAAGGTCCTCCCGATGAGGCTAACGACCTCCGGGTTATCGTAATCCTCGCCTAATTTAAGGATCTTCGCCGTGCCGGAGTTGAGGTCAGCGATGTAGACGTTTCTGAAGTTGCGGGAGAGGTTATTGAAGATCGCGGCCTGCTCCTCAAGCTCTTTGACCCGCTTTTTCTCCGCTTCCCTTTTCTTTGCTTCCTCTTTGGCGTGGCTTTCGATGAGCGAGTCGATGCAACGGAATCCGCAGACGAGGAAATTGAGTTCCTTCATCTTGCTGAAAAGGAAGCTGTAATGGTGCTTTTCCCCATCCACGATCGCTTCGAAGTTCCCCGAATAGGAATCCTGCTCCTTGCAGACCTCCTTTAGTTTCTCTAGGCATAGCGCTCGCCCTAGGCTTTCTCTTTCTTCTGGCACGACGTAGCCTTTTAGCAGCGATTCCAAAAGATGCTTGTAGTCGAAGGTGGAGTCTTTGAATTTCTCTCCTTCCTTGCCTGCGATCTTCATGAAGCGTCCGCGCTCGGTATCGAGGCTGAAATAGAAGACGCAAAGATAATCCTGCGAGAGGACGTCGAAGACGGATTGGTATTTGTTCTCATCAAGCCGTTCCACGGCGAAGAGGACGTGGCGGAGGCCTCCCTTTTCATCCTCGTCCTCTCTGATGAAGTGAAGGCAGCAGTTCCCGGAGAATTTGGACTGAAAGTGCATCGAGATGTGCTTTTTTCCCTTTAGCCTCTCCTCTAGAGTCTTGGTGTTAAGGAAAGAGGCGAGGGGAAGCCTGCTCTCGCTATCGGCAATTTGCTCAACGACGGATCTTATGTTCTCCGAAAAATGTTTGGATGGAGCAGCTTTGTCTATGGCCTCGTTCGTCTTGATGACTTCGTATAAATCGGTTTTGAGGTCAACGCGGTGCATGGAGACGTAGATGTCGGAGATTGCCTCGTAGGCTTTTAGCGCGCCTTCGCTTTCTTTCTTCTTCTCCGCGTAGATGATGTCATCAACGTTGCGGAAACCCGCGATGAGGCGGAGCGGTTTCCCTGGCTTAGATACTTTGATGTATAAAGCGGTATAATGCGCGATGCCTTCGCTTGTCTCCGTCCGATAGCTGAATTCGACCTTTTCTTTGCTTTCCTCGGAGAAGGCCTCTAAAAGAGCCTTTGAGGAAAACGAGGAAAGGAAGGAGGCACGGTCTTCCGCGCATACACGCGTGTTCGCGTAAGTTTCCAAGAGCTTCGAATAGGCAAAGTCTTTGGGCTTGTCCTCTAAGCCTTCGACGACGTATCCGTCAAGCTTTATGACGGAGCCGCTGTCTTTCTCTGGCTCCACCGTATAGACGTTAAGATAATCCGCGGCCAGGGCGGCGATCATTTCGGAGTAGTTGACCATGCTTCTTGCTTCCTTGTTTTGGGGTTCTGCTTATCCAGGGTCGCTAAGCGAATGGCTTGGTGGCTGAGGGTAAAAAGAGCGGGGGCTTATCGCCCCAAATAATCGACGTAAGATTTTAACATTTGTAGCCATGTCGAAAAATATCAGTGGTTGATATTTAGATGGCCCCTTTTCATAAATGAAAGGCTTATGTGCCCTTTATCAAAGGGAGAGCCTCGCGCGAAACGGGGCAAAGGCCTTATTTTGCGAAGATCGGGGCGATGGCCTTGCTGATCGTCTTCGCGTCGATGGGCTTGGCGATATGGGCGTTCATGCCGCATTCGAAGGCCTTCTGGCGGTCTTCCTCGAAGGCGTTCGCGGTCATCGCGACGATGGGGATATTGGCCTTGCGGTTGTTCTTCAAAGTCCGGATTTCCCTTGTGGCCGTATAACCGTCCATCCTCGGCATTTGGATGTCCATGAAGACGATGTCGTAATAATCCTCCTTGGCTTTTCCGATGATGTTGACCGCCTCGATGCCGTCTTTTGCTTCCTCGACCTCAAAGCCAAGATCGCCGAGAATCGAAATCGCGATCTCTCTGTTGAGGTCGTTGTCTTCGACCAGGAGCGCTCTTTTGCCGGAACAGTCGATTTTCGTTTCTTCTTCTTCTTCTTCTGCTTTATTTTCTTTTTTTGAGAGCACGGCGCGCAGCTCCGACATGAAGATGGGCTTGCTGATGAAGGCGGTGACGCCGGCTTCCCTAGCCTCTTCCTCGAACTCGCTCCAATCGTAGGCGGTCAAGATGATGATCGGGGCCTCGTTGCCGACCAAGGCCCTGATCTGCCTTATGGATTCGATGCCGTTCATGTCGGGCAGCAGATAATCGACGATGTAGGCTTTGTATTCGTCGCCAAGATCATAGGCCTCTTTCGCGCGGATGATCGCCTCTTTGCCTGAAGTTGTCCAATCCGCCATCAATTTGATGTCGCGTAGCATTTTGCAGACGCTTTGGCAGGTGCATACGTCATCGTCGACGACCAGCGCTCTAGCGCCCAATAATTCTTGGATGGGCTCATAGTCCTGCTTCGCCTCGCCTAGCTTGAAGTCGACGGTCACGATGAATTCGCTCCCTTTGCCTTTCTCGCTGCTTACCTCGATCTTGCCTCCCATGAGGTCGACGATGTTCTTCGTGATGGACATGCCTAAGCCGGTGCCTTGGATGCCGGAGATCGTGGAGGATTTCTCTCTGGAGAAGGCCTCGAAGACCTTGTCTTTGAATTCGGGCGACATCCCGATGCCATTGTCTTTCACGGAGAAACGATAGGTGGTGTAGCCCTTCCTTTTGCAGGGGAGCTCGGCGACGGCGATGGAAATGTTCCCTCCCACGCCTGTGTATTTGACCGCGTTGCTTGCGATGTTGAGCAGCACCTGGTTGAGGCGCAGCTTATCGGTGATGACGTCTTCGTGGGTGACGTCAATGGTGTCGATGTAGAGATTCTGCTGCTTGCCTTTGATTTGGCCATAGATCATCGTGCGGAGATCGTGGAGGACGTCAGGCATGTGGACGTGGTTCTCCTCTAGCTTCACCGCGCCGGATTCGATTCTGCTCATGTCGAGAATCTCGTTGATGAGGGAGAGAAGATGTGCGCTCGATGTGTGGATCTTGCTTAGGTAATCCTTCACCAGGTCCTTGTTTTCCAGATGAGTCTCGGCGAGAGCGGTGAAGCCGATGATGGCGTTCATCGGGGTGCGGATGTCATGGCTCATGCTGTTGAGGAAGGTCGTTTTCGCTCTGGAGGCGTGCTCGGCGACGATGAGGGCATCGCGCAAGGCGCTTTCTTGCTGAAGCTCCTGCTCTTTCTCGCTCGTGACGTCACGGGCCACGTAAAGGGCTTCGACGGCCTTGCCTTTCTCGTCTCTTTTTTTCGTGATGAAGCGGGCCTCGAACCATCTGCCGACTGGGTTGCGGTATTCCATGGTGACCGTGTTCTTGTTTTCTAGACGGTCAGACAAAGTATCTAAATCCAAGAAAGCGTGCATCTCCTTGTGCATGTCTTTCGCGATGAAGGCTTTGAGGATGTTTTCCTCCGCGTCAGCGAAATTGCCGATTTTCCTCGCCGTCTCGTCCATGAGGGCGACGCTAGTCAAGATCTCGTAGCCATGCTCGGGGATCTTCACGTCGAAAATGGTGGTGTAAAGCGTGGCGAGGGCTCCGATTAGATCGGCTTTGTCGTTCCTTTCTTTCTGAAGCGCCTCTTCTTTGGCGCGCTTCTCTTTCTCTTCTTTCAGGTGCTCCTCGAGGTAGCGGTCGATCATCTGGAAGCCGCAGATGACGCGCCTTTCGTCGATGCGGGTGACGCTGAACTGATAATGATGGAGCTGGCCGTTCTCGTAGCTTCTATATGCGCCTGTGTATTCCTCTTTGCCCTCTAGCTCCTTCCTGATCTTGCTCGCTTCGAGGGCTTTCAAAAGGTAATCTAGATCGTCGGGATGGACCCTTTCTTTCGCCCAGGTCTCCAAAGTCGCCTTGAAGGGGAAGGCCTTCTCGCGGAGTTCTTTTAGCAATTTAAAATCGTAGGCCCCGTCAAGCTTAAGGATCTTCCCTAACCCATTATCGAGGTCTGCGAGATAGACGTTTCTGAAGTTCCTTGAGAGATTATTGAAGATGGAGATCTGCTCTTCCATCTCCTTCCTTCGCTTCTCCTCGGCTTCCTTCTCTTTCTTCTCGATCTCATCCCTTTCCTTCATCAGGCCGTCGATGTTCCTCAGCCCAACGATGGCGATTCCTTCTTTGCTGCCCCGGAAGCAGTCGAAGCTGAAATTCAGGACGTGACCGTTTGAAATAGCCCGGTAGGTGCAGCGGAATTCCTTTTCCTCGTTAAGCCTTGAAATGACCGTGGATAGCCTCGCCTTCTCGAAAAAGGCTTCCCTGTCTTCGGGGAGAACGCGCTCATTGACGTATTCCCGCAGAACGTCGTCATAAAGGAATTCGCCGATGTGCTTGCCGTTTAGCTTTTTGGAGAGATAGCCTTCTTGCTTCAGGACCAGGGCGACGCCGGTCTCTAGGTCGACGCGGAAGACGTTCACAAAGGCTCTGGAAAGGATTGCGAAGGCCCCTTGGTATTTGTCCTCTTCGAGAAGCTCGACCGCGTAGATGACGTGGAGGAGCTTTCCGTTTTTGTCTTCATCTTCTCGAATGAAAGTGAGGCGGTATCTTAAATTGGATGGGGAACTCGTGAAAAGCTGGTCGATCCTCTTTTTCCCTTTCATCCTGTGGTCGAGCGTTTTGAGGTCTAAGAAAGAAATCATCGCATCGCGGCTCTCTTCGCTAGCGAGAAGGTCAACAACCCCTCTGGAGTTCTTGCTGAATTTGTTCGTCGGGGTGTACTTTTCAACCGTCTCGGTGGTCTTGACGGCTTTGTATTCGTCGGTTTGAACGTTGACGCGATACATGCAGAGATAGGCGTCGCTTACGACCTCATAAGCTCTCCATAGACCCTCGTGGCGGGTGTGGCGTTCCATGCTGATTATCGAATCGATGCAGCGGAAGCCCACGACCATGCGTAGAGGCTCTTCCGCTTTGCTTAGCCTCGTGAACATGACGGAGAAGAAATGAATCTTGTTATCGATCTGCACCCTGTATTTGATCTCGATCTTCTCTTTGCCGTCTGAGAAGGTTTTCTTAAGCGTGTCTCTAGATAAGGCGTTCCTTAAACCCGCTCTATCCTCCGAATAGACGCGGGAATCGATATACTCGCCTATCATCTTTGAGTAGGGAAAGCTCTCGGGGGAGGCCTTGATGGAATCCATGATGTAGCCTTCTAGCTTCACGACGCTTGCCTCATTTTTCTCTATGTCCAGGACGTAGACGTTCAGGTAGTCGCGGGTCAAGGCCGCGAGAAGCTCGGGGTGATTGATCATAGGGTGTCTCTCCTTCAAAGAAACGTCCGGGTCGAGGGCCCTGATAGTGGGAGGGCTTGACGTGGGGCGAAACTATGTCTACGAAAGCAAGCACAAGCTTTCTCTTTCGGTAGTCGGTTTATTCTACGTCCCCATAAGGGGAGGCGCAACTGCCGAATGGACCATTGACGAGGTGAAAACCTAGCGAAAACGGGCAAATCCTTTCTTCTTGCTTCCTTTGCCTTTGCTATACTTTGCCCGTGCAGAAAAAAGAGCTATCCGTGACATATTTAGGGAAGACCTACCCCTTGCTGCTCACCCGTAAGAAAGGGATGAGGAACATCCGCGTGTGGCTTGAGGAAAACGGGGATGCTTTGCGCGTATCCGCGCCTTATAAAGCGACCATTAATTCGATTGAAAAAGCCGCGCTAAACTGCCTTCCGAAGCTCTTGAAAAGAAGGTTAACCATCATCAAGCCCTATGAGAACGGGAACCTCTATTATCTAGGGAAGCCTTATTACGTTGGCGAGTTCGACGCGAAGACGATGGAAGGCTATTTGAAAAAGAAGGCCCTTCCTATCTTCGAGGAGAGGGTTGCCTTCTATGAGAAACTCATGGGGGTGAAGCCCCCTTACAAGGTGAGGGCCAGGAGGATGAAGACGCGTTATGGGGTAAACAGCAAGAAGACCCATTCGATCACGCTCACCTTGTCTCTCATCCATTACTCCCTCGACATCATCGATGCGGTGGTGGTGCATGAGCTTGCCCATCATTACGAATGGAACCATGGCAAGGAGTTCTACAAGATCGTCCTGAAATACTGCCCCAATTACAAAGAGCTTCATGACAAGCTCAGGAAGAACATCTATGAGTGAGACCATCCTCTCCAAAAACAACAGCCACATCAAAGATCTGGCCAATCTCAAAAAGATCGACCCCTCGCTTTTCCTCGTCGAGGGCTATCACCTCGTCGAGATGGCCTATGAGTCCAAGGCCCTCGTCGAGGTGCTTGCCTTAGAAGATCCTCATCTAGACGGGGTGAGGACGATTCTAACAAGCAGAGACATCATTGAAAAGCTAGCCTCCTCGAAGAACCCAGAGCCTATCATCGGGGTATGTAAGAAAGTAGGGAACAAGGATGTTTCTAGCGAGAAAGCCTTGCTTTTAGATAGGGTTCAAGACCCGGGGAACGTCGGGACGTTGCTTCGCACCGCGCTTGCCTTTGGGTTTAAGAAAGTCTTGTCTCTAGAAGGCAGCGCCTCCTTCTATAACAGCAAGGCCATCGCCTCTAGCCAAGGGGCGATCTTCAAGCTGGAATTGAAAGAAGGACTAAAAGAAATAGAAGCGGTGTCCCTGCTAAAACAAGAAGGATACTTCCTTTTGGGGAGCGCCTTAGAAGGGGGAGCCCCCTTTGCTGAAATCGATGCCCCTAGGAAGCTTTGCCTGGTTCTAGGCAACGAAGGCCAGGGCATGAGCGAGTCCTTGAAGAAAGAATGCCGCGCCTTAGCCTATATCCCGATGTCGGGGATTGATTCGCTTAATGTGGGTGTTGCCGGAGGCATCTTGATGCAATACCTCAATTCGAAGGATGCAAAATGAAGAAGGGAGGCCATAATTAGCCCATGAAAAAAATCCACTTTGCCTTATGTTCCATCTTGCTCCTCGCTTCTTGCGGGGGAGGATCTAGTTCCGATGAGGGGAAGAACTACATCTCTTCCTTCAAAAACGCTTACGAGGCCTCTTATTCTAGCGGCTCCTATTATTTCTCTTGCCCCAATGGCATGAAGTTCGCCTTGGGGATCAGAAACCAAAATAACGCCTATTACCATCTTTCTGGCTCGGGGCTCACTTTTGAAGCCGGCTTCAAAGGGGTGAAGGGGAATAGCGTCTCCGATTTGAAAGCGGAGCTCCTCCTGACGGGAGGCGACATCAAGCTCGATGCTGATCCCTCCAAAATCCCTTCTTCGCTAAGCAACTTCCTCAAAATAAGCGACGTCAAAGCCAAGTCCTATTTCGACGGGGACGCTCTTTATTTCAACGCTTCTGGGGAGAATAAGGGCAAGGATACGAACTCGACGATTGGTTTGCTCGCCCAGACGGCGATAAGAGAGATCACGGGCGATTCCTCCTATAACCTCTATGGGGGAGGAAACGTCCTAGAAGGCAAGAACCGTTATAAGGGGAAATGGACCCTCCAAGACGAGGACAAGCAAAAAATCACCGACAAGATGCCTCTTATCAAAGACGGGGACACCTTATCAGAATACTTCTCTTTGTCTTCCTTCCTAGAAGGGGCTTACGGGGACAGCCAAGGCAAGACCGCGTTTAGCTTCAGCACGAAAGACGATGGGACCAAGCGCATCAGCTTCGACACGAAGGACAAGACCGTTTTGAGTGCGGCTTTAACCGCGGGCTTCGCCTCTTTCAGCGATACCCTTGATACCAGCGAATCCCTTCCTAGCAAGGACGAGGTCAAAGACGAGATTGACAAGTTCTTCACTTATGCGGACATCAAGACCTTCAATGTCATCGCGCTTTTCACCGATTCTGGCCTGGATCAGGTCACTTATGATGTGAACTTCACCTTGGACAAAGCCAAGATCGAGGAAACCTATCCTGATGGCATGATTGACCTTAGCTCAAACGCCGGGGAAGGCGAAGATAAGAAAGACTACATCTTCAACCTCGATGAGTCGCTTTCTTTCACTGGGACCGTCCTCACCGAATTCGGGGATGAAACTTCCTTCTCTCTCCCGGATCTCAGCGAATATCTCGAATTCCCTGAGATTAGCATGAAAGACTAGAAGCCTAATTAAAGCAATCGATTCGCCCATCTTACGAAGGTGGGCTTTTCTTGTGGGGTGGCCCCAAAAAGAAACTAGGTATATATCAACGTATATATCGAAAAAGAAACCCCTTATGCCGCGTGGGGTTTCTTGCCTTCTTGATGGAACTGACTAAATTTGATATGGAAGGTGGCTTCTAAGGAATCGAAGAGCTTGTTCAGAGCTTTTGCGCTTAGTTCCTCTAAGTCCAGAGACAGGACTCCCTCGATTGTCCTTCTGATGACGGGCTCAGGGACGTTATAGGCCTTTAGGGCGATAGAAAGGAACCTCTCCACCTTCTTTTTCAAGGGGAAATGCATGGAACAGGGGCGAGACATATAGGCGCGCACTAAACCCGAAGTGCCGATCTCGCATTCGTAGAAGTCGATCTCCTCGTAATTGGGGTTATAGAACTTGAAGGCACGGCAAAGCTCTTTGGTGGTGCGCCTCATCACGAACTCCAGGGACTTAGGATCGCTATAGGCTTCGATATAGAGCTCCCTGATGTGCTCCTGCGTCTCGGCGATCGATAGCTGAATCGCGGTCTCCAAGGCATAGACGAACACGGGGTCGTTATTGGGGTTGCTCCTAGCAAGAGCGAACTGGTTGTCGAACATGAAGTCGATGAGCTCATAGAGCACCCCGTCTTTGGTGTGGAACCTGGTTTTGAAGGAAGAAGGGGTGACATCCGCCTCTAAGGCGATGTCGCGGATGGTGGTTTCCTTGAAGCCTTTGTCGATGAATAGCTCGATGCAGGCCATCAGGATCCTCCATTTGGGGTCTTTCACTTGGTCTTTGCTGATCATGGGTTTTGGGGTTCTTTTTGCCAAATAGAATTTAACCATAAGGAAAAACAGGGCGAAAGGAAATGGCGGAATTTTGAAACTTAAGCGCATTTTCACGTGACCGAGGCCATTCTTTTTGATTGAGCGATTTCTTTATAGCTCACTTAAAATCCCTCGGAAGACTGTTGAATCCTTGGCAAATGTCTCCAAGAGTTGAACTATACTTATCTTGAAAAGAGGAACGAACATGAAAACAATCGTCATCACGGGCTC
>CAVEPD010000044.1:0-11813 GCA_963617535.1 bacterium
GACATCGGACAAGACAAAACAGGGAGTGGTGACAGCGGAACGGAAATAGAAACTCCCGATATCGATTTTGTCTATTACAAGGAAAATGCCAAGACAATTCTTCCAATAAGCGACGCGTCTTTCGTGAGTTCAAATATAGCTTTTACAATCAGCGGCAACCCAACAAATGTATACTTTTGGAGAAAGGATTCAACAAGTGGTGTCTATTACTGCTACACCACCACGTCGTCTGGGACTGACGTCATTGCCTTTGTGGGTGGCGGAACCAAAGAAGAAGGTTCCATCGACGACTACAACAAGCAAACGACCGAATCCACGACAAGCAACTAAAGTCACTTAGTTTTGGGCTTTCAGTGATTCATAAGCGTCAAACACATTTACAGCTCGCAGGCCCCTTTGCTTTGAAAGCAACGTCTTCACAAAATCATCCACGCACATAAAGAAGGGGGGGCGTAGAGCCCTTTTTTATGCGTTCGCCCTCACTTAGATAAATAGAGATCCGTCCCTACCAAATCTAGGTCTTTCGCATCGATTGGAGAGTAGGCTTTCAGGCGGTATTCGCTGCCGTCAATCTTGTCGCAATAAAGCCTAACCTTAAACGCACAGTAAGAGGAATCGCTTAGAGCGAAGACAAACATCCCATCTTCTTGCGGTTCATACCCACCTTGGAAATTCGCCGCGGAGACTTTTTTCTCGCTTTCTTTATGGAGATTCCCTTCCGTTCTCGAGAAGTCGAAGAAACCACCCGGCTTAAGATCTAACGCGATAGAGGAGGCGCCATTCTCACTTGAAGCAAAGGAATGAGCCACATCGTTTGGTTTCATCGCCCAGAGGTAAATGGCCTTGAAAGAGACATTCGCCCCGATCGCACCGCTCATCTCATTTGGCATATATGCGGTTCACCCCACAGCCTTATGGAGTGGCCTGATGGCCCGAAATCGCGACGATGCTTGATGGCCCTCAACCAGGGCAACGAATTCAACGTCATCAATGCTCGTCTCCCCTTTAAACTCAAAGAAGCCTTTCAAATCAATGCTCTTATTTAGGCCATCCATATAACATCGCTCTTTCTTCACGCTGATAACACTGCTCTCAATGATCGAAGAGCCTAGCACGGAGTTAACGATAGAAGCGGTATCGCCGCTATTGGTGTTACAGTAAGAAACTAGGGCCACTAAACCAAGAGGAACGACAAATAAAGACTTAAGAAGTTTTTTTATCAGAGGGTCTTCCTTTTAGGATAAGACTTACTTTATAAAGTTACTTCGTTTTCCTTTTAGTTTCTTAAATCTATATTTGAAACGTTTTTCCTATTCCGTTTCTGTTCCCTATGATTCCCTAGGAAAATTGCAAAGTTAGTGAATGATTCGCTTGGTTTTTTGCAAATACTAGAAATTATTCGCTAGGAAAATTGCAGGTTTCCCACTTGAACAAATCAAAATATATAGACTACGTCGGAATTTTTCTTCTTGACGTCGAGTTTGCCTTTTCCAAAAAGCCAAAATCGTCTCCCAAAGGACCCCTGTCTACCGCTTTCAAGGGATTTGCACCTTGCGCGCGTGCGCGCATCCTTTATAATTCCCTTCGTCAAAAGCAAAGCCAGGGCGACCTGGCGACGCAAAGCTAAAGGGTCTTATGAAGACAGCCAGCTGCCAACCCGAAAGGGTTTCTAGCAGAAGGCTGTATTTTTGTTCCTTTGCTAGGGCTTAACAAAGATTTCTAGAGTAGAATTACCAGGTATGAGCAAGCTCTTCAAAAGAAAAGGATTCCGGCTAGCAAGCGTAGCTTACTTCCTTTCTTTAGGCACGCTTGCGGTAGCGCTTTTCGCTTGGTTCAGCACTTCTTCTACCTTCTCTTGGTTCGCTTCCAATAAAGACGTGGACGCCACAGGTATGGCGATCAAAGTGAAAACGGATGATAACGTGGACATCGATATGCACGTTTATAAATACGTTTATAACTCAACGAGCTCAACCTATGAAGTCAAAAAAGATCCAAAAGTCACGGTAAATGGCGTAGAGACAATCGATGCATCCTTGTCCCGTTATGACCGCGTCTTCCAAGAGGACAATGACTACTCTCCCGTCTTGCTGAAGCTTACGTTAAGCGGTGGCGTTTATAGCGACAATGAGAATTTGCCTTTAAAAATCTTGCGCGGCGTAGACGGCAAGACTCTTTCTGAAGTTGACGATACGCTCGTGGAATACGGCGATGACGAAAAAACCTTAAACTATAGTACTGGTGCCTCCTCTTCTAGCCACGGTCTTTCTAGCTACATATCTTCCGTCGTCTCAGTCAAAGCGTTCGTCTCCAACCAGACGAACGCCATATCTTGGGATGACAGCAATCTAGAAACTTCCTTCCAAGCCGCCAAAAACATTTTCGAATCAACGACGAGCTCAACATACGCCGAAAAGCGCTTCGTCTCTGCCGTCAAAGGATATAACGGGGCCACGGCTACCGTTAAAAGTACCAATTTGGATTTCACAAACGATTTGGATTATTACGCTGGGACCGATGGCATCTGCAATGTTTACGTTTGGATCGATTATGACGAAAGTGCAGACATGTATTCCAAAGATGGTTACTATGGCCTCATCAATTCCTATATCGATCAGATGACCGACGGAAGCAGCGCGATCAACATCAGTTATCCTTTATTAAACGATATCAGCCAGCTGACGATCATCAAAGAGAGCTGATTCCCAAAACAGCCATATCAGCCAAAGCCCCTTAAGCTATTAGAAAAGCGAATCCGGGTTTTCGAGGCTTGACCTTTAAGGAACAAAAAAACAACCGTGTTTTATAGGCTCTCGCCTCCACGGTTGTTTTTCTTGATGCTTAAGAAATTAGGCCTTGAACAAGACAAGGATGCTATCGACGATGAGAAGCGCGCCGGCGATATAGAAGAAGACGTTCATGAAGTCCCAAGCAGCGCCGCTGCCACAGCCAAGCATAACAATGACGACGCCGATAAGGATATTCATGATGTTGCTGATTATCCCGCCGTTCCTTTTGATGAGCCCGGAGATGCCCCCGACAATCATCATGACCCCGTTCACGAGGAAAGCGACCCAAGCGATCGTCCAAGCGAAAGATATCATTAAGACACCAAAGATAATCAGGATGACACCCATAATCACGTTATGTGAGCAGATGGCCATGACGCCCATGGCAATCACGACTGCCCCAATCACGGTGACGATGATCCCCATGATCGTATTCGCGCCATTAACACCTCCGACAATAAGCATGATGCCGGCGACAAGCAAGGCTAGCGCATACCATACCCGCCCCATTTTAGAATTAGCCATTGTTAAACAGCCTCCTTTGAACGGGGCTATTCTAGACCAAAAGTGGTTAGATGGATTAACGAAAATGCAAAGCTTAAGTCTCACAAGAAAACGCGAAAATGGCGTTTTAGGGGACTAAATTTTGTTTTTCGTCGGATTTAGTACCCTAAAACGGGGTTTTCAGTAAGACGAAGAACCCTAGAAGCCTTAAAAAGAAGGGGTCAACGCCCCTTCTCTAGAACCATCTCTTTCGCGTATTCCCTTTGCTTCTCAGTGATCTTGCCGTTTGAGATCAAGTTAGCTACCGCGTCGATCTTCTCTTCTAGTCCTAATTCATGGATGGATGTGCTCGTTCTTCCTTCTTTGACGTTCTTCTCGATGAGGAGCGCGTGGTCAGAAAGACAGGCGACCTGCGGGGCATGGGTGATCGCGATGACCTGGGTGGATAAGGAGATCTCATAGATCTTGTTCGCGACGGCTTTCGAGGCTTCTCCGGAGATGCCCGTATCAATCTCGTCAAAGATCGCCGTGCCGACTTTGTTGGAGGAAAGGAAAATGGAATGGAAGGCAAGCATGATACGGCTCGTCTCTCCTCCCGAGATAATCTTCTCCATGGGTTTCAGCCCTTCCCCTACGTTCGTTTCCAAAAGGAACTGCACTTCGTCTATCCCATCTTCTTTCAAAGAAGAGGGGTCTTTCTTTAAAGGGGCGAAGGCAATCTTGAATTCATCACGGAGCAAGAGATCTTTCAGGCTCTTCTTCATGTTCTTTTCGATGAGCGAGGCGACTTGCTCCCGGATTTTAGAAAGGTCGTTGCCTTTCTCATAGGCTTCTTCGAATGCGCGTTCAGCGTCGCGCTTAGCCTCTTCTAAATCATTTTCGAAGGTTGAGCCCTTGCCAAGAAGCGACTCAAGCTCGGCTTGATAGACGATAAGCTCAGGGATGGATTTCCTATACTTTCTTTCCAAGGAAGAGAGCTCGCTGTCGCGTTGCTCTAGTTCCTCTAGCCTTGCAGGGTCGTAATCCAAAGAAGAGAAGAGACTCTTTAAGGTAGAGAAGATATCCTCTAATTCGTAATAAGCGTCATCAAGACGCTTAGAGGATTCTTGATATTGGGATTGGAAAGAAACGAGTTTTGCGATGTTTTTGTTCAAATCGTAGAGCTTTTCAAGCGCGTCCCCATGAACGATTGAGGAAGAATCCTGAATAAGGGAATAGATGGAATCGTAGTTCCTCAATAAGGAAATCTCGTTCTCGATTCTTTCTTGCTCCCCACTTTCTAAGCCCATCCCCTTGAGCTCGTTATATTGATACTCATAGAAATCACGTTCAGACTCAAGCTTCTTCTTTTTCGCTTCTAATTCTTCGTAATGAGCTTGCTTCTCTCGATAAGAAGACAAAGCCAGACGATAGTTCTCCATATAGGGAGCAATCATCGAAGGGCGATAGGAATCGATCAAAGACAGATAGTTCTCTGGATTTAAGAGTTTCATCGCATCAAACTGCGAATGAATGTTCGCTAGAAGCGGAGAGAGCTTTGCTAGGTCGCCCAAAGAAATCAGAACCCCATTGGCTTTGATGGTGCTTTTGGCTTTCCCAATCACTCTTTCAATGGTCAGCACTCCATCAAAGGGGATATTCAGCGAAGAAAGAAGGGCCTCTAGTTTCGGGGAGGAGGCTTCGAATTCCCCGCGGATCGTGGCTTTGCTTTCCCCTTGGCGGATGAGCTCGCTTGAAGCGCGCTGACCTAATAGCAAGGAAAGAGAATCAATAATTAAGCTCTTGCCTGCACCCGTGCCACCCATCAATACGGTGAAGCCGTTTTTGAAAACGATATCGACGTTTTCTAGAATGGCAAGATTGGTGATAGTCAGGCGTTTCAACATGGCGAAATCATTATACGAGGGTTGAGAGAATTCTTCGTGAATCAGTTGTTTTCATTCGCGAATCAGTGATTCGCACAGTGTGGGATAATGAAGAGGATGAAAGGGAAAGAGACCTGCCTATCATACGAATTGAGGCAATACGACACGCCTCTTTTGACGCTCCGAGTTAAAAAGGATGAGCTAGGCGAGATAACCTATATCATCGAATGGGTCAACGAAGAGAAACGAGACCTATTGCCAATCGATTTGGAGTTAATTCCGGACGGGATCGGGAAATGGCTTAAGAATCGTATCCTTCCAAAAAACAGGCAATATGCAGACCAAATCCTTGCGCGAAGCGGCTTAAGCCACAATGACGTTCTAGGTGTCATTAATATTTGCAAAGGTCTTTCTCTCAACGACAGTTACTGGGTCGTTGAAAAAGGATTTGCCGGGAAATTTAAAGACTACAACCTTTACCAGCACAATTTCGCCAGAACGCTCGCCTTGATAGCTTATACAGGGCATGGCAGCACAAATATAAAAGGGTTCACATCCTCGCCAGAATACACAACAAATGGGATGCTCCGCAAATGCTGGAGAAGAATCGATGGGAAAATCTACCTCTACAAAGGTGGAACCTCAGGGGCGGCAAACGCTGGAAACGAGCCTTATTCCGAATACTATGCCTCTCAAATTGCAGAGGTTATGGGAATCCATCACGTTCCTTATGGCTTAGCCAAATGGAAAGGCACGCTATGCTCCACTTGCGAATTATTCACTAGCGCGGACGTTTCGTTCGTTCCCATATACAAGTTCACCGGGGATGCCTCTTTAAAGGAAACGGCCTCCTTCCTAAAGTCGCTTGGCCAAGAATTCTACGACGAATTCGCCGACATGATGATTTTCGATGCTTTGATCTATAACGTGGATAGGCATGCGGGAAATTACGGCCTTTTAGTTGACAACAAAACGAACAAACCGATGGGGTTTGCCCCTGTTTTTGACAACGGCTTAGCTCTTTTGAATTTCGCAATGGACGATGACCTAGCAAATTTAGACGCTTACTTAAAAACTCGTTCCCCTGCCTATACTGGCGTCTCTTTCGAAGATATTGCCAAGGCCTTCCTTTCCGAAAGGCAAAAAGCGATGCTTCGAAGGCTGATAAACTTCAAATTTAGGAAACATCCTAGATACAACTTATCGAGTAAGCGAATCAAAATCTTAGAAAAGCTGATTCAAAACCGCATTCAGGAGTTCTTAGGCAACCAGCAATGAACCAGTCAATGCCGTTTTAGATCCCGCATTATTTTCTTAACTTTTTATTTTCCTTTTAAAAACACGTTTTACGTTTTTATCCTTTTTTCCATCTTATATTTGACTATAATATATGTAATTAGACACGTTTTTTCCGTGTTTAAGAACAAATGCCAATGAAATTGTTAAGACTTGCCGTATCCGGATTGCCATTGCTTGAAGAAAACTGCTCCATCGATTTTTTAGCCACCCAAAGAGTAAGCGAAGATAACGAAGAGAAAATGGGCCTGTTACCAACGAATGGAGAAACCAAGTTCTATCAAAACAACGTTTTAGCAATCGCTGGTATCAACGCATCGGGAAAAACCACTGTTCTGAAACTGATCTCGTTCGTTTGCTCTCTGCTTGCAAACGAGCCACTAAACGGAAGCCCCTATCCGGAGCTGTTCGATGGAATTGAAAAAGATAAGGAAGCCACCTTTGACACTTATTTTTTAGATGATGCGCATGTTTATCTTTTGCGCTCTCTCATCGGCAAAGAAAACAGCCGTCTCTTCATCAAAAGCGAATTCCTGTTCCAAAAGCCTGCGGGCAAAATCAAGAAAAAAGACGCCTTCTTCAGTTTTGATAATGTTGAACCCATATTGATTCGAAACCAAAATGAACCATTTTTGCTGAACGATGTCAGCATTATGGTCGCCTTCAACAAGAAAAGAAAAGATCCGATATGCTTCGTGGACATGCTTCGCTATACCAACGTCAATGAGTTAAGTCTGCCCGCGGATTGTCCAGCAGAATTAATCAGCTTCTTTGACCCCAGCATTGAGTTTCTTAAGATAAATAAATCCGGTAATGAAAATGACATCCGTTTAAAATTCCGTGGCAAAGAAGAGATCGTTTTGACTCGCCTCGTCGAATTAAACCGTTACCTATCTTCTGGAACAATAAAAGGCATCGACACCTTTTTAGCGGCCATCAAAACATTTGCGGAAGGTGGCTATCTCATCATTGATGAGCTTGAGAATCACTTCAACCACGAAATTCTTTCCACTTTAATAAGACTTTACATGGATAAAAAGGTAAATTCAAAGGGAGCGGTCATCGTCTACTCAACCCATTATGTGGAACTCATGGACGAGATGATGAGGAACGACAACATCTACATCACGACAAATAGCAACGGGATACACATCAAAAAGCTTGTGACTTTGTTAAAACGGAACGACATCAAAAAAAGCGAGGCTTACAAAAGCGGATATCTAGAGGGAACCGTTCCCAATTACGAAGCATACATGGCTCTTAAAAAAGTCTTGCTAGCGCGAGCGCAGGAAGGCGATTAATGAAGCTTACGAAGTATGTGGCATGCATATACGAAGGGTCCGCCGAACGGGCCATTCTTGAATTGCTTTTAGACGCAAATCAGCTGATTTTCAGTACGAATGACCTATTAGAAGAAAATCTTATCCAATGCCGCAGCGCAAAAAACTTTGAAGAGCAATATTTGCGCAAAGGTTTCCGTGAAAAAATCACCGTCGTTCGCGTCTTAGATTCTAGACACGAAGCTTTCAAATTAAGCAAAGCTTATGAGCACAAAATTGAGGTGATCAATGTTGTCACAGCTCCTGAAATCGAAATGCTCATAATCTTAAGCGAGGGGAAGTACTCCGAATACAAAAAGTCGGGCAAAAAGCCAAGTGAGTTCTGCAAAACGAATCTCAAAATAGGGAAAGTCAAAAACTATGCCTTCGTCAAAGAGTATTTCTCAGACATTGGGCGCCTGCTCTATTCCATTCACGAATACCATCGCATTTCAAAAATACCTCAAGGTGAATACACGCTTGAAGATATCCTAAAGTAATGTAACCAATATGCAAAATTTCAAGAAAAGGCCATGATTTAACAAAATAGATAAAGCCTTTCCGTCTGTAACCTATGTAACCTATATTTGATTTTGAAAATAGGTTACATCACAAATCGGGCATACGTGCTTCAAAAAACCGACGCAAAAGTTAGAAATTTGTTTGAAAGTTTTTAACATATGCAATAATAAAGCGTTATGAAAGAGAGACATATCGTTGCCATAGGAGACTCCTTCTTCTACTTGAATGCCCATCTCGATGAAACGGGCTACCGTGTGAACAAGGGGGTTCTTTCCCGCTTGGAAAGCAAACTCCCGGGTTACAAAATCACGAACCTGGGCATCGATGGGGCTACCACGACAACCTGGTTAGACGCGCCCATTGAAAAAGGAGACGCCTATCTCATCATGCTCGGAACAAATGACTGGTGGAGCGATTACGCTTTGCCTATCGGAACCAAACGCGATTACCTGTTCCGTACCAAGGGTTCGATTCTTGGAAATCTAGGCTGCATCGTCGCTCGCATCAAGGCTTTGGCCCCCAACCCCCTGATCTTCCTTTGCAATCCCGTAGAAAGAGGCGACTTCGTTTATATCAATGACCCTTACAACTACGCGAAAGGGAGTTACGACCCCAAAAATGGCAGAACGCTTAACGAAGTCGCGAACGCAATCTTCAACGAAGCCCGCGAAACTGGGGTTGTTAATATCAACACCCACGACAAAGCAGGGTTCACCTGCCTGAACGCCGTCAAGTTCAAACGTTGCTATCTGCATGGCAAAGTCGTCGATCTCCCCTATCCAACCTATAAGCAAGGGCTCTATGACCCAGAGGCCGGCATCTATCCTTACCCAAAAGAAGCAATCTCCATGACTTATGACGGCCTCCACCCGAGCGATGAAGGCGCTGAAAAGCTCGCCGAGGTCATGCTCGAAGGAATGAGGGGCTATCTCAAGCCCAATGACTAAAAAGCCTCCCGAAGGAAGCCTTACTCAATGATGAGGACGTCGCGGTAATGCGCGACGTCTTTTGTTTTTTGCGCGTGATCCCTGTCTCCAAGCTCAAGGGGAATGCCGACGTAAGGAGAGACGCCATACCAGGATTCCAAGCAAATAAAGTCGTTTTTGCAGGGTTTTTCAGGTGTCCAAATCGCAAAATAAGGGCAAGAGGAAATCAAAGAGATGGTTCTCCCTTGGCCGTTATGCAAGCTGATTTTGCCTTGAGGGTTGCTGAGTACAAGGGTGTCCTTTTGTTCAATGTAAGGACGTTCGATCTTCCAAGGAGAAGCAAAAGGCCAGGCGACTCTTCTTTGGATGACGCCTTTCTCTAGCTCTAGGGAGAGGGTGCCTTCCCCTACTTCCAAAGTCGAATTCGAGAAATCGCAGATAAAGGCGGGATGAAGGCCATATTGGAAAGCCATCTCAGCTTTGTCTAAAGAAACGATCTCGGTCTCCCGGATGATTTGATTCTTCTCTAAACGTGTCGTGACGCTTATCCTGCAATTGAAGGGATAGGCATCGTCGCTTTGATGGGTCAAAGAAAGCGTCACGGAGTCCTTGCTTTGGCTCGTGACCTCAAAATCGGAGTAACGGGCAATGCCATGCGTTCCAGGGATGAAATGGGCTCTGCCATGAATTGCGAACGCGCGGTTATCCCCGATGATGGGGAAAAGAACGTGATCGCTATGATCCCAGTTCCCTTTGCCGTCATATAAAACTTCTTGGTTGGCTTTTTTATAGAACACCCTGGTTAATTCCGAGCCATGGGTGGATACGCTTACGAGCAATTCTTCGTTTTCTAAGCTGATCATGATTAATCCTTCTTGAAGTCCTCTTTGACTTTCTTTTCGACTTCGTTGCAGATGACCTGCACCGCGCAGGAATGGCAGTCCATCTTCACCTTATTGGTAAGGTGATCCAAGGCTTTGGTGATGCTTTCGCATTTCCTAAGAAGCTCAGCGATTCCTTCGTAATCATAATCGTCGAGGTTCACAAAGATGACTTTGACGTTTTTGATGAAGGGCAGTTCTTTGTGTTTAGCGATGATGTAGCTGCCTAGCTTTGAGAAGTCGAGGCCGCCTTTCTTCAAGGCGGTTTTTGATACTAGCAAGCTCTCTTTCTTGTTGAAGACGGATTCGCGGATCATCACCCCTTCATAAGAGAGGTGGTATTTCACGTAATCGAACTTGCGGATTGAGCTATAAAGGTCATTCCCAGATCCGATTTGGTCTTTGTCTACGCTGGCGAGAGTGATGCGCGCATAGTTCTTGTTCTTCGAAATGCCCGGCAAATCCTCGCCCAAAAGAAGAATCTCGTCTTCCAAAGGCAAATCCAAAAGCAAATCAAGGGCGATTCCTTTGTAAGGATTCGCCCCTAATTCGAAGGCTTTGTCATCGCTGAAGATGAATTGATTCGGGTTCTCAGGGAACTTTTGGTTCAAATCAAGCTTCAGCGATTTTGCCTCGTATTTATTGTTGATTTCATCGACCTTGGCGGCGAGATCATCAAAAATAAACATACTTAGATTTTACGTTTTCTCTCAATCTTATCGTAATGCTTCAGAAGAATGGGCTCCAAGGCTGAAGTCATCTTCATATCGAGGTTGAAGAAATAGACGATGAAGAGAAGAGCGAACAAGGCGATAAACGCCCCAACGACGGTGCAGACGATGCTGACCCAAAGCCAAACGCCAAGAGAGGGGAAAAGGGTCCAGCTCAATACGATTAAAGCGGTTCCCATCTTACCTGCCCTCCGCGAGGCCTTTTTGCCTGGCAAATTCAGCGGCGCCAAGAGCGCCCATAAGCTGAGGATCGATGGAGAGGTTCACGACTTTCAGGTGCAAGACCTTTTCGATCGCGTCTTTTAAACCCGCGTTCTTCGCGCATCCCCCGGTGAGGGTGATGCTATCGGTGGCGCCGGCCTTTTTGGCCATGACGAAGCAGCGCTTAGCAACCGAGAATTCGATGCCGGCGGCGATTTCGTCCATCGGCTTGCCTTCGCCCACAAGGGAGATGACTTCCGATTCGGCGAAGACGGTGCACTGAGCGGTGATGGGGATGATGTTCTTCGCGTTGAGGGAGAGGTTCGAGAAGGTGTCTAAATCCATTTCGAAGGCTCTCGCCATGGCTTCAAAGAAGCGTCCCGTGCCCGCGGCGCATTTGTCGTTCATCGCGAAATTGAGGACGGTGCCGTCTTTATCAACGGCGATGCCTTTGACGTCCTGGCCGCCGATATCGATGATGGCCTTGACGTTAGGATCGGTGACATGGACGCCCATCGCGTGGCAAGAGATCTCCGAGATGTTCTCATCCGCGAAGGGGACCTTGTTGCGGCCATAGCCCGTTCCAACGAGATAGGCGAGGTCCTTGGGGGAATTAAGCCCTTCCACCTGGGCGATTGCTTGGTCTAAAGACTCTTGGGCGCTTAAGACCGAGTTGATGCGGCTTCTGAGGGTCACGTTGGCGACCATCTTGCCGTTTTCGTCAATAATCACGCACTTCGTGTAAGTGCTGCCGGAATCGCATCCACCAAAATACTTCA
>CAVEPD010000045.1:0-10445 GCA_963617535.1 bacterium
ATCCTAAGTCTATCGCGGCTACCAATTACGCCATGCCCGCTTTGTTAAGAGGACGTTCATTAGTTACGCCTAATAAACGGCTTTCCTTTCGGAAGGCCCGCTTATTCTACTCCGAAAGTAATGCTTGCCCACCTATTTTTTGAGGCCCTTACAAAGAAAGGTTATTAAGGATCGTCTCACAGGTAGTGAGATAGTCATTTGACTTAGCTTCAAGCAAATAAGATTTGCTGACCCCATAAAGGGGATTCAGGTAATTGGGGTACATATTCAGAAAATCTCGTTGGGAGAGATTCGGATAAAACTCTTCAGAGTCCGCGCGTTCTTCAAAGAGGGCATCCACTGCCTTAAGGGTGGGGCTATACCCGATGGACTTCGCGTTTTGATACGCCACTTCAGGATCAAGCATGTAATCAACGAAGGCATTTGCCAAAGAGGTGTTTTGGCAGGTCGAGGGAATCACCATCGAGTCAAAGAAAGCCGCGGTAATCTTCGGAACAGAGAGCTTGTAATGACTCGCATCTCCCCCGCTTTCGTAAAGAAGATAAAGACCATCGAAATAATCGCCAAGCTGAGTGAAGCACATATCGAGTTTGCCATTCGCGACGTTTCTCTTAAGTGAATCGTTGCCTAACTCCGCAAAACCCGCATCTTTTACGGCTTGGATAATCTCATTTTGAAGGGATTCGGAGATGTCTCCATCTTTTGACCCTTTCTCATCTACGACATTAGGATCTTCGCCTTTTGAAAGAAGGTAGCTCGCGACGATCCATCTCGCCGTGTCGTACATCCCTTTCTTCGTACCCTCTGGAGTAAGAGAGTCATTGAAAAGAGAGGCAAAGCCATATTCCTTCACCGCTTCCTCTACCCCAGGGGTAAGCGTGCCGTAGATAAGCGAATAAGTGCCCCAAAAATAAGGCATGAAATAGGAAGCGTAAGACTCGCCGGTTGCCTCATCCACCATGTAACGATCCATCAAGGCTTTCAAATCGGAATGGAAGGAAGTTTTATACAAAGCGAGATTCGGATAAGAAGCGTTATCCGTATCGAGTTCCATCAAAAGCCCTTCTTGATAAAGACGGCTGACCGCGTAATCCCCAGGGATTGCCACGTCATAGCTTGTCGTTCCACCTGCGATTTTCTGATACATGGTCTCACTGGAAGTGACGGTTTCCTCAATCACCTGGCAGTTGAATTTCTTCTCGAATCCCTTCACCAAAGAGGAGTCTATGTACTCACCCCAATTTAGAAGATAAAGGACGCTGGAGGGGGTATTGAGCACCATGCAGGCAAAGACGGTAAATGCGGCCAAGAAGACCGCGGAGCCAATGAGAGCTTTCTTCATTGTTTGACTCCTTTCTTCTTGTTCCACTTTCTAGAGGCAAGAAGGACAACGGCTAAAGTAATGAATGTCAGCAAGGCATCGAAGGCATAAGCCCCCGCGGAGAAATTCTTCTTCGTATAAGAGGAATAAACATAATTTGAGAAGTTAGAAAAGCCATTCCCTTGGGTGTAGAAGGAAATCACAAAGTCATCCACGGACAACGTGAAGGCCACAAGCGCGCCCATGAGGATTGCAGTAGACAAAGAAGGGACCACCACCTTGAACAAAGCTTTCATAGGAGGACAGCCAAGGTCGCGTGCCGCTTCGTACAAAGAATCATCGGTTTGCTCAAGCTTAGGCAAGACCATCATTATGACATAAGGCAAAGTGAAGAAGATATGAGCGATAAGCATCGTGGGGAAGCCAAAGATTCTTGGGAAAAGAGGCTTCACCAAAGAGAAGACGACCATCAGGGAAATACCAGTGACGATTTCAGAGGAAAGCATTGGGATTTCATTCAAAAAATCCATGGTTTTGCGGAGTTTTTTCTTAAGCGAGATGATTCCAAAGCACGTGAACACCCCAAAGACCGTGGAGATTACCGTAGCCCATAAGGAGACGAGAAGAGAGTCGAGGATGGAGGTGTACAAGGACTTGTTCGTAAACAGGGCGCCAAAATTTTCTAAGGTAAATCCGCCCCACTGCAAAGGGACGATGGAATTCGCCGCGGAGTTGAAAGACTGATAGACGATGATCACCAAGGGGATGTAAGTGAAAGAATAGACAAGAACCACGAAAACGCATTGGAACACGTCAAAGAGCTTTTGCTTCCAAGTCGCTTTCTCAAGCATGTTTCTTCTCCCTCTTCTTGCCATCTTGCAGCCTGTCGAAAATCGCCATCAAAGCGATTAAGAGAACGGAGACAAGCAAAGAAAGCAAAGAACCAAAGTTATAGTTGTTCTGTTTGAACACCCCTTCTAAGAGGTTGCCGAACATGCGAATCTTGCCTTCGCCGATGGCTTCCGAAATCGCAAAGCCAGTCGCCGAAGGAAGGAAGACCATGATGATTCCCGAATACACGCCCTTCATGGATAGAGGCAAAGTGACTTTGACGAAAGTCTTTGGAGCGGGCAACCCTAAATCTCTGCTTGCCTCAATTAAAGAACGATCCATCTTCTCCAAAACGGTGTAGATAGGGAACACCATGAAAGGAAGATAAGTGGCTACGGATACGAGAATTACCGCCCAATAGCTTCCCAACGCATTAAGCGGAACAAGCCAAGGGACGGAGAAAAGGCGGAGCCAAGAGACGATTCTCAGCATTGAGTTCGACCACATGGGAAGGATGAGAAGAAGTAAGAGAAGCTTCTTCTGCTTAAACGGTCCAAAAGAAAGGAAATAAGCGGTCGGATAGCCAATGAGAATGCAAAGAACGACCGTCATCGCAGCGACGTAAAGCGAATTAAGAAGCGCCTTCAGAATAGCGGGATCGGCAAGGCGCTTAAAAGCGTCCAAAGAGAAGCTTGCCCCGCTTAGGTTCATCCCGTTTGTGTTTAGGAAAGAAAGGACGACCATCAAGAAAAGGGGCAAAACCGCAAATAGCCCCAGCCAAAGGAAATAAGGGATTGAGAAAGCACTAAAGCGTCGCATGTTCCTTCTTCGCCTCTTCCGCAAGGCGGCGGGCATCTTCCCTGATTTTTCTGATTTCTAAGGGCTGAGCCTCATCTTCCACTTTCATCAAATGGATCTCATAGAAGTCGACTTTTAAACCAATCGTATCGCCAATCTCGCAGTTCTGGTAATCCTGAACAAGCAAGGTGCTGCCATTGAAATTGATCCAAAGGGAGAAATGGACGCCAGAGAAAGCGGTTTTGATGACTTCGCCTTGAATCAGACATTTCTCAGGGTGGTCGAACTCCAAATCGAAGTCCTCCGGGCGGATGACCGCATCGACGATTTCGCCAGGGATAAAGGTCGTAAGATAGGTTTTGAAGGTCGCGCCAAGGAAGAGCACTTTTTGGTTACCGAGGTATTCCCCTTCGACGATATTGGCGCCTTCGTAGTTCGCAAGAAGCTCATTCTTATTGGAGGAATGGGGCTCGCAGTAGATATTCGCTGGCGCAACGCTCAAGCCAATCTCATCCCCGGTAGCGAAACGATCCTCGCTATCGACAAAAATCTTTGTCCCGTTCACGTCCACGGTAAGAAGGTATTTGTTGGAAGAGAACTTCACGTTACTTACCTTTCCCTTAATGCGAGCGGTGTCGGGGGTGCCGATATCAAAACCGTCTTTCTCCACGATGACGTATATTTTTTCGCCAGGTTTAAAGTCTTTGGAAGTAACCTTGAAGGTCTTCCCAAGCGTGGAGAAACGCCCAGGCGCGGAATAAACGCCACGGAAGATATTTGCCTCGCCAATAAAGGAAGCGACGAAACGATTGACCGGAGCGTTATAGATGTCTTCCGGGCGACCCATCTGCTGGATTTCGCCGTCATTCATGACGACGATGGTGTCGCTCATGACCATGGCTTCCTCTTGATCGTGGGTCACGAAAATAAAGGTAATCCCCAGCTTTTGTTGGAGCTCTTTTAGCTCTAATCTCATGGATTTGCGGAGTTTTTGGTCCAAAGCGGACAAAGGTTCATCTAAAAGAAGTATACGAGGCTTATTCACGATGGCTCTAGCAATCGCGATGCGCTGCATCTGTCCGCCGGAAAGGGAGGAGACGTCTCTTTCTTCATAGCCTTCTAGGTTCACGAGTTTCAAAGCCTTAAGGACTTCGCCTTTGATGACCTCTTCTTTGAATTTCCTAGAGGTGAGCCTTTCTTTCATCTTCGCATAAACGTCATTGTCCCTAGCGAGGCTCAATAGGTTCTCGATATTCTTTTTGATAGGCGAATCGGGAGAAAAAGAAAACGGGATATCCAACTTGAGCTCTGCTAGCAAATTTTCAATCTCGCGTTTGCAATCATCTGGACTCGAAAAACGTTTCCCCTTGGCTT
This sequence comes from bacterium, assembly GCA_963617535.1. GTDB lineage: Bacteria > Bacillota_I > Bacilli_A > RFN20 > CAG-826 > Alloenteromonas. The sequence continues at coordinate 4,325 of CAVEPD010000045.1, forward strand.
TAAGAGTCTTTTCAAGGAGGAAAGAAGGCGAACGCTTGTCACAGTAATCAACCAAGAAGGCCTTCACGTCCTTTGGCTTTTCAATCATCGCGGTCTTCTTCGCGAGGAGATCGATTTCCTCTTCGTCAAAGCCATTCTCCTCCATCATGTTCATCATGCCGATGTCATAAACATTGGAATAGATGTTGTTACGGAGTCCAAAAGCAATATTGTCATAGACGTTGAGGTGAGGAAAAAGCGCGTACTTCTGGAATACCGTATTGATGGGCCGCTTATGCGAAGGGAGATTCTCAATGGCTTGCCCATCCAAAAGCAAGGTACCCTCCTGCATGGTTTCGAAGCCGCCGATGATGCGCAAAGTCGTTGTTTTTCCGCAACCGCTGGGTCCTAAGAAAGTAACGAATTCGTCTTCGTTGATGGACAGATTGAAGTGATCGAGAATCACTTTGTCACCATAAGATTTCGAAACATTTTTTAGTTCGAGGATTTTTCTAGCCACGTGGGTCTCCATTCGCCAAAGGTGGTCGCATTTGGCACGGCTAACTATAGGACTATTTTTCTAGGTTGGTAGAGGGAATTTAAACGAGTTTTTTAGCGGGTCTTTTAAGAACGACGAAGATGCAAAAAAGAGGGGCGAAAACCCCTCCTTACATTTGTTCGCCAGACGTCACTTGGTCCAGCATATTGAGTTCATATCCCTCGGCTAACGAATCGAAGAAACCCTTTTGCCAAGAATCCATTTTCTTGGCGCGTCTACGCTTGCTAATTGGGAAGGCTTTTCTCAACAACTCTTTCATCTAACTTCCTGCCTCCTTTCGTGCTTTTGGCCCCTTTGATTTAAAGGGACGAGAAATATAGCCACGTTTTTGGCAAGGGCAAGGGCAAAAAGAAAAACGTCACGAAGGACGCTGTCTATATATAAGAATACAAGCAAATTGGTGCCGCCTGCCGGGATCGAACCAGCAACCTACTGATTACAAATCAGTTGCTCTACCATTGAGCCAAGGCGGCAACGGGGTGATTTTACTACGTTCCTTTAAGAAGAGAAAGTTTGAAAAAGCGCCCCAAAGGGCGCCCGTGAATCGAATTGGTGGGTGTTACTGGGATCGAACCAGTGACCTCTTCCGTGTGAAGGAAGCGCTCTCCCGCTGAGCCAAACACCCGCTTGCCTTGAAGGCTTTGCTATTATCGACGTTTCTTTTTCGTTCTTCAAGAAGAGACAACTTCTATTTCACGTTTTCCTTTTCAAAGGGCTCATCGCTTTGTTTCTTCTTGTTGCGGAAACGACGGACCAACAAAATTATGCCAAGAGTCAAAGCGGCAACAAGAATCGAAGCCATATATCCCGCCGTATCGATGCCGACGTCAGTCCAAGCACCACATCTTCCGGCGGTGAAAAGCTGAATAAATTCGCTCCCCATGGCCACCAGGAAGCCGATCACGGAGCTAACGCCTAAAGCAATGTACTGATGAGAAGGCTTTGAGAAGGTCAGGAAAATGAAGCCAAGGCTAAGCAACGCGGTAACTGCGAACAAAGAGAAGTGGCCAATAGTTTTCCTAACCACGAGAGCGAGCTGTTCCAAGGTGAAACCAAGATTTCTTCTGACTTCAAAAGTGACTTTCACAAAATAGGAAGCAAGTTCATTCTTGTAACCAATTTCTACCGTTTCCTCGCCGACGCCCAAAGAAGAGATCAAGCCACTACTATCGACCCGTACGATGTGGCTTTGCGACGGGTTCGTATAGGAGCAGGTAAGCGCAGTCGTTGAGCAAGAAACTTTATTGTTCAGGCAGAAACGATAGGGTTCCCCATAGTCCAAAGAAATACGATAAGACCCGTCTTCATTCATCGAGGAGGAGGGGACGTCCATCTTGGCGAGATCGAGCTCAAAGGGGCTAACGCTATCAACGACCCGGATCGTCATGGTCGAAGAAATAGTCATATCGTCTTGGCTAATGGCTTTTATTTCCGCGGTTCCGACCCCCACCGCTTCAATTAATCCAGTAGCAGAATCGACCTTGAGCACATTCTCTTGGCTAGAAGAATACGTAGCCCGTTGATTTGTCGCGTCTTCATTCGTCGTGACCTGTCCTTTAAGAATCGAGCCTAAAGGAACGATTGTGCAGTTTTCATTAGGAGAGTTGTATTCATCAGAGACTTGTGAAAGAGCGGCGGTTAAAGAAATCGAAGTCACGGGTGCGTAGTTTATAGAGATGGTCCTTGTTAAGGATGCGAATAGAGAATCTTCGTAATAAATTTCGATCATTAGCGGAATTGAATCCACGTATTTTTTAACCCCTTTCACCGCGAAATAAGAGCCTTCTGCAGAGTTTTCGATAGAAACGTAGTCGCTGAAAAGACTTGGAACGCTACCCTTAATGGAGCAATTAAGAGGCTTAAAAATTTTCTCTTTTCCCAAGGACGTAGACACAAGTCCTTCTGCTGAGATGGTTTTTGTTTCTCCCCTGCCGATGGTCAAACTCTCTTCGGTGAAGTCTTCTCCATCAAGTTTCAGCGCGAAGTCATTTGGAGAGTCAACCCCATTCAAGGAATACTCCCGACTGTTCGTGAGGAAGGAAACAATCAACGTCACGTTACCTTTCTTTAGGAATCTCAAAGATGGGAGCTCATGGGGATCGGGAATATTCAAAACGCTTGAGTCTGAGGAAGAAAAAGACAAGGGAGCGGATTTCAGGGCTTTTGTGACGCGCGAGTCCGTTGAATCGCAAGAAACATAGGTTTCAAAAAGGCCTTCAAGGTCGGATTCGTCATAATCCTCGCCAATTAGAAACTCCGTCGTTTCGGTTTTGGAGAATTTGCTGAGCCCGAAGTCGAGGCTCGTGCAAGAGCTGTCCTCAATCTTCGAATAGGAATAATGGAAAGTGAGAATGTTCGCTCCATCAACGTTATAAGAAACATCCCCTTCAAGCCCGTCAATTTCGCTTTCAGGCGCGGCTTTGAGTAAGGAATAGGAATTTGAAGAAGCGCGCAACCGCGAATCGGAAATTATAAATTGGCCATCCTGTTTATAGTCGCTAGGCCGAAAGCCGTTCTTAAATGGTATAGAGATGCTAAGAGGCTCAATATACTGGATGCCCATATTGGTCAAATGAATGTAATGGCAATCAATATTGGACTGAATTTTTGAGCCGTCAATAACGTCGGAAGTTATGGTCTTCAGGCGATTAATGGCCACGGAAAGCGCCATTTCGTTCTTTGGAAAATCCTCGTAACTTACCTTTATTTTTCCCAATAAGTCCGTAAAACCCTCCTGTTCCGCAACCGATGAATCATTCAAGGAAAGGCGGAAGGAAAAATTCCCAGGGGACACAACTTCCTTTTCCGAAACAGTTATCAAGTTAGAAAGGTCGCCTAAATCAACGCTGATTTTGCTAACGTCAAAATCGGCTCCGGCGTCGCTGTAAGTGCCTTTTACAAGAACGCTTGGAACATTCTTATTTAGAACAACACCCTGAGTTGTTAAAGCGATAGTACGGAGTTCAAACTCGATTTTTTCAGAAGAGGATGCAGTTACATGAGTGGAAGTCTGGAGAGAAGGGTTGTCAACGCTGGTGATTGTGATAATGGCTTCCCCCGGTTCTCGAGCCTTAAGGCTTCCTTCATTTTCGTCAACCTGAATGACGTCGGGATTGTTGGAAACGAATTTCAGGCCTTTCTCATCGGCGCTTTCCGGCAAAACCGTAACTTGGATGGAATAAACATTCGCGTCGCCTGCAATCAGGTTTATTTCCGATTCAGCTTGAATGCTTTCAACAGGGATCTTCTCCGAAACAAAGGTGAAAGTTTTTGATAGTTCTGGTTTCTTGATGCTAGTTACATTGAGCTCGGCTTCGCCATAACTTTGGAAGGTTATCTGCTGATTCGCTTCGTCAACTGAGATAACATCCGCCCCTTTTGTTATTGCCCACTTTAAGGTTGGGTCGCTAGCATCGGATGGAGAAAAGGAGCAAGTGTAATTAACAACGTCGCCGGTATGGAAAACGTTCTCGGAAGGATTTTTATCAAAAGAAATACTAAAATCCTTAAGTTCCTTCACCTCCCGATGATCATAGTTCCTATTGAAGATATCTTCGACTTTAGCGGCAATCGCATTAGACTGTTTACTAGAACCGTCTCCATCAATCCCGCTCTCAACAAGGATTAAAGCGCAGGCGCCAACATAGGCGGCTAAAAAGGCCCATCGGAATGTTGTTTTTAACCAATGAGACTTCATTTCAATATAAATCCCCGCAAAAGCCCACTTTTTATTTAAAAAGGATGTTCGAACCTCTCACAACAAAGTTGGACGAGAAGTATTCTCTGCAGAGAATTCCCATGTCTTCAACGTCTAAGGCGCCTAACAGTTCATTGCTAGAATGCATGGCAAGTTGAGGCAAGCCGATATCCGCTGACAAGAAGGAGATTTCGCCATTGGAAAGATTTCCAAGCGTGCTTCCTCCCCTTAAGTCAGAACGATTGGTGAATTCCTGGACCTTTAATTTGGCTCCAGCGGCAAGGGCTTTGATCAAAGACGAAGAAAGGCCGTCCGTTGTGTATGATTGGTTCGCATTGTATTTCAAAACGATGCCATCATTTAGATTTACTTTAACGCCCTCGCCCATCACGTTGCGATGATTCGGATGAATGGCGTGGCCATTATCAATGGAAAGCATAAAGGAACGCGAAGCGATTTCCTCTTTGCTATCGCCCCAGAAAGAAGCGATTCTCGTAATCACGTCCTTTAAGAACGTGGATCGGGCTCCTTGTCTAGTCAATGAGCCAACTTCCTCATTGTCGAAACAGCAAAACATTGAGGACGTGGATGTCTTTTTGGCATCCAAGAAGCCATAGAAAGAGGAATAAGCGCTAGAGAGATCATCTTCTCTCGGCGACAAGAGGAATTCATGATGGCAGCCGACAAATTTCGGGTCTTCACGAAGATAAAGGTACAAATCATAAGAGACGAGTGTCTCCTCCTGGCTTAGGCCAGCCTTTTCCGAAATATAGTTATCGAAGTCGAAGCTATCGTCTGCTGTTCCAAAAACCGGGATCAGATCGGTCGCAGGATTGAGCGCCCCTTCGCTATTCACGGAACGATCGAAATGAATACAAAGCGAAGGGATATCCAAAAGGTTTTCATCAATATCCAAAAGTTTGGTATGAATGCCAGTAGCGTCGGCGAACAAAACTCGCCCAGCAATGGAAAGCGGCCTGTCCATCCAGGAACGGTAGATTCCCCCACCATAAGGCTCCGTCTGAAGCATCATCAAGTCACCCGAAACCGTAATGGGATTTGGCTTCACTTTGAAGGTTGGAGAATCACTGTGGCAGGCGCTTATATGGAAGGTCAGCTCAGCGTTCTTTTCAGGGAGGCGGAAAGCAATAATAGAGGAGTCGTTCCGTTTGACGTAATAAGAGGAAGAAGGAGCCAATTTCCAAGCTTCTCCTTCTTTTAATTCCGCAAAACCCTTCTCTTTTAGTTCTTTCTCGAGGTTTGCAATGACATGAAATTGCGAATGTGAATTCGCTAATGAGGCAATTACTTTTGGTAAATATTCCATACTTCTTCAATCGGCTTGGCCGATGCTCCTTAGATAACGATTTAGTATTACAACCGCAGCGGTCGAATCGATGTGGTGTTTCTGCTTCTTGGTTTTCTCGCCATTCTGATGAAGGATTGCCGCAGCTTCAACCGTGGAATTCCGCTCATCGACTTTAACAATAGGCACCCCAGGAAACAAAGGCTCAATCATATGGATGAAATCGTCGACAATCGGAGTCATCTCGCAGGGATCGCCAGAAGGGAAGGTGGGCCAGCCAATCGCGATGTGCTGGACGGTTTCCCCTTGAAGTTCCTCCTGCATCATCTTTATCGCGTCTTTGTACTCACCCATCTTGAAGCGAAGATTTTTAAGAGGCGTAATGAACATGCCACTATGGGAGATCGCCATCCCAAGAGAACCTTTGCCTAAATCTAATGCGAGAATGTCTTTTTCCATCACGGGTAATTATGAAATTGAAGAGACATTAAGGAAAGAAAAAACCTCCCTTTTAGGGAGGCAGGTTTCGATTGGTGGGCCTTAATGGGTTTGAACCATCGACCTTGCGCTTATCAAGCGC
>CAVEPD010000046.1:0-10358 GCA_963617535.1 bacterium
GTCCATATTGGATTTGAACCAATGACCACACGATTATAAGTCGTGAGCTCTAACCACTGCGCTAATGGACCGCGCGAGGAGAATTATAGCCTTCTGACCAAACAAGGGAAAGAAGGACATTTCCCCTTCATTTTTTCTCTTTAAGGCTCTCTTTCAAGGCGAGGTCGTTCTTCAGATATTCTTCAAACGTCATGAAGCGATACCCCTGTTTCTTGAAGATCCCGATGTAATGAGCAAGTCTCTTCTTCCAGTTTTTCCGACCATCATTGAGATAGATGTTGTCCCGGACCCTCAGTTCCGGATGGTATTTCCATAGGTAAGAGGAGAATTCAAAAGGATGGGCGTTCAAAATGAAGGGATCCCCTCTCTTCGCGTGCTCTTTCATATAGGCAGAGACCTCGAAAAGAGGGAAGAGCCTTGGGATTACGCCTCCTCCTAGAGGAAGCCCTAAGAAGGGGCCACTAGAAACAGTAGGCAGGGCGAATTCCGTAAAGCCCTTATATCTATATAGATAAGGGGCGAGTTGCTGATAGTTTTCTAGTTTCGGAGGCAAAGAGAAAGAGGCCCAACGTTTCGCGAAGCAAAGTGAGGAGGAATATTCAAAGCCTAAGGAAGCAAGAGAATCATGTTCCTCTTCGCTTATCGCCCAGCCCGGCGCGCGATAGCCTTTGACGGCGATTCCAAGCTTCTTCTCCACTTCCTCTTTGGCTTTCTTTGTCAAGGATTTGAATTCTTCTAAGGAGTAGCTAGTGACCATAACGTGCTCATTGCCGTGGATTCCAATCTCAAAGCCAAGGGAAACCGCCTCTTGAAGCAAAGGAAGATCTTCCTCTAGACGGGAAGACAAAACAAACAAGGTGGCCTTGATATCGTTTTCTTTGCATAAAGCGAAGAAGGTTTTCACCCCGTCCATCGCGCTAGGCAAGGTTTCTTTCTCTTCCTCATCTTGAAAGCAAAGCGAGTCTTTCAGGTCTTCGACATCAAGAGTGAGGAACGCGACTTTCTCCATAGGAAACGCGGCAATTATCCGTTTTGAAAGAGAAAAAGAAAAGAATTTGTTCTTTTTTGGGGCATAACGGCCTTTTCCTCTTTATTAATGAGGTGAGGGGCAAGCCCCTTAGAAAGAAGAGGTCCATTGCAAATGCAGAATCCTTTGACGAAGAAGAACGTTAAAAGCATCCTCGCCATCAGCGCAGCCCTCGCCATCCTCGGCGGCGTGCTAGCCGCGGGCATCGTAAAAAACGGCGTGCTAAGCGACGAGATCGTCACATCACAGGTAGACAATACCGACCCAATCGATGATAACGGCCTTAGATTGAAGCACGTGAAGACGGTCCAGGGGGATGGAGCCCACCTAACGAAGATCTTCTCCTACACGATCACCCCATCAAATGCCTCCAAGGAAGTCACCTTAGACATTTCTTGGCAGGATAAAGCCTACACGGAAGACACCGCGAATTACTTCACCACATCAATCGACACATCGGCTTGCGAGATAACGATTAAGTGCATCAAGGCGTTCGACCATGTTGCGGTCGCCAAAATAACCTCGAAGATCGACGTAGACCTCAACGCGAGCATCACTTTGAATTACGTTCAGAAGTTCCTGCGCTGGCAAGCAAAAGACGAGCTTGCAAGATGCGTCATGCGCGAGGACACGATCAACACCTATAAGGGACCAAGCGATGAGGCCTCCTTCCTCAAGATGATACAGACCCAGTCCACCGCGGTCTGCTATCCTCTCTTCAGCGAGGTCTACACCAAGGAATATCCTGCAGGCCACAACGCGACCTACAGCGCTTACTACCTCAAGTCCAAATGCTATACGGCCGATCCCGACATCGGCCAAGAACTAATCAAGAGCTATGAAGCCGCCATGAAAACAGTGGAAGAGGAAGCTGGCGGAGGACTTTGGCAAAAGCAGACCCAGGCCGATCTCATCGAAGGGATAGCGAAAGTCTATGAGCGGCTCACCTACGATGAGCAAAGACTTCTCAACGCGGCAGGCTATATTGGCATCAAGCGTCACTACCCAACGCACGTAACCCTCGGCGATCTGTCAGACGACTGGTCTTCCTTTTGGGTGATCAAAGTGGACGTCAAAAGTTTGAGGAGTTATCTCGCCGATGTGACCGTTACCTTGGAGGAAAGCAATCTCGACTTCTAATCTCCTTTCTAGGGAAGGGCTGCAAAAAGCCCTTCTTTTTCTTTGGATATTGGCTTTTTGCAGAGTTTTATAGCGAAACAGAGGAAGTCAATTTTCCCCTATTATGACGGTCTAGGCTCGAGGAAAAATTCGCTGAACTAATCGTTCCCTTGTTTCTGATATAGTCCGCGGTTATGTCACGATACCCTCGTTTGGCGCCCGTCTCACCCGTCAATTTCCCAAGGACCCTCGCGCCAGGGAAATAATCACGGACATGATATATGTTTTGATGAACTGCAAGGTAATCGATGACGACGATATGATAGGTTTTTGAAGAATCGAATGCCTCTTGCTGCGCCCTGGCGATGCAATTGTATTTCGCTTCGTTGAATAAGGCTGTTCCGCTGGTCTCGATCAAATAAATCTCATTGTCGAAAGGTAGCGCGGAGAAAAGCTCGCTATAAGTAAGTGAACCCGACGAAAGACCCTCTCTCCCACTATTGACCATCGCAAGGTCGACGTCGTCGAAAGCCTCGGCCGCTTCTTCTAGAATTGCTTCCGCCACAAGGTTAGGCAAGCTTTCTTTTTTGGTGAAATAGCCACTTACGTTCCCCAGCGTCTCTTTTCCAATCGGTTCGGTGATTTCGCCATAAGAAGAAACAAGGCTGGATATCGTCTCATCATAGCCGTCTACTTGGGCTTCTTTCTTCATGACGTTGCCTTCAATCGTCTCAAGGCTGCTAGTCACTTCGCCTGCCGAGTTCACTTTCAAAGTGACGTGTGAGGCGTTCTCTCCTTTGTCATTGTTCTGAGTGAAAATCACCCCGTTCTCGGTTGTGCTCTCAAATGTATGGGTATGGGCGCATAAAACCAAGTCCACATAGCGTTTCCCACTTATTGGGGAAACGTCGGTGACCCCTTTCCCTAGCATCGCACTTTGCGAGGCATGGAAAGAAAGAATAACCACATCGCAGTCTTTCTCCGTGCGAAGCTCATCCGAAAGCTTTTTGACGATGGGAGAGGGGTCTTTGAAGCAGACATCTTCCACGTAAGTCGAGGTAATGGAGGTGTATTGATCCTCGCCTATTGCCCCGATGATGCCAACCCTAAGGCCGTTCTCTTGCTCGGAGATCGTATACTCCGCGCCATATTGGCTAAGCTGGTCTTCCCCTTCTTTTCCATTTTCGTAGTTATAGAGATTCGCGCAGAGATAAGGGGTTTGATAGCCGTCTGGCGAAACGCGTTCTTTGTTTTCTTTCAACGCCTCTAGCCCCCAGTCAAAATCATGATTCCCCAAGGAAAGCGCGTCAAACTTGCAATCGTTCATGATGTCGGCGAGTAGGTTCCCGTTGTTGTAATTGCTCTCCAAAGACCCTTGAAACATGTCGCCAGAAGAGATGAGAAGGGTATTCTCTTTCTCGCCTCGCTTCTTGAGATAGGTCGCAACGCTTTCGATTCCGGGGTAGGCTCCCTCCTCCTTTATTTGCCCGTGGAAGTCATTAATCGCATACACGTCCAAGGTCTTTTCTTCATTTGACTCAGTGGAGCTCTCCGCAATAGAAGAACTAGAATCCCTTTCTTCGCCAGGCCCCTCTTTCTCTGAATCAGATTGACCGTCTAGACTTAAACCTGCATCGCTATTTTTGCTATTCGAAAACGAAAATGAACAAGAAACGAGAAGAGGCAAAACCAATGCAAAACAACGGTATTTCATGCGGGTATTTTACAAAAGCGTCCCTTATTTTAATAGCAATAAAATTGATACCTCTCTCCGTGCGCGTTCGGTCGTATAATAGCCTCCATGGCCAGGAAGAAGAAAATCGTCATCGTTGGTGCCGGAATTAGCGGCCTCACCGCAGGCATTTACTGCCTCGACAACGATTTCGATGTCGAAATTTATGAAAAGAATCCCGTCCCTGGCGGGGTGTGCATGGGGTGGTACCGCAAAGGGATCTACATCGAAGGATGCGCCCATTGGATCATTGGCATCGATCCCTCCTCGAATCTCTATCCCCTTTGGCATCATATCGGCGCGGTCAATCAGAACACAAAGGTGTTTCCCACCGCCTGTCTCACTTGCTTTGAGCTAAGCGACGGCAGGATCTTCCATTTTTATAGCGACCTCAAAGCCCTATACAAAGAGATGATCACTTTCTTCCCCAAAGACAAGCGCCTAATCCGCTCTTTCATCCATCATTGCTACGCTTACCGTCACGTGAACATCCCCGTGAAGAAGCCCGTTGAGAACATGGGCCTATTCGAGAAAACCGGATTCGCTTTGAAGATGGCCCCCATGGGGATCTCCTATCTTAAATCCGTCCATCGTTCCGTCGGGGAGTTCGCCGCGAAAGCCAAAGACAAGGACTTAGCCTCCGTTTTGACCCGTTACCTCTCCGAAGAATACAACATGCACTCCTTCTACTACATCCAAGGCGCTCTTTCCAAAGGGGAAAGCGGCCTTTTGGAAGGGGGCTCGATCCCGATGATCGCCAGGATCGCCGAGAAATTCAAAAAAGAGGGGGGCAGCTTGAACCTTTCTTGCCCCGTGAAATCCATCGATTTGGAGAACGGAGTCGCGAAGGGAATTACTTTGGAGGACGGAAGAAAAATCGAAGCGGATTACGTCATCTCCACCGCCGACGCTCACTTTACCTTCGAGCATCTCCTTCAAGGCAAGGTGAAGGACCCCTATTTCGAACGTCGTTTCGGGAACAAAGAGGACTTCCCTTTGATCTCGGCCTTCCAATTCTCCTATGCGACCAAGAAAGACATCTCAAGCCTCCCTTCGACCATAGATTATCTTTGCTCGCTTCCTTTCCTTGGTCGCACAATCAGCTCCGTTTCGGTCCGTTCCTTCTCTTTCGACAAGTCTCTTTGCACAAGAGGCTACACTCCCATGACCGTCCTTTTGCTTTCAAAAGAAGGCGATTACGCGGCGATAAAAGAGATGAAAAAAGAGGACTATATCGCCTTTAAAAACGAAAAAGGCCTGCAAATCGCCGCTATTTTGGAAAAGAAGATGGGTCTAAACCCAGGCGATATCGAACTCTTAGACGTCGCCACCCCGCTCACTTATGAGCATTATACAAACGCCTACGAAGGCTCTTACATGTCCTTCCTCTCCACGAAGAGATCGAAAGAGCTTTGGCGGAAGGGCAATTTCCCTGACGCCGAGAATTTCTTTTATGCCGGGCAATGGACGATGTCTCCTGGAGGTCTCCCAATCGCTTTGTTCTCCGGCAAGCACGCGGCTTACAGAGCCTGCAAAAAAGACGGACGCAAATTCCTCAATAAAGAAAAGGAGGATATGCCCTCCTATCTCGTTCGTCCCAAGAAAGCCTAGGCTATCTTCCTACGATTGTCGACTTGCCTGATTTCTTGCCTTCGTATAGCAAGGCATCGCAGGCGGAAACCGCGGTGAGGAATCCCGCGTCGCTATTGAAGACGACCTCGCGGTATCCTCCGGTGAAGGAAACCTTTTCTAAGCCATTCGATAGTTCCTGCCTGACTCTATTTTGGAACGAGGCAATCATGCCCTCGAAGGCATCCCTATCCCCGTCGAGCAAGACGATGAATTCGTCTCCCCCATAACGGTAGACGCCGTCTTTCCCAAAAACGTCTTTTAGAAGCGCGCTGAATTCAATGAGGAGTTGGTCTCCTTTATCGTGCCCATAGGTGTCGTTCCAATGCTTAAAGTCATCGATGTCGAGAACCATCAAGAAGCAAGGGTGGCCATAGTACTTCTTCTTGTCGAAATTCAAGGCAAAGCGGTTTCTCATCTGAGTGAGGGGGTCGATCGTCGAAAGACGAAGCATCCTTAACGAGAGTTTGTAGAGGACGCTTCCAAGGAAGGAGCAGACCACGATGATGCCGACATTGACTATGAAATAAAGAGCGCTCAACGGATAATTCAGCGAAGATGCGCTTTCGGGCAAGCAAGGAACGAAGGCGCAGAACAAAGAGAGGAAAAGGAAACCCGAGGCAAGATAAACGATAATCTTCCAAGGACGGGTCCTATAACAGCAGAAGAGGTAAAGCATCGATAAAGCGTAGATGAAGTCGAAGACCCCAAGCTGATAATCCTGCCAGCTAAGGAAGGCCCCAAACAATACGGTCACTCCAAAATAAATCAGCAAGACCGCCTCCACCCATTTATGGGGTATGAGCTGTCTTCTGCTTCTATAGCAAATTGAGAACCAGGTCGCCGCGCAAGAAAGAAGCGCGTAGACGCCAAGTGCGACGAAACGAGGAATCATATATCCAGGGACGTCATACAAAGAGACGCCGGGGAAAACCACGGACTTAAGGCTCATGCCGGCGAAGACGAGGCAAGCCATCACGATGGCGAAGAAAGGAGCGCAGTAGGAAAGAAAACTCATGTTGAGCGAATCAAGACAGTTCTTCTCGGCGAAAGAGGCGTTTTCGATTTTCACGCTCTTCAGTTTAAGCGAGCCTTTGGTCAAATTGAGTTCCGCGGGAGCCTCCTTCTTTTTGGGGGACAAGAAAGAAGTGAGCATGCTCGCAGATTCCAAAAGGCAAATCGCGGTCTCGTCACGCTTATTAAGGCAATAATCAAAACAAGCGAGATAACCGATGATCTCCTCGCCCTTCCGAATAGGCGTGGCCATTGCCCTGGAGCAAGCGGTCAAGCCGTTCTTCTCCGGCGCATTCAAAGAATCGTAATAGCCGTATTTGGCGATCTGCTCATCGAAACTGGCCAAGCGGCCAGGAGAGAAAACGAAAGCCGGAGCTTTGCTTATCTGAGGGGCATGGGTCACGATGCGCGAGACGCCTTTACTTGTCTTGTAAAGACCGAAGCGGCAGGAAAGGCCGCGCGAAAGTTCTTCCAAAAACAAGTTGATGGTATGGACGGAATGCCCTTCGGCAAGCGTCTTCGCCGCCTTATAAAGCAAGCCATCCGCCCCGACCTCATGCCTGTTCTTCATGTTGAGGATTTCGTCTTCGCTGATTTCGTAGAAACGGAAAAGGAAGGTATCCTCCTCCCAAAGTGGGGAGACGGAATAGAAGATGTTTCGCGAGATGTCCTTCGAATAGAATTCGCCCGTGACGTCGGATTTGGCTTTCTGAGCCTCAAGGCAAAGCTCAATCCAATGCATCGAGGGGGCAGGGAAAGTATCCATTAAGGTCATCGTCAATAGCTTCTTCTTAGGAATGCCGCTTTGGATTTCCTGTTTCTTATTGCAGTCAAGGTAGCGCAGATTGATCGCCTTCCCGCTTTCATCGCGGATTAGTTTCACCGTGAGTGTCGGGAAAAGTGACTCTTCGACGAGATACTCCTCGCTAGAAGGCTCAAGCGTCACAAGAATCGCGTAGCAAGGAGAGCTCACGCCTTTTCTAGCGATCTCTCTCGCCGTCACTTGATAGGCCGGCAAGCCCTTCTCCAAGAAGGGGAAAGTTACTGGGTTGCCTGAAGAAATCGCGCGCTCAATCGCATTGATAAAAGCCGGGGTCGGTGCTTTTGCAAAGGGGAGACGGGTTTTCGTGAAGGAAGAGAAATTGACCATCCCTCCTTTGTCTAGGAACTCGCGATAAGCCGCGGTGCCCCTAAGGAAATAGCACTTCCCTTCTTGATATTCGAGGATGCCCGCTCTCGCCCCTTGTTCACTTTCGGCGCCTTGAGGACGCTCTAAGCAAGCCTCGCCCACTTCGTCATAATAAGGGGTGTCAAGGGAGTTCTCTCTCGCCCATTTCGAGGAACGGTCCAATATTTTCGCAAGAGGAATCGGCTTCTCGTAATAGAATCCTTGAATCCTGTCACAACCGTTATTCTGTAAGAATACCAATTGCTCCAGCGTTTCCACGCCCTCGCAAAGAGTGTCGACGCCCAAGGATTGAGCCATTTGAAGGATGCTAGAAAGCAGAGGGCGGACTTTTTCATTCGTCATGAAATTGCGCATGAATTTCATGTCGATCTTCACGAGATCGAATTCCAAGTCGGAAAGGACGTTGAGGGAGGAATACCCCGCGCCGAAATCATCCATCCAGACTTTGAACCCCGCGTCGTGGAAGCGTTTGATCTGGGCTTTGACGAACTCTTGGTCATGCCCGGCGACGGCTTCGGTAATCTCGATGGTCACCAAAGAATTGGGGTAGCCCCCTTTCTTCATGGCCTTTATGACCTCTTCCACCATATCGGCCTGTTCAAAGTCGAAACGGGAAAGGTTCAAAGAGACGGGGACTAGAGGGACGTTGGCTTTTCGTTTCTCATCGAATCCTTTCACGATGAGTTCGATCATGCGGATATCGACTTTGTAGAGAAGATGCGCTTCCTCTAGATAGGGAATGAAGTCTTTCGGGCTTACGATCCCAAGGACGGGATCTTCCCATCTAGCAAGGGCTTCTTCGTTGCACACCAAGCCATTGACCGAACGGAAAATCGGTTGGTAATAGGCTTTGATCCAGTTTTTCTCAAGCGCCTCGTCCAGATGAGTGAGAACATAATCTCGCATCTCGATGCTTTTCTCCATCTCATCGGTGAAGAAAATGTAATGGGAAGCATAAGTCAAGCGGTCAGAATCGCAGGCGAACTTGGCTTTGTCGAAAGCGGTAATCGCGTTTTGCTCGTTCTCTTTGCAGCGGTAGACGCCAACTTTCACGGGCAAACTATTCCCGTGATTCAGTTTTTTCGCCTCCTCGAAGAAGCGAGAGAGGATGGCTTCGATTCCCTGAGTCAAAGCAAAAGCATAGAAATGATCCTCGCCGAAGCGGGAGCAGCAAAGCTGGCTGAAGGTTTTGGCAAGTAAAGTGGCAAAGTCTTTTAAAAGCTTGTCCCCTTCCGCGGTCCCGTATTTGAGATTGAAGGATTTCATCCCGATGAAGTCAAAAGAAAGGACGCACAAAGGTTGCTTCCTGCCAATCATCGAAGCCCTGCCGATTGAGGCAAGATCGATGAAGTGAGACATGTTCGGCAAGCCGGTCAAGCCATCGAAAAGGTCTTTGCGGATCGCCACCTCCGCATTGTTCAAACGAAGAGTATTCGCTCGCTCATCCGAGTGGTGAAGAAGATAGGGGCTGAGGTCAGTAAAAAGGAAATATGCATAACGTTCCCCGTTGATCTCCAGCAATTTCCCAGAGACCCTCACTTTATGGAAAGTCGTATGGGTGCCGTATTTCGTCGTGACTTCCTCGTCGAAATCGCTCTGTTCCTTCAAAAAAGCATCCAAGGCTTTGCGAATGCCGCTTTTCATCTCATCCTGAACCAAGAAAAGAGAGTCTTTTTCAAAAGAGGCGGCGGCCTCTTCCAAACTCAGCGATAAGCTTTGGAGCAATCCCGCAGAAATAATAACGGGGATGGCTTTCTTTACTTCGATTTTGAATAAGGCTAGAGGAATGCTAGCAGAAGCGATTTCTTCCGTGCTTTCCTTGGAGAAGGGGGATGGGTTCATGTCCCATATTTTATATGGGAAGCGCTGAAATTGAAAGAAACTCCCGCCTTCAAGGGACTTTTTGGGGCGTCTAAGCTCAATGTCAGTTCAAAAGCGCCTGCAAAAAGATAAAAACAGACGTTAAATAATGACTGATTTTCTTTGCAAAAAGCCATTATTTTTTGAGATTTGCGGTCTTTTCGTCATTGCTTGTTTGGGCCATATCCCGTTTTGTTCGCCCCCATAATCGTTCGTAAGATGCGGCAAGGATTGCCCGCGACGATGGCATTAGAAGCGATGTCTTTTCTAACCACGTCGCCACATCCGATGCGGACGCTTTGAAGAATCTTCACGTCGCCGACTTGCCACACGTTCTTTCCGATGCGGATTGGCTTACCAAGGTGCCCCCTTTGGCTGCGCCTAGGAAAATGGGTGGAATGATTCGCCACGCAAATTCCCGCATTAGGGCCATTCAAAGCATTCTCCCCATTGACTCATAGCGTTCTTCTGTTCACGCAAAGTTTTAGCGCAAATATCAAAACTTTTCGATCGTTTTTTAGGCGTCGAAAACGTCGGTATCCATAGCAAACCAGTTGTCATCCAATTGAGGACAACTGAATTTCGAACGGCATTATCGGAGAAGTCGCATTAAAAAACGGGCTCAGGCAAGAAAAAAGGCCTGACGTGTGCCAGACCGAATTTACGTAAATGGCAAAGATATACTATTTTGATACAAAATGCGTACCCTAGCATTATTTTTGCGTACCCCTGATTTAAAAGTGCGTACCCTTGATATTGATTTGCGTACCCTTATTTCATCAAGAATT
>CAVEPD010000047.1:0-9961 GCA_963617535.1 bacterium
AATCGGTCCAAGAACTGCCGACAATGACGACCATCGCGTCCACGTTCGGCGAGATACTATTGGAGATGCCCCAGGACCCTGTGAATAAGCCCCTGACCCAAGCTATGTATTGATCGAAGATCGGCCTTTGGTAGAAATAGTGATATACACCGCTCGCGTCTTTTCCCCAATAGAGGCATTCGCCAAGATTTCCTTGGGCCGAAGTGAAGTCGAGCGCATAACCTAGATTCACCTGATTTGTGTAGTAGGCAATCTGAGCAGTTTCGTTTCCGACCGTCGCCGGGAAGGGCTGCAATTTAACTAAGAAGAATGTAAGGCTTAGGATAATGACCGT
This sequence comes from bacterium, assembly GCA_963617535.1. GTDB lineage: Bacteria > Bacillota_I > Bacilli_A > RFN20 > CAG-826 > Alloenteromonas. Next base: position 335 of record CAVEPD010000047.1, read on the forward strand.
TGTAAGAACGGCAAGTAAGATACGCTGTACTGAATAACGGAACATAAAACCCCCTTTCTGGACGAATAATAAGGCTAAAACGATTTTTGCCAACTATTACTTTATCGAAAACAATCCGCCCTAAGCTTTCGATAAAGAAGCAGCACCGGGGTTGCCCCCGATGCTGCTTGTCGAACTAAGAAGAACGAAGGATGAATTAGGCTTCAAGGACGAAGTCGCAAGTCGCGCTCTTCAGTCCGCCGTTGACACCGCCGACGGTGATGTAGTAATCAACGCCAAAGGTGTAAAGACCTCCGACCTGAGCGATGTTCGAGGCGAGAGCGCCATTAACCGTGAAGGAGAAGTCACCATCCTCTTCCCAAACGATATCCGTAACCGCCGCAGAAACTAGTTCACCATCGTCGTCGTACTCATCGGTGTAAGCAAAAGAAGTTCCGTCGGGATAAACTTCGAAGTAGTCGCTGTACTTGCTGTTGGTAGTACCGTAGATATCAGCGAGTTCAACGACCAAGCCATCGGTGTTGACGACTTCGACGTGGCCTTCCACGGAAATGGTATCCGCGGTCTGCTTGATCGAAGAGACGGTAACGGCGACAGGGGCAATTTCCATACCATCTTCGTCGAGGATGATGCCGCTATCAGCAGCGCCCCAGAGGCTGTCGAAGGACCAGCGTTTGCCATCATATACAAGCGCGTCGTCGCCAGCTTTGACTTCGGTGGTATCGCTACCCCAGTTGAGGGTGAAGCCGCTGGAGTTCGAGGACTTCAAGATTTCGATGAAGTTAAGCGGGTCAAGCGAGTTGCCCGAGATGGAGCCGAAGGCAAGGTCAAACTGTCCAACGAGCAAGTGGCTGTAGTAGACGTCGGACCAATCTGCGCCGCCTTCCGCCTGATTGACGGTGAGACGAACCTGGTAGCCAAGGCTTTCGGCAGCATTATCGAAGGCTTTCTTGATATAGCCAGCGATCAAATTGCCTTCGGTCGTGATCTGGTTCGCATACATCCAGAAGATATCAATGGAGATCTCTTTGGTGTCTTTGGTGATGATGCAATCAGCAGCAAGCTCTTTGATGGCCTCTTTGAAGCAGCTTTCGGACAAAGAAGCGTTGTAGCCATAGGTTTCAACGGTGTCGCCCCAGAAATCGGCAAGGGCAGCCGCGTGTTCGGCAGTGTTGTTATAGACCTCGCCGGTTTCAGGGTTGGTCATATAAGCGTCGCCGAAGAAGTTGATGCTCGGGGTACCGCCCATCGTCTTCGCGTAGTTCTCGCGGTCGATGGAGTAGAAGAGGCCACGGATGAAGTTGTCATTAGACATCCAAGGCTTCACATTCCAGTACTTGGATTTCGCGGTGTGAGTAACAGAGCCGTTCTCACCAAAGAGGCTTTCCCAGAGTTCTTCCGTGCAGGAGTTGATGTTTAGTTTCCAAGTGGAGCTACCAGGGATCTCAACCGCACGAGAATCGGTCGAATAAGTCCTGAGATAGTCAGAAGGAACGCCGACGGAGTCGAGGTTGTTCGAGTTGATGAACTGTTCGAAGGCAATGTTCTTGTTGGAAGAATAGCCCGTGAGGATGTCCATATGGACGCCGTCGATACGATAGACGTTCGGATCATCAACGGATTGATACCAATCACTGTTCTTCTTGAAGGTGATGAGCTTATCGGTCTCCCAATATTCAAGGGTGTAAGGGCCGACGGAGAGGGTGTTATCAACAGGAGTGTAAGATTTATCGCTGTTGTACCCGTTGATGTTACCAATCCCGACCTCGTTCACGAACGCAGCAGGAAGAGGCTGATAGAGGCTATCCGAGATCTGGTACATCGCGTAGAAGCGGTTAACAGGAAGCGAGTAGGAAACCTGGAGATAATCGCCGCCCTCGTCAGTGCCAACGGAGACGCCGACGTATTTGCTGAAAGCACTAACAAGGCTATCAGGCACGCCCTTTTCGGAAGAGCTAGTCATAGAGTAGAAAGTGCTTGCGCCAGCGATAGCGCCTTTACCGGTTTGCTGAGCAAGTTCCGCGCCACGATAGAGACCGTTAGCGGAGTTGAGCAACATGATGAACGGGGTAAGGTAATCCTCTTTGGCCAAATAACGGCCATCGTAACTAGAACGATCGGATTTTGACGAGAGGGTGTGATATTTAACGCGCCCTTCTTCACCGGTACGAATATGCCATCTCCAAGTGGTATGAAGTTCTCCGGCGGTAGGATTGGAGGTGATAACGTTGCCATCATCATCAACCGGGGATCCAAAGACCTCTTTTGCCAAGACGCCCTCCCATTCGTAACCGTCTTTCGTGGAATTGAGTTTAGTGCCGAACAAACCAGTGGAACAATAGCTGAGGAGGTCAGGAACAACGGAACCCTTGTCGTTCCACGCGTTCAAGGTCGCAGGGTCGGAGCTGTTCCAAGTATGGTAGTAGTTTTGATACTTGGAATCGGATTCACCAGCAAGATTGCCGCTCAGGTATCCATCGCGAAGGACGGAGAAGCCGTAACCGGTGACATATTTGTTGCTGCCTTTTACAACGCGGGGGTTGTATAGGCTGTAGCCAGAGTCGGAGTAAAGTGGCAAGCCAGCGATGGCGTTGTCGATAGCATACTTCTCTAGTTTGCCAAGGATCGTACGTCTCTCGTCATAAGAAGCATCAACATACTGATTCGCGCCGGTAGCAACAGGACGGGAATCCGTCACGGGTTCCTCAGAGTCGGTTTTCCCTTGGGGGACACATTGCTCCGCGGCGGACGAGGATGGCTCGACGGATGAGGAGGGTTCGACGGAGGTTGAATCCGAGGATTCAGGCGTCGAAGGGGATGGGGAGCAGGAGACCAAAGCCATCGCAATGGAAGCTAAGGCAACTGCAGGTGCAATGAAACGTTTTTTCATAAATCTCTCCTTTCGAGATGAGGCAAGTAAAAAACCCGTCGAAAATTTTGCAAGCGAAAATTTGCAATTATTTTTCGGAAATTTACAAATAAAACGTCAATCAAAAAATCATCCCGCGAATAATAAAGCTCGCGGCGAGGAAACAAACCGAGACGATAAGCCAAGGCCAAATAAAAGGGAACTTGCCTTTTCTTTTTTCTTTTTTTCCTTCCGTGTAAGCATAGTAATCCGGGTATTCATCTATCGCGTTGGAATAGTTGATATTCATATGCTTAAAGATTGAACGGAATCCGTAAACAAGAAAATCGAAGGCACCGAAATATCCAAGAAGAGACAAAAGGCCAAGGCCAAGGACAGCGACGCCAGCAAAAAACAAAGGATCGATGTATCCAACAAGTTGGTAATTTCCTTTTATGAAAAACACGAGGCAAAAGATGCCCACGCCAAGCAAAGGATATACAATCAATGAGATAATCCAGGATTTTTTCACGGGGAAATCTTGAAAGCAGAGTAGAAAAAAGGCAAGAAAATCAAGAGAAAAACTTCAAAGCAACAAGCCTTGAAGAACAAGAGTAGAATATCAATTATGGATAAACGTTCATCGAAGACAATCCTCAAAATATATTCCGGTTTTTCCGCGTGCCTTGCTGAAAAACCATTCAGGACCGTGAACGCGAGAGACATTATCAAGGCAGGCAATATTTCTCCGACTGGTTTCTATTCGCACTTCCGAACGAAAAACGATGTTTTACAGGGGCTATTGGCAAAACTATTTCTCAGAGTCAAAATCCGCGGAGAGTTCAACTTGGAAGAGTATCTTTCCTTGCTCTTTTTCCGAATTCAAAACGACATCGATATATGGAAAGGCGTTGTGAAGTTAGATGAAAACGCCGCGTTTTTGCGTTATTCCTTGCTTCCTTGGTGCAAATCCTTTTTGCCGGAACAGGAAGATAGGACTCGTATAAAGCTTTCCTGTGAACTGCTTTCCGCAGGCATTCTTCAGTTCATGAGATGCCAGGAAGAAAACACCCCAAAGAAAATGGCGACCATGCTAAGCGAGTCGTTATCTCATTTGTTAGAACTTGATTTAGAACCCGCCAGCAAATAGAAGTGTTCCCCTTCTTTTTGTATAAAAATGGTGAAATTATTTTCAAAGGCTTTGGCTTCTTCTTCCGGAGAGGAAAGGCTGCGTGAAACTTGTTGCGGAACATTTGAGTGATGCATGTCGAGTTCTTTTCTTCCAAGAGAGTGGATAATCGCGAATTTGCCGCCTTCTTTAAGATGCTTAGAAAAGCATTCGCTTAGCGAAGCAGGATCTTTGAAATGAGGGTAGGCGTTATATAGAACAATGACGTCGAACTTCTTTTCGCTTTCCCAAGCCAAAAAATCACCAGCTTCAAAATGAGCCCATTCTTGGCCTTCATATTTTTCTTTCGCGATCTCAATCATCTTGGGGGAGAGGTCTAGCCCGAAAACGGAATAGTCCGAAAACTCGTGCAAAATCCCTGTGATTGTTCCAGTTCCACAGGCCAAATCAAGAATCGAGTCCCCTTTTTTGATGCCGATTTCGTCAATCAAAGAACGAATTATTTTATTTTTGTCCGGCTGGCAAGAATCCCAATTCGGGGCAATCGAGTCAAAATAGTCCTTTACGGGGTTCATTGGAAGAACTCCTCCACGTTGATTTTTTGATAACCGCCGAACGAATTGGCGTAGCTCGCGATTTCGCTATACATCGTTTCCCCAAGGAAAGCCGTGGTTATTTCATCCGTCTTCGTCTCAATATTGATGTCATCAAATAAAGAAGGATAAACGACCTTCGCGCAGTACCAGGTATTCGCTAGAGCAATCTCTAGGTTGGTGTAATAGGCGTTATAGGCCATTTCTAGGTACACCTCCCCGTTCTTCCAGGCCTTCGTGGATTCAAAGAGCTCTTTGTTTTCTTGATATAGCGGCTTGATGTTCTTGATTGCGGCGGCATCGATGATGATCTTATCGGCAGTCGCGCCAATAGAGGCGAACTTCTCTGCATCGATCTTTTGGATGCCATCAGCGGTCAAATCATTAACCGCGTTCTTAATGTGAGCCACATTGAACGGCTCATAATTTTGGGCGGTCATCAAATGATTCGTCGTGCCCCAATTGCCAAGCCCGCAGATATAAACGCTCGGCATTTCGCTTTCTTTTACGTTTTCCGTACGACTTGAGATGTCATTTTTTTCTTTTTCGATAAATGAAATAAGGGTAGAGGCCTTCTCTTCTTTCCCAAGCACTTCGCCAAGAAGGGTCAAACTGTTTTTAACCTTTTGATCGAAGACACCTTTCGACCCGTATCCAAGGGTGACGACAGGGACGCCGACTTGTTCTTGCAAGGCATTTGCTTTATCCGCGTCTTCGTATTCCGACAAAATCAAATCAGGGGAACATGAGAGAATCTTCTCAGCTTCAGCGCTTTGAGCGTTTGGCCCGCCGACACCGCAAGAAGGGAGTTTAGAAAAAGCTTCGTGATTGGCGATGAAATAAGGTCTAGCGACACCGTCGAACATCTTGGGACGGTTCGTCAGTGACTCGTTATCGATGTCTTCCACGCCGGCAAGCAAAGAAACGTCGCCCACGTAGCTATAAAGTCTCAAGGCACCCGCACCAATGCAGACGATTCTCTTGTAACTTCCTTTTTTGACGGCGACCTTCCTTGAAACGGAATCTATAACATAGGTCGTATCTTCTCCTTGCGAAGTTCCTCCCGCGCAAGAAGAAAGCAACGCGGAAGTTGCTAAAAACAATTGGATAAATTTCTTATTCATGATGATGTTCCTCCTCTAAATGAAAATGGATATGTTTATCTCCTCCAGCGATGGAAATTCCAACGTGGACTCCAAACGTGTTGAAAACGTTCTCTTCGTTGAATGCGTCTTCTTTGCCTTGCCCAATTAGTTTTCCTTCTTTCAAGAAGTAAAAGCGATTCCCTAAATCCAAGGCGGAATTCAAGTCGTGAGTGGCAATCAAAATCGAAATTCGGTGGGTTTTTGCGAGCTTTTTGCAAAGTCCCTGCAAAAGTACGCTATTTTTTATATCAAGATTGCTCGTTGGTTCATCCAGCAGCAGAAGACTCGGGTTTTGGTTTAACGCGCAGGCGATCGCGACCTTTTGAAGCTCGCCACCGCTTAGCTCGTTGGTTGCCTTGTTTTGGAAAGAAGAAAGCCCAAGTTCTTCTAAAATCTGGATTGTGCTTTTTTTGTCCTCTTTGCCAGGAGTCAAAGAGAAATAAGGCATCCTTCCAAGCAAGACGGTCTCGAAAACGTTGAGGCTAGAAGAAGGAATCCGCTGAGGGACATAGGCTATCTTTTGAGCCCATTCTTTTCTCTTTGAGTCTTCTTGGGACACCCCGTCGATCAGAATTTCGCCGTTCTTCGTTTTCAAAGTTCCTAAAATTGACTGGAACAAAGTGGATTTCCCTGCTCCGTTTGGTCCTAAAAGGACGCCGATCTCGCCATCGCCTAGCTGAAAGGACACATCCTCTAAAACGGTTTTGCCTTTCTTGGAATAAGAGGAAAAAAGATGGTTGACGATTAACATGTCTCTTTCCTCCTAGAAGTAAAAATAAGGTAAAGAAAGAAGGGAGCCCCAAGTAAGGACGTCACCGCGCCGATAGGCAAAGAATTTCCAGGGGCGATGGCTTTGGCGAAGATGTTCGCCCCAAGCAAAAGGATTGCCCCGCAAAGCAAAGAGCCAGGGATTAAGAACGAATGATTCTCCCCTAGAAGCTTCCTTGCTATGTGAGGGCAGATAATCCCAACGAAGCCGATTATCCCTAGATATGAAACGCAGACAGCCGTCACCAAGGAAGCGACAAGTAATGAAATAAAACGCAAAACCCCAATATTTATGCCGATGCTAGAAGAAAAGGAATCACCTTGAAGTAAGGCGTTATAACGATATCGCAGCAAGAAGAAGAAAATCGCGGCTAAAAGAACAACCCCGCCCATCACCGCATCGCTAAGAAAAGTCGCTCTTCCTAAATCTCCAAAGGACCAAATGACCGCCGCGCTTAGTCCAACATCAGTCGCATAGAACTGGAGGATCGTCGTCCCTGCGCTCCATACGGCCCCCATTGCCACGCCAGCGAGCACCACGGAAGAAGGGGAGAATCGTTTGATCCTGCACAAGCCTAGAATCACAAAGATGGATAAGAAGGCAAAAAGGAAGGCGAAGGATGAACTCGCCAAAGGATTCACGGAAGAGATGAGGCTCTCCGCGTTTTTCCCCGTTGAAACATAGCCTCCTGCAAATAAAACGATTGAGACATTCGCTCCGAAGACCGCCGCGTTTGAAACCCCTAAGGTCCCAGGAGAGGCCATGATGTTTCCCAAGGTCGTCTGCATGATAAGTCCCGCTAAAGCAAGGCCTGCGCCAGCGATCAACGCGGCAAGAGCCTCCGGCAAACGAATCTTCGTGACGATGCGAATCGCGCTTTCGCTCCCTTGCCCGAAAATGGCAAGAAAGGAATCTCCAAAAGACATCCCGGAGCTTCCTAGGCAAAGGCACAAAAGAAATAGAGACGCGACTAAAGCTAAGGAAATAGCTAATACAATCGCGGGTCTTTTAGCCCCGCTTCGAATTGCCTTTTCTCCTCTAGAAATGCCCATGGGCAGATTATAAAAGCATCAAGAGTTCCTTTAATTTCTTAGTAGAAAATAAAAAGACACTTTTCTAATAAAGTGTCTTTTAAATTTGATATTCAATTTTAGGGATCAGCCGACAATCGTGGGGCTTTCTTCTGAAACAAGGCCGAAGGCACCGCCGAGAAGAGTGAAGATGTTGCTGCAAATAATCCCGACGATGATGTTGGCGATTTGGATGCCTCTTCCGCCACTACGGCCAAGGTTATCCATCACGATCTCAACAATTTGCCCAGAAGCGAAATAAATCCCTAGACCTAGGATAATGGATCCCGCGGTCATGTAAGCAGTTCTGGCCTCCGCATCATCGATTTCAGGTGATAAGCCAAAAACCAGCAAAACGCTTCCTACGATGATCATGCCAACTCCTAGCACAAGAAACAAAATCGCGTAGACCATCCCGATCGTGTACATTGTTTTCGAAGCAGTTTTCATAAAGCACCTCCTTAAGGTGGCGACATTATGGACCCATAGGAAAAATATGCCAACAAAAGAATGGGGGTAGCATCTAAAACCCCGCAAAAGCCGCCTAAATGAAAAGCCCCCGAAGGGGCTTAGTGATTAATTCAAGAATTACTTCTTGTCGGACCAGGTGACGAGGCAAACTTCCGCGTTGTCGCCTTTTCTCGCACCGAGTTTGAAGGCTTTCGTGTAGCCACCATTGCGGGTAGCGAAGCGAGGGCCAAGCTCAGTGAAGAGTTTCTTGAGGGAGGCTTCGTCCATGAGGACGGCAGCCGCCTGACGGCGAGTGTGGAGGGTGTTTTTCTTCGCGAGGGTCACGAGGTGATCGGCGAGGGTCTTGAGTTCTTTGACGACGCCCGAGGTCACTTTGACTTCCTCGTTGTTGACGAGGGAGGTGACGACGTTGCGGAGCATCATTTTGTTCTTCGAGGCGGTATAACCAGTCTTGAAGCGAACGCCGGCTTTGCCGTGGACGTTCTTTCTTCCTTGTGCAGCCATTTTTTATTCTCCTACGTAGTCGCGGAAGTGCAGGCCGATACCGGCGAGCTTATCTTTGACTTCTTTAAGCGATTTTTTACCAAGGTTGCGAACCTTCATCATCTCATCCTCGCTCTTCTGGGTGAGTTCAGCGACGGTGGTGATGCCAGCGCGCTTGAGGCAGTTATTGCTTCTGACGCTGAGGTCGAGTTCTTCGATGAGCATGGTCGAATACTTGTTGTCTTCGGTCCTGGACTCTTCTTTCACGAGTTTCACATCGCCGACTTTCTCGTCGAGCGTGGTGAAGAGGGTGAAGTGAGAGATGAGAAGCTGGGCAGCAAGAGCCACGGCATCAGTGGGTTTCGTGGACCCGTTGGTGGTGACTTCAAGGGTGAGCTGATCGAATTTGGAATCGTGGCCGACACGAGTGGGATCCACGGTGTAGGCGACTTTGGTGACGGGGCTATAGTTCGAATCGGTGGCGATTAAGCCAATCGCGTCGAGCTTGCGCTCAATCTTGTTTTGCTCCGAGGTGACGTATCCGCGGCCGTTGGCGGCGTAGATGGTCATACGGAGGTGGCCCTTCTCATTGAGATGGGCGATTTCGAGGTCAGGATTGATGACATCGACGAGCTCAGGGAGCTCGAGGTCGCCGGCAGTGAGGACGCCAGGGCCCTTCTTGTCGACGGTGATGCGCTTGATGTCGCCGGAGTTGTCATCGATCTTAAGGACGAGGTCCTTGAGGTTGAGGATGATCGCGGTGACGTCTTCTTCAACGCCTTCAAGAGCGGTGAATTCATGGCGGACTTTAACGTCGTTGTCTTCGATTTCGACGGCGCAGACGCTCGCGCCAGGAAGAGCGCTCAGCAAGACGCGGCGAAGCGCGTTGCCGAGGGTGATGCCGAAGCCTCTTTCAAGCGGCTTGATGACGAGCTTGCAGTAATGCTCATCTTCGTCATTGATTTCAGGCTTGATCCCAACGGGTTCGAACGGATTGGGGAGACGGAGCTCCTCGTTATTTTTGGCATTGGCCATTTCTTTAGATTCCTCCTGAATGGTTCAATTATGTAGCGATGCATTCAAGCGGACTAGCCGCGGGGACGCTTCGGGGGGCGGCAG
>CAVEPD010000048.1:0-5755 GCA_963617535.1 bacterium
GGTTAGAGCTCACGACTTATAATCGTGTGGTCATTGGTTCAAATCCAATATGGACCACCAAACGGAGGAATACCCAAGTGGCTGAAGGGGTCGGTCTTGAAAACCGATAGTGGGGCGCCGCTCCAGCTGGGGTTCGAATCCCCATTCCTCCGCCAAAATTGAAGATAACGCAGCTTGAATGTTGCGTTTTTTCTTTTGCTGGAGGCGTGCCGCGCTTAAGCGAGGAAACTTTTGCGATCTGTGAAAGAAGGCCGCTCTATCAAGGCCACAAAAGAAACGGTTCAAACTCTATCGAAATCGTGGCGATAAAGCGAAAGGATGAACCGACCTTTGCGGCAAGCACAAAATCAAATCATGTTATAAATGCTTTGCTTGGCCGCCTCGTTAACTTATTGGCAAGATGAATAGAAGCACTTAAAGAGAAGCCGCCACTTCGTAGAAACGAAAAACTCCCTGCCTAATCTAAATTTGCAGTCGGATGTTAAAACCTCGCAAAAACCCTATGGATGGATAAAATTGCGGGGTTTTGCAGGCTTATTTCTTGATAACGATAACTTTTGTCGCTTTCACAATCGCGTTGCTTGGATAGACCCCGCGAGTCATCGTAAGCGGATAGACCTGCGTGTTCTTTCCAACTATCGTCCCGGGATTCAAGACGGACCCGCAACCGATTTCGGCGTGGTCGCCTAAAATCGCTCCAAGCTTTCTGAGGCCCGTCTCGTAATCCTTATCCGCGTGGACGATCACGTCCTTGCCATCCCCTCTGAGGTTGGAACAGATGGAACCCGCTCCCATGTGGGCATAGTTCCCTAAGATGGAATCCCCGACGTAGTTGTAGTGAGGAACCTGCGCATGAGGGAACAAGAGGCAGTTTTTGAGCTCACTAGAATTGCCGACGACGCAGCCTTTTCCGATATAAACGTTCCCGCGGATATAAGCCCCAGGCCTAATTTCCACATCGTCTTCGATGATCGCGGGACCTGTGATTGAAGCGGTAGGGGCGATGGTCACATTCTTGCCAATTAGGATATTGTCTTTCATCCTAATGAATCTTCCTTCGCCCTTAGAGATGATTTCTTGAACCATTTCCCCAATCTTAGGAAGAAGTTCCCAAACATAGGCGATGCCTTTGAAATAAGGAAGGAGACCTTCCGGGATGCTTTCAAATAACTCCTCCGGTTTCAAATCGTATTTATCCATAGACACCCCTCTTTTTGATGACGGCTTTGATTCTACCAACATGCCCTTCGCATTTCTCTAGGTTTTCGCTTTCGGTCACGACGCTTATACCGCGCTCCTATTTGAGTAGCAGATTTAGATAATCATGCTGGGGACGAGCCAACTGTTCCTTGCTTAGAAACGTTTTCCGTCACAAACTAAAAACGATTTATATGAAGACCGAGGCGAAAAAGGCATTCTTAAACCCCCTGTTTCATTCTTTCCTTTGGAGGTGAAATGGATATGGGGGGCGGCTGTATTTCACCTTTAGGAATAGACAAAGCTGAAAACCTGGAACGAGAGATAGGCCTTGCTTTGCTTAAGGAACGCATCGACGGGGTTTTGATTGTCGATTTATCCAATGAGGGACTTTTCCCAATCAGCGAGGAACTCACGGGAAAGCTCAAGGCCTGGATCGATTTCGATGACCTGTCTTATGAGAAAACCGCCAGTCTCTTGATCACGAAGGCTTTAGAAGCCGGCGAAGGTAAATTCATCGCCGAGAAGGTGAAGCTCACTAACGTCATCAGCAAGCTTAAGACCCTCCCTTACTATATGGTTGATTTCAAGCTCATCGAGGCAGGGAAAGAGCCTTCTTACAAAAGACTCTATTTTTGGTTTTATAAGAAGAATCCGCGTTATCTGGTCGTTTCTTGCGAGGACGTCACAAGCGAAAAGAAAGGGGACGTAGATCCTTTAACGGGTTTGTTGGACACCTCAGGCTTCCACGAACACGTCTCCGCTTGGATCGAAGACCATCCAGGGGAGAAATACCGCATCCAGCGATACAACATCGATCATTTTCGCGATATCAACGGCATCTATGGTCACGCGGCTGGTGACCAGCTTTTGAAGGATTTCGGGACGTATATGAAGAAATATGATACCCCCGATTCTTTTAGCGCTCACCTTAACGCCGACCATTTCATCCGCTTTTGCCCTTGGAACGATCCGCTGAGCCCAGAAGAATATGCCCGATTGGTTCCTAAGGCGTTCGTCGGTTATCACCTAAGCATGCCGATCACCATTCACATGGGCGTCTATGACCTCTGCGAGGAAGATAGCGATAGCTTTGTGATGGCGTATAAAGCCTTGCTGGCTTTGCAAACCATCAAAGGGGACTACATCCATTCAATCGCCTATTACAAAAAAGGCATGATGAAAGAAGAAGTGGAGGAGCAGGAACTCTTAGGAGAAGTCGACCGAGCCTTGAAGGAAGGGCAGTTTGAGGTTTGGTATCAGCCACAGATCAATTACCGCACCGGCAAACTTGTGAGCGCCGAAGCCCTCACAAGATGGAGGCATCCCCAGAAAGGACTGCTTTCTCCCGGAAGGTTCCTGCCTGTTTTCGAACGGACCGGCAAGATACGCGATCTTGACCAGGCGACCATCGAGAAGGCCTGTGAGAACGCGCGGGTCTGGAGAAAGAGATATCCCGACGCCTCGCCTAGCTTCTCTAGCAACTTATCTAGGAACTACATCCTCGATCCCGCTTTGCCCACTTATCTAAAGGACATCGTTGAAGCGAGCCTCATCCCACCTGAAGACATCCATTTCGAGATCACCGAAAGCGCCTACGTCAAAGACGCCTCGCGCATCGAGAGCGTCGTAGAACAGATGCACGCCTATAACTTTTTGGTGGAGATGGACGATTTCGGCTCCGCCTATTCCTCCTTGAACTCGCTGAAAGACATCCACGTGGACGTGGTGAAACTCGACCTTAAGTTCCTTGCGGGCAAGGTCAATGAGAGAAGAGGGGAGATCATTCTCGCTTCCGTCATCTCGATGGTGAAACGGCTTGGGATAGAAGTCATCGCGGAAGGGGTGGAGACGAAAGAGCAGGCGGATATGCTTTACGGCTTCGGCTGCGAGATCATGCAAGGGTATTACTTCTCAAAACCCGTCCCCCAAGAGGAGTACGAGAAGATGCTCTCTGGGCAAGTTTCTTTCCCCAAGGCCGACCTTTGATTGAGCCTAAAAACGTTATAAAAGCAACTGGAAGCGCTTACCTTTTAAGTCGCCTAAAAAACGATTGACGAAAAAGAGACCAAACCTAGAATTTCGCAGTGCTTCGCAAGGATACCTCCCTTTTACGCCAGATACCCCCGCGATAAATGGAAAGGAACAAATATGAAAAAACCTGCATTACTCATTCTCTCGCTGTCAGCTTTGCTAACCTTGGCTAGCTGCACAGCCGTCGGAGGCGACACCGCCTCCTCATCCACCTCCTCGGAGACTTCGTCCGTAATCCCCGAGAGCAGCGAGGAATCCTCTAGCGAAGTGGTCAAAACGGCGAACGTCAAAGCCGTCTATAACTCCGACTCTTATTCCAAACTGAGCGTCAAGACCGGCGATAAGATTCCGACCAGTGGAACCATTACTTACGTTAATAGCGACTCCAAGGGCAAGAACGACTATCAGATCCTCATCAATAAGACCGTCGCGGATATGACGATGGCGGATGACGGCATCACTTACACTTACGACTACTCTATCGAAGCGGATAGCGATGTCATTATCGCCGTCACGGAAAAGACTAAATCGGTCGCCGATGGCTATAAGATCACCTTCGATTCCGATGACCATTACACCATTTTTGGCATCACCTCCGGCTCCACCTATAAAGCTTACGAAGTCGAGGATGGTGATAATCTCGAGTATTATAACGTTAGTTTCGCGGTCATCCCCGATAGCGGCTACATCGTCGATAGCGTCAGCTTAAAGGCCGGAGAGTCCGCTGCGACTCCGCTTAATCTTTATAAGAACGAGGTTTCCATCTATTCCTATTCAAGCATCCTCGCTGCGGATTGCTCTATCTTGGTAAAGACTACGAAGGGCAGCGCCCACAAGATCGAATACGTCGATATCGATGGCGAAGATAGCAACGTTGATACCGAAAAGTCGAACCTCCCGACCACCTTCACCGGTGGCGACCAGGTTGTCTTCTCTTTCGCCACCCAAGAAGGGTACGGCATCACAAACGTGAACTTCGATCCCTACACCGCGACCGCTTTGAACAACGATTATTCCTACTATATCGTCTCGATGCCTGATGAGGACGTCACCGTTGACATTTACACTGCTGAGAAGATGACCCTTGCCCTCACCGCCGATGAGCGCATTACCAACGTCGGTTTCTATGGCGATAGAGATTTATACGAAGCTGGTGGATTCGACGTCATCGACCCGATCACCGATTACACGCTTGGGACCGGGACGGTCTATGTGGCCTTCAACGTGATTGGCAACTACATGCCGACTGGTCTTGTTGATTTTGATGATTGGGGGTTCAATAACTGTTCGGTCCTTGGCAAGGCCAATGACGGGCGCTACGTCATCGGCTTCAGCTGCGGTACCGTGACCACCCTCACCGTCACCCTTGCGACCCCTCACGCCGTCACTCTCGACAGCAGCTGCGACAAAGTCGATATCGTCTTTGAAGATGGCGATGGCAATTATCTTGAGGATGATGAAGTTGAATTCGACGTCGTCGTCAAAGACGAATATGCCTCCTCTTGGCGCGTGAAGTCCGTCACCGCCGTCTATGGCTCGACGGAAGAAGAGGTCTATCAAAATTATGAGGATCTCTATTCCTTCGATATGCCGGATGAAAACGTCACCATCAAAGTCGAGATGTATCAGCCGGTCAAGACGACCCTCTCTTATACCAACAACGGTGGCGATTACGTCTCTAGCGTTGCTCTTGAGGGCAAGGTGAGCTCTTCTACTCTCGATGGCGAGAACACCACCTCCAACGACTTTGAAGAAGGCGAACGGGTCACCGTCACAATCGGCGCTGGCGAAAACCACTCCAAAAAAGTGACCGCTTATTACGTCGCTAATAACGATGCCGACAAGACGAAGGTCGCGATTGATCTTGATCTTAGTATCTACGACAAAGAATATGAAGGCGACTTCGACCTCCCCGTTGGCGGAGCCTCCGTCTACGTTGAAGCGGTGGATGATGTTGAGCCGCTTAATCTCACCTATACTAGCGATGCCGGCATCACCTTCTACACGAGCACCGATGCTTCTTCTGCGACGACTAGCCTCACCATCTATCCGATGGATACCTTCTATTACACCGTCGACAAAACCGTAGCCGCTGATGAAAGGCTTGTCGTCACCACTTATAGCGGCACTTCTACGACCGGTTTCAGCAAAGTCACAATCGGCGACAAAGAAGCGATCCAAGTCGACGTCGAAGACGAGGATATTAAGATTGTCGTCTCCGTCTCGAAGATGTATAGCTTCGTCGCGAAGACCACGGATGGCGAAGATGCAAGCAACTTCTTCTATTTCTTTGACGATAATTGGAACACCTATAATTTGGAGAACGGCAAGATCCTCTCTGGCGTGTACTTCCGTTTGAACTATCCCTATAACATGAACTACGAGATTGATAGCATCACCATCGGCGGCGAAGAAGGCGAGGCGATCCCGGGCCAATATGGCGGACAGTCCTATTACGAGGTCACCGGCGACGTCAACGTCGTTGTTAGCCCCAAGTCCTCTGACTAATTCCTGACTTAGTTAA
>CAVEPD010000048.1:6185-9824 GCA_963617535.1 bacterium
CCCTTTCCTCATGTGATTGCCTTTGTTTTGGCTAAGCTCAGAAAGAAAGCGGTGGACCGCTTGTTCGAAGATGAGAAGGTTCTCCAGACTAGCGTCATCGCCGCGGTTTTGTCCTTGTGCAGCAACGTGGCTTCTGAAATTGGGGAAATCAGGGGAGACGAAATCAAAGGCAATGAAATCTATTGCGACGTCTCTTACGCGGGGCTTCAGGCCATTCGCCTTTATATGGCCAACTATTACGATAAGGAATTCAAAAAGAGCCGTTTGGCTTCCGCAATCCGCGTCGACAACGCGATCAATGGTTCTTTCTATAAATACAAGACCAAGGATGGGCGTTATATCTCCTTCCATACTTATTACCAATCTCAGCAAAAGAAACTTGTTGAGGCGATGAAACTCAATAAGCCTTATGACAAGTTCACTTTGCTGTCCACGAAAAAGGACAGAAAGTACTTAGCCAAGGAAGTCGCTAAATGGAATGCCGAAGAATTGGAGGAACTATCCTTTGATTGTGGGGCGTGCGCCTGCGTGCTTCGTTCTAGAGAAGAATGGGAAGCCACGGAAGTTGGTAAAGCCGTGAAGGAGATGTCCCTCATCCATTTTGAGGAAACAGGAAACCATAAGATGGAGCTGTCTTCGTCTTTGGAGAAAGGCCCTCTTACGGGCATCAAAGTCTTAGACCTCACCCATATCATCGCCGGGCCCGCCTGCTCGCGCGTCCTCGCTGAATACGGCGCGGATGTCTTGCTGGTCCGTCGTGGCTCCTTCAAAGAGCAAGAGCAAGCAATGCTTGAGCTAGATGGCTGGGCGGGGAAGGATTCCATCCAACTCGATCTCAATAAGCCTGAGGATCTTGCCCGCATCAAAGAGCTCATCAAAGAGGCGGACGTCATCACCTATTCCTATCAAAACGGGTGCTTCGATAAGTTTGGCTTGTCCGAGAAAGAGATCAGGGAAATCAATCCTAACGTCATTTATTCGAACCTCATGTGCTTCTCTGATACGGTTTGGAAGGACCGTCCCGGCTGGGCTCCTTTAGCGGAAGACATCACCGGCCTTTCCATCCGTAACGGCAGCAAGGAAAGCCCCGTGAATCTAAATGGGGTGCCTCTAGATTACATCCCTGGCTTCATTTTGGCTTTAGGCACCTTGATCGCGATTCGCGACAATCTTAGAAACGGCAAAGTCAGCAAAGTCACGACCTCGCTCACCAGAGGCGCGATGCTGCTTCACGAGGTCACCGATCTTTGCGAAAACCAAAAAGAGGCGAGTTCTAAAACCAAAATCACCGCAGAACCCCTTCCGAATTACTTCAAGCATAGCCGTACCTATGTGGATACTAAGGCAATCGGCAAGGTGGGATTCCCGACGGAAGCGACCTATAACACGAAATACAATAATCTTGAGCAAAACATGCCTTTTTCCGACGGGAACAAGGGCTTCAAAACAAAGTAAGGCCCTTTTTTGTCCTTTAAATATCGGGATATTGGTCAAAAACGTTCGATAAATGCGCTTTTCTCTTTCCTAAAATGGGTTCTTGGGGTTTAATAGTCCGAAACTTTTAGGAGTGAACTATGAACAAAAAAAGCATAATCCTCTGCCTTGCTAGCGCGATGCTGCTTAGCGCGTGCGCAGGCAACAACTCTGGCGACGCCACGACTTCCGATAGCCCTGTTGCATCTAGCGATAATACTGCGACCTCGGAAACCCAGGAGTCCCTGCCTCCGGCACCGACTCCAGACAGCGAGAGCATCGACTCGAACGTCGGTTTCAAAATCGTGATGTTCGGGGATCTTTACCCCAATCAAATGCGTTCCATCTATGCCGTTCTTGATGAGGGCAAGACTGGCAACGTCGTCTTCGAATCCGATAACGAAGAAGTTGTTCGCTGCACCAATGACGAGAGTAGGGGGAATCAAGCGCTTCTTGGCGCTGTCTCTACCGGCGAGGCAACCATTTCGGCCTATTTCGAGGACAGCCCGACCAAAATAGTCACCAAGAAAGTGACTGTCAAAAACGGGACCGCCCTTCCGGAAAGCACGTTCGAAAAGCTCACCGGTGGCATGAAAGTCACAATGAGCCAGTCGCTCTATGACTACAACGACGAGCTCGAGCCTACGCTTTATAAAGCCTATGATGTCACGACGATTTACGAGGAAGTCGAAGAAGCGACTTTTTACCACAATACCGACGCCTATCAAATCACCGTGACCGATCGCGCGACGGGCGCGGTCGATTTTGCAAAATCCTATGTCCGCAATGGCGTTCGTCTAGCGACCGAATACGTTAATTCCAACAACGAAATCGGCAAGGCTACAAAATACAACGAGGATGGTGACGAATACAAATGGGTGAATTCCTACTATGAGAACCTCTTCAAATTTGACAAGGACAGCGATTTGGCCGCGACCGTGACGGCAAGCGACTTCGAGACTTATGATGGTGGCAAGACCTATCACTATGTCGGCAATGGAATCTGGGCGACCACTTATCTCACGGTTTCCTTGGTGATGAGCGACATCACCCCCGATGATTTTGTGATCACCGTGGATGGCGACAACCTTGGTTTCTATATCGTGACCGATCCCGCTTCCGAAACGGGCTCAACCGAGAAAGGCGGAACCGTTATCTCGGGCAAGGTTTCTGAAATCGGCACCGCGAAAATCGACCATCTTCAGCCTTATTCCCATGAGTCCTATCATGATGGACTAGAAGCTGCGAGAAAGGAACTTGCGGAAGCGAAGAACTACACAACCGTCTACACGCTGACTGACGATGAAGAGACTTTGACTTACACTCATATCTTCACCGAGGACACGATTGAAGAGAAAGTCGTTGATGGCGCAGGCAAAGTCATTGCCCATGACGGCGCCCATAAAACGGATTCTGGATACTTCACCTATGAGGTTGATGACTCCACCGGCACCGTCACCAAGACCAAGGATTACACCTCTGATTTTGATTCGGCGGACGTGAGGCGCTATCCGACCTTCGATTTCGCCGTCGAGATCCTCGGGGAGAGCGAGGCGAACACCTATGTTACTAGAGGCGCTTTCGTGGGCGACTTCTTCCGTTATTGCTGGTACCTTCCTTCCAGAAGGCTTAATTCCTACAATGTCACCGATGATGGCGTTACGGTCACCCTTAAAGACGGGCATCTTAATACGATGCAGTGCGAATTGTCCTTAAGCAGTGATTTCGGGGATGACAATATCGAGTTCTTTGGAACCTATAGCAACATCGGGACCTCGAAAATTGAACATGACTGGACGAAAATCGAAACGCCGGATGAACCCACGAATTTCCCAGCCGCTTTGCTTGCCTCTTTGAAAGAGTGGGGCGTAGACGAGGTTATCCCATATCTTTATCCGACGAACACTGGATTTGCGGAAGATGAGAAAGTCTATCGCGCGAACAACAAAACCGATTCGACGTATGCTCGTTATGCGGCTTTCAAGACGAATAAGTTCGAAACGGCTGAGCAGTGCTCCAATTATATAACCCAGTACAAAGCCCTTCTCGTTGAGAGAGGATGGACGCTAACTGAGGAGGCCGATGAAAACTTCGGCTATTACTATTACGCCGATCCGACTGGCGAATGGAAACTCTCGGTCGGAGAAAACGCTTCTTGGAGTGGCG
>CAVEPD010000049.1:0-9373 GCA_963617535.1 bacterium
TTGTCCTTTGGTTCCAAAGTTTTAAAACTGCTCATTTCTGATTACCTCCTGTAAGCAATTTCTCTAACGAATCGTAGACGTCTTCAAAGGGAGTTCCGTAGATACTCGGGGCCTGGATCAAAAGGATGCAAGCCGCGCGTCTGCCGTCCTCGCCCGAGGAGAGGCCAAAGCGAGTTTGGCATGAGATGACGTAGCCTTCGATGGTTCGAAGGAAGATCTCGTGGCCATTCTGCAATTTGTCTCTGATCGAAGAAGGGATGCTGATGGAGAAAAACAAGTCGCGATGGGTTTTGAAGAAGACCTCGATTTCGTCGTAGATGGTCTTGAGCGCTTCGCGAAAAGAAGAAGACTGCTCAATCTTAAGTTTGAGCGCCTTTTCATCTCCTTGCCATTCTTCTAGAAGCAAAGAAGCCAAGATGGAGAGCTTGTTCGGAAAATAATTGTAGATGGTCCCAACCCCATATCCGCTTTGCGTGGCAACGTCGCGCATGGTCAAGGCGTTGAACCCTTTTTCCCCAATGATTTTCTTAGAAACGTCCAAGATGTGCTCTTTCACGTCTTTGAAGATTTTTGGCATGTGCATCCTTTCTTAATGAACACGTTCAGAAAGATTATAGCGACGCGATAATATTTCGGTGAAATAATACCGAATTATTGATTTGAGAGATTTTAGAGTAGATGAAAGACCTTACATGTCTTTTTAATTCGATTTTGCTTTTCTTCCATTGCTCTCTCCTTAATAATCGCCTCGTTGGAGTAACGAAAATGAAATTGAAACCCTTATTGCTGCTTGCCTCTAGTACTTTGCTTGTTTCTTGTGCTAACGCGAATACCCCCGCCGATCCCTCGACGGTGGTGCCCGCCGACTCAACAACCACAGAAGCGGTTGTAGCGTCCTCTTCGGAACAAGCGTCTAGCGAGTCCTCTTTTATCTCTGTTCCGGATGACTACCCTACCGCTTGGACGGAAAACGATCTCAAGGAAATGGCGGAATACATTGGCGAGAACGTCATCCCTTTCCCGCTTGGCATTACTTCGAATTATGAGACCGACACAGATACCTATGGTGAAGCCTTCCTCGTTTACGATGCGGACTGCGGCAATCTTTGCGCTTCCTATTGCGAGCTTCTTCTCGCGGATGGATACGTCTATTCCGAACTTGACTCGGATGAAGACGAAGGCTACTACACCTATTACAAGACTTTAGAGGATGGTTCCGATCTTCTTGTCCAAACGGATTATACGGATGGATATTTTGATGTTTTCGCCTGGATCGAGGTTCCCTTAGAAACCTACACTTCTTTCCCTTATGAGACGATCAATGAAAGCCTTGGCACCAGCCTTAGCGAGACGAATTTCCCCTCTTTCGAAGTTGCAGAAGGAGAGGGTTACTACGTTTCCGTTTATGATGATACCTATTTGCTGGTCTATGGCGTCTTGGATTCAAATGTGAGCGACGACGACTTCGATGAAGAGTACTTAGAGGCGTTTGAAAATATGGGCTTTACTCTTGATGATGCATATTACGCCGCGTCGAGCGAAGATCTTGGAGTTGAGGCGGCCTGGTATGCCGAAGACGGCGTTGCATCTCTCTATATTAGCGTTTTAGAAGCGGAATAACGGATTAACAGGCATTTTTTGAAGCCGCAGATGCTTGGAATTTGCGGCTTTTTTCGTTCTTTGGAGCTAAATAAAGGAGTGGCAAAAATCGCTCGCTGCGCTTATTTGCCGTTTTGGTAGTAACTGGCTAACCCCTTTTGATAATAGGCAGGAAACTGGGAGAGGTTCACGTCTTCGTCGAAATAATGGAGATGGAGCTCAAAGGAGAAAAGAAGCGCGAAAGGAAAGACGATCACCATCCAAAGAATCAGAACCCCGTATTTCAGCAGGAATATCGGAATGTATAAGGCGAAGAAGGGCAAGAGAAGGCAAAGGCTTGAAAGAAAGAGCAAAGGAAAGTGCCTAAAGTAAATGGCCGCGGCCTTTTGGATGGTCGCCATAAAAGAGTTCGAGTAAAAAAGAGTCAAAAACAAAGAGGTGATTAGAATCGGATAGATGAGTATGAGATTGATTCCGAAAAGGACCGCTTCAAACCAAGGCAAGTTTGAAAAAAGCAGCCCGATGACCCCTTCTAAGAAATAAAGGAGACCCCACAGGAAGCCTATTCCCACGAATGTTTTCCCGTTTTCCTTGAAGCCTGATTTGAGATCGTCTTTGAAGAACACGGGATCGTTCCAAGCAAGATTTTTTAGAGGCATTAGAATGCCGGAAAGCCCAAATCCCAAAACAGGAAATCCGAAGCCCTGTATTAGATAAGAGATAAGCTTAATAGTAAATGAAAAAGTCTTTTGCTCTTCCTCGGTGGCGGTGCTGTTATTCAGATTGATGAGGCTCATGTCCTTAAAGAATGCACCTCCTAAAATAAATAAAGCGAAAGCAAGCAACAAAGCCCCTAAACTAATGAAAAAGAAGAAGCGATGTTTTGCCAAATCAAAGAACTGCTCTTTTCTTGAGGAGGGCAGCATCTCGATTTCGAAGGCTTTTTGCGGGGCTTTTGTTTTCTTCATGATTGGCCTTCCTTTAGTAATGAAATGAAAAATAATGAGGTGTCGTACCGGCTATCCGTAATCGATCCCCCGTGCTTGGATGACTTCCCGAAGAAGGCATAGTAGTTTTCGTCATGGGTATCGTCGGAAAAGGTTAATAAGGAATTTGTTTCGCCCTTCGCCCTGACAAGAACCCCAAAATGGGTTTTGCTGTCCTTGCTTAGATAATCGCTTGATGAGAAATGACTCTCATCCAGGGGGCTATAGTATGTGATCAAGGAGACGTCGTCGATCTTGCTTTCTGGGAGGATGACCAAGTCCACGTCCATTTTCCCGTTTGCCTGGTAATACGTGTTGAAAGTCGAATCAACATAGGAATAAGAATAGAGATTAATTTCCAAAAGATAGGAAGGCTTGTTGTTGCTTAGCTTTTCTTTTAAGTAACGGGCGTCCGCATTGCAAGAGCCAACGAATATTGAGATGGTCTCTTCGTTTTTCGGTTTTTGGACTTGCTCAACAATGGCGTAAGAAAGAATTGGCATCGCGATTGCTGCCAAAGCGTAAATAGGCCAGTACTTAGTCAAGGCTTTCTTCGTGGATGGTTTCATAACCTACGAGGAACCTCCCTTGAATCGTTAGGACTGCCTTTTCTCCTTCTTTAAAGGGAAAGGGGCCTTTGTCCAAGTCGTAATAAGTCTCAATCGTTTCGCCTTCTGCATCTAGAGTAACGAGCATCATTGGCAAGCAGTGGAATAGTGTTCTTTGATGGAAGGAAGAAATGGTTCCTATTTTGGTTTCTGGAGTTTCTTCGTTTAAAGAGACAAGAACTTTTTTATGGGCGCAGTTTGGCAACAAAAAGACAGTTAGAAGAAAGACGCAAAGGCAAACGCCTAGCACTAAATCAATAGAAAGAAGTGCAATTTGCAGGGTTTTTAGAGATCTAGGGAACAAAAAACAGATGAGAATTGCGCCTAAAACAAAAAGAACAAGACAAACCGAAAACAATATCGAATCAAGAACTATTCGCTTCTTGCTCAAGACTATGTCCTCTTGCTTATAAAGCGTATTCACTGACATTCAGCATACTCCTTACTTCAATATTCGTGGATTTCATGAGATCCTCTTTGCTCCCAAAGGCGAGCAAGTTCCCTTCTTTCAGAATGATCAAGTTATCCGCCAAAGCTAAGGCTTCTTTTAGAGAATGAGTGACGTAAAAGGTTGTGCTTTTCGCTCGAGCACAGGAAGTCTTGATATAGTCTTTTTCCTCAAATCTCGCTTGCTGGTCAACGTTGCTTAAAGGCTCATCAAACAAGGCGATAACGGGTCGCTTTACCATGGCTCTAGCCAAAGCGACCTTCTGACATTGGCCTCCTGAAAGCTCTTTTGGCTTTCTTCCCCAAAGGTAAGTTAAGCCCAAAAAATCACTCACGTCCCTCACGGATTCGATAATTTCCTTTCTTTCGGCGCCTGATGCTTTCAAAGGGAAGGCGATGTTATCGAAAACGGTCATCCTTGGATAGAGGATATATTCTTGGCTAACGTAAGAACGAGGCAATAAGGCCGCGTCGTAATCGGATAGGGCTTTGCCCCCGTAAGTGATTTCACCTTCGAAAGGGAGCAAGCCTGCGATGGCTTTCAATAAGCTGGTCTTGCCTGATCCTGAAGGGCCCAGTATCACGTTGAAGGAGCCTTCCTGACAAACGAAAGAGATGTTCTTTAAAGCAACGACTGTTTCCTTGGCTCTTTTATTCGTGTAGGAGAGCGACAACTTTGAAACGGCGAAATCCTTCATGGGGAAAATATAAACTCATCTTTTCTTTTGAACGGAAGCGAAAGAAAAAAAGGTGAGATAACGCAAGAATTGGAAAGCCAAAAACGTCTTTATCTATCTTTGGCGTCGAAAGAATTTGGAGATTTAGTGGAAGCGCTCTTCCATTTTTTGGTTCAAATAAACAAAGTGGCTTGGGGTTTTAGCAAATCATTATGATTCGAAGCTCTTCGCGACGTTTTCTAGGAGCTGACGGATTGATAAATGCTGCGGGCAGATCCTTTCACATTTTCCGCACTTAATGCAGTCGGATGCTTTGCCGTTTTTGACGGTGTAAACCTGATGGTAATAGTAGTCGGCATTCCAATCGTGGTAAGCCTCTTTGGTGTTCATCGTCGCGAATAAATCCGGGATGGAGATGTGCTTGGGGCAGCCTTCGACGCAATAACGGCAAGCGGTGCAGGGGATGAGATGCTTGCTATTGAAGATTTTGCAGACTTCCTGAATCGCTTCTTCCTCTTTCTTATCTAACTTTTTGAAATCTTTCATGAAGGAGATATTGTCTTCCATCTGAGCCAAATTGCTCATGCCGGAAAGCACCATCATCATGCCTGGGAAGCCGGCGGCGAAACGCAAGGCGTAGGAAGCGGGGCTGCCGCCATGGAGATTATCTAAAACTTCTTTCGCTTCCGCGGGGAGATTGACCAAGTTTCCTCCCTTGACGGGCTCCATGACAATCACGGGTTTATTGAATTTGCGGCAGACCTCGTAGACTTTCTTGCTTTGGACTGCTGGGTCAGAATAATCCACGTAGTTAAATTGAATCTGGACCACCTCCACCTCGGGATGGTCGGTCAGAATCTCCTCTAGGAATTCCGCTTTGTCGTGGAAGGAAATACCGAGGTGGCGAATCTTGCCCTCGGCCTTCAATTGTTTCCCAATCTCATAAGCGTGGCAGGATTGGTATTGCTCATAGTTCGGAGATCCCTGCGCGTGCATCAGATAGAAATCGAAATAATCGACCCCGCAAATCTCTAATTGCTTTTCGAAAAAGGGGCGGATGTCCTCCTCTTTATGGAAATAAGGAGAGGAAAGCTTGTTCGTGAGGATGTACTTGTCACGGGGGTAACGTGAGGTAAGGCATTCCCTTAAGGCAACTTCGCTTTGCCCGGAAAGATAACCATGCGCCGTGTCAAAATAGTTGAACCCTGCGTCCAGGAAAGCATCTACCATCTTTTTCGTTTCTTCTAGGTCGACTTCTTCGCCCTTCATTGGCAGACGCATGCAGCCAAATCCAAAGTTCTTTTTGATCTTGTCCATTGCTTTTCTCTCCCGGAGATTTTTCGTTAGGAATATTTTAAGCTTAAACCCCACTTCAAATGGAAGTACTTTTCAAAAAGCCTGCAAAAGCCTTATAAAAATAAAAAAGAAGCGGTTTTTGCCGCTTCTTTGATGTCAGTCACTTGAGCCTGCGGTGGACGCCCCTTGGGCATATCCCACGATTTGCAGGACCCTGTAGATCGCCTCAAGCAAGGCGATGACCATGTTGTTGATGTACTCGATGTTGTAGAGGTGGAAGAGCTTTTTGCACATCTCTCTTTCCTCTTCGTTTGCCAGGTTGTCTTTTTCCATCAGCTCCAACGCTTTTTGCTGGGCTTTCTTCTCGGTTTTAAGGACCAAGATGGAGAAGATGAACGAGAGAATATAGAAGGCTAAGCCGACTCCGGTGAGGGAGAAGGTCAATATATAGGTTGTGGAATTGAGGAGGAACCAGTCGATTAAGAACCCGAGAACCACCAAGGGGATGAACGCCAATGGGCCCAAATAAATGAAGGGGGTGAGTCTAATTTGGAGTTTCATTGCAGGATCGCCTTCCTTGTCCATGACGGCTAAGGAGGATTTCTGCGTTGCCATAGCAAGGGAGCTCACGCTTGTCTTCTTCCAAGTGAGCCTTCTTAGACGGACCTTCTTGAAATAATGACTGTAGCTGTTTCCGAATAGGATGGAGCCGTTCTTTGAAACCTTGATGTCGTTGAGCCCGTTTTTGTCCAAGAGCTCACGAGCGATTTCTTCGCCGGTCTTGCCTAGGCTATTCTGCTTTCTGTTGTAACGGACATAAGAAATCGCCAAGAAGATTGAGATAAAAAGAGCCACGATAGATGCCACGATGAGCAAGCACCCGACGACGAACATCGCGATAATGATGAAGTTCGAGGTGCCCGAGGGCATGTTGAGCCCTTCTCTGATCGCTGCAATAAACTCATCCATAAACTGACCTCCCTTTCAAGGATGGACAAATTGTAACAAAATTAATTTTTTTGTAAATAAAAATGTTTACAAAAATTTGAAAAGCGTTACTTTATTCTAGATTTGAAGCATCCTGACGCAGTTTTTCAAATCAAGAATTTTCGATTCCGCGTTGTTTGATGCTTTTGGACCCCCATAACTGCTTCTTTGATATCTATATGGATGCAAAGGAATTTCAATCCAAAAACGCCTTGGGCGTCTCGAGGCTTTTTGGCGTTTCAGATGTCTGACGTTCTTTCTTTCGGTAAAAAGCGCAGTTTAAGGTAAATTCCATCAAGATTTTATTGAAAAAAGAGCCATTTTATGGTATTTTTTCAATCGCTAAATATTTATCGATTACCAATATGGAAGCCAACGACAAAATAGAACTAACTAAGCTCATTGCCTATATGATCCGTCACAATGAGCATCACAACGAAGAACTGAAGGAACTTGCTTCCTCTTTGAAGGACGTGAACCAAAGCGCCTACGCGAAAGTAGAAGAGGCCATCGCCGAATTCAAAAAAGGTAATCATGCCTTAGAAGAAGCTTTAACGGAACTGTTCAAATAATCTATGTGCTTGTCTATCGCCTACAAAAACAGCAAGGATGAGAAGAACATCCTGATGAAGAACGTCATGCGCATCGAAACGCATAAAGGCCTTTTGGTGCTCACCGACCTCATGGAGAGGAAGATGGAAGTAAAAGGCGACCTAACCGAGGCCAACCTCGTCGATGGCTTCCTCATCGTGAACACGGAAGGAAAGTAAGATGGGAAAACCGATTATTCTCGCCTTCTGTGGCAAAGGGGGCGTAGGGAAGACATCTATCTCTGCCTTAAGCGTGCGCCTTCTTCATGAAGCACACCCCGATAAAAAGATTCTCGCCATTGATGCCGATCCCGCGATTGGCCTAGCGACTGCTCTTGGCGTGAGCTCTGGCTCAACGGTTGATGACATACGGAAACTATTCATCGAACATGTCGAAAGCGGCGATTCCAAAGCCGCCTTAGAAATCCTCTCCGAAGCCAAATACCAAATCTTCGACGCCCTTGTGGAAATCGAGAACATCTCCTTCCTTGCGATCGGAAGGCCTGAGGCAAGCGGCTGCTACTGCAAGGTCAACGCTTATCTAAAAGAAGTCATAAGCCTTCTCGCCAATAACTTCGACTACGTGGTGATCGACGGGGAAGCCGGCATTGAGCAAGTGAATCGGCGAGTGATGGAAAAAGTCACTCACCTTGTCCTTGTAAGCGATGCTTCTAAAAAAGGCATTGAGGTCACGAAAACCATCAAGAAAGTGGCTGGAGAGCTTGTGATGTATGAGACAGACGGCTTAATCCTCAACCGCGTGAACGAACATGTGGACGTAGGAAAACTCGACCTCGATTCGCTTAATCTTCTAAGCGTGATTCCCGATGACAAAGAGATGATGCTCTCCGACGTCGAAGGGAAGTCGGTGTTCTCTCTCGATGAGAAAGCGAACATCGTGACGGGCGTCAAGACGGCGTTAACCAAATTAGGAATTCTATAAAAAGGAGGCTTCATGAAAGACCTAAAGCATTTGTACTACTTCGAGAAATTACTAGACGACGCGAACAACGAGCTAGTAAGAAAGGCCAGGGAAGACGGGCTTAAGTGCGTCGGCAGCACTTGTTCCCAGATTCCGGAGGTCCTTTGCAACCTCAAAGGCTGCTTCTCCTCTCGCTTAAGAGCCCCGCGCACGGGCTCGATGGAAATGGGCACTTACTACATGACCTCTTTCCTTTGCGAGTATTCGCGCGCTCTCCTAGAAAGAGCCATCGAAGGCGGCTATCAATATCTTGATTGCCTCCTCACTCCGGACGGCTGCACGATGATCAACCGCTGCGTCGAGAACATGGAACTTCTCAAGACCATCCCCCAGGAAGGTTTCTTCTATCAGTATCTTGAAGTCCCGATGAAAGACGACGACAACGGGCTGAGCCTCTATACCTCGGAATGCCGCAAGAAGATCCTCGATCCTCTTCATGAGCACTTTGGGATCGACACTTCCGACGAAGCCCTCAAGGCAGCGGTGGAAGAGCATAACAAACTTTGCCGCATCATCACCGAGCTAGGCGAATTCAGAAAAGAAGACAATCCCCGCATCACGGGATATGAATTCCACATCATCACGATGTGCACCTACGTTTGCCCCCACAGCCTCTTGATCGATAAGCTCGAAGAGACCTTGGAAGAAGTGAAGAACAGGGTGCCCGACGAGAAGAAGAAATTCAGGGCAAGAGTCGTGGTCGTCGGTTCTGAAATCGATGATGTCGACATGATCAAGCTCATCGAGGAAAGCGGAGCGAGAGTGGTCGCCGATCGTTATTGCTTCGGTTCCTTGCCTGGCAGGCAGGAAATCGTTCTTAACGACAAGGAAGACATTTTGACGCAAATCTGCGCCCAATACATGCACACCTGCATGTGCCCCCGTCATATGAACCTCCCGAAGTTCAAGAGAAGAAAAGAATACGTGAACGCCTTGGCTAAGGAATACAAAGCAGACGGCATCATCTACGAGCAGATGAAGTTCTGCGATCCTTGGGCCTATGAACGCATGACCGGAACGCATATGCTCCGTGACGATTATGAATACCCCGTTCTCTCAATCGATAGACCTTACGCGGTTGGAACCTCGGGTCAGATCAGGACCAGGGTTCAGGCATTCGTCGAAAGCATTGAGATCAAAAAGATTCAAGGAGGCAAAAAATAATGGGAAGCAAAGTTGGTTCCGAGCCGTTAGGCAAGCT
>CAVEPD010000050.1:0-8988 GCA_963617535.1 bacterium
AGAATCTACTCCCCCAGCACGGGGGCCATACGAACGCTTTATGTTTCCGTCGTCAAGAGTTCGCCACGGCAGGTGGTTGCTAGACGAAGCGATGGCCACGTGAGTTCCCCGTCATAGATTATCTTGATGCTTTCGAACAATGAGGCGGCTCCTTTTTATAGAGACTCTTTCATCTCCTTTCTCTTCTTTTTTGCCTTGCTTGGCTTCTTGAACGTCAAAGATTCCTACTGGCCAAGACCCTCCTTCAAAAGGAAGAAGAACATATAAGGAGGGACCTTATAAACCCCGTCTGAAGAAGAGTAACCCTTCGGATGGACGATGTAGCCGGAAGTGATTTTCCCTTTGAATCTGGCAAAGGAGCAACAGGTGTAGTTCTTCGAGGACCTCACCTCAATCGGATAGACTTTCGCGTGGGTCTTGCTCTCGCTGGAGATCAAAAAGTCGATCTCGATGTCATTCCGTTTGCACTCGGCGCTGAAGTGATTGTAGAAATAGAGTTTCCTTCCGGTTGAGGCGATCATCTGGGCAATCGCGTTCTCATAAATCATCCCCTCGTTAAGCGAGAGCCCCACGCTTGGTTCGTTGCATTTGTAGCAATCGGCGCAGATCAGGGAGTCTTCCAGCCAGAAGAAAGGACCGGCGAACCACTTGAACGTGGCGCCTTCCTGAATGAGGGAGAGTGTCACTTTCTTCTCGTGGGTGAATTTCTTTGCGATGGTGGATTTGCCTACGCGGCGGGCGTCCTCAATCAGGACGGCGGATTTTCTTTTGCCGTTTTCCATTCGACGAGGCTGTCATAAATCTTTCGCTTAAGCTCCATCGATTGTCTCTCTCGGATTATTAGGTTAAAAAATCAACAACCGCGAGGTATTCTTGGGAATTGAGGCAGTTTCACTAAGTATGTGTTTATAGGTCTTTTGAGTTCTTTCCCCATATCGTATCCGCGTTCATTACCGCTAAGCGGGATGAGGATCGGTCGTGACGTGATGAAGGCTATAAACGGCTGGATAAAGGCCGAGATGCTCATCGCCTGCAGCCTGTATCACGATGGAGAATGCCTCATCAGGAGGCGATCCCAAGTTTCTTCTCTGCCTTGGCAACCGCTTTTTTGTATCCTTCGTAGGCTTCGTCGAAGGATTTGGTGACCTCTTCTGAATGGATGGGTTTCTCATGGAAGAACTCATCCATCAGATACTGTGAGAAATAGCTGGTGAACTTAAGAGCGCCGCGATGGTTCAGGTGCTCCGCGTCGTATTGATCGGTTTTCGCGTCCAACTTGAGGGTGTTCTGCAGGAAATCGTTGCTTGAATAATCCAAAAAGCGGTAACCGGCCTCCTCCACTTCCTTTTTCGCGGAGCGGACGATGTACATCGCCTCCAAAGGCGAATGGATCTGATAGGGGTCGAAGGAAGCGATCGCATCGGAAAGGTAACGGGGCATCTGCCCGAACAGGAATTGGATGTCAGGATGTTTCTTGCAAAGCGAAAGAATCTCAGAAAGGTAGTTTTTCGCGTCCTCGCTTAAGGGCAACGTCTTCTCGGAATCCACCTCGCAGACTTTCGCCTCCTTCACGCCGTATTGGGGATAATACCCCTTCGTGTAGAACTGCTCGTTGTAAACGAAGGACTCCCAGTAGATCTGCTGACGGAAGGAATTGTGCCCTTTGAAAGGCTCCCACTCCTCGGATTCTTCCAAGTAGTCGTATTTCTCGCGGAGGGCTTTTTTGACCTCCTTGGTTTCATGATCGTCGGGCATCGAGGAGTAATAATCCTTAACGAAAGTCGGCGCATTGGCTTTGGTCTGGTTGTTCAGCCCATTCAGGTCGATGTAAACAACCTTCGGATTTTGGGTCCGCGCGATTTCATCGATCGCGATCTCAATCACCTCGAGATGCGTCGGAGAGGAATCGATCGAGTGGGCCGTGATGCCGTATTGCTTATACGCCTCCATGGGGATGAAGCCATCACGGACAGTCGAGGAGCCCACCATCACGAGGTCCAAAGAATCTTTGCTCTCTTTATAAAAAGTCCCGTAAGAGGTCGTGTCGGGCCCTAGTTCGAAGAAAAAGAAATAGCTCACCAAAGAGACGACGGCACCCAAAATGGCGGCGAAGGAGGCGAAGCGGATGATTTTTCGTGCAATTTTGTTTTTCATCTTCCCCTCCTCCTAGAACTGAATATACCCGAAATCATAATGCGGGAGGCCGGATCCGTAAAACCCGAACCAAACGATGCAGACGATCATCAAAATGAGCAAAGGCCATTGAACCCAAAGGGGTTTTGCGTCGAATTTCTGCAAGAAAGTGGTGTTGGGTCTGATTTCCTGAATCAAATCGATCGCGAATACGACAAGGGTGAGGCACAAGGATGCGATCATGGAGATATAGCCCAGTTGGTTGTTGATGTTGGTGATGTCTACGTAGTTTTCGAAATGGAAGCAGCGGGAGAACAAAACCCAGGCCTCCTGCAAAGAAGGGGCCATGAAAAGAATCTTGCCGATGAAGAGCAAAAACAAGGTGCGGATGTGCTGGAAGATGATCCAGAAGACGTTCTTCCGGCACCCCGTCTTCTCATAGAATTTGCTGATGAGGGGCTGGAAACAAACCGAAAGGATGATGATGACCCCGTAGTAAAGCCCCCAAAGGACGTAATTCCAACTCGCCCCGTGCCAAAGCCCGGTGAGCAGCCAAACGACGAGCAGCCCGAAGATCGCCGGGACCTTCTTCCCGAATTCCTTGAAGATTTTTTTGCTCCCCTTCCCAAGTTTCAAGGAGAAGCGGGAGATCGAAATCGGGTAGAAGACGTAATCCTTGAACCATGTGCCGAGCGTCGCGTGCCATCTCCGCCAATAGTCATCGATCCCAATCGCGAAGTAAGGATGATTGAAATTCTCAGGCAAAGAGATCCCCATCATGTTCGAGAGCCCGATGGAGATGTCCATATACCCGGAGAAATCGCAGTAGTCCTGGATGAAATAAAAGACGACGACGAGCAAAGCCTCTAGCCCCGACAGAGAAGAGGGATTGCCGAAACCGAAATTGATGAAGGCGACCAAGGTGTCCGCGATCACGAGCTTCTTCATATAGCCGTAAAGTGCTCTTTTTAGGCCGTCCGTGACTGTTTCGTAATGGAAATCATGTTCGCCGAAGAGAGTTTCCTTCATCTCTTCGTAACGCACGATCGGCCCTTGCATGACCTTGGGGAAATAAGACAGAAACAAAGCGAATTTCCAAAAGTTCGGCTCAGCCTCGATCTTCCCCCAATAAACGTCGACGATGTAGCCGATCGCCTGAAAGACGAAAAAAGAGATCCCCAAAGGCAGGAAAAGGTTGAGGGTCCCCAAAGAGAAATCGGGATTGAAACAATGGATGAGCCCGTTGATGTTGCCAATCGCGAAGTCGAGGTATTTCATCACCGCGAGCATCGCCACATTCAGAACGATGGCCCAAATGAGATAGCTCTTCCTGCGCTTTTTCTGACGGGCCTTGTAGGCTTTCTTTTCCTCAAGGGACAATTCCCCCTTATGCCCGTCGAGGTATTCCTTTTGGGCTTTCGCGTTTCTATCGATCCCCCGCGAGAAGAAAAACACCGAGACGATGGTCGCGGCGATGAAGAAAAGGGACTTCCAGCTGATGAGCCCATAGAAAAGCAAAGAGGAAACGAGAAGAGGGATGTAGCGGTGCTTTTTCGGGGTCGCCCAATAAGCGATGAAAGCAAGCAAGAAAAAAGGGATGAAATAAAAAGACGTGTACCCCGAAAAAGAGAATTTCATATCAGTCGGACAGCTTTTGAACCATCGCCACGAGCCCGTCGACGGAATCGAAGTTCTCGTAGACGATCTCTGACGGGGGGATCGCGATGTCGAAGGCATCGGATAGCTCCCCGATGAGGGTCACGATGTCCAAGGAATTGAGAAGGCCGCTGTGGACGAGGTCCTTGATGGAACCAAAATCGTCGACCTCCGGATGAAGATCTTTCAATATTTCCAACACTTTAGCTTCGATTTCGTCCATGGTTTAGGCCTCCATTCTCTTTTTGAGCAACACGCGGTCGATCTTCCCGTTCGCATTGAGGGGCATCTGATCCAACAGCACGATCCGGTTCGGGAGCATATAAGGGGCGAGCCGGCTTTTGAGATCAGCTAGGATCTCCCCGATTTCCTTTTTGAGCCCCTCGTTCAAAACGGCAACTAAGATTATCTTTTCTTTTATGTAGAGGCAACAGCAAGAGGCCATGTAGCTTAGCCCCATCGCCGAAGCCTCGATGTCTTGGAGTTCGATGCGATACCCCATGTGCTTGATTTGGAAGTCCTTCCGGGCGCGGAAGAGGATGTCCCCGTTCTTGTCATAGGTAGCGAAATCGCCGGTATGGAGGAAAACCCCGCCTTCCTCCTTTACGAAAGTCGCCCTGGTCTTCTCTTCGTCGCCGATGTAGCAAGAAGCGACTTGCCCCGATTTCACGCAGATTTCGCCCTCCTCGAGGATGACCTCGTTCCCGGAAAGCGGTTTGCCGAGGGGGGCGGTCTCCCCTTCTTCGAGCTTCCGGTCCAAACGGTGATATAGGCAAGCCCCGGCGATCTCGGTGGATCCGTACCAATTGAAGAATTCCGTCTCCGGCAAAGCTTCATACCACATGTTGAAATATTTGCTTGGGAAGACCTCCCCGATGAAGAAGACGTATCGAAGATATTGGGGCTTCATGAAATTCAGCACCCGGATCTTCGCGATGGTGATGAGGGCGGAAGGCACCCACATGATCATCGTCACTTTCTTCTCGTTCAAATATTCCACGGACTTGTTGGGCAAGACGAAAACTTCCTTCCCAGGGATGAAAAGGGTGCCGCCTAAGCCTAGAGTCAAGTAGATGTCCTTGCTTGAAGCGTCGAAGGAAAACGGGGTTTGGTTGGCAAGCGTCTGCCCTCTGGAGATCTCGGTGAAGGTCTCCTTGAAATTAACGAGGAAGGAAAGCACGTTTCCGTGGGTCTTCAAGACCCCTTTGGGCACGCCGGTCGAGCCGGAGGTGAACATCAAGTAAAGGGGGTTCCCCTCATCGTATGAATCCTTCATCGAGGAGATATCCTCTTCGGAGGGAGAGGCATTGATGGCGTCTTCAAGGGAAAGAGGGATGAGCCCCATCCCCGAGAATCCGAAAGCGTATTTTGCTTTCCCAATCGAAATGATGTCCCTAAGCCTGTCGCAGGTGACGTCTTCGCTCACCGGGACGTAGCAATTGTTCGAGGCGGCGATGCCCAAAAAAAGAAGCAACGTCTCTTTAGTCCGATTCGCCTTCACTAGGATCGTCTCCCCGACGATCCCTTTCCTTTTGAGATAGCAAGCGATCCCAAAGGCTTTTTCCCGCGCCTCACGATAAGTGACTCCCCCGTTTTCGTCTCCGAAAAGAAGGCGGTTTTCCTCGGGGTTGTTTTCTTTGAGCAGCAATTCAGCGACGTTCTTCATGGGCGGGAAACCAAACTAAGCCGTATTATAGGTTTCGAAGGTCCTTTTTCACAAGAAAAAGGAAGGGTTTTACCCTTCCGAATCCTTGAATTCTCCAATCATCTTTTTCCTTTCCCTTCGCCCTGGCAAGGGTCCATACGAACACCATACCATTTCTATTGACATGGACCCTTGCTTTGGACGATTGGCAGACATAGGAAAAACATCGTCCTAAAGAAAGTTTGATCTTCGTTGCGTTTTCTTGTCCCCTTTGATCACGTCATAGCCAATCGCCTGGTAAGACGAAAGGCCCTTCACGCAAGTGCCCGAAAGGTCGGGGGTCACCTCTACTTTTGGCAAGGTCAAATAAGCGATTTAGAAAAACTCGAAATTTTTTCAGTTTTTCTAAATTCATCTTCAAAGAGGGTGTTTCCTTCTGCTTTGATGCCGCCCATAAGCGAAAAGGCAGGCAGGAACGTCCGACGATTGCAGCTCGCCACAGCGAGCGCGCATTCGCATATGGATAGACGCTTAAATGACCTTCGATATAACGCTAGATGGGGGCTTAATGGAATCAATGTTAGTCACAGTCAGCTATGCCTCGAAGATACCTCTATGGCCTTTGCTTTCAAAATGCCAAGGTAATGTTCTATGACTTCAGGCTTTGTGTCCCTAGAAAAAACATCCTCCACCCTATACTCCCAATCCTCGAAATAAGAGAGTCCGTTTTCCTTGTAAATCAAGGCGAGCTCAGGATGGCCTAAAAGAGGGAGGAGCCCGTTATAACTAGGATCGTTTTCCCCATCGGTTGTCACAAGATAAAAGCGGTCCATGAGCGAAGGCACCTCGCCTTCCTTCCTTTTAAAACGGGTGAGGCTAACGATCTGCCGGGTGTTTCGAATTGTCGTGGCTAATTCTTCGTCAGCGAAGAAGCCCTTCTTCAGGAAAAACTCAGAGCAGTCAAAAACGGAGTGCTTAATGGCAGCAAAGCCTCGCCCCGCCACATCGCCATGCGCGATGAACTGGTTATAAGAGACTTCGCGGGTATCCTCTCCATCAAAATAAGAGCCGGAGAGGATTATTTCCTTCATCGCTTTTAGGTATTCTTCTTCATTTAGCCTTTTTCTAGCAAAAGCTTCAAGCCTCTTGTCGCGCCTTGAGACGGCAAGGGGGTGAGAACGATTTAAAATCGGGCATCCCGCAAGGACGCTTCCGACGATAAGGGATCTGCTCCAAAGCCAATCCGAAGCTCCGTGGTCGTCAAGAAAGATCGCCCTTTCGCCGATAAAGCGCTTAAGCTCCTCGTAGTTTTCTTTTGATAGCTTTCTTGCTTCTCCCTTCACAGTCAGCCTATCGCCGATCTCATTTATCGCCTCAATAGACGCGATTGCCTGAGCCCCTGTTTTAAGGCAAACGCATCCTTCCCCGCTTTCGATGTCGATGAAGACGAATCCTTGTTCCATACCTTTTTCTCCTAAGACAATCCTAAACGACTTGGCGTCCTAAAAAAGGTACACATAAAAGAGTGTCCTAGCCCTAAAGCATTCAAAGGAGGATTCCTCTTCGTTAAGAGAAATCAGCGGAGAATATCAAAAGCCCGTTTAGCTATTCTGCTTTCTAGATATGCCCTTCTTTTATTTCATCTTAACGCCAATGCAAGGACGGACGTTGAAGTGAGGCTGGGTGGGTGGCATGTCGAACATGTGAAGGTTACCATCGACATTGACCACAGACAAGGCGTAGGAACGCCAGGTGCTAGGCGAGCGGAGCCAGTATTCCCCGCATCCCGTTTCACTTACGAAAGAACCCTTGGCCCTGGTGTAATCCGTGGTTTTGCCCGCTCTCGCCTCATCCGCGTTAAGCGAATCGCTGAAGCCATAGCTCGTGTTCTGCATTTCGCTAAAGCTAGGCAGATAGACCTTGTCCTTCGTGTTCTCGCAGGCGTATTTGTTCGGCGAGTAACGCGTCGAGGATTCGCTGTTATCGACCTCGGTTTCAAGGAGGGAGGAGGAAGAAAGAAGGAAGGCGCTATCAAAGAAATCCCCGTTAAGCCAGGCCCTGATGTCGCTGTGCGCGTAGTTGTTCGCGTAGATCGTCGTCCCGTCGATGAGGCGTTCCTCTATGGATGAATAGTAGGTCTTTATGTCAAGGAGCCTAGAGGAGAGAAGCTTATAAGAGGTCGAGCCATCCGCGGAAGAGGATTCAAGGACGTTCCAGCTTATCTTCTCGCATTTGAACCAGTAGCTCTTCCCGTTCTCGATGCTTGCCCCATCTTCGAAAAGATAGTCATCCCCAAAAGGGCTTGCTGATGCTTTCGCGTAGTAGGAATCCTTATACAAATACCAAGAGCCATCCGGCTTCTCTTCCAAAGAGTCTAGGTGGGAGATCAAAGAGAGGTCGCTCACGTGGCTTTGAGGATATAAGCCATAGGTGATGGTCTTCGCGGAGGAGTCATAAATTGGAGTCGCGCCTAGTTCCTTTTTGGATGAGAAATAGGCGGTGAGGGTCGTCGCCTCCCCAGGCATAACAAAGGTATAGCTCGCCTCTTCGCTAAGGAGCGACTCGCCGCAATACCAGCCCATGAAGAGCCCTTCCTCCGTGGGGGTAGCCTCCACGGTCATGCTTGTCCCGGTATAACCGTTCCCCGAGACCAAAGCCACGCTTCCTAAAGAGGAGTCGTTAGAAAGGAGACTCAGCTCCTGCTCCGTGGCTTCCCAATGGGCCACGAAGCTCTTGTCGCCGAGGCTCCCTTGCTGAATCGTGCATTCTAGCTCTGGGGTGTCCCCATTTGACCCCGTCCAGCCAAGGAAGGAATAGCCTTTCTTGCTGGGGGATTTCAAGGTGAAGGAATCCTCAACCGTGTATTCGCTCACGTTGTCCGCGTGATTGCTTCCCCCGTCGAGGTCATAGGTGATCTTATAAGGGATGCAATGGTAATCCGCGTATAGATCCAGATCGGAAGTGACGATGCAGCCGTTAAAAGTCCAAGGTGAGGAGAAGCCGTATTCCTCCACGTGCCAGCCGTCGATCTTATATCCTTCCGGGATCAAAGAATCCTCAGGAGGGGTGAGTTTCGATCCGTTAATCACTTTCTTGGTCTCAACCAGGGAATCCTTGAAATAGAAGTTCACCTCGCAAAGGCTGTCGTCTTTCACTTTGCCCGCTTTATGCGAAGAGCCATCGCTCATCACGCAGACCAAATAGCCATCCTCGTCAATATAGACATTGACGATCGATACCCCTTTATCCCCTTTGATGCTTCCTTTGCTTTCCCAGGAAGAGCCTTTTACGTAAACCTCCCAGGCGGAGGTGTCGACATAGACGTCCCCCGCTTCGCCTAGCGAGGCGTCAGGAAGGCCTTCGCCCGTATAGATTTTGCTCCCGTCTTTTCCCGGGAGCCCGGTTTCTCCAACATCCCCTTTATCCCCTTTCGGGCCTTCCGCGCCTTGATTGGCGCAGGAAAGCAAGGACAAGGCGGTTAAGGCGCTTAGGCAAAGCAAACTCTTTTTCATAATCGTTTCCCTCTTTTTGGCTCATTCTACCAAAAGGGTAAA
>CAVEPD010000051.1:0-8952 GCA_963617535.1 bacterium
GCAGTTGCGTATTCTCTCCGGGCTTATGCAGCAAGGCAAAATTTTCGGAGATGTGGAAAAACACCCCTAAAAAGTTCTCGGAGATGTGATATTTCAAGGTTTAAAACCCCTCGGAGATGTGAAAGGGGGCCAAATCATGGAGAAGCTTGAAATCGAATTCGAGCGCAAAGTCTACAAGCAAATGCTTTGGTGGAAGCAGAACAAAGCTCCCGATTACGCCTTATTTTTGAAGGGCGCAAGGCGCGTAGGAAAAAGCACTTTGGCGGAGCTCTTGGGCGAAAAGGAATACAAGAGCTACATCGAAATTCGTTTCGATAAGGCCCCCGACGAAATCAAAAACCTGTTCGTGAATTCTTTGGAGGATCTCGACGGGCTTTTCAACAGGCTTCAGTTTTTCTACAAGACAAAGCTCTACAAAGGGGAATCGCTCATCATCTTGGATGAGATCCAACTCTTCCCTTTGGCAAGGCAAGCACTAAAGACTTTGCTAGAGGACAAGAGGTACCACTACATTGAAACCGGCTCATTAGCCTCCATAAAGAAAAAGTCCAAAGGGATTCTGATTCCCTCGGAAGAATACCAGTTGGACGTGCTGCCCATGGATTTCGAGGAATTCCTGCTCGCCTTGGGAGATGAGTTCACTTATCCCATCCTTAAGGAGCACTTTGATTCCTTAAAACCCTTAGGCAATATGCATAGCAAGATGATGCACGCCTTCCGGGAATACATGCTCGTGGGAGGCATGCCTCAGGCAGTGCTAGCTTATAGGAGAACCAAGGATTTTGGCGACGTCGATTTCGTGAAGCAGAGCATCTTGAGCCTCTACGAAAGCGACATGAACAGTCAAGAAGAGGAGAATCCGGAATACATCAAAAACATCTTCTGGCATATTCCTTCCGAGCTTTCAAAACACGACAAAAGGTACAACCTAACTCACGCCGACCCCAACGCAAGATTGAGGGAGTACAAAGGCCCGTTCAATTGGCTTGATGAAGCGATGATCGTGAACATCGCCGAAAGCGTCGCCGAGCCCACCGCCGCTTTTAACCTTTCCATCATCGATCCCCCCTTAAAATGCTACATGATGGATACGGGGTTATTGATTTCTCTTGCTTACAAAAACAAGAACTACTTGGAGAACGAGCTATACAACGCGATCTTATTCGACAAGCTGCACGTGAACGAAGGAATGATTGTGGAGAACGCGGTGGCCCAGGCTTTAAGAGCCAAAGACCAAAGGGTTTACTATTTCAAAAAGACGGACAAGGAAAGCAAATGCGTGACGATGGAAGTTGATTTCCTCATTAGAAGAAGAAGCAAAATCATCCCCATCGAAGCAAAATCCGCGAGTTCCGCGTCCATTAAATCGCTCAAGCTTTTCAAAGAGACTTATCGCAAAGCAATCGGCACTCAATATGTTCTCCACGAAGGAGACATCAAGCAAGAAAACGGGATTGTCTATTTGCCTTATTACATGGCTTCTTTGTTATGATGCCCATGTCGAAAACTCAGTATCTTAGATGCTGGATGGAACCACAAAATCGGCATTTTGAACATTCGCCATTCGGTGTTTGAAATCCTTAGACCAAAGGGGTTAAGAGGCGAAAAATATTTGGTTTTCGAAA
The DNA here is from genome assembly GCA_963617535.1 of bacterium. GTDB lineage: Bacteria > Bacillota_I > Bacilli_A > RFN20 > CAG-826 > Alloenteromonas. The sequence goes on from CAVEPD010000051.1 coordinate 1,626, forward strand.
CGAGATTTCGCTTTTTATTTCTTCGAAAGCGAAAAAGGATGGCAGGCAGAGACGAATTTGCCTCCTAATTCTTTGTTGAGCTTCACTAAGCCTGGAGGAAAATCGAAATCCCCGTATTTCTTGCATTCGAAATTGAAAGGCAAATAGGTTCCCCCTATCTTCGCCTTCTTCTTGCTGTCTTTATCAATCTCTCCCCTTAAGTGCATCAGGAAAGATCTTTTGTTGTCTTCCCAAATCCCCTGGCCTGCTCCTTCAATCACAAAAAATCTTTATCCTCATCAAGCTCAACTTGTCTCTTGTAACGCAGGCAGGAGAAATCCCAACGATCCCCCGCGTTGTATTCGAAATCGAATCGTGATCCTAGATCATCCAAGGTAATACACCTGCCGTAAACGGGATTCCCATAAGGGTCTCCTTCAAAGCAGAGATGTCCCTTATCCTGCTTTCGACTCAGGTAGAAGCAATGGTCACTGTCCCAGCGGAGGGATTTCCCGAAAAGATGACCCAGCTAATGGATTAAGGGAACAATGGGTTCTTCCAAGATACTAAGTTTAGTATATGTAAGCCCTTTCTTTATCAAATATTGGCTGTATTGTCACGCGCGCGAGAAAGGACTATCATTTTCCCGTCAAAGGCAAAGCTAGGGCGACCTAGCGACGCAAAGCCAAGGATCTCTAGCAGACAGCCCGGCCGCCGAAAGCTTAGCGTAGCTGAATGAAGAGAATCGTGAGAGACAAGAAAAAGGCTTCGGCCCTCATTTTGGGCCTCTCTTTCATCGCGGCCGGGGCGAGCTTCGCCATACCCAGCCTCGCCTGGCTCGCGAAAGCCCAGACCACCGCGAAGCTCGACGGGCTGGAAGGCGAGGCGCACGGCTCCTACTTCAACGGGGGCGACGGCAGCGCGGACCACCCCTTCGAGATCGACAACGCCCGCCAGCTCTACTACTTCAACTGGCTTCAGGACCTCGGGTACTTCAACGCGCCGAACGACGACAAGTCGGGGATCGACCAGACCTATTTCATATTGACGAGCGACATCGACGCCTCGGGCTACGTTTTGCCCCCCGCGGGGACGAAGGAATACCCCTTCGTCGGGAGCTTCGACGGGAACGGCAAGACGATCAGCAACGTGACCATCACGAATAATTACGCCGACCTGAGGAACCCTCCGGTCGGCGCGGAAGAGGATTCGACCGGGATCCTCAGCCAGGCCGAGATCGTCGGCTTCTTCGGCGTGGTCGGCTCGACCACTTCCGAGAGCGAGGTCAACGGCTATTCATACGACAGCTCGGCCCTCGAGATCAGGAACCTCGGCCTCAGCGGCGCGGCCATCGAGTCCGCCTCCTCGAACACCCTCGTCGGCCTCGCCGCGGGGTACGTGAACGGGACCCTCTCGGGGGTGGGCGTGGACTCCTCCTCGATCGCCACGAGGGAGAGCGCGAGGGCGATCACCGACATCTCAGGGGTCGAGAGCATCTCCGAGTACTCCCTGGTCGGCTACGCGACCGAGGAGTACCGCTCCTCCACCCAGGTCAGCGACGAGACCATGTCGATGCCGCAGATTACCAACCCCAACACCGACCACGGCTCCACCAACTGGGGCGGCTCGGTTGACATGGAGCAGATGTACAACGACCTCCAGAGCGAGAGGGACGACTCCAGCATTTCAAGCGACGTCTATTACGTCTCCTCCGAAACAGTGGACGTGGATCCTGACGGCAACGAAGGCGATCCCTATAACATTCAATATTCGTCAAACAGAGCCGGGCGCGGAGACTATTACTTCAAAAATGGCGAGCGTAAGGATTCGGATGGAAACGTGATTGCTTCCTATGGGTTGACCTATCAAAGCACAAGCGATGATTACATTTATATCTACGGAAAGCCCTCAACCACGCCGACTTCAAGCGACGCCAAGAGGACCGTGAATCGGAACATTTACAGTTATGCGACCGCAATCGGTAAGAACGGGAATTACCTCTGCGTCTCCGTAGACGGAGCCTTGACAAATAGCACCGATCTCTCAACGGCCTCAGGATGGGCGATGCCTGATGACATAGAGTCGGGCTATCTTTCAACGACCGTAAATAAAACGACCTATTACCTAAATCTGTCCGGAACAAGCGCGCTTTCTATTTCAAAAACCGCTTCGACGGTTTGGACTTATGATGCGGCGAATGGGAGCGTCTATTGTTCCGATAACAGCAACGCCTATTATCTCGATTATTCGACCACCTCGGGATGGACTGTAAGCACCTATTCCATTGATGGTTATTACTTGGTTATCAAAGACGCCAGCTCAAACGTTTACGTAGGTTACGACAGTAGTAAAAGTTCCCTGCAGGCTAGTAACACCCCCAGTAAAAGCAACTACGCCTGGAACTATTCTAACAATGGCTATCAACCTTTAGACTCATCAGTTTATCTAAGCGCCAGCGCATCATGGTCTAGCAGCGCATCCGTGGTCCTCACTTCCTCTACAAGCAACTGGTTTACAAGTTACGGAAGGTTTAATTTGGATGGAGCGGCCAGCGACGGGACGGGGACTGGCAAAATGAAGGCATCCTTATCGGGGCGGCGTGCCGGTGACTACTACCTGTACTATGGCGGTTCATCCTTTTCGGCAACCACAACAAGTTCAAACGGTCATACTTTCGTAGTCAGCAAAGTGATTGAAGGCGGGAAAAAGATCGGCCTTTCCTTCAGCGACGCTACCGAAGCAGACAAAATTGTTAAAAAAGAGATGGTTGAAAGGGACACTTCCTACTATATGAACCAGACTTACATCCCTCTCGCCTATAGTTATGATGACAGCAACAACATAAACGGCGTGAGCCAAATGAACACCGGCTACCTCGTCGGTGGCGCTAACTACGTTAACGGAACTGACTACGCCGGCGATATTCGTATCGCGGAAGCCTATACTCTCAGTCAGCTGTACACATCTTTCAATCAAAGCAGCTCAAGCTGGGGCGGCGGAAGCAGTGGAACTTACAGCAGCGCAAACGCCCAGGTTTTGACTCGCTCAACCAAAAAGAACACCGACGGAACCTACACCGATAATGGCTGGACACGCATCAAAGACTCCTACAACTCCAGCAATATTAATTCATATTCGTCAAGCCTCAGAAGTTCTTTCTCAACATACGTTGATAGTTCCATCTTCTCCCGCTACGACAATGCCAGACGGAATCTGCAATACACGATCTTCGATAGTTATGACAACGCTTCAAAAAACTCATCAACCTCGCTTTATGGCCTTCACTTCATGAACGCCGCTATCTCCACAGACCATCTAGCAAAGGTTGGCAAAGCCGTAGTCTATGACGAGGCAGCCGAAGCGAAGTACCATGAGGCTCTTAAAAAGTACCTAAACAAAGAGACCGACGTCATGCCCTCCCAAGAGGGGTCGGAATATTACAACTACGAAGTACCGGAAGATTCCATTGACTTCAACCTCGCGACAGAAGGTTTCATCAATTTCTTCGGCGCTACTTACTATGTCAATAACTCTTACGGCACTAACAACTCTTTCTTCAGTCTCAACAAAATCGAACGCGACAGCAACCAAAAAATAACCTCCATCAAAGAGATCAAGCAAATTTATGCAAACACGGGGGACGACAAGGATGAAACTCCTTATGTCTATTCTTATGATGGAAGCGTCCCTTCGAACTCCGATTCGAACCACTTGGTCTTTGACGTAACGTGGATCTCGACGAACTCCACCATCGTGACCTATTGCTTGTATTACTTCGAAATCCCCGTAAACCCCGGTGAGTATGCGCTTGGATCCGTTTCAGGCAAACAAGGCTCTTATCTTCTTTACCTCGACATCGGCACCGCAGCCGCGGACTATGATTCGGTTACGATTGAGGAGAAAACAACCTCTAAAATCATCAAACAAAGCTATCCGAAAGGCGTCGATTTCACTTCTTCCTTCGCAAATCTCCCCTCTTTGACGGGAGGCAATTCCGCCTGCGTCGCGATTCTCGTCGCTCCCGCGAAGAAAATCGATTATGACTACGAAGGCGCTACATTAACCGTCGGCGGGCCAGTATCTAGTCTAGAAACCGTCTTTAAAAACGACGGCATCACCGTTTCCGGAAAAGAAGGGACGATCGCCCAAACTTCTGACTCGCCCCTTATCATAACGATGGAACGCACGACCATCCAAACCTTCACGTCGTCGAATAACACCTTAAGTTTGGCCTATCAGGCCACTTGGACGATAACCGGCGCCTCTTCCGGCGATGAAATCCAGCTCTATTTCCTTTCCGATTCCGCGACTTGGAAAACCACCACTTCCTCTTTGTGCAACGTCTCCACTTCAGGCCTAGTCACCGTAACCGGTAGCGGAAGCCTCTCAATCACCGCGGAAGGCGCCGGCACAGAAGCCGCCTCTTCGGACTGGGAAGGGCCGACGCCCATCACTAAAGAAGAAACCTTCGGCGAGTTGAAACTCAGCATCACTGGAGGCAGCGCCAGCGTCGAATATGTCTACGACGAGGACAACAAAACCTATAAGGTAACCGTCCATTCCGACGTTGACGTGAGCGTCAAAGTCATCTCCGTCCCAAGCGATTCCGATTACAAAATCGTCGTGAACGGCACGGAGGTTACCGCCAAGGATCAAACCTTCACCGTGGAAGCAAATTCTTCATCAAGCAATTAAAAAGCAGCGATCCTCTTGGTCGCTGCTTTTTGCTAGGCTTTAATGAAACACGCCGGCGGCTCTAAGGATGAAGAAGAGAATCAAGACCAGCAAGTAACCAGCGGTGATGACGATCACCGTGCCTATTGCCCCTTTCTTGATGTCTTGTCTGTCTTTAAATCCCCAGATGGCGATAAGGAAGCCGATATAGCTTAGGCACACGGTCAAAGCGATGCCTAAAAAGACGTCGGTAACACAGACGGGCTCCTTATAACGGTATGGGCAAGGCCTAAGGCGGTCTTTGACTGGCTTAAGCAAAAACTCTCCGCAAGAGGGACAATAATCCAGATTCGAAGCAACGTCCTTCCCACATTTCGGACATCGAGTTGTATCACCCATTAGCCTCCTCCTTTTAAGGTCGCGAAAGGAGAGCTTCTCCCTTCGCTTTTTATAGATGCCTATATTGTGAGCCAACTCAAAAAATGATGGTATCCCCTTTATGGATATTTCTTTCGCTTGTTAGCGGAGGGAATCCCTTTATTTAGAGACGGTGAATTTGACCCCAACGAGATCGATGCTCTTTGTCCAAGGGGGAATAGGCCTTCAAACGGCATTCACCGTCATCGGTCTTGCTGTATTCGACATTGGCTTTGAATTGGCAATAATCCGAAGCATCCGGAGCGAAAACGAATATACCACCCTCACCAAGCTTGTAAGTGCCTTCGATATTCGCCGTAGCGACGTTCACCTCAGAGCTACCCCCTGGGATTGTCCCGGCGATCTTGATGAATAATCATGCTCCGTCATTTTGACATCAAAGCTCATCTCCAAGATGCCCGTATTAAAAGAAGCAAAGCCATGAACAATATCCCGGGATTCAAAACGCGGATATAGATCGTCCTCGCATGGAAGTAAAAGATAAAAGGGGCGCCCTCTTTCAAGTCAGGGAACAGGGTCGTCTCCCCACAGCCAATCGGAATGGTCGTATGCCCAGAAAGAGAAACGATATCCTTCTGCTGAAGTTAATCTGTTCTACTTCTTTTATAAAGTTACATACTATTTGGTTTCGCTTCTTTAGAAAGAATACTAACTTCCGTTAGCCTTGCCCCGGATTCGCCAGGAAAATTGCAAGTTCAGCCAATTATTCGCTTGGTTTTTGCAATTTCTCCGGATTATTTGATAAGAAAATTGCAGATTCGCAGATAAGAACGATCAAATTACTCAGGATTCATCGGAGCTTTTCTTTTCACTCGTTTTAAAGAACCAGAAACCTCATTTCAAAGGCCCTTCGACCCAGCTTTCAAGGGTTTTGCACCTTGCGCGCACGCGCGCATCCTTTATAATTCCCTTCGTCAAAAGCAAAGCCAGGGCGACCTGGCGACGCAAAGCTAAAGGGTCTTATTGAGACAGCCAGCTGCCAACCCGAAGGGGTTTCTAGCAGGAGGCTGAATTTTCTTCTCTTGATAGAAGCCTATCTAGGGGTTTCTGGAGTAGAATTAAACGCATGAGCAAGCTCTTCAAAAGAAAAGGATTCAGAATGGCAAGCGTTGCCTATTTCCTTTCTTTAGGCACGCTTGCGGTATCTTTGTTTGCTTGGTTCAGCACCTCCTCCACTTTCTCTTGGTTTTCCCAGAACAAGCAAGTTAGCGCGAGCGATATGGCAGTTAAGATCAAAGCGGAAGAAAACGTCTCGATTCAGATGGACGTTTATAAGTACATCGAGAACACCAAAACCGAGACGGTTACCTCCGACGGCACAACCACCACCCAAGAAGTCGGGACGGGCGAATACCATGTTCAGAAACGCTCAGACGCAAATAACTATCCCTTGACTTTGGCACGTTATGACCGCGTCTTCAAAGAAGATAACGTCTATAGCCCAATCTTATTCAAATTGACCCTTACGGGTGGAACCTATGCTGAAAACGAAAAGCTTCCTTTGAAGATTCATCATGACTCCTCAAAAGATAGCACCGTCATCGCGGACTCTTCCGGGACCGAAACTGGGACAGTCGACGGGACAACCTATCGCTTATCCAGTTATATCTCTTCCGTCATTTCCATCAAGGCAATGGTCTATAACAATCCCATTACTTGGGATTCCACTGACACGGCTTATGAAAGCGAAGCCGATAAAATCTTCCAAACGATGAGGACCAAGTTCGAGGCCACGGAAAACGCTGAATATGAGAATCAGTTCTTCGTCACCAGTCTAGAAGACGGTGCAGCCGCGACGAAAACCGAATACGCAGCTTTTTCGGAACTCAAATACACGACAAAGACAACCGACAACGGCTCCACGGATAATAATTCTTGCATCCTCTATATATGGATCGACTACGATGAGTCGACCAAATTCTATGGAAGCAATGACTCCTCACAAAACGGGCTAATTAACGCCTATATCGAACAGATGATGGGCGCTGGAAACACCACCGGAATCAACATCAGCTATCCCCTCTATAGTGATATTGACGAGCTCTCCATCATCAGGACTTCTTCTAGCAACTAAGCCTAGACGAACATCACGGCATCATAAGCAAACACTTATGATGCTTTTTGTTAAAAACCCGCAAAAGCATGGTATCTAAAGAAAAAACAACCGCGTTTTGCAGGCTTTCGCCTCCACGGTTGTTTTTCTTGATGCTTAAGAAATTAGGCCTTGAACAAGACA
>CAVEPD010000052.1:0-8826 GCA_963617535.1 bacterium
GATAGTGGGCGTAAGCCTTGTTCGCTTCGGCCATCTTGTGGACGTCTTCCTTCTTCTTGACGGAAGCGCCGGTGCCGTTGGCGGCATCGATGATCTCAGCGGCGAGCTTGTCTTCCATGCTCTTCTCGCCACGGAGGCGGGAATAGGTGACGAGCCAGCGGAGGCCGAGGGTCTGTTTCCTCTCTTTGGAAACTTCGGTCGGGACCTGGTAGTTGGCGGCGCCGATACGGCGGACTTTGAGCTCGACTTCCGGCATGATGTTGTTGATCGCGGTGGCGAAGACATCGATCGCCGGTTTGCCGGTCTTGGCTTCGATCTTCTCGAAGGCCTTGTAAATGATGGTTTGGGCAGTGCCTCTCTTGCCATCGTACATGACGCGGTTGATGAGGCGGGTGACGAGCTTGCTGTTATAAACTGGATCCGGCAAGACGTCGCGTTTTTCAACAGAACCTTTTCTTGGCATGGTGATTCTCCTTACTTAGCTTCCTTGGGCTTCTTGGTTCCGTAGAGGGAACGGCCTTGACGTCTGGCATCGATGCCGGCGCAGTCGAGGCAGCCGCGGATGATGTGGTAACGGACACCCGGGAGGTCCTTAACACGGCCGCCGCGAATCATGACGGTCGAGTGTTCCTGAAGGTTGTGTCCTTCGCCGCCGATATAAGCAGTGACTTCGTAGCCGTTGGACAAACGGACACGGGCGTACTTTCTCATAGCGGAGTTCGGCTTTTTCGGGGTCATCGTGCCCACACGAGTGCAGACACCCCTCTTTTGGGAGGAAGGCTGGCTGGAGTTGCGCTTGGTAAGAGAGTTCCAACGTTTCCCCAAAGCGGGGGTTTTGGATTTCTTGACCACGGACTTGCGGCCCTGCCTAACGAGTTGGTTAATGGTTGGCATGTTTGTGTTTTCTCCTTTTTTCAATTCACACAATACCCGGTGTATCCACCACCGGGGTAAATAAAAGGGAATTAACCCTTCCACTTACGTCCGGGGGTGATGATAAACCTGCCCTATAAGGGCTGTCAACACGAATTTTTTCTTTTTTTGATAGACCACAAGCCCCGGTGTGTCAAATTGGGCTTTGTGCACAAAATTTTTGGTGAGGAAAACGTCTAAGTTAATAAATGCTTTAAAACTGACTTACCCCGCAGTGAGGCAACCGCCATAATCAAGAAAATAGGATATCCCTATCGATTTTGGGCTCAGTCAATCGACTTAAATGAGAGCCTCGCATACGTCGAGGTGACTTCCTTCACCTCGAAATCCAGGTTCAATTTGCCGCCTTTATGGAAAGAGAGTTCGCCTAAAGAGGAAAGCTTTTGGCCTTTTTGGAATAAGACGTCCCTGTAGTTGACCTCTCCTTCTTGCTTCGTCAAAGAAGAGGCGACGAAGTAAGGGGATAAGGAAGAAGAGAGGCTGCTCGCGTCCAATAACTGAATCAGGCATTTGGAGGTGGAGTTCACGTTCCCGATGCTGTTATCGAAAGCGAAGTCGACTTTCCTTCCAGAAGTCGCAACCGTGGAGCTAGGGAGATAGTTATAGGTATGGAGGTTATTGTTATAGACCTCCAAACGGGCATCCACATGATAGACCATCACCCCCGGCTTATAAGGCAAAGAGGAATTAAGGCTGTTCCCTTTCTTGCCGTCATAGGAGTTCACCCCAAAGGGAGAATAGAAGCAAACGAGGTAATACTCGTCGTAGATGGAATTGTTCCAGTTAGGAGAAAGCAAAAGGAACTGCCCGGAGGAAGTAAACGAAGACAAGGTGATCTCGCAAGAGGAGGTCACATAAGTGGGACGGACCCAATTAAGGATCATCTTGGAGAAGGGGTTATGGTCCCCTAGGGAAGCGTCCATCATGTCCGCTCTACCTAAAGGGGAGATCTCCGCGACATCCTCCTTGGAATTCTCGTCGTAATAATCCTTTAGGCCTAGCAAGTGGCCCATCTCATGGACGTAGGTCCTAGAGGTGGCTTGCTCGTCCATCATGTAGTAGGAAGCGAATCCGATCGGGGCAGGATTATCTAAGGAGAAGGCCCAGTAGAAGGAGGAACGGGAAGAAGAACCTGTATCCATCCCTTCGTAAGGCCGGGAATAGACAAAGAATACAGGGACGATGGATTCGCCGTTCTCCGTCAGATAAGCGTAGTTCGAGCTAGGGTCCTCCGGGTAAGCGGAGTCATGCCAGTCCAGCGCTTCCTTATATATATAGGATAAAGAGGATTTCTGCTCGGAAAGGGAAGTCGATTCATAGGAAGTGGATGGTTTAGACGCCCTGAACCAGCTCGTGACCTTGCCTTTGATCTGCAGCCTTGAATAAGAGCTCTCCTCATAATAAGAAGCAACAGAGTAGAAAGAGGAAGAGGGCTTCCCAAAGAACGCGCGGTTAATCTTAGAAAGGGAATCGCTAGATAAAGAGGAAGAGGGATAGTCTTCAAAGTCGACGGGGATGACTAGTAGCTTAGAGATGCCCGTAGACGGCATCGCGTAACGTCGTCTTCCTTTTTCATCCTGCTTATTGAGAATTGAGGAATAAGAAAGGAAGGATTCGTCCTGGCTAACGATTGGAGAGAAAGAAGCGATTTGCTCATAGCCGTTGCCTTCAACGGAGGTAAAAGGATTCGTGTTCAACGCCCCATAATCATAAGAAGAAAAATCGAGTCCCGAGGAGCAAGACATTAATAAGGGAAGCAGGCAAAGAAGCAGGGGCGAACGTTTCACGAAGAAATTGTAACAGGGAAGCAAAGGCGGGGAGGAAGGATTTAAGAGGCGAATACGGGACGAATGTGAGCAAGCGTTGCCTCAATTTTGGATTTGGCCTGCCGGATATCGATGTCATTTTGAAGATTAAGGAAATAACTCTCGGAGACGCCGAAATAGGCGCCGAGCCTAATCGATGTGTCCGCGGTTATGCCACGGCGATCATGCAGAATGTCCTGAATCCTAGAGACCGGGACATCGATGTCCTTTGCTAGGCGGTAAGAGGAAACGCCAAAGGGTTTCATGAACTCTTCAAGCAGGATCTCGCTCATTTTTGGGGTTTCGATTTTGTTCATTTTCTCTCTCCTAGTGATAGTCAACAATCTCAACGTTTTCATATTCAGAGCCGCTGGCGTTTGGAACGAAGCAAATTCTCCATTGGTCATTGATCCGTATGCTCCATTGGCCTACACGATTGCCAGACAACGGTTCAAGGCGATCCACAGGTGGAGCCTTTAGATCGGTTAGTTTCTCGGCAGCATCGATCATCATAAGCTTTCTCAAGGCGACTTTTTGAATAGTCTGGGCAATTTCTTTGAAAACTCTTGCCGATAGATCTTTTCAGTTTCTTTATCCGCGAAGCTTCTAATCACTTTAATCGTATAACCGTTTTCCGTGTATACACAAGACGTGTATATGAAGATAAAGGCATTCGTTTTTGAATAGTTGATTTGCCATCATTTCGGTCCGGCAACAAAAACGGCAGCTTTTGAACGAAGGGCGAGCTCCAAAATCTTTGCCAAATGGGTAACGATATAGGCATTTTTCATGAAAATTCCTTCAAGGCAACAAGACGCTATTTGCCGAATGAAATCATCCAAAATACAACATTTGGCTTCATTCCGATACGAAATTTGGCTCTTCTTTTGTGCTGTCGACTATGTTTGAAACCAAGGCGGTGAGATCATGTTGCCGACGATCAACGCGGTGTTCGTACAACTCTCGTGTCGGGGGTAGCGTGTCTATACGAACACTATTCGTGTCGTTTTGAAGACGTCGTGCTCCGAAAAATTCCTTTCTGAAGCTTGCTTAATCTGTGCACTAGCCTCAGCGAAAGAAGTCTTCCAATGTGACGATATTCCTTATATCGCGGGAATAGGTATTGCTCACGACCCCTCTCATGGAGATGAGGGTGGTCCTGACCGCGTTTCTAGTCTTAGTTTCCAAGCGGTACGCCTCTTCCTTGCAGGTGAGATTCTCAGCATAGCCTTTGTCGATAAGGAAGGGGGAGGAAGTGCACTTCATCTCGCAGAGGTTGCTCACCCCGTCCTTTCTCTCGATGACCAGGTCGATCTGGGCGCCCGGGGACTGCTTTTTGCTGCGGAAGGAATATTCGGAGGTTTCGACTTCCGCTATCCCGAGGGCGTTCTTGATCTCCTTTATGTGGTTGAGGCAAAGCAGTTCGAAGGCGTTGCCTAACCACGAATAGTAAGAGGGGGAAGAGGAATAGGAAAGCCATGAGGAGGTTTTCTTTTGGGCCAAGAAGTCGAGGGCGAAGCGGCAGAAGGGGTCCTTGATTTGGTAGAAGGAGTCCTTGGTCCTGCCCGGCATGTTGAAAGCCCGGATGAAACCGCATTGTTCCAGTTCCTCCAAGGCTTTCGTGAGCTCTTTGCCGCCGCTGATCCCTTTGGCGATGAGCTCGTTGCGGGTTAGCCCGCTTGCTTTCTGGCGGAGAGCCGTTACGATTTCGCGATGGCATCCCCCCGCGCTGAAAAGCGAGCGGAAGAGGTTCTGGAATTCGAAATGAAGATCCCCGTTCTCCTGAAAGCAGAGCCGCTCGATACCCTGATCCAGGCTTTCCGAAGGTAGAAGTAAACGCCAGTAGAAGGGGACACCCCCGAACACCATGTAAGCTTTCGCGATCGCCTGCTCGTCGTAATCAAGGCGGCGCCTCTTGGCTAGCTCTTTGCATTCTTTGAGGGTGAAAGGGAGCAAATGGATGCGCCTGGTCACGCGGTTGTAGAATCCGCCGGTGTCTTTGGCGATGTTGTTGATGATCCACGAGGTGGCGCTGCCGCAGACAATGAGGACGATGTCATCCTTGCTGGAGGCATAGGAGTTCCAGAAATAGTCGAGGGCCATTTTGAAATCGCTTCTCCTCGAGTCCATCCAAGGGACCTCGTCCAAGAAAACGATCCTTTTGCCGCTTCGCTTTTCGCGGTAGCAGCCCTTCCCTTCTAGAAGGGCTCTTAGTCTGCGGAAGGCCTCGAGCCAGCTTTTTGGGGTGGTTTCACTTCGGTCGCCATAGGAAAGAAGGGCCTCTTGGAACAGTGCGAGCTTGTCTGCTTTAAGACCCGACTTGGCCCCAGTCGCGTAAAAGCTGAATTTCTCTTTGAAGAATTGTTTGATCAAATAGGTTTTTCCGATGCGTCTTCTGCCGAAGACAACGACGAACTCTGGTTGGTCAGAATCCAGACAGTTTTCCAACACTTGAATTTCTTCTTTTCTTCCGATTATGACGTTTGTTTCTTTGTTTTCGCACATAATTCAATCTCTTCTATATTCCCCCAAAACTACATATATTTTAACGATTTGGGGCAATATAGCAAATTTTATTTATGATTTTGAGCCATGAATTCATAGTCTATATTCCCCCAAAACTCAAAAAATTTAATCGATTTGGGGCAATATAAGTTCTTGAACGCCTTGATAATCGGCTGATTTAAATCGAGATGAGATGATGGATTCGCATGGACCCCTGCTGGGGACTGGGATGCGAACGAACGCTTTTTTCGATATCCTCGAATTTTGCGCAGCCCCTCGTTTACGTTTTAAAAAGCAGTGCCTAACTTATTGCCGGCCTGCCTCTTCCAGAGACTCGAAGAGCTTCTTGTTCTTCTCTTTGTATAAAACGTAAAAAGACACCTCTGCGTCCTCGTCGACGATGGGGATTCTTATTTTCCCCTCAAGCGGTTTCAATCCGGCGGTGATGTTCGTGACGAAACTCGGGATAGAGGAATGGAGGGATATCTCTCCAAGGCTTTGTTGATCGATTTTCAGGAACCGGGAATTCGGCAGTTTTCTTTTGACTACGTCATCCCAGATTCCCAGCTCATTCCCTAGCAAGAAGGACTGCCCATCTAATTCTTTGAAGCTCACCGTTTCTTTGCCGAAGAGGAAATGCCCTTCCGGCAAGACGGCATAAAGTCTCTCGGTCATGATCTTCCTGCATATCAGGCCTTCCTTTTCGATCTTGCTGTTTATGAAGGCAATGTCAGAGAGGCCTTCTAAGACCTCTTTGATGCAGACCTCCTCTTTGGATATCTTCCCGATGTACCTTTTTCCGCCAGTGGAAAGAAAGAACTGCGAAAAGAAGTACATGGGCCCCGGGGCGGTCATGACAACGCGGATCAAGGACTCTTTTTCCTTCAGCTCCTTCGCCTTATCTAAGAGCAGGGTATTCAAAGCTAGGATGTCGTGCGCGTAATCTAGCACCACCTTGCCATTGCTATTGAGAGACACCTTGTTGGCGGAGCGATCAAAAAGAGACAGCCCAAGCTCTCCTTCAAGTTTCTGCATTGCCCTGGTCAAAGAAGGCTGGGAGACGTGGAGACGTTCGCTTGCCTTGAGCAAAGACCCTTCTGAGGCAAAGGCGACGAAGTATTCTAAGAGGTAGGTCTCGATCATTTGGCATCTCCTTCACTATACGTAAAAAGCATAGCATATTACTTATTTGGAATAAACGTCATCCCAAGGATAGGGACTAATATGGACGAGGAGGAAAAAGAAATGAAGACACTCATCGTCTACTTCAGCTGGTCCGGGAACACGGAGCGAATCGTGAAGGAAGTGAACGCTAAATGCGGCTACGACCTTCTCCGCATCGAGAGGGAAAAACCCTATTCCACTAACTACGAGGTCTGCGCCTATCAAGAGGCTAAGGAAGAATGGGAGAAAAAGACCCTTCCCCCAATAAAAGAGATCACCATCGATGTGAATTCATACGACAGGATCCTTTTGTTCTTCCCTATTTGGTGGTACACGATGCCGATGCCTATAGCAACGTTCATCAAGCAGGAACTAAAGGGATTTAAAGGCGAAGCGTGGCTATTCGCTAACAGTTACACCAATGACCCTCATTACATGGAAAATTGCTTCAAGAATGCCCGTGAAATGAACGCGGATCTGATTTTGAAGAAAGGTCTGTTTAATAAATCAAGCGAAGAGCACATCGCTTTTATTAAGGAGAACGAGAGATGAGAACATTCAAACTATATAACGGGGTTGAGATACCCGCTAATGGCTTCGGCGTATACCAAATTCCGAAGGAGAACTGCAAAGAAGCCGTTTTGAAGGCTCTGAAGGAGGGATATCGGCACCTCGACACCGCCCAGGCCTATTTCAACGAAGAGGCGGTGGGCGAAGCCTTGGAGGAATCCCTTTTGCCTAGGGAAGAAGTCTTCCTAACGACGAAGGTCTGGATCGATAACTACGGCGAAGGGAAGACCTACTCTTCGGTCATCGAGTCCATGAGGAAACTCAAAACAAACTACCTCGACCTTATCCTCCTTCATCAGCCCTTCGGCGATTACCATTCTGCATACAGGGACTTAGAAAAGCTCTACTCAGAGGGCAAAGTGAGGGCTATCGGCGTCTCGAATTTTCTTCCCGACCGTCTCGTTGATCTTTGCCTATTCGCAAATGTGAAGCCAATGGTAAACCAAATTGAGGTGAATGCCTTCCTTCAGCAAAAGGAAGCGAAAAAATGGGCGGACAAATATGGCGTTCTTTTGGAGGCCTGGGCTCCTTTCGCCGAAGGCAGAAACGACATGTTCCATAACGAGGTCCTCGTTTCACTGGCCAAAAAGCACGGCCGAAGCGTTGCCCAGGTGATTCTCCGTTGGCTTTATCAACGCGGCATCGTCTCGCTTGCTAAGTCGGTTCACGAAGAACGGATGAAGGAGAACTTCGATATTTATTCCTTCTCCCTGGACGATGAGGATATGGAACGGATCGAGTCGCTAAACAAAGAGGCCTCCTCTTTCTTTGATCACCGAGATCCTGCCGTCGTCGAATGGTTTGGGGATTTAATCATTCAAAGACGCGGCAAATAAAGGAGATATTAAAATGAAAAAAGCAAACTTACTAATGACACTTGCCCTCTTCGCTTTGACAGGGTGTGGGGGAACAAGCGGCCTAGAGCGTTCAGATGTATCATCCATCGTTTCGGAAAAAGAAGAGACGAGCTCGAATTCGATCGTCGTTTATTTTTCCGGCAGCGGGAACACAGAGCGGGTCGCCAAAGAAATTTCAGGCCATATCGCCTCGCCGCTTTACGAACTTGAGCCGGTGGAAGCCTATTCTAGTAGCGACCTTAATTACACAAGCCAATCAAGCAGGGTCTCCTTAGAGCATCAGCAAAGGATTGATTACCGAAACGGGGCAAGGGATGAAGACGTGCACGTCGAGTTGAAATCGGTTAATTTCGTTGGCTTCGATAAGGCTCAATACGTGTTCCTCGGAGCCCCCGTCTGGTGGCAGGAGCTCAGCTGGGTTGTGGATGATTTCGTCAGGGAAAACGACTTCACCGGAAAAACCATCATTCCTTTTGCCACCTCGGCCTCCTCTTCCTACAGCGTCGATCACCTAAAAGAGCTGAATAGCTCAGGGACATGGGCGGAAAGGCAAAGATTTTCTTCTAGCGTTTCGGACTCGGCGGTGACATCCTGGCTAGATGGACTGGGGTACGACCTTTAAGCCGAGCAGTGAAAGATCTGGCAATGTCTCTAGGGCGAAAAAGCCGTTTGAATATGGGTCTAGCGAGGCTGCAAAGGAACGGCTCTTTTCGTCCACAAATCATTAAACGCAATTTCCTGTTCAACACAAAAAGCTGCCCCGCGATGCGGAACAGCTAAATTCGCAATGGATCAGTCGAGGTCCTCGCCGTTGGACTCGATGACTTTCTTGTACCAATAGGCGCTCTTCTTGGGGGTGCGCTCCATGGTCGAATAGTCCACGAATATGAGGCCGAACCTCTTCGCGAAGCCGAACTGCCACTCGAAGTTGTCGAGGAAGGACCAGTAGAAGTAGCCTTTGACGGGATACTCCTCGGCGATCTTCTTCATCT
>CAVEPD010000053.1:0-8599 GCA_963617535.1 bacterium
GTGTTAGGTGGCAAAGTCGATGCAACAATGCGGGATAAGTCTTGAATCTTCGCGGGCTTTTCAAAACATTTGTTGCATCGACTCTGGCCAAAATTGCATCGCGGAGGCCTTTTGGCTATATTGTTCGCACGGCAAAAAGAGCTGAGCGATGCGGTGTGACTAACTCATTGCAACAGCTTCGCGGCGACGGCTTTTCAAAGAACGGCCCTGCTGCTTGCCCCGCCGATTGGCGGCCTTACTTCAAGAGGGAGGGCTTGAGACAGACATCCGCGGCCCTCACCCTCTTGATCCCGATGGCCTCCATGAACTCGGCGCCGAACCTCCCTACCATCAGGTCGTAGGGAGTTTTGTTTTGGTTGGATTCCCTCGCGTAGGAGTTGATGCGCGGGAAGAGGAGGCTGACCTTCCCCTGGGTCAGGGAGTCCAGGCTGACGCCTTTGGGGATGACGTATCTGACGAGCTCGTGGTTCCTCTCGCAGCCCGCCTTGTCGGTTGCCTTGTAGGGGTTCGTGAAGAAGACCCTGCAGCGGCTCCCGCCGCCGGCGGGGCCCTCGATCTCGTGGAACCTCCCGAACTCGACGCCGTTGTCGCTGAGGTTCACCTGGAAGATCCCCCAGTAGCGCTCCCCGAGCAGCTTCTGGAGCTTCCTGATCTTCCTCAGGACGGAGGGGGCGCTCTGCTTCGCGATGAGGATGCCGAACTGGAAACGGAACTCCGGGTAGGTGATGGTGAGGATCGCCTTCCTGTCGCCGACCTTGCCCTCGACGGAGTCGTACTGCCAGACGTTCCCGCCGGGGTTCCCGGCGACGTGCTTCAGGTAATCGCCGAAGGTGCGGCCGAACATCCTCCCCACGTTGACCACCTTCCTCTTCTCGGCGTAGTCGTACTTGTGCTGGTAGCGCACGTAGCGCGGCAATTCGTGCGCCTTGGCGCTGAGGAAGCCGCGGTAGAGGTACCTTCTGACGGTCCTCTCGCAGCATATCCCCGCGTAGGTCCGCGGCTCCCTTCTGCCCCTCTGGGAGGAGTCCTCGGCCTCGATGCAGTCGCAGTACCTCTTCCGGTCGGTGCAGTGCCGCGCCTCGGGGCACCCGCTGCAGGTGCAGGGGAACCTCCTCCACCGCCCGCGAGTGCGGGCGGCGAAGTCCTCGCACCGGCCGAGGGCGAATTTCGAGGCCCTCTCCGGGGCGGGGCAGCCCTTCTTGCAGTGGGCGCAGGTGTGGCGGCAGTCCCTGCAGGTGCAGTTGCTGACGATCTCGCGGTAGACCGTGGACCTGTCTTTGCCCAGGGCCTTCGCGATCCTGGCGAGCGGGTGGCCCTTGGCTATGCCCGCCTGCAGGTTGATGCGGTCGTCGCGCTCTAATCTTTTCTTTTCCATGGTTTCGTTTCTCCTTTCTCGGCGGATCGCAGCAGGGGCCTCATTCTAACTCGCCGCGGGCGGTTCTTTCTCGAAAGAGCCGCGCTAGAAAGGAACGGCGACGGCTTGACGGATAAAGCCGCAAGGGCGGCGCCTTGCGGCCAAAAAAGAACATTCAAAGCAAAAAGTCTTAAATTCAAGCCCAATTTACGGATTTTGTTGCAACGATTCTGTCACTTAACAGCGAAAACAAAGTGATGGCGGATAGTAGCAGTCGCTTGGTCTTGTGTTGCATATTATTCTCCATTGCTTTGCAAGCTGGCGCAAAGAAGACTGGCCTTAAAGTAAAATGGTCGGATCGTCTTGTGTCAGCTAGCGGTATGCAATGAAATTTATAACATGTTTGGTGCCATTCAACAATACAGTGCGCGCATGCGCATATATGTACGTAACCCCTTAATGTTCCTGTTAATAGGTGGGGAGAATTAATTTATTAAGCCAGTTAAAAAACTACTAGGAAAGCGCTTCCAAGTTGTTTATACTTGTCCCAACGAAAGGCTTTTTCAAATATGGAAGAAGAAACAAAATTGGAAACTAAGACCGACCGTTCTTACATTTCCCAAACTTCCGGGTTGCAAGGAAAAGACTATATCGGCTACGCCTTGGGCGATTTTGCCGGTTGCCTTTGCTTCTCGACGGTCACGACGATCTTGCAAAAGTACTACACGGACATTTTGGGCTTGACCCCATTGTTCATCATGATCATGTTCATCGTCGCCCGCGTGTGGGACGCAATCAACGATCCGATCATGGGGCGCATCGTCGACATTAGACGTCCAGGAAAGGATGGGCGTTACCGTCCTTGGATGAAGTGGGTGGCCATCCCGCTTTGCCTTGCTACTATCCTAATGTTCTTGCCCAATGAAGCCATGGCTAATGGAATGGGGCACGTCGGGACGATGGTTTACGCCACGATCACCTACATTATCTTTGGCATGGTCTACACCGTACATCAGATTCCTTATGGATCTCTTGCCAGTGTCGTGACTACTGACGCAAAAGAAAGAAACAAACTCTCCGTCTTCCGCTCGGCGGGCGCCGCGCTTGGTTCGATGCCGATTCTCATCCTCACCATGTTCTATTCCAAAAAGCTTTGGAATGAAGACGGCACTGCAAAAATCGGTGAAAACGGAAAACAGCTCACACAGGTCCAATATCTTCCGATTATCATCGGTGTGGCCGCTTTAGCCGTCGTCGGATGCATCCTTCTTTTCGTCGCATATCGGAACAACAAAGAAAGAGTAGTGGCCAAGCCAGCCGAACATAAGAAAGGCGAGACTTGGAAAATCGCCAAGAACCTCCTTAAGAGCCGTAACTTTGTTGCCATCTGCTTAGTGGGCCTTTTACTCCTCGCCGCGCAGATGTTCACACAGTCTTTCTACACCTACCTTTTCAATGACCTCTTCTCTGCGAACTGGATGAACCTTGCTTCTCAGGCCTGCTCGTATGGCCCAATGGTCGTTCTCATGTTCTTTGCCGGCAAACTCGTTAAGAAATTTGGCAAAAAAGAAATCTGCGCTGTCGGCGGCATCGTTGCTGCCGTTCCTAACGTCATTCTCATCTTCCTTAAAGATGCGATTGTTGCCACCCCAATCCTCTTTTTGCCCTTCTGCCTCATTAGTGGCATCGGCATTTCGATCATCACCCTTGAGATGTGGGCGTTAGCCACCGATGCGATTGATGATGTCGAGGTTAAAACCGGTCTCCGCAATGATGGTTCCTCTTACTCTACCTTCATGTTCTTCCGCAAGATGGGCCAAGTTCTTGCCGCCGTCTGCGTGAACGTCGCCCTCATTGCCATGAATTACAAATCCGGTAGCGGCGAGGTCCAAACCGCGGAAACGCTCAATACCATGTATTACATGGCTACCGCTATTCCGGCTGGATTATTCGCTCTCCTTGGATTGGTGCTCATCTTCCTTTACAGTCTCAGCAAAAAGAAGACCGATGAGCTTCAGGACAAAAAAGAAGAGCTTCTCGCGAAACAGGTCGAGAACAACGAAGTTACAATCGGCTAATAAGCCTTATTCCCCGAAAGTCTTATTAAAGGCGCCTAGCGCGCCTTTTATTTCGTTGATTTCCTGATAGTTCTCGTAGACGCAGATTTTGGTTAAGTCGAAGTCGGGCTTCAAAGAAATAATCTGCTTTTTCAAAAGGGCGATTACGTCATCAGAGGTGAGCAAAGCACCAGAAAGAATGACCTTTTGCAGGGATAATAAGGAATCCGCGTTGCAAAGGGCGAAGGAAAGAACGGCCAAGATCTTATTGAGCTTCTCTTTGTCTTTTTGGATCAAAGCAAGGCCTTCCTTCTCTTCGACTTCCTTCCCCAAGATGGAAGAATAGGAAATCGTGTCTTCAACGGTTTTGTCTTGATAGAAGGTGTGGCCAAGCTCGGAAGTGGCTCCAAGGGGTTTGCCATTCGTATAGATTGAGGAGCCTAAGCCCGGGCCGTATTTCACAAGGAGGAAGTTCTTATCATCGTGATGTGATAATGAATAGATGGAGGCAAGGCAATCGACGTTATTGAAGACGAAGTAGGGGATGCCGCTTTTTTGAACGTCGCTAAATAACTCCGGATAACGCGTTTTGAAGGACCCTAGGCTTGCTTCTCCACGGATTGTTATGCCAATACCCAACAATTTGGTTTTGTTCTCGGAAAGAATACCCTCTAAAGAAACTGATGTATCGTCGGAGCTAGAGATTAGTTCCCCAGAGAAATCAATGAGATTGAAGTAAGAATGATGCTTTCTTACGTCTATTGATAGAAAAGACCCGTAATTAGGATTAAGGGCGACGTGCAGTTCTCTTCTACCGACTTTTTGGCTGATTTTGCTGCGTGCTTCCAAAACTAGGCCATCGCTTATCAAAGGCTTGAGAGCTAAGGTCAAAGCAGCGTTAGTTAAAGCGAGCTTTGACGCGAGCAAAGTCCTCGTTGAGCTCTTTTCCACGAGCAGGATTCGAATGATTGTCTTCTGCGTCTTTGTCAGGGCCATGGTTCTATAAGAATAGTGTAACCCCTGAAATGAGCAAGAGGACACAGGTAATCTTCATGAAAACGCTTTTCGAGAGCTTAGGGGCGATGAAAGAGCCAATCACCAAAGAAAGGATAGTGGCTCCCGCCCCAATGCCGAAAAGAATCCAAACATGGCTTGTGAATAAGCCATTCACCATCTGTGTAGTGAAGAGCATGGAGTTCAAAATAATCCAAAGTAGCGACAACGTGGATCGGAATTTGTTCTTATCTTTGAGCTCATGAAGCGCGTAGATAACAACAAACGGACCTCCTGAAACATAGAGCTTATGCATAATCCCCCCTAGGAAAAGGAAGATGATCATAAGCCACTTCGGCAGATTTACTTTCTCGAAATCCACGAAGAAGAAAACGATTGCGATCACAATTACGAGCGAGGCGTATATGTATAAAAGGATCTTCGTATCCATGGGGATAAGCTCAATCGCGAACCCTGTCCCGAAGCCTGCTCCAACAGATAAGAGAATGATTAAGAAATGCTTCCAATCGATATCTTTAAAATGGGTGGCCACGATATAAACGCAGACAACCATCGCAACAAGATTCAAAACCGGTTTAGCGGTGTCTGCCCCCTCTAATTTGAGGGAAAGAGGCATCGCCAAAACCGTCCCGGCAAAGCCGGTGATGGTTTGGATGATGTTGCTGATAAAGATTATCAGGATGAAAAGGATGTCTTGGACCACTAGAAATCAACTCTTATGTTCTCTCCGACTATGCCAATATAGGCGCCGTTCTTCGCTTGAATGGTGTCTTTGTGGGCATAGAGCCACTTATTGACCTTCCAAAGTTTCTTGTCTTTGGGAGTCTCGTCCAAATCCATGTTCGTTTTGTCGCCTAAGATGATGACGCAACGAAATCCATTCTCACTTAATTTGCAAGGAGAGAAATGGAAGGTGTAGGGATACAAGCAAACGGCTTGGCCTTTCTTAAGCAAGAAGGCCTCGACGTCTTTGGAATCGAGCAAGCCATCATGAACGTCGTCTTGATTCGCTAGAAGCAAAACAAGGTCGTCCCCGGCGACATCGACTTCCGGGCAAGCGTGGTATTCCATGCAGTTCAGCAGGGAATTGAAGCCATTGCAGTAGCCGACTTCAATGTCACCAAGTCCGTAGATTTCCTCTTTGACTTCTGAAATTCCCCGCAAAACCTTCATGTTTTCATCATTGCGTACGTAAATATTGCCTTCTTGCGGCATTTTCGCGTGTTCGTGAAGATAAGCGACCATTTCGCTGGTATCAAGATTCAAAAGCCTGCCGTATTTGGAAAAAAGAGGATCAGTAACACTTCGTATTTTCATCAAGGATCTCCCAGTTCATGAGCCTTGCTAGATAAGTCATGGCTTTCTTGTATTGAACGTAACCCATGATGACGTGGTGGGCGACGCCGGTATAGGCAACCGTGTCGACGACCTCGTTGATGGGGCGGTTGAAAACGACTTTGGCATAGGTGCCCGAGAGATCTTTTGTCATTGGGAAAGCTTCGCCTTCCTCATAGTAGATTCTTGTTTTGCCTCTAGCGGTGTCGATGCGGAGAATGGACATCTTGCCTTCTTTAAGAACGAAGTCGGCGGTGACTCCTTTGCCTCCCGCAAAATAAGTTTCCAAAGATCTGTTGCAGCGTTTGTCCCAAAGGTTGCAAGGGGCGACGCCGTCATGCCAAAGAAGCGCGTAATTCTCTTCGTAATTGACTTGGGAAAGGTCAGCCATGAAAGGGGTGGCTTCGCCGGCCGCTTTGACGGCGACCATGCTTAAGGCCGCCTCGATGTCGCCTTCGCAGGCAAGGAGGATGCCTCTAGACTGTAAGACCGACATCATCGCGCAAGGAGAGACCCCATAATTCTTCGCGAATTCTGGCCAGCAACGGATGGCGACCACGTCGAGACCTTTTTCTTTCATGAATTTCTCGGCGACGACGATGAGACGGGAAACCTGTTTGACCTGGTAGTCATTGAGCTTCTTGCAATCGAAAGTCTCACGAAGGTTCTTCTCTTCTTTTGTGATTTCTTCTTCGTTAGCTTCGCCGCCGAAAAAGTCGCTTAATTCATAATGACTGATGAGAATTCCTAGTTCTTTGTAGAGATGGAGCTCGTCCACGCCGACGTTATAGAAACCTTGCGCGTGGAAGCCGATGAGACCGACGTTGGAATTTTCCAAAGCGGTCTTCATCTTGATGGCTTTGACCCAATCGTGATCGATGTCATCACCGACATAGACAATGTAGTCATCCACGCCGCCTTTATAGAGGTTCGAAGCGTTTAAGTTGACTCCGCAGACCGCGTTAAGGCGAATCTTTCCTCCGTCGTAGGGAAGCTCGTTATATCCCTGAAGGAGGAAGGGCTTCTTGACGATGTCATGAAGGATTAAAGCAAGCCCGCCTAAATGGAAGGTCGCGGAGACGACAACGAGGGCATCCACGTGCTTTTCAACAAAATAGGTGCCGGCTTCTTTGGCCTCATTTGGCTCGATGACCATCGTGGGATAGTAAACCCAATCAATGGAATCGTCTTTCATCACCTTGTTGCATCTTTCCTCATAGAGCTTGAAGGCGGTTTCGTAATCGAATGTTTTCCGGACTAGGCAAACTAGACCGATGATGGGTTTTCTCATGTTATTTGACCTCGTTGACGATTTTGTAGGAAGCAGAGAAGTCCTCTTTCGCTAGGCCTGCTTTCATCGCTTCTTCATAAATAGAGACAATGCGCGTTAAGGTGGGACATTCTTTCTCGGCGTCATTTGCCATTTCTCTGGCGAAATGGACATCCTTGTTCATGTTCTCCACGGAGAACGCGGTGGGGTAGGTATTGGAGATGATGTTCTTTGCCTTGGTATCCAAATAGAAGCATTGAGCTCCGCCATAACCTAACGCGGTGACGACCTCTTCTTGGTTGAGACCAAGGGCTTTGGCCAAGCCAAGGATTTCGTTGACCCCGTTTTGAATCTCGCCGACTAAGCCGTTATGAAGGATCTTCATCTGAAGGCCCGCGCCATGGCTCCCCATGTAGATGATGTTCTTGCCCATGCAAGATAGGATGGGCTTCACTTTTTCGTAGACTTCTTTCTTGCCGCCGACATAGATACCAAGCTCGCCTTTAACAGCAGCTGGCTGAGATTTCACAACGGGGCAATCCAAGATTTCGACGCCCGTCCCTTCTAATTCTTTGGCGACCTTTTGGTTCGTCGCTGGGGAGATCGTGGACATATCAATCCAGATCTGACCTTTACGGAAATGGGGCTTCAATTCGGAAAAGAGCGAGAGCATGTGTTCGTTTTTTGGGACCATCGAGATGATGACGTCCGCGAAATCGGCACATTCTTTATAGGAGGAAGCAAAGGGGAATGTGGTGTCTTTTTTAATGACATCATAACCGATAAGGGGGTAATTTTTGGCTACATTGGTGGCCATTGGCATCCCCATGATGCCCAGGCCAATAAAAGCGATTCTCATCTTAGTTTCCTTTCGTGTGATCCCAGGCATCCTGGAAAACGCCTAAACCATAAGTGGTGAAGGGGTGGTTGAAACTGTCTTCGTAGACGGCTAGACCGGCGGTGACGATGTCTGCGCCAAGCTCGGCGGCATCAGCAATCTGCTTGCCATTTCTGACCGCGGCGACGATGATCTCCGTCTCATATCCTTTTTCTTTATAGATGTTCACGAGTTGGGAGATATAGGGATAGGTATCTTCGCCGTTATTCTCTTTCCAGCCGACGAAGGGGGAAACGAATTTGGCGTTGATACGCCCGGCCTGAATGGCTTGCGAGGGAGAAAAGACCAAGGTGACGTTGGTGCGGATACCGATTTTTTCAAGCTGATAAGCGGCTTTGACCCCTTCGGTGGTGCAGGGAATCTTGATCGCGAAGTTCTCGGAGATGGCGGAGACTTTCTTCGCCTCCTCGATCATGTCTTCGGCTTTGTCCAAATGGGGGTTGATCTCAACGGAGACCGGGAAGACATCAATGCCTTCAAGGTGGTTCTCTTTGATCCAATTGGCGATGTCGGTGATCGCGGTCAAGAAAGGTTTGCCCGAAGCCATGATGTGCTTGGGATTCGTGGTGACCCCGTCAATTTTGTAGTTCTTGTAGGCAAAATCGATCTCGTTTAATTTGGCTGAATCAAGAAAATATTTCATTGTTAATTTCCTCCTTTTTCTTGGTTTA
>CAVEPD010000054.1:0-8538 GCA_963617535.1 bacterium
ACAAAGCCTTGAAAGACAAGGGCGATTTCCGCTTGATTCACGTCGCGCCTCTGGTAAAGGAAGTTTTTGATATCACGGGCTTTTCGGATGTGATGAATTTGGAAACAAAACAACTATGACCTATGACTTCATGGGCGTTTTCCGCTTAGTGTGTGCAACTCTTTTTCCGGGGATTGTCAGCGTCCTTCTTTGCGTTTTGCTTTATAAGACGCGGTTAGGCAAAGGGAAAAAATGGCTTTGGCAGAGTCTTTATGGGCTGGCTTATGGCGCATTGGCGGTGCTGAGCATTGAATTTCGAGCGAGCGAGGCGACCTGTCCCTTAATCATCGGCTGCGCAATCCCGTCTCTTGCTAGTCTCCTCTTCGAAGGGCCTAGCGGAATCATCGCAGGTTTAAT
Source organism: bacterium (assembly GCA_963617535.1). Lineage (GTDB taxonomy): Bacteria > Bacillota_I > Bacilli_A > RFN20 > CAG-826 > Alloenteromonas. Next base: position 397 of record CAVEPD010000054.1, read on the forward strand.
TGGAGCGGGCTACCGTCTTCTAGCTCAATGCTGGGGGAAGGGGGATTTGGCTTGCTATTCGGGAGCTTTTGCCTTCGCTTTTTCTGGACTCTTTGGCTATCTTCTTCGCCGCTTCGTTTATGACAAGAAGCCGCCTTTTTGGCTTAGCGGGCTCTTGCCTGGCCTCACCATCGCTGTCTTTGAGAACCTCCTCGCTTTCCTCTTCAATATGGGAAATATCGATGGGACATTCGATGTTTTGAGCCCGATTCTCCTTCCCTCCGTTCTTTGCAACGCCTTTCTTGTGCCTGTTGGCCTATTGGGCGCTTCTTTGGTTTGCCGAAATGCCCTCTTGCCTAAAGTCCGTCTTAAAAAGGTCGGTCCTCTTTTCCAGGTGGTTTTAAGCGGGGTTTCTTTGTTTGCTTTCTTGCTTGGTGGAAGCGTTACATACTGCGTGCAGGTGTCCATTGCAGAAAATGACGCCGAAACCATTCTGAAAACGAATAAGGACGATATTCTGACTGATACGGTGGAAAATCTGAATCTGCGCATTTTTGACAACGTCTCATTTGCGAAATCTGGGCTAAAACTTTCTTCTTCAAAAGAGACTCTCCAAGGCATCGCCAGTTTTTATAACTTCAGTGAGGCAAGCATTCTGAACGGGGACGGTGAGATCATCGCATCCACGGACGATTCCCTTCTTGGATATAAGCTTTCGGATAATAGAGATACCACGACTTGGCTGCAAGCGACGGCCATGAGCGCCATTTACATCTCCGATTTTGATCCAGTTTCCCTTCATAATGGTGAAAAATGGAAATACAGTCTTTCGACGTTGAACGAAGAAGGCTATCTGATGGTGGGCTATGACGAGGCCAATTACAGTTCCTTTTCGCAAGATGTCCTTGCCTCCAGTATTGCCAACCGCCACATCGGCAAGACCGGCGGGGTCGTTTGCTATGACCAAGAGGGGCAAGTGTGGTTTGATTATGTTGAGCTGAGCCAAGGGAAGAACAAATATGCGTTAAGCGATCCCTCTCTCATCAAAAAAGACCTTGGCAGCAGCGTTAAGAAATGGACAATCGGCGGGGCGAGTTGCCATTGTTTGGTTGATGAGGCCTATGGGCTTTTTACTGTGGTGTTTCTTCCAGACAGCGAAATCTATTACGAAAGCAGCCTTAGCATCACCGCGCTTTTGCTTCTGGAAACGGAGATTTTCGCCCTTCTTTATCTTTTGATTTATGTCCTCGCGAATCGCCTTGTCGTAAAAAAGGTTGAGGGGGTGAATGCTTCTTTGCAGGAAATTGCCTCCGGGAACCTTCTTGTTAAAGTGGACGAAAAGGGGACTGAGGAATTCGAATCGCTCAGCCATAACATCAATGCCACGGTCGATTCGCTGAAGGGGTATATCGAAGAAGCGAAGACCCGCATGGAAAAAGACTTAGAATTAGCAAGCTTGATCCAGGGGTCATCCTTGCCTTCCTTTTTCCCAAGCAATGACTCTTTCGCTCTTTTTGCCAAGATGGTTCCGGCGAAAGAGGTCGGCGGGGACTTCTACGATTTTTATTTCCTTGATAAAGACAATCTCGTCTTTTTGATTGCCGACGTGTCGGGAAAAGGCATCCCCGGAGCCATGTTCATGATGAGAAGCAAAGCGACCATCAAAGGCTTGGCGGAGAACGGGCTTCCTCTTGATAAGGTTTTTGAACAAGCTAACGCCTCTTTAGAAAAGGACAACGCCGCTGAGATGTTCGTGACTGCTTGGATGGGCAAACTGAATTTGAAAACCGGCTTGCTTGAATATGTCAATGCGGGGCATAACCCTCCTCTGATAAAAAGAGGCAACGGCGAATTCGAGTACATAAGAACCGCCCCGAATTTCGTTCTGGCGGGAATGGAGGGCACCCATTACTCATTAAGAAGGACAACGTTAGAAAAAGGTGATGTGCTTTTCCTTTATACAGACGGGGTGAGCGAAGCTTGCAACAGCAAAGGCGAGTTCTATGGCGAAAAGAGACTACGCGAACTGCTCTCTGCAGATTCCGCTAGCCTCACTCCCTCTGCGCTCATCCAAAAGGTGGCCTGCTCCTTGGAAAGCTTCGTTGGTGAGGCTCCTGCTAGCGATGATGTCACGATGCTTTGCGTTGAGTTCAAAGGGGAGGGCGAAGACGCCCTGTCTTTGAAGCCGAGCCGCGAAGCTCTAGAAAAGGTTTCGGATTACGTCGAGAAAAGAGCTAAGGCGCTCGGCTCTTCGTCTGATCTTTGTGGAAAACTCGGCTTGGTGAGCGATGAGATCTTTTCCAACATCGTGAAATATTCTCTCGCCGAAGTAGCCAGCGTCCGTCTGGACAAAGAGGATTCCTGTTACGTTTTGACATTCACTCACGACGGCCCTAAGTTCAATCCTTTTGAAAAGAGCCACGAAAATGTTTCTCTTCCCTTGAATGAGAGGAAAAAAGAAGGGGGCTTAGGCTTGCTCATCGTAAAAAAACTGGCTGATGAGTTCTCCTATTCCTACCAAGACGGCAAAAACATAATCACCCTTCGCTTTGACGAAAAAAGTGAATGAGGTTGCGGCTTCTTATTTCCCTGTTCGGCCCAAGCGGCGTTTATTCTTTCGCTTCGGGCGGCTTGTAAACCTTAGCTCCTTCGAAATACACCGTTTCCACTTGGCCGATATGGATGTCGGCGAGGGGACAAACCGTTATGTCTTTGTCTAAGAAAATGAAATCCGCGTATTTGCCCTCTTATATCGAGCCTCTTTCGTTTTCAAGCTGAAACTGCTCCGCCCCGTTCAGCGTCATGACGTCAAGCATCTCTTCAACGGTGAGAAACTCGCTTGCTTTGAACTTCAAAGGCCTATTCCCTCGATAGTTCCATTCACTCCGATTTCGATGATTCCGCATATATCGATTGGTGAAGTTCCGTTTGCGGGATAGTCGGTGGAAGAGGCAATGATAAAGTTTTTTCGAATTGGCCTGATGGATACGCCTTATATAAAGGAAAAGAAGCCGAGGGAGACTTCTCCGCGAAGAGGCGCTTTCCGCATTCTTTTCCTTTTATGAAGCAAGAGAAACGAAAAATAAAAAAATGTAACATAAAACATTGACACAGAAATAAGAAAGATTAATATATGCCTCGTAAAGAGTTACAAACACCAATAAAAAGTAACTCTTGGAGGCATTATTATGAAACCTAAAAAAATCTTCGCTTTGCCATTGCTCGTCGCGCTTTTCGCCTCCGCCTGCTCGATAAAGACGGAACAAGAAGGGGTTGTTGAAGCTTCTCCCGCTACCATTTCCCTCGCCACTAATCCGGCCTATCTTGAGAAGGCTCAAATAAACGATGAAGAAATTCCGGCTTTCTCTTCGATTCTTAAGAATGTCGCTACTTATGGTTCCAAGATCATCACGGCCGCGGCAGGAGCGGGTGCCAAATACATCGTCACGAATATTCTGAAAGATTACGGGATCGATATGAGAGACCCCGCGATTCCCTATATCGAAAAACTCGACGTCGAGGTTAAGCAAATAAAAGCCAAATTGGATTCCATCAGTGAAGACGTGGATCAATATAACGCCGAGCGGAGCCTCGATAATCTCTATTCCTATGTGAGCTTCGCCTCTGCCGACGTCATGAATCAGGTGAAAGGCGGGATTTGGAAGCTTCATGCCTTGGAGAACGACAAAACCAAGGACGCCGATTTCGTCGAAGCGCAGAGGAAAGAATATTACCAGACCGCCCTTAAGGATTTCACGGTGAAGGGTTCGAACATCGCCGATTTCGTTACCCATTTCGCCAAGACCATTGTCACCCCGGTTGAATCTTCGCCCACGAACGACGTCTTCCATTACTATCAGCTTACGAATGGACAATTCGACAAATGGTCCACGCAGTCCTATAAAAACAGAAGGAGTTTCATCGCCTATCTCGATTCGCTTCTCCTTAGCAGCGCCAACCTCGCCATCTTCGACAATCATTATCGGAGTCTTGGGGCAAGCGAGGCTGTCAAGGCCACGAACGATATGCGTTTCAAAACCATGGTCGGCGCTGTGAACGAGGCCAATGCTCTCTTCCAAACCGAGCTCAAGAGACTCGATGAATATGAAACGTTAAGACAGCAAGGTGAGCTCATCTATCTGCCCACTGGCCAGCATTACTCCGCGAAAATGGCAACCTACACCTTCAACCACGAGGATAAGGAGAACGCCGAGCTCCTCAAAGGGGTGGAACACACAAACACAACCATCTTCCATAAGGGAAGAAAGGACCTTCAAAATTATCTGCTGACTTACCAAGCAAATCACGAGATGGTCCAAAACGTCGTCAATGACTACGCGAAATACGCGAAAGCCTATGGGCTTAAGGATTACACGATCAATCACTACCTCAAGGACATCGGCTTCACCGCGGAGAAGCAAGACCTCTTCGATAAGGCCGAGGGCCTCTACTACGGTGAGCTGAATCTTCCTCACGGCGGCTATCTTGCCGACGACATCAACGTGAAGGCTCATTATTACGACAAGCTCGGGAATCTTCAGAACAAAACCCAGTTCTTCGTGGAGGCGCATCACGGCCTCTTCAACCATAGAACCTACAAAGTGGACTTCCGCGACCAGGACTATTACCTCTGCTTCGTCAAAGCCGATGGGACGCTCGATGGCGAATATTGGGGCAGAAGCTTCGGGAAGGAAAACGAGAATCTAGTGAACGCCTTCGGGGAGTTCCTGAAGAACCGTCTCGATTGCAACGATCCTCTCGTCAAGAGAGCGAAGTTCCAGTAAAAGAGCGCGAAACCTTTGCAAAAGCTGCCAAGAAAGCGACCTTGGCAGCTTTTAAGCGGGTTTCAAAAAAACGGCGGACGCTTCTGCTGTAATGGCGTTGATTGTCTTTGCAGACATAATATCGGTGTCTCCTTGAAAACCCTGCAAAACAGCCGTACATTTTGAAAGATGAAAAAACAACTTCTTATTTTACTTCTTACCTTCTTAGTCTCTTCTTGCGGCTCCCCTCGCGATCAAAGCGCCTCATCAAATGATCCATCAAGTTCTTCTTCTGAGGCTTCCTCGGTCCAACCGCTTGCTTTTGACATAGAAGAGGGACTCAAAGACAGCCTCTCCTTGATTGCTTCTGCGCGAAAAGGGTACGAAAACCCTTTGAGCGAAAACGAGATCATTCTAGGAGCCGGCTATGTTTCTGGCGATGCGCTGAAAGCAGACTACGATACGCTTCTACGCCTTCTACAGAGTGCTTTCTCTCCTTTGCTGGCAAAAGAAGAAAAAGTCGCCTCTCGCCTTTATATGCAAAACGTTTCTTCCACGAAGAAAGTGGAGACCTCCGATCAAAAAGGCAAGGAGGCCCTTTCTTGGTTTGATTCTTACGGGCTTTGGGGAAAATCCGATTACAAAGGCAGTGACCCCATCGATGTGAATTTGACTCGGACCTTCTTGCAAAGGATCTTCTCCTATCTTGGGGCGAAGCCGGAAGAGGATTATTTCACTTACGCGAACAGCGACCGCCTTTTCGACTCGTCCTTAACCTTCACCGCGGCGGAGTCCTTCTATGAACAAAAAATCGTTGATGAGAATGCCATCGCGGATTTTTACGTGAGTTTCCTGAATCAGGATTCCCCCGCCTTGTATAGCGATTTTACCAAGGGAATTGGATTATCTTGCCTAAAAGAAGAAGCGGATAAGATTTTTAACGCAACCGCGGATACTTTTTGGAGCGTTGCAAGCGAGGTCTCCAAGGATTTGGGCAGTTATTTCTTTTCCTTCAGGACAGTCTTTGCCCAATTTGATTTGAATAACCTCCGCATCAGCCTTGCTGGAGGGGATAAGATCAACGCGTTTGCCGAGATTTCAGAGAGCTCCTCTTCGTCGCAAAAACTTTTCTCTTCCTTTGGCTATGAGGAAAGCGTTTCCTCATCGCTAGGCGAGGCCCTATCTTCCTGCGTTGACCTCATCATTGATTCAAGCCTAAATTATGGAGAGTTAGGCGTTGGCCCAAAGAATTACTTTCAGGCTCAAGTGGGGGAAGGAGTCGACTTTTCCTTCAATGAGCTCACTACCGTAAGGGCGGTGACTTATTTGAATCAGAATCTAAGCGATGAGAATCTATTGAATTTCAAAGCCTATGCCTTGGCTTGCCTTGCTTATGATTACCGTTCGCTTCTGGATCAAGAGACAAGAGTTGCGTTAGGCTTTGCAACAGGGACTAACCTTCATCAGGATTTCCTTTCCCTTACTTCGGAGGCCTTGCAATGCTATTTCGTGAACGCCTACTCTTCCTCCGAAAAAGGAAAGAAGGCATATCAAAAGACCTATGACCTTGGGAAAGAGGTCGTTTCGACGATCCAGGGGAGACTCAGAGAGAACGCCTGGCTTTCCGAGAAAGGTCAGGCGACGATCTCTTCCAAACTTTCAAAACTAGGCTTCATCGTCGGAGGGGCATGCGAAAGCCATCCTTCCTTCGCGGGTGACTTCGATACTTCAAGTCTAGAGAAGGCTCTCCGCTCAGGCCTTCATGCCTATTGGGATGGCTTAAGAAGCGACGCCAAGAAGAAGGAAAGGATCGAGCTCATCAGTTCCTTGTACGGGGATTCCCTCATGCCGAATGCGATGTACATCCCTTCCATCAACTCTGTCTGCATCACCCTTGGTTTGATGACGAGCTATGGAAGCGACCTCACCGACTTGAAAGACGAGGATCTCTATGGGGCTTTCTTGACCGCTTTTGGCCATGAGATCACCCACTCCATCGATTCCGATGGGGTCAAAACGGATGAGAATGGGTTTGAGGTAGAGGAGCCAATTCTTGGGAAAGAAGACATGAAGGCCTATGAAGAGAAGCAAGAAAAGGTGAAGGCCCTCCATTGGTTTGAATCCCTCCCGGGCGAGCTTCAGGATAGCGCGATAACCCTCGGGGAAGACATCGCCGATCTAGGCGGGCTGACGATTTCCGAGATCATCTATCAAAAAAGCGCGGTCAAAGTGGATTGGGAAGCTTATTACAAGTCGATTGGCCGCCATTTCTATTCCAGCTGCTCCCACTCCTCTTGGGAGAAAACGTTCAACGTGGATGTCCATTCCTTTGGAAAGCCGCGCGTGAACGCCTTGCTTTCCAATTCGAAGAAATTCCTCGAAACCTATCACGTCTCTCCGCTTAACGGGATGTACGTCTCTTCTGCTGACCAAGTCGTGGTTTGGTGATTCTAAATCCTTATATATAAGCGGCCCTAAGCTTGTTTAAAGGAAGCCTCATGCAAAGGAATTGGGGCTTCTTTTTCATTTAACGAATCGGAAAAAGAAACAAAAATAGAAAAAATGTATTTTTTGTGTTGACATACTTTACATATCCTTGTAATTTAATGGTGTAACAAGGTTACAAAAAGCAACCGAACGTTACACATGGAGGAAACAAGCATGAAAAACAAACTCGCAATTCTACTTGGCGCGACGGCTCTTGCTATAGGCGGGGCTTCCGCCTGCGGAGCGGCCAGTTCGGCTAGCTCTAATGCGACCGAGACAAAGTTCACGGGCTCTGTTGCTTCGCTCTCCCCTTTGTACCGCAACGAAGGAATCGAAGCCTCGGACATCCTTGAAAATTTCGATTTCGCTGGGCTGATCGCTTCTGGCATCGAAGGAGGCGGAGTGGGGATCCTCACCGCCGTGACCACCGACATCTCGAAATTAGCCTTAAACGCGGTCCTTAGCTCTATGGGCATTGATACGCGCTCCGCCACCGAAAAGGCTTTGGACAAGATCTCCTCGCAGCTAGACGAAATTCAGTCAGAACTGAAACAAGGCATCAGCGACGTGAAACGTACCGTCGTGAGACTCAGCAACGAAAGCATCATGAATGCTCTTCTTGATAAGCTAGGCTCCGTTCAAACCCCGATCGCCGGGAAAATGGCGACGATGATCGAACTCGCTAAAAAGGAGCTCGATGCGAATATCGACCCGAAGGAAGTGGAGGAAGAAAAGCTTACCTTCTATAAAGGCCTAGGGGATATGAAGTTCGCCAACCTGGGAGGGACTACCTTGTGGAACCAGACGGAAAACCTCGCAAAATCCATCCTTTCGCCCTCTCCCTCTAACCTTTCCTTAGATCTCTTTGATCTCTATGAAGAAATCTACGGGTCGCTCGAGACCTGGGACTATA
>CAVEPD010000055.1:0-8155 GCA_963617535.1 bacterium
CGCCTCTCGGCTTGCCCTTCATTGTCGCGCCACGTAGAAACGAGGCGAACTTGCGCTTTCTCTTGATGTCATTCATGTGCTATACCCCTTCATAGATAGGCGCGAAGTCAATTGCCTCTCGCGCGCGCGATGTCAAAGGGTGAGGGCTTCGCCGTCAGGGTGAGAGCCTGAAGGAAAAAGAAACCCCGTAAAGCAGAGCAATACGGGGAGCATCTTATCACGTCCGCGCTTATGTCCGCAAGGGGGTAAGAATGCGGTAAGGGTTCTTTCTTCCTTCAGGCTCTTTTCGGCGGCTTCCGAGCCGTCGTGTGTGCGAACTGATTACCCTTCAGGAAGTCAAGATATGTCGGCTCTCGCTTGCTCTTCGCCGTCTGAACCCTTCCTCTCAGGAAGTCAAGATACGTCAAGTTTCTGCGTTCATTCATTTCAGGTATACCCTTTCTTTCGCTAATAGGTTTCTAATCAAGTTTCGGCAAGTCTACGCGACTTCACCTATACGGATGTAGTAAACTCTTCGCGCTTTCGGCGGCATCTGTCCGCGCCTTTCCGCAATCGTGAAATAAAATAAAAATGGGGGTGGACAAGTAAGCGGCAAACGTGGTATAATGCGAATCGTCAAGAGGAAAGGAACTTACAATGAGCGATAAAATCTATTCCCTTCAGGTGTCTGACGCGGCGAACGTCGCGGCTCAGGGCGCAAGTCTGACCCGTGATCTCGTGGAGCGGTATGCTTCCTTCATTGACGCAAAGCCTCGGACAGTAGAGGCTTACGCGAAGAGTATCAAGCCCTTCTTTCACTTCGCTTCGCGACACGGGGTCACGCGCCTGAACGATGTTACGCGCCCTCTCATTATCGCCTATCGTGAAGAACTGAAAGGGCATTACAAGCCGACAACTGTCCAAATGTATATCACCGCGTTGAGGCTCTTCGTCCGATGGGCGGCGCAAGAGGGCATGATGGAGAATTGCGCAGATCACCTGAAGGGGGCAAGGCTTGATCGTGAGCATAAGAAGGATTATCTCTCGGCGGCTCAGGTTCGTTCGTTGCTCGGCTCTATCAATCGCGAAACACTTGCGGGCAAGCGTGATTATGCGGTTCTCTCAATTTGCGCGACGTGTGGGCTTCGCACGATTGAGATCGTCAGGGCGAACGTGGAGGACTTGCGGACGCTCGGCGGTGAAGCGGTTCTCTACGTTCAGGGTAAAGGACGCGAAGAGCGCAACGAATATGTAAAGGTGTCCCCGCTCGTTGAGCGTGTGGTGCGTGAGTATTTGGCCGCTCGTGGTGCGAAGGATGGAGAGCCGCTCTTCACGTCGCTTGCGCACAACCACAAGGGCGAACGGCTTACAACTCGCGCCGTCTCCGCGATGGTGAAGGAGACGCTCAAAGGATGCGGCTTCAATTCCGCACGCCTGACGGCTCACTCCTTACGGCATACGGCGGCAACGCTTGCGCTTCTCGCGGGTAAACCACTTGAAGAGGTGCAACAGTTTATGCGCCATTCGCAGATCACAACGACAATGATTTATAACCATGCGTTGGACAAGGCGCGGAACTCTTGCTCATCCGCTCTCTCGGCGGCGATTTTTGGCGGAGAGCCTGAAGGAGAAAGGGCGGTTGCGTCATGATGCGTTGGCTTTTCCGCTTCGCCGTCTACTTCGTCAAGCCGCTTCTCGTGGTGTGGATTGCCGCTCACTTTATCTTCCTTTCGGTTAGAGCGGTCGCGAATGCGGTCGCATCATACGAGCGAACGAAGGTCAAGGAAGAGATCAAGGCGCGGACGAAACTTCAGGAACTACAAATCAAAAAGGACACGCAGAAAGGCAACTCAAATGAGAACAATCGCGGTTATTAACCAAAAGGGAGGCGTAGCAAAATCTACGACCGCTCAGGTTATCGCCTCGCTTCTCGCGAAGGATAAACGGGTATTGCTCGTAGACTCTGACGCGCAAGGCAACCTCACGTATTCGCTCGGCGTAGACACGGCTCAGGGCGGCGGCACGCTCTACGAATTGCTGACGGGCGCGGCGGAAGCGAAGGCTTGCGTTCGTCAAATCGGACGGCTCGGCCTGATTTGCGCGTCTCCTTCTCTCTCGGCGGCAGATCTCGCCCTGACGGAGACGGGGAAGGAATATCGGCTTAAAGAGGCTCTCGCGCCGTCTGACGGCTTCACGTATGACTATTGCATCATAGATACGCCGCCCTCGCTCGGCATCCTGACGATCAACGCGCTGACGGCGGCTGACGGCGTGGTGATACCCGCACAAGCGGACGCTTTCTCGCTTCTCGGTATTGCTCAGGTTCGCGACACGATAACGACTGTGAAGAAGTATTGTAACCCCGCTCTTCGCGTCTATGGCATCCTTCTCACGCGCTATCAAGATCGCACGATCATATCGCGGAACGTCTCTGATTATCTTCACACACTTGAAGAAGCAGACGGCTTACACGTATTCGCAACGCGCATCAGGGAATGCACGGCGGTGAAAGAGGCTCAGGTCAAGCGGACGCTTCTAACTGACTACGCGCCATCGTGCAACGCGGCGAAAGACTACGCTTCATTCCTTCAGGAATTAAAGGAGACTATGGCATGAAAAAGGAGTTTTGCGCAAACCTGACGGCGGCTCTACCCGCCTCACCCGCGACGGCTTTCATAAGCGGCGTAAAGCCTGAGCCTGAAGGGGAAAAGAACGGCTCGGCTTCTTCCTTGTCGGCGGCGAAGTCTGCGAAGGTATCTGACGGCGGCTCGGACGTGCGCGAGACGAAGAGCGCAAGGGTTCAACTCCTAATGCGCCCGTCTCTCGTGGAGCGGCTCAAGCATCTTGCGAAGGGTCAGGGCGTGAGCCTGAACGAACTCGTAAATATGGAACTCTCAAAACTGTAAAGGTTAGGATGGAAAGATGAGACTAAAAGAAATCTACAATATCGCGGAGGTCGCGCAAGCCCTGAAATGCTCGGTGGCTTCCGTGCGGATGTATTACAAGGCGGGGCGCATTAGAACGATTATGATCGGCAAGCGCAACAAGGTGACGGAAGAGGAGATGCGCTATATCCTCTCTCACGGCTTACGGGAAACGACGGCGGAGTGGCGGAAAATATCACGAGAGCGCCGTCAGGTGTCACGGGAACGGGCGAAGGCTCGTCAAGCGGCGGCTCTGAAGAAGGAAGGGAGCGCGGAATGACGGCAAATCTCTTTCTTCAGGCTTTCAATCCTGACGCACAGATGGACGGCTCGGCGGTTTCTCGCTTGCTTCCGATAATACGCATTAGCGGAAGGAAACACGGCGCAAGGCAAAATATGTGTATGTGTATGTGTATGTGTATACACACATTCTCTTCAATGCCTGAAGAAGGAAGGGGGCGCGTATGAGAAAGAATGCCCTTAAAGTGTTCGCCGAGGATTACCTACGGCTTCAATACCGCGCCGCGCAGATTGCGCTTGAGATAAATTCGCCCATAGAGAGCCAGCCTCTTGAATACTTTCAACGCATTTGCGACACCCTTAAACCATCTGAGCAGACATTCTTTCAGAATTACATATCCCTTGCGATAGCGATTAACAATCTCTTAAAATATGCTATCGCAGAGCAAGATAAGTTTTTCAAGGGATATTTCACGCTCTCTTCGGCCGCGCTTCTTTACTATATCCGCGAGACAACGCCCAAAGGGACACGTCTACCTGACTACATTCCCATTCACCGCATACCTGAAGATGAAAAAGCCGCATGGGAAGGAATACTCCCTAATCACGTATTCTCTCCGCTCATGTATTTCTTCTCGTATAAAGCCCTCCTCAGATGTCTATCACAGACGTTCGCGCCGCGTGGTATAGACTTTACGACCTTCATTGAAAACGATGATATGTTAGATGACGCGCTTTCAGATCTAAAGAAGATCGTAGCGAATAAGCCCTTTATGGGAAGTATGACGAACGCTTGCACAGGATGGGATATGGGAAGCATTGAGACATATAAACTTGAAGAATCGCGAACACGGGATATCGCCTCGTGGCTCAAGAGTTTCAATCTCTTTACACAAATCATCCCATTGAATGTTATTGACCTCGCGGCAAGACTACGTCATGGTAAATTTGACGTGCTTGAAGGAGAGGATGGTGCGAAATGACAACAACCGATCTTGGCCAAACATCTATCGCATTCAGGAATAATGAATGGAGAAGAATCCCAAATGACTGCATAGCGAACGAAGTCACGAAACCAAATGCATATCTTTCGCTCGTGCAGGTCATTGACGAAGATCAAGGCATTTATGGCCTATATTATAATAGACTTACACTCAAAGCGAAGAGTCAGGCTCTCTTACTATCCTTCTCTTTCGCGACAAGCCAGGTGCTTGACTATCTCCTCTTCAAGGCAAATGAAACGGGGTTTCCGAGAGACAGTTTCATGATCTCCATCTCAGACTTTATGGCATGGAGAGGTATCAGGAATAGAAACAAGGCGGCAAAACAACTGAAGGAGGGGATTAACACCCTCTACAAGATTGATCTTGAATACGATGTGAAATTCCGCAAGGGGAAAAAACTGACGGCTCTTGAAGAGGCTCTTGCGAATCTCGGCACTTTTAGACTGTTGCAGAACAACCCAAATATCCATCAGGGAATGCGAGATGTCCCTATTTTTCTCAGCAAGCCTTACTATCCCGTGATCAAGAACACGCCCCCGATGGCGTATCATTCAATCCTCGGACGTATCAACACGCGGTTAAACCCATTCGCTTACCCGATAGGGAGAAAGATACTTGAACACAAGGGGATGGGGAAAAAACACACCTCGGCTGACGACACACTCGCTGTCACTACCCTCTTCAAGACGTGCGGCCTGACGGCTTACGAAAACGCCTCAAAGGCGGTCAGGAAGGATTACACGCGCCTCGTGATCAAGCCCTTTGAGCGAGACTTGAACGCGCTCTCCGAAATGTGTTCGTGGCGGTATTGCCTGAAGGGCGGAGCGAACTTGCCTGACGGCTTCGTGGTCGCGCCGAAGAACCTCTCCTCTCTTTTGGTATGCTTCAATCTGAAGAACTATCCAAAAGCAAACGCGAGACTTGCGGTTATTGACGTGCCTGAAGGAGAAAAACTCGGCTCGGAGAGAGGGTAAAATGAGCGCGTTTCACCCTGATTTCGGAGTCGCTCACGGGGGCGCGGAAGCCAAAAGATGCACCCCATCTCACGGAAAGATGCACCCCATCTCACGGCGAAATGCACCCCATCTCACGGAGTCACCCCTCGGAAAACCCAATAAAAACGGGGGTGAAACGCACATTGATTTTCTTAATACTATTAAGACTATTAAGTCTTATAGAAGATGCCGCCTCTTAACGCGGCGGCTCTTCTCCGCTTTTAGAGATAAACCTGAAGAAAGAAAGAGCCTGAAGAAAGGGAATCGGGAAGAATACCGAACCCTAAAAGTGTTGAGAAATGATATGAGCAAACGGCTCGGCTTTTATCGCTTGTCGGCCAGAATGGCTCTAAAAGGCGCGGAAACGGGGTTAGGACGGCTCGGAGGCATAAAGGCGAGTATTTATACCCTTCAGGTTGCTCGCTCTCTACGGGGTGTTTTTGCGCCTTTGGCGCGTGGTATAACAAACAAGGAGGAAATATGACATACGAAGAGGCAAAAGAAGAGGCGAAATCGCGGCTCGGAGAGTATCTCGCGAGTCTCGGCGTGGATGTCGGTAAAGCGCAGAGCGGCTCAAATACGGTCTGTCCCGTCTGCGGTAAGCATAACTTTCACTTTTACGAGAAGAATCAGCGTTGGATATGCTTTTCAGGTCTATGCGGCGGCGCGGGGACGCATGACATTTTTGACCTTTACGCATTGATGAATCACCTCTCTGACGATAAGGAGATCTTCAAGGGGGTATACGAGATGTATGGTATCAAGTCTGACGGCGGCGCAAATTCTTCTCCTTCAGGCTTAAAGGGTAAAGCGCAGAGCGGCTTGACGGCGGCTCTCGGCTTTGGTCAGGGTTTCAATAGCAAGAAAACGAATAGGGAGGAAAGTATGGAAATTGTCGCGGAGGATGAGGTTAAGATCGGAAAGTGGTATGTTGAGGAATGCGCCAGGCGCCTTGATAATCACCCTGAGGCGGTGAAGTATCTTAGGAAGCGTGGCATCTATGATGTCTCAGAATCTTTTAATATCGGCTTTGATCCTGAATGGAGACACCCTAAAGCATCCGCGTTCGTTCCGCCTACGCCTCGTCTAATCATTCCATGCGGAGATGGATTTTTGGCGTATATTGCTCGTGACATTCGTGAGGGGTTAACGGCTGATGAGAAGAAGTATAGCAAGCAGTTTGTTAAAGGGAGCGATAGGGTTAAGATTAAGCCTTTCGGCGTAAGCGCGTGTATAGAATACCCTGATAATACAAAGCCGATTTATGTCGTAGAAGGATGGGCGGACGCGCTTTCTATATACGCCGTTGGCGGCTCGGCGGTCGCGCTGAACTCTACTGACAACGTTCATTCCTTCCTTTACAAGTATGGGACGGAATGCGCGGAAAAGAAACTACGGCTCATCCTTGCTCTTGATAATGAAGCAAACGCGAGACTTGCGGAAGGGCTTGCGAAGAAAGGGGTTTCCTTTATCCTTGATAACCCCGCGGGGGATTTCAAGAGCGTAAATGATGCTCTCATAAATGACCCGTCAGGTTTTGGATGTCGCGTCATTCGCTCTTATGATGAATACGAGGCAATTGCTAATCGTAGCGTCGCTTCATACATTGACGGCTTTCTCGGTATGATGCGTGCGGAGCGCAAACTTATTCCTTCAGGCTTCACGAGCCTTGACAAGGCAATATCAGGATGGAACGGCGGCGGCTTGCCCGTAGGGCTTTATGTTATCGGCGCGATCTCCTCTCTCGGAAAGACGACGTTCGCGCTTCAGGTCGCTGACCAAATGGCGGCGCAAGGTCAGGACGTGCTGATCTTCTCGCTTGAGATGTCGCGCATGGAACTGATCGGAAAGAGCGTCTCGCGCCATTCGTTCCTCTCTCTTTCGGCCGGAAAGCGCAGAGATATTGAAGAGGCTCTTGCTAATACGGACGCGGCCAAAGCGGAGAAGGAGAATGAAAAACAAGTGGGGCGTTCAGGCTTCATTGAAAAGGAGTATTTAGCGAAAAAGGAAGTCTTGAAAGAGGTCTTGAGCGCAAGCGCGGCGTTTACGTGGAGCGATTTTCGCGACTTGCGCTTGAAGCAAAATAACGGGCTTCTCGGCGGCTCTGACATGATAAAGAGCAAGGAGATTGAGGCTTGTATGGAAGCGGCGGCGCGTAAATACGGAAGTGAGGTCGCGCCTCATCTCTTCATTGAGGAAGGACGCATAGACGGAACGTCAATGGAGCATATCCGTGAAAAGGTCAGGGAGCATAAGGCGTGGACGGGTGAAACTCCCGTCGTGATAATTGACTATCTCCAAATGGTGCGGCCGCCTGAAGGAATGGAAGGCGCGACGGACAAGGCGATTACCGATAAGAACATACTCGCTTGTAAGGTTTTAAGCCGAGACTTTGATACGCCCGTTATCGTGATCTCTTCCTTCTCGCGCTCGGCATACTACGCAGACAAGGGGCTTGGCTCATTCAAGGAATCAGGCGCGATTGAGTATACCGCAGATGTGGTGCTGACGCTTCAATATCCTGATGTCGCGAAGGCAACAAAGGAGGAAGATGCGGCGAAGAAAGAGCGAGAGGTTAAGGGTAAAAACGTCCGAGACGTTCAGGTGAATATCTTGAAGAACCGCTCAGGTGCTATGATGGACACGCCGACATTCAAGTTTATACCGATGTTCAACACGTTCAGAGAGGTTCGCGGAGCGGTCGCGCCGAAGAGGTAACGCTCTTTCCCTTCAGGTTTCTCGGCTCTCGTGCCGTGACGCGCCGTCTCCTCTAACCACGAGGGGGCGGCTTTCTTCTTCAGGTTTCACAGATGGTCGCGCCGTCCGTTCCTGAAAAAACTTTACCACACCCCCTACCCCTTCTCGCGTGGGACTCCTCTGATACCTCTCGTCAGGCTCAACGAAAAACTTTACCATGACCCCTACCCCCTCGGCGTGGATGAGGTCGCGAAAAAATGAGATTATGTGCGGAGGCGTGGTAAATAAACGCTCTTCTTCCCTTCAGGCTTCAGGC
>CAVEPD010000056.1:0-7257 GCA_963617535.1 bacterium
TCTGCAGGTGGTTCGACTTTGCTATCATAAAAATGGTGACTCCATTCCTTTTCCGTGATTATAAGGTTACGCGTGCGCAAAGAGAAGCGATATCGCGTTACTGATTTACCAATACTTTTCCTCAACAAAAAAGGAGGGTCGAAACCCTCCTAAAAGCCTGCAAGAATTGCTTATTTGCCCCACTTGGCGGTGTAGAGAACATCGTCAGAGGTCGGTTGGTCAACGGCCACGAAGGCGGCGATTGCAGTCTGAACGGTAGTCGGCATGATGACGTTCTGCATAGTATCAGTAGACACGGTGTAGTCGCATTCCGCGTTTTCGGCGGTGCCATAAGTCATCGTCCACTCATTGCCGGCATAGCTGCTGGCTTTCTTGTTGTACCAATGGGTGAGGATGTTGTTGTTGAACTCGAACTTCAAAGGCTCATGGAGCTTCTCGGGGTGTTCGGTAACGGGATAGAGGGCATCGAAATCAAGGGTGAGGTTGCCAGCTCCGGTGGAAGAATATTTCTCATCCGCAAGGACGATATGAGAGCCATTATCGGTCGCGCCGGCTTGGATGGTCTCGCTGCCAACGACGACATCTTCCTTCTTGGTGTCAAGAGTGTCTTGTCTCTTGAGATAAGCGGAGAGTCCGCCAGCGCCATTGTGCCAGTGCTCACGGCCGCATTTGACGAAAGCATTGATTTGCTTTTGAGCGAAGTTTTCCATCGCTTTATCGATGACCGAGTAGGTGGTGGAAGTGCTATCAACAACCACTTTGCCGCTGTTGGTATCGGTGGTTCCATCTTCTTTGATTTCGGTAACCTTCATCCCGAAAACATAGCTGTTGTCGGAAGCTTTGTAGGCGTAGAACTCATCGCCCGCGCCAAGGCTAAGTTCGGATTCCCCGATCGTCACCTTTTTGCCGGCGCCAAGGGTCACATGGGAGTAGTTGGTGGTCGCATCAAAGACATAGGTAGCAAGGGTGCGGGCTTTGTTGGCGCCGACATCAGCCATCGTGTTGTTGATGGAAGTCAACTTGGTTTGCGTCTCAGGGGTAGCGGCGACGATTTCGTCCAATTTGGTGTAAGCCTCTTTGCGGGTAAGGCCATTGTTGCCACCGCAAGAGGTGAGTCCGAGGACGAGAGCGGACAGGGTCAGTGAAAGTTTTTTTGCATTCATGATGAATTGCTCCTTTATGGGCAAGATTTTAGTGATGTTCTTCACTTGCTTGCAAGAGGTGTGCTTAATTTTTTTGTTGCCAAATTTTATATCGATGGTAAGTGCCGAAATATTCCTTTCTTTTTTACGTCCGATTCATCTATTCTTTTTCCGATGAACGAAGATGAAATTAGACTTGCCTTGGCTCGCTTAGACGACTTATCTAGAGAGTGCGAAGAGAAGAATTACCTCACCCACAGCGCCTTCTTCGGCTTTTCCGAGCAAAGCGCCTTGTTTGAGGCTTTGAAAAGACAAAACAAACAAAATGCGATCAACGGAGTCCCCTACTGCCTTTATGGAGGAGAGGAAGAAAGCGAAAGGCGTTGCTTTGTTTTCTTGCCCTCTTATTTGAGCAAAGTGGATTTTTTTGAGAGCGAAAGATCTTCCCCTGAAGTTTTGTCTTGCCTTCATATCTACCCAAAGGCCGAGAAGTTCGCGACAGTATTAAATCATCGCGATTATTTGGGGGCCCTGCTCTCCATGGGGATCGAAAGGAATCGCATCGGAGACATCCTTTGTGGCGAAAAGGATGCTTACGTTTACGTCTTCAATGACCTTGCAGACTATCTTAAAGAAAACTTGGTCAGCGTAGGTAGAAACCCCATTAAAAGCGCAAAACTCCCTTCTTTTTCTTGCCCTTATGCCCCGAAGTTTGAGGAGAAACGCGTTTCAATCGCCTCCTTGCGGCTAGATTCCCTTCTCGCCGGCGCGTTCCACATTTCTAGAGAGGAAGCTAAACGCCAAATCGAAGCGGGCAACGTCTTCCTCACTTCTTCTTCCCCTAAGCCCGACGCTCTCCCGAAAGAAGGCGAACACATCTCTTTAAGAGGCAAAGGCAAATTCGTTTTCCTAGGCGAAGCGGGCACTTCGAAAAAAGGGAAGCTGATCGCCTTGATCAAACTCCCCAAGTAAGTAAATTATTTCTTTCCGTAGGTTTCTAGGAACCTCTTTTGGAATTGTTTCGGAACAGAATCTAAAGGTATGTCCTTGATTTTATCGATGGAGCCAAGTTCCTTCGCCTTTTGGTAATACCAAATCTTGTATTCCAGGACTTTCTTCGTGTCCTCCAGTTCCTTGATCTGCTCCTCTAGTTTCGCCTTTCTCTTTTCGAAAAGAGCAAGACGGGCGGGAATCGTCTCATCCCCTTGCTTCATAAGGGATAAGTACTCCTTAATCTCGACGATGGACATCCCGGCTTTCTTCATGCATTCGATGAGACTCAGCCAGCGGAAGTCGGCCTCCGAAAACACACGCACGCCCCCGCTGCTTCTTTTCACGTCGGGGAGTAAGCCTTCCTTGTCGTAATAGCGAAGAGCCGAGGCAGATACCCCGATCCTCTTCGCCGCTTCTCCGATGCTGTATTCCATAATGTTTTTCCTTATTCGCCAATCTTTTTAAGATAGGCGATATGCTCTTCCACGGATTTGTTGAAAAGGCCTTCTTTGAAAGTGACCCCTAAGCCAAGATCGTTCAAGTCCTTAAGGGAGGTCTCCATATAGGAATGACTATCCGTGTAGCTGTTCGCGAAGACAATCACCTCGCCTGTATAGTCTTTTAGATATTCTTTCACGAATGTCGCAATCACCATCGGATAGGTGTACCACCAGATGGGGAAGAAAAGATAAATCCTGTCGTAGTTAGAAATATCGACATCGATGTTTTTAATCTTAGGACAAAGCCGTTTCTCCCATTCTTCCTTGGCTTCGTGATAGGCGCAGGTGTCGTAATCAGGGGAATATGGGTTTTCCCTTTCGATCTCGATGACGGGGTAATGGAATTCCTTCTCGATTCCGTTCACGAGTTTCCTCGTGTTCCCCGAATAGCTGAAGTAGACGATCAATGGTTTCATAGTTTGGCCTCCGTCAGTAGGTTAAAACTTAAAGTTGGCTTTAAGTCAACGGGCAAGTTTTGAATAAAAAAGCCCCTAAAGATAGAGGCTGGTGTTCCATTTGGTCGGGATGACCGGATTCGAACCGGTGGTCTTCTGCTCCCAAAGCAGACGCGATAACCAAGCTACGCTACATCCCGAGCGCGTCCTATTTTGCTCGTGTGAAGCCCGAGTTTCAAGATTGTGTTTTCCTTGGGACGCCTCAAAGCCGGAAAATATGAATTGCGGGAATTCAAGTCAAACGGTCATAAGCAGACCAAATATACACAAATATACACAATAAAATCGTATTACCATAAGTCCAGGAGGGGCAAACTATGAAAAACCCTTTCAACATTATGTACGGGATGATCCCAACGAGTTTGGTAGGAAGAACCGAAGCTTTTAATAAAATAATATCAACATTCCTGAATAAAGACATCACCGCGGCTTCCTACATTATCACAGGCATCAGAGGCTCAGGGAAAACCGTCTTGCTGAGAAGCGTATCCAAAGAAATGAGCCAAAATGAAGACTGGATTGTAATAGATTTGAACCCCCAAGGCGACTTTGTATCGTCCTTGGCCGAGAAACTCTATGAGGTAATAAGAAAAAACAAATTGCCATTTGACTGGTCAATCGATCTTTCGTTGGCGCACATCACATTCCATCTTTCTAAGCAAAAAGAATCCATATCAGCGGAAAACGCCATCCCCCGCTTGCTTGACGTATTGGTGAAAAAAGGAAAACGGATTCTCCTATTGATAGACGAAGTAAACCAGACGAAAAGCTTTAAATTCTTCGCAAATCTCTATCAGAGTTTGATTAGCAATGAATATCCGTTATTCCTTTTAATGACCGGGCTGCAGGAAAACGTGGACGCGCTTATATCAGATGAGGCGGTCTCCTTTTTGACAAGATGTCCCAAGATAACCTTAGACCCGTTGGATTTGGTTTCCGTTTCAAGAGCGTATCAAAAAGATCTAGGAGCGCCCCAGCAAGCCGCGAACGACCTGGCCAAATTGACCGGAGGGTACGCGTTTGCGTACCAGGTAATTGGAAAGCTGTGTTTCGAAAACGGGAAGACAAAAATCGACAATGAGTTGCTCATCGGAATGGACGACTATTTGTCCGAAAATGGATACAACGTGATTTGGAAAGGGATGACCCCAGGCGAAAGGAACATTTGCATCGCACTAGCAAAGTCCAAAGATGGCGAGACATCAGAAGTGGTAAAAATAGCCAAATTAAAAATAAACAATTTCAACAACTACCGAGCCAGAATGATTTATAAGGGCTACCTCGTATCCAACGGATACGGAAAGCTTTCTTTCTCACTCCCTCGGTTTAAAGAATACGTTTTAAGCGCAGAACCCTTTATAAGTTAGCGCCATAAAACTCCACAAAATCCGCTCCTTCCATGAATTGAAATGATTTTTGCGGGCTTTTTGATGCTCAGTAATCAGATCTTTTTCTCGAGGTCGTTGATCATCAGGAGAGCCAAGAAGTTCCAGCTTTGGAAGCCTTGGTTATTTAAGCCAGCCCCCGTCTCAGGGTCATAGTACTCGCAGAATTCGCCTCTCTCCTCGATGTCTTTGCCAAGAAGCCGTATCGTCTTGAGGGCAAGTTCTTCCGCTAAATCGCCATAGCCGTAATTTTTAAGCCCGACATAAGTGAAATAGTTCGCGTTGATCCAAATAGGCCCGCTCCAGCAAGAAGGATTCCCTGATTTGATGCAGCGGTACATTTTCTCGGCTTTGCTGACGCTGCGAATGCCATAAGGGCTATTGAGGGTATTGGGGTTCAGATAATGTTCCTTAACCACACGCTCCGCTTCTTCCTTTGTGGCGATGCCACTCCAAAGGGGCAACATGCCCGCCCAGGTCTCTATGCGCATTGGCAAAGAATGATAGTTTCTAGGCGCCCCGCTTTGGAGCCATTCGTTAGGATCGACTTTCCTTAAAGAGATATCCGCGCTATAGAAGAAGCCATCCCTAGGATCAAACAGCTCTTCATGGATAGCTTTCGCTAGGTCATCCGCCTTCTTTTGGTATTCTTCTTTCTCGGAAGCAAGCCCAAGCATATCCGCCAAATCGGACATCGCTTGAAGCTCCGCTTGCATAAGGGAGTTCAAGAAAATCGTCGCGCTGCTGCATTTTGGACGATAAAAGGCAGTCGGGTCGTTATCAAAGCCAAGGCCCAAGTCATCGATTGGGAAGAAGAGGCCAGTCTCAGGATCTTTTTGCTTATTTTCGTAATAAGCAATGTATTTTTGAATTTTCGAATAGCCTTCTTTAATCCAAGAAGCGTCTTTGTAATGCCTGGAGATGGCGATTGCGTGCAAGGCAAGGCAGGGCTTATGGATGTTTGTGAAAACCCTGGGGTCCAAAGTGAAGAGCCACCAATACTTGTCTTGAACTAGAATCGGAAGTCTCCCCTGCTCATCTTGGGCATCGAGGAAGTTGAGGACGCAGCCTTTCTCATATTGTTCGATGGAAGGATCATCAATCCCTAGCAAAGCGTAACCCGTGAGCCAAGAATCCCAATCCCAAAGCTGATGGGCGTAAGCGGCCCCTGGAACTAAATAGGGGTGCTTCAAATTAGCGGCCGGTTCGCGGAAGTTGTTCTTATAGTTGCCTAAAATATAGTCTTTTATTGCCTTGGCGTAGCGTTTTTCCTCTTGGGTCATACTCGTCATGTCTCCTAAAGATAGCCCCATTTTAAGAAAGTCTTATCAAAGAACAAGGAGTTGACGAACTTTGGAGGGAAAATGAGCAAATACAAGATGGAGCGACAAAGAAAGCAATAAAAAAGAGAAAGCTCATCAAAAGCTCTCTCTATCTCAAAATTAAATGACTTTCTTCCGTTTCAAAATGTCGATTATGATGCCATAGACATAGCCAATTTGAAGAATGGCTGTAACAACGGCAGAGAAAGTGAAGCCCACAGACTGATAAATGGCCGAAATCACAATGCTTGTCACCAGGTAAGCAAAAGCCAAGGTGCCGAAGAGAGGGGTAAATTTGCCAAGTTTCCTTTTTCCCAAATAACAGCAAATACCGGCGATTCCTGCAAATGTATCGACGACCAAAACAATCAAAGCACCAATAATCAGCCCCCAGAAATCTGCGCTCCATAGCGTATAGGATTTCAAGGTGAGCATGGTGGCAAGAGTCGAGGCAACGCCAAAAGCCAAAAATCCCGAGGAAGAAATGAGCAAGGCAAGTTTCCCGCTTTTTTCAAGTTTCCCCTCTTCTTCCCATTTGGCGACGATGGCAGAGCCGTTTTCCTCAGCAAGCAGTTCGGAGCTTTCGCTTTTATAGAAGCGGATCCCGTTCGTTCTAGAAAGAATCTTAACGCCCAATAAGCCGAGCTCATTTTGTTGTAGGAAGCTGATGGTGACCGCTTCCCAAATAAAGACCCAACCAGCGATGTCGAGGACTTCATTCCAAAGCGAAGCGCTTGGGCTTCCGTCCTCCCCGAACCAATGTTGATTCGAGCCAATCCCCATGATTGCCAAAATAGCTAAACCAGCAAGAACAAGCAAGCTCGCACGCAACCACCTTCTCTTCTTGTCCTTTTGAGCTTGGTAATTGTTAAGTTCAAGCGCCTCATTAAAGCGGCTGAGCACTTCTTTAGGTTCGTATCCTTCGTAATCGCCGATGCAGAATTCAATTTCGACGCGGTATTCCACGGGGATATGCCCGTAAATATCTCCAACAGATTGAAGGATGGAGTTTTTGAACATTCCACATCCCTCTTCCCCGAAATTGGTCTCAAGGACTTCGGAGGCTTTATCGTAGCGGAGCTTTACGTGAACAATGCGATTTTCATTGTCGACTTGGAAATAGTGCCCAAGCAGTTCGACTCTTCTTTCGGAAGATAAGTTCAACGGTTTGATCTTTTTCATGACCGCGTGATTTTATTCCTTTTCATTAGGTTAGAGAACAAAATCGTTAACAATTGCCAATCTCGAAGCTAGCAGATATCCATCCTTGAATTGTCGAACAAAGGGAAGGAAGACAGAAAAGGGTTATTTCGTTCTATTTCCCCGCAAAAGCCCAATCGTTTGAACGATACACGCCCGCAGACTTCCCTGCTTTCAAAGCTGAACGCACAGCCGAGGCGCCTTATTCCTCGGGAACGAAAAAAGGCTCCGACGTTTTCATCAAAGCCAATTTCACAATG
>CAVEPD010000057.1:0-7232 GCA_963617535.1 bacterium
AAAAGTTTTACGGAAATTGGGCAAATTTCTTTTTGATAAAAAGAAAATGACGTCTATTATTTGCCTGTTTGTTCCGAAGGAGGGCCACCTATGCTCAAATTAGTCGACATCGTTAAAGATTACCTTGTGGCAGGCAAGTCCTTCCGAGCTCTAGAAGGGGTGAACCTCACCTTCCGCGACAACGAATTCGTCTCAATCCTTGGCCCTAGCGGTTCGGGCAAGACCACTTTGCTTAACATCATCGGCGGTCTTGACCATTACACCTCTGGCGATTTATTCATCGACGGGATCTCCACGAAGGATTTCTCTGACCGCGATTGGGACAATTACCGTAATCACAAGGTCGGATTCATCTTCCAATCCTACAACCTGATTCCCCATCAGAACGTCCTTCAGAACGTTGAACTCGCCCTTACGATTTCGGGGGTCAGCAAAGAGGAAAGACAGCAAAAAGCCATAGACGCCCTCAATAAAGTGGGATTAGGGGAAATGCTTCATAAGCGTCCTAACCAGCTTTCGGGAGGTCAGTGCCAAAGAGTCGCCATCGCGCGCGCTTTGGTGAATGACCCATCCATTCTTTTGGCGGATGAGCCTACCGGCGCTCTTGATACAAAGACAAGCGTCCAGATCATGGATCTCCTTAAAGAGGTCGCAAAAGACCGCTTGGTCATCATGGTCACCCATAACCCGGAGCTTGCGGAGAAATATTCTTCCCGCATCGTGAGATTAAGGGATGGCAAAATCGAAGAGGACAGCAACCCTTATTCTTTCGAAGAAGAGAAAAAGGAAGCCCCTGTAACTAAGAAAGCCAAGCTTTCCCTTTGGCAGGCTTTCCGTCTCTCCTTGCAGAATCTCGGCTCAAAAGCCAAACGCACTGCGATGGTCTCTTTCGCTGGAAGCATCGGCATCGTCGGCGTCTCTTTGGTCCTTGCGATCTCTAGCGGAGTCCAAGGCTACCTTGCCTCAATGCAAGACGACATGCTTTCCGGCAGCCCCGTCACCATTTCTAAGAGCGCCTTGGATATTGAATCCCTTCTCTCCGGCACTTCGACTTCCACCCAATCTAGCATCGTCACCAATTCGGTGAAGGAGGGGAAGGTGGACGTGAATTTCATCATCGAGCAGCTTATCAAGACCTCGAAGACGACCGCCTCTTCTCTTGTTTCGAACTCCATAACCCAAGGCTACGTTGATTTCCTGAATGCGATGCCCGAAGAGTATTACAACGCGCTTTCTTATTCTTATGGCATTGCCCCAGAGCACAACATCTACACGGACGTGACGATTGACGTGGCCTCTTCTTCAGGCTCTGGCTATACCCAGGAAACCCAAACCCGTTCCCTCTCCTTTATGGAGCAATTCGCGACCTCTATCGTCAGACAGACCGACTATTCGTCTTATGCGGACCTAGTTTCCACCTATGGGTCTCCTCTTTCCCAAGGGTTAGACGAAGAGAAATACGTTTTGTCCCAATACGAATTCGTCGACGGGGGACGCTTCGCGACCGAGGAGAACGAAATGGTTTTGGTCCTCAATTCCAAAGACCAGGTCACGGACTTCCAACTCACGGAGCTAGGCTTCTATTCCCAAGATCAGTTCCTGACGGTCATCGATAAATTCTCCGCTGACGACGACGAGAACTACGCCTATTCCTATGATTCCTCCATCTTCAAAGATAAATTCAGCTTCGAAGAGATTAAAGCCAAGGATTTCTATTACTATCCTAATGACGTCATCTATACGCCTAACGCGGCGGTCAAGGCTTATTTGGACGAAGGGACTGCGCCTTCTTCCGACGATTTGAAAAAGCCTTTTGCTTACGAATCGGTTCGCCAATCCTCGTGGGGCGAGGGGATGAAAATGAAAATCGTCGGCATTTTGGCTCCGAAATCGGGCGTGAACTATGGCTCTTTGGACAGCGGGCTTTATTACACGCCGGCGTTCACCAAACGCTACATGAAAGACAACGCGGATAGCTACTTGGTGGGCCTTCTGAACGCCTATTCCTCTCTCGCCGGCACGGATACGATCACCACGAGCCTGACCACCAACCCAACGACTGGACAAACGGAGGGCAGGGGCATCTATTACGAGTTCTCCTATTATCTCAAGTGGCATGAATTCGATAAGGCCGTGAATGACTACGGAATCGTCGGAAGGAGTTCTTCGACGTCCTCTTTGTTTAGCGCCTTCGCCTCTACAATGGGGCTAGGAGGGACTTCGGGAAGAAGCGGATCCCTCAGCTTGGCTCAAGCAGGAGGGGCTAGCGTTCCTACTTCCATCAAGATTTATCCTCTTGATTTCAACTCGAAATACCTTGTCACGAATTACTTAGATACTTGGAACGCGGAAGGGGATGTCAAAGGCATAAATTCAAGTGGCAAAACCTACTACATCTCTTACACGGAGAGGAAAGACAGCCCCATCAAATACACGGATACCTTGCAGCTAGTCATCTCGATGATCAACACGATTCTAGAAATCGTGACCGCTTCGCTTGTTTCCTTCACGGCTTTGTCGTTGCTCGTCAGTACCGTCATGATCGCCATCATCACCTATGTCTCGGTCATCGAGCGAATCAAGGAGATTGGCGTCATCCGCAGCCTTGGCGGAAGAAAGAGGGACGTGGCGAGCCTCTTTATGGCGGAGACCGTCATGGTCGGCCTCTTCTCTGGGGTCGTGGGCATCGTCTTAACCTATTTGCTCTCCTTAGTCGTCAACCTCATCGTGGGCGGATTCACCGGGGTGTTCACGATCGCTTCCTTGCCTTGGTATCTAGCCTTGCTCATGATTGGGGTCTCCATTCTTCTTACTTCGATTTCTGGCATTGTGCCTGCGATGTCGGCGGCGAGAAAAGACCCCGTTACTGCACTTCGTAGCGAATGACCTTATAACTAAAAAATGGCGGTTTTGCGGAGAAATCGCCATTTTTGTTTGCTTGTTACCTTAGCAAAGCCCAAGGCTTTTCATGAAATAAGGAAGGGCTTTTTCGAATTCGGGTCCGTAGATTTTGCCATCGACTTGGTCTTCTTCGTTGTAAGAAAGAGCCTTGCTTACGTAGAGAGCGGCAAGGTGGGCGCTGTCGAAAAGAGAATGGCCTAACAAATAAGCGGATAGCAGGGCGCTAGAGAAGAGATCTCCGGTTCCGTGCGCATTTGGACGCGCCTCTTCATAGAAGGAAGAAACTTTTCCGCTTTCTAAGACCAGACAGCCGATTTTCCCATCTTTCGTAACGCCAGAGAGCACGACTTCCTTCGGGCCAAGCCTAGAGACTTTCCCAATCAGATCAAGCAAGAAGGCTTCGCTGGGTTCCTCTTGCGGGTAAGGGGTATCCGTTAATAGGCAGGCCTCGGTGATGTTGGGCTTGGCTAGGTCCGCCTCTTTCATAAGAAGGCGCATCGCCTTAATGTGATCTGCGGTGAAGCCAGCGTAGAGTTTGCCCCCATCCGCGAAAGCCGGATCGACAAAGACTAGATTCTTTTTATCCCGGAAGCGTTGAATGAAGTCCAAAGCCATCGGAACCTGGGCGGTTGCTAAATAGCCGGTATAAATCGCATCGAAAGAAACATTGTATCCTTCCCATTTCTTTGGAGCTTCCATTAAAGATGGCAAGGTGTCGATCCAAGTCCAAGAAGGGAAAACCGTGTGATTAGAAAGGACGGATGTCGGAAGGCCTACTGCCTCGATTCCAGCTGCGCTTAAGGTGGGCAAAGCGACTGTGAGGGAGCATCTGCCTAGGCAGGAATAATCTTGGATGGAAAGAACTCTTTTCTGTTTCATGGCAAGAAGGCTAGTCCAATTGAGGGAAAAAAGAAAGGAGATACAGGCTCCTGCGTGCTAAAATCGCCTTATGGACCTTTGGAAGATAAAAAGCACGCTGAAGACCGCTTCAAACGTTTTGGACGCTTTGACTAGCCAAGACGGGCCTTTGACTCCGGAAAATGCCCTCAAGGTGATCTTTGAGAGGCGCTTTTCGACTGTCGATGGCTTCAAATCTTCCTGGGATTATCTTGAGCGTTGCTCTTTCGAGGATTTCCCCTCTTTGCAAAGAGGGAAGATGGTTCCTCTTTATTCAAGCGGGACGAGGCTTTGCCTTCACTTATATGAGCAGCCTTCTCCGAAAGGGCTCTTTCTTTGCGTGCATGGCATCGGAGGGTTATCGGAAGACTCCTCTTCTTGCATCCATGATTATCTCTTCCATCATGGCTATGACGTCGCGGCGTTGGATTTGAATTCCTCGGGCAGAAGCGATGGAGTGGGGGTCAAAGGGCTCTCACAAAGCGCTTTGGACGTTGCTGCGGCGATGAATTTCATTCATAGCTCTAGTTTAAAGAATTTGCCTCTTTTCTTGCTTGGCCATTCCTGGGGAGCGTATGGGGTTTCCGCTTCCTTGCGTTTTGACCAAACTCCTCTCGCGGTTTTCGAGCTTTCGGGGTTCGTAGACCCCGTCGCCATCATGACTTCCTTGCCTTCTTCTTATGTAGGATTTGACCTTTCTTTCACTGAGCCCTCGCTTAGAAGAGCGATGGAAGAAAGAGATAGGGAGCATGCTTTCTTATCCGCGAAAGAGGCGGTGGAAGACGCGAAGAATGTCTATTGTGTTTTGGTCCACGGCGATTTGGACAAAGTCGTGGTGCCTAAGGCGGCTTTGTATAACGCGAGCTATTCGCGTAATGGCATCGAGAAAATCCAACTGAAGGGCAGGGGACATGGAGACGTGATGATGTCTATCGCTAGCGTCGCTTATCTCAAGCAAGCCAAAGAGGCGAATGCCTCCATCTATTCAAAATATAAGAGAAATCCATCCAAAATTTCCGCAGAAGACCTACAAAATTACAAATCTTCCTTCGATAAGCGCATGGCTTCCGTCCTTGATCAGGAACTCTTTGAAAGAATCGTGAGCATCGCGGATTCTTTCTCCAGGAAGGCGCTTAGCTAGGTTGCGCTCCAAAACGCGAAAAAATTGTTTGATTATTGAGAAATCGCACGTCTATAATAGCAAAGCCGTTTTCGAACGGCAGGTAATCTAGCGGGACCTTAGCTCAGCTGGGAGAGCGCGTGCTTTGCAAGCATGAGGTCGCCGGTTCGATCCCGGTAGGTTCCACCATGATGGCTGAGTAGCCCAGCTGGTTAGAGCAACCGGCTCATACCCGGTATGTCGAGGGTTCAAATCCCCCCTCAGCCACCATATAGAAGATATAGGTTTGATACTATCTATCAAACCTTTTTTCTTACTTAAATGGGTTAAAATATGCATATTTTGCAATATTTCGATTAATAGAGGACTTTTGAAGTTGATTTCTAGAATCTTTTTTCTTTTTTAACAACCGATAGTCAAACGATTGCCTCTATAATCAAATGAAAGATACCTACTATCAAACGATAGAGCCCTAAATTCAAACGAAAGCTTAAATCACTAATAAGAACTTTGGGTAGAATTATATTTTCAAAATTCAAGATGATTGAAATGATATGATGCATTTAGAGTGCAAAGGAATCATGAATTTATGATGCATTTATTTTGCGATTATCGTGCAAATGATCAATTTAGCAAAAAGTTTATTTCTACATAAATAAAACAGAAATGGCGTAATAATGGCGCAAATAGAGAGGAACTTGACGATAAAGAAAAGATGATTCTCGACATGTTATTGAATAATCCACACTTATCAGCTAAAGAATTAAGCGGCACATTGAACATCCCTTTTAGAAGCGTCCAAAGATACGTCTCTAATTTAAGAGAAAAGGGATTTATTAAAAGAATAGGTGCTAATAAGAATGGTTACTGGGAGATTCTAAAATGAAAAAGTTTATAGCTATAATTCTTTCATTCATGACGGCCTTAACGATGTCATCCTGCTCCAAGAAAATTAACAACGAATTTTTCAGTGAGGAGACTCTTAAGAGCTATGCTTTATCGTCAGATTTTCCTGCTCCAAATGTAAAAACGGCAAGTTTGATGAGCGACGCAAACCTGTATGTGAGCCTGGATGCTGACGAATATGAATCCTATGCGGAAAGTGTTTGTGAATATCTCAATGAAAATGATTATTACTATGTCGGGACATACAAACAGCAAGGACTCATTGGTGAAATGGTACCTAGATACGTTTATGAAACGCTTGACAGCAATTACGATTTCTCATCGAAAAAACATAATTTCACATATTCGCCAACCGATGATCTGTCCTCTATGAGTGATGGATATTGCAAAATCAATATGTGCTTCGTTATCACGGTAGAAAGAGTTGAGGACACGAAATACAGTGCTTTTGCTTCTGAAACTTATAACACGATAATCCGCCTTGAAGGAAACAATAGTATTTATGTCTCAGATGATCAAAGAGAAGAACATAGGTTAAATATCAAAGACCTGAATAACATCATTCTGAACAAGGATGAACTTTGCAAGCCAAACGAATCCTACGGGCTTTATAAAGCTGAAGAGGAAATAACATTCAGCATTCAATTCTTCTCCGGAATAAGTGCAACCCTTAATATCGACGGAGTGGAGTATGCGCCGGAATATGACGAGGCCTGGAAACCGGGACATATCAGTTACGTAATGCCGGATCATGGCGTGTCGGTCATTTCGTTGGTGAACGGTTTCGAAGGCGATGAAGCAAAGCTCTGCGAATCCGTTGAATGGGGCGGTTGCATCACCGGCGAAACTCTCGATTATGTCGACATCCAGGAATGGTTTATAGGCGTCGACCCTGAGTATGAATATGGCAAAACAGCGAGAATCTATAATGAAGATTACGCTATCTCCTCTTGGTTCAATACGGCATATATACGAGAGCAAAAATATGATATCGATGGCGGTTCTGGATATGTGATTACCTTCACATTAAAGGACGGTTCAATCTACGTTTTAAGTGTTTCTAACGATTATATAGGCATCAATGGAAAGAATTATTATATCATCGGTGGAATTCCGTATTTTCTGACAAAATCATTTATGTAAATTCTTGTGGACGGAAACGATTTAGATAAGGAAAACGGACAAGGGTACGCAAATCCTTGTGGTAGGGTACGCACTTTTCAAGTAAGGGTACGCAAATAAAAAGCAGGGGGTACGCATTTTGTATCAAAATGGTATTTCCTTGCCATATAGAAAGTAATGGTTTGATACAGTAGTAATTGCTGTTTCAAACCTTTTTTTGCTTAAATCCGTAGTTCGAATCCGTGCATAAGGTAATATTGATTTGATTTAAGGTCTAAATTTGTGA
>CAVEPD010000058.1:0-6508 GCA_963617535.1 bacterium
ACCTTGCCAAGGTCGATACGCGGGTCCGATTCCCGTCACTTGCTCCAGTAGCAAGTTACCCCAGCTTCGGCTGGGTTTTTTCTTTCTTTGGCTCTTGTCTTGGAGGATAATTCCCCCATGATTGAGCTCCATTGCCACCTAGACGGTTCTTTAAGCAAAGAAGACATCAGCTATCTTTGCCTTTTAAACCATAAAGAAAACATCAATTTAGACCAAATCAAGCTTAGTGCCGATAAATACGTTAGAAGTCTGAATGATTATTTGCTCTGCTTCGATTTCCCGATTTCCGTGCTTCAAACCGCGGAAAGCATCACTTACGCGACTTATTCCTTATATAAAAGGCTCGCAGGGCAAGGCATCTTATATGCCGAAGTCCGTTTTGCCCCGCAGCAGCACACAAAAAACGGCTTAACCCAGGAGCAAGTGATCCTTGCCGCTATTTCTGGCCTAGAAATGGCAAAAAGGGAAACTCAAATCGCTGGACAATTGATCCTTTGCGCGATGCGTGGGAAAAACACCACCCCTCTCAATAAAGAGACCATCGATCTAGCGGCGTCTTTCCTAGGAAAAGGCGTATGCGGGGTGGATTTGGCAGGGGCTGAAGGCTTGTTCCCAAACGAGAAGTACGTTGAGGAGTTCAAGATGGCTAGGGATCTGAATCTCCCAATCACCATTCATTCCGGCGAAGCCGCTGGGGCAAAATCCGTTTGGAGCGCAATCAAAATGGGTGCCACGCGCATTGGGCACGGCATCCGTTCGATTGAAGATCCCCAGCTCATCGAATTCCTAGCCGCAGCTCGCATCGGGTTAGAGGTTTGCCCAACCTCAGAAGTCGATACCTGTTCCATCGCCTCTTATTCCGACTGCCCTATCCCGCAATTCTTGAAAAAGAATTTGCTATTCACTTTAGCAACCGATGACATGACCGTCTCTAACATCACTTTATCGGAAGAGTATCACAAGGCCAGCCAGGCTTTCCACTTGACGGAAGATCAACTCAAAAAGCTCTATCTAAATGCCGTTGAGATGGCTTTCTTAGATACGGAAAAGAAGGCGTTTTTGCGGGATTTAGTTTTAAAAAAGCTGCAAAACCCCGCTGACGAGTTTTAGTCCTTATCCGAAGGATCGTTTTCCTTGTCGGAAGGGTCATCTTTCTCTTTTTCTTGCCGCTCTTTCTCTTCGACTTTCTTTTTTAGTTCATCGATGTACCTTTGGATGTTTTCCCTGTTTTCGCGCTGAGCGGGATCCTCAACGGGAGTCTGTTCCAAAGCGGCTTCGGCCTCACGAAGGGAATAAGCAACCAAAGATTTTTCTCTACGCTTTGCCATCTCGTCCATCGCATAGAAGAAATATGGAAGATAGGGCGAGAGCAAAAAGCAGGCGCCGATAAAGCCAAAGGCAAGAGCGTAAGAAGCAGAGCCAAAGCAAAGCATTCCAATGGCCACGCCGCCGGAGTAGCCTAGCACGTAAAGGATAATTGCCAGCCAATTGGAGGCGTAATATTCCTTGAAGAAGCCTTTCCTCTCCTCCCTGAAGAAGTCCGAGAAAATCACATTGGCGGCGCGTGAAGGCACAGCACCCAAGAAGGAACGGACATAGGTGTTCAACGTGTTTTTCCCGATCTCATGGAAGAACCAGTAACCCGCGAAGAAGAAGGAAATCACAATCGCCCAAGAGCAATAATTTAGAAGAGGCTCAGAAGCGGATAGAGCCTCATAGAGTTTTTGCATCGTTGTTTCAGGCTGCTGAGCCAAAATGGTGAAAGAAGAAACGGCTTCTTTGAAAGCCGAGGAGGTCGCAAGCAGGATATAGAACAAAGCGAAGCTACTCACCAAGGCTGCCAAAACAAAAATAAGCAAAGCCTTCAAAAGCGAAAGCCAAAAACGATAAACCCCAAAATAGAACGTGTAATAAAGCCGAAAGCCCGCAAAACTGTCTTTATTCGTTAGGCCTTCTTCTTTTTTGGGGCGGAGAACCATCAGCTGCATCGAAAGCAAGGCAGGCAGTCCGATCAAAAGGATGGCAATCAACGAGAAGTCCACGCCGAGGATAGCCAAAGCGAAGCAAGATCCGAACATCAAAAAGAACGTTAAAGAGAGAAGCAAGGAATCTCCTACGCTTTTCTTATAACGCCCTAGGGCGATTGAGGAAATGGTTTCAGTCTTCTTTTCCATGAAGGTTCAATTGAGCAATGTCTTTCGCCGCGACCCCTAATGCCCTGGGATCCATCGGCTCAATGGGGAGGGATTCTTTCTGATTGATGAAGGAAGCGAAATTCTTGAGGGAAACGACGTAATTGTTCGTCGAGGTGACCTCGTAATTCGAAATGAGGCAGTCGTTGTTAACAAGCACGACGGAGATAAATAATTTCTTGTCGAGCCCCGTCATCAAGGACATCCTGTCCACGCGGGCCGCATTGACCTTAAGGGGGTTAGGGATGATCGCGCCCTTCTTGTTCTTTTTGGAATAGAACACCCAGCTTTGGTCATCCTCTTTCGCTCGTATCGCCCCATCGTAATAACGGTCGCGGATGCAATAGATGAATTTATCACCGATCAGAATGTGGTCGATATGAAACTCCTCTTCGTCCGCGGTTTTGTTTTTGAAGGAATTGATGAGATAGAAATCCTGATCGAGGGCCACGCGGTAAATCCGCTTGTAATACATGTAAATCGTGTTCCTTTTGAAAAGGGAACGTTGGATCGCGGGATAAAGAAGAAGCGTCAAGAAAAAGAGAACGACAAGCGCTGCTGAAACAATGAAAATGGATAGTTCAACGGCGTAAGGCATCTCAGTAAGCGGAAGCAACCTCCACCGCCATCTCAATCATGTCGAGAAGTTTCTTCTGCCTGTCTTCGGAAGACATCGGGGCCTCCCCAAGGAAAGAATCGGAGACAGTCAAAATTGACAAAGCCTTTTTGTGCTGTTTGGCAGCGATGCAATAAAGGGCGTAGGATTCCATTTCAACGCCGAGCACGCCCATATCGGCCCACTTTTTCCAAAGATCCGGGCTGAAGCTATAGAAGTGATCCGCGGCCAAAATGTTCCCAACGTGCATCTTTTTGCCAAGTTTTTTGCCTGTCTCGTAGGCGCTAAGAAGCAAAGGGAAATCAGCGATCGCGCTGTAAGTCCCACCCTTCAAGTCGTATTCGTCCATCCAGTTGGAGTCCGTGCAAGCGCCTTCTGCGAGAATGATGTCGCCCACATTCACGTCCTTTTGGTAAGAACCACAGGTTCCGATGCGAATGATGGCTTCGACACCATATTCCGTGAAAAGCTCGGTGGAATAGATGCCGATGCTGGGTTGTCCCATGCCAGAGGCCATGACGGAAATCTCTTTGCCGTTTTTGGTCTTGCCGGTATAGCCGTAGACATTGCGAACGCTCGTGACTAAACGCGGTTCGATGAGAAAGTTATCAGCGATGAGTTTTGCCCTAAGCGGATCGCCGGGCATCAAGACGATTTTCGCGAAATCGCCTTTTTTAGCGGAGTTGTGCGGGGTTGGCATACGGAATTCCTCCTTTTAGTTAGCTTGTTCTTCGCTCTTCTTGGGAGTTTCAACAAGATTCATGTAATCTTCGAACACGTCGAGGAACTCATCTGGATTAACAGCCCTGAGCTCTCCTTCGTAAGCGATGGAAATGCGACCAGTCTCCTCCGAAACGACGACCGTAACAGCATCCGCAGATTCGCTGATGCCAATCGCGGCGCGGTGGCGTGAACCGAATTTGCCGGTGAGAGGACGGGTGGTTGGGGTGTAATAAACGCTGGCGGCAACAATCATGTCGTTGCGGATGATGACCGCGCCATCATGAAGCCTGGTGCCTGGGTAGAAGATTGTTTGAAGCAATTCCGAAGAAACCGGGGCATCAATACGAGTGCCTGATTTCATCACCTCATCAAGAGAGTCCCGTTTCTCAAAAGTGATAATCGCGCCAACTTTTTGCTTGCTCATTCTCGAGACGGCATCAAAGACCTTGCGGTAGACGGCGTCGCGGTCAAACAAAGCTTCAGGATGATTCTTCTTGCGGTTGAAAAGGTTCAAACGATTCGCCTTGCCCACCATGTTGTTTGCGATGAACTCACGGTTCTCGTTAGGATTGGCGATGTAGAAAATAATCATTTCACCAAGCAAAGCCGCCAAAGCGATGTAAAGCACGGTGTCCAAACTGAAACCCCAGAAAAGCAAAATGGCGACCTCTGTCACATAGAAAACAGCCCTGCTAAGCGTGCGGCGGAAGAAGAACCAAACGGCAATTCCGGCTCCAAGAAGCATCAGAACGAGAAAGATGAAGCTAGCGTAATTACACGGCTGGGAAAATTGTTCAAACCTGTATCCACTCATAAAAACTCCTGCGCAAAATTTGCACCTTGGGAAGTATAGCAAGCGAAAAGCCAAGAAAAAACCTTTTGCGCGCGTATACAGGGAAATTTTCAAAGAAAATTAGGCAAATCAGGGAATCAACGGCTTTTTGATCGTTCGATTCGCCCCTTCGTAGAACACCGCCAGAGTTCCTGGGCCAACATGGGCCCCGGTGATGAGGTCATAGAAATAAACCTCAACGTCTTTGAACCCTTCGGACAGGAGCGAAGCCTTCATTTCGGAAGCTTCTTCGAGGGCGTCGCAATGGGTGATAAAAACCTTTTTCGTCTTGTCGATTGCGTATTCTTTAACTTGAGACAAGAGCCTTTTTATGGCGTTTTTGCGTCCGATTGCTTTTTGGGTCACGGTAATTTTGCCCTCATCAGACCCGTAAAGCAGAGGCTTGATCATGAGCACATTGCCGAGTGCGGCATTCAATTTTGAGATTCTTCCGGTAGCGGCGAGATATTTAAGGCTATCAACAGTGAATTCGCTGCGAACTCTCATCACATATTCTTCCGTGGATTTCACCAAATCCTTCAAAGAATAATTGAGTTTTGCGAGGTTTTCGGCGTACAAAGCAATCATTCCTTCGCCAAAGCCAGCCGTTTTACTGTCGATGACTCCCATAGCGAAAGAGCCTTTCTCTTCATTGATCGTATCGGCAATCAGCTTCGCACTTTGATAAGTACCAGAGATGCCACTAGAAAGGGTGATGAACACCACTTCGTTCCCATTATCGATTTCCTTTCGAACCTCTTCTTCAAGCAGCCCGGGGCTAGGCAAAGAGGTTTTGACCACAGCCCCCTCACGCATTTTGGCGTAGAACTCATGGGAGAAAGCCTCGGCATCGATCGAGGAGTCATAGCAAAGGTATTCCTTATCTCCGATTCTTAGAGGCATTGGAATAACATGGATCGCAGATCCTTTTTCTCGCAAAAAAGACGAGAACAAATTGCTGCTAGCATCAGTGAAGACGGAAATTGCCATGATGAATACCTCCGAAAAAGCAAGTTTTCAATTTGCTTTGCAACGTATTCTAGTTTTGCTTACTAGGTCATTCAATATGCAAATGTCCGTCGAGGTTTTTTGAAAGCAAAAATTTACAAAAAAGCTCGGCGTTTGATTGCCGAGCTAACGTTCTCTGGAGCACCCCGCGGGAATCGAACCCGTATATCCAGCTTGGGAAGCTAGTGTTCTACCACTAAACTAGGGATGCATTTCGCCTTGCGGCGAAGTTTATTATACGAAACAAGTTGGGCTTGTCTACTCTTTCTTTTGCCCTTGAGCCTTTAAAGCGCGCCTTTCCGCGGAGACTTTTTGAGCATAGGCAACGGCCTGTTCACGTGTTTCGAAGACTTTGACTTCTCCGTTGACGCGAACTCTCCAAGGACGAATTTTCGTTCCCGAAGAAACTGGCTTATTAGCGCCGGCGATGCTTGGAACGGGCTTGGTGGCGTAGGTCTTTTTCGAGGCGGAAGGAAGGCCAGGATAAGGAGTCTCGGGATTAGTCTCTCCCACGGGCTCGGATTTGTTTTCTTCTTTAAGCGAGTTCGTATTGATCTCTTCTTTCATCTCGTCTTTCGCCTCGACGGTTTTATTCTCATCTTCAAGGCGCTTGTTCTCAGCCTGCTCAACGAGGTTCAGGAGCTTGAAGAAGCGGCAGAAGACAAGGAAGGGGCCGACGATGATGTAACTGCCAAAGAGGAGCCAGCAGACGACGAACGTCTTGCTGATCCTTGTGGAGGTAACCTTTCTCTCCAAGGCGGCGATTTGAACCTTCTCCGCCATTCTCGCGAGCCAAACAATCGGCACAATTTCATAGGTGATTAAGCCAAGGACATATGCCCAGAAGAAAGGCATCTGCTTTTTGACGCCATTGTTGCCATTAAGCGCGTTGACTTCCGTCCTCACGTGGCTCAAAACGACGATTGGATAAATTCCAAGGGTAATGATTCCGAGAAAGATGAAGGCGATCCCGGAACGTTTGCAATGCTTATATTTCATATGATTGCGGTTTCTCCTTTCGGAAATGATACGCTTTATAGCCGAAAAACAAAGAAAAAAACCACGGGCTGGTCCGTGGTCAATTCTCGCGTGGTGGGTGCTACAGGGATCGAACCTGTGACCTCCTGTACGTCAAAC
>CAVEPD010000059.1:0-6061 GCA_963617535.1 bacterium
ATTTAATGATAAATAACGATGGCATCGAAATAAAAAGGCATCATTATACTAGACAGCGTAATGATGCCTAATAATCGATCATCTTTTGACTTAATGATGGTCGCTTGCTTATTCTTCCAAGATTAACGAGACGATTGTTATTTCTCTGTCTGCATTTGGCTTTGTGAATCAGGCAGATTCAAACCTCGGAAGAGTTTTAAAATCATATTCGTCTTATCCAAAAAACTTGCAGCCTAAGTTTATTCATCACCCTGATTTTCCTCATTCGATTTCATAACCTTCTTTAAGAGAAAGACTGGAGAATGCTTTCTGGCTGTTCTAATTTCTAAGCGAACTTAAGTTAGTTTTTCGAAGGCTTCCTTGGACGCAAGTGTACTCGGATGTACTGAGATGTACTTTGGTTTTCCAGATGTACTTGGGTGTACTCGGATGTACTTCTAATGTTTGAACGTGCTCAGGCGTGTTTTTGCTAATTTGCGCGGAACGGCGAGGCAAGGGGATGATGAAGAAGTTCTCCTTACATCTGACGTCCTTTTTGATGTTCGTAGGGCGCGCCCATTTCTGCAAAGCGATTTGCTGCAGGCGAAACGCCTATCAATAGATTCTTCGCGAAATGCATTCGCGCCTATCCTCTCTCTGCTTCGCTGACGCGACGCAGAGGCCGCCATCGGTCTCCGCGAAATCGGTTCGGTACTCGAGCTGGTCGTCGTCGATCCCGTAGTCGTTGATGTGGGGGTTGGGCTCCAAAATGTTATGATTCATATGGTCTCCTTTCTTTGCTTAGCCAACGCGCAAAGTCTAGGAGACCTTTTCGCATCTGCGGAGGCCCGTTCCTAGGAAACGCCGAAAACGTCAATCAAACCAAGGCAGTCAAAAACTGATCTTGACCGTTTCATTGCTTTTATGTGGG
Source organism: bacterium (assembly GCA_963617535.1). GTDB lineage: Bacteria > Bacillota_I > Bacilli_A > RFN20 > CAG-826 > Alloenteromonas. The sequence goes on from CAVEPD010000059.1 coordinate 911, forward strand.
TCTAGTTAAAATTGCGACCCATATAAAAACATAAGAGCCTAATTCTCGGCCTTTCCGGAGGCACCGCCTTCGTGCTTTGTGGCTTCTTTTTCCGACGGACGGAATTTTTCGAGTTTAATCTGATCTATGGGGCCTCCGCTTTCGCGACGATCCTGGGCTCTTTGTTTTTCTCAGCTATTCCGCGATAACGGTGATCGCCATCTGGGGCGTGCTTTATCTTTCCGTGATGTCGTTGCCTCAATCTTTATGTTCTGCATCATGAAGAGGACTGCCTTTGGCTCCTTTTCTCTTTTATGAGAAGAGGACATCGTGATTTTGAAAAACGCCATTCCAGCCAGCATTTATTGTAAATACAATAAACGATCGGTAAAATAAGGAAGAAGATTGTCTGAAAATGAAACTCAGCGAAATCTACATGAGGGATCCCTTCGTCTTCGTGGAAGATGGGGTTTGCTACCTCATCGGAACGACGGATCGTCAGGCATGGGGAGGAAAGGCCTCGGGCTTTTTGGGATACAAATCCACGGACCTCGTGGATTTCGATGGGCCTTACGTCCTTTTTGAAAGAAACGATTTATTTTGGGCGGATGAGAACTATTGGGCCCCGGAACTCCATAAGATCGGTGGGAAGTATTGTCTTTTCGCCTCTTTTTACAAAGAAGGCAGGCATCGCGCTTCACAGGTCCTGGTGAGCTCTTCCCCTTTCGGGGAATACATCCCGAGTGAGAAGCCCTTCACCCCGGAAGGATGGGATTGCCTCGACGCGACCCATTATGAGGAAAACGGCAAACATTACGCCATTTTCTGCCATGAATGGGTCCAAATTGGGGATGGGGAGGTCTGCCTCGGCGAGCTGAATGAGGATCTCACAGCCTTGAAGGGCGTCGAAACCATTTTTCATGGGAGCGACGCCAAGTGGGCCGTTCCCCACGACGAGGGCAAAGGCGTCACGGGATATGTGACCGACGGCCCTTTCCTTTTCAAGGACGGGGAGGGGAGGCTTTGCATGGTTTGGTCCTCCTTCTCAAAGGAAGGGTACGCGTTGGGGGTCGCCCGAAGCGAAGGTGGTGTCCGCGGCCCTTGGAAGCAAGAAACGGAGCCCCTTGTGAAAGAAGGAGGAGGACACGGGATGGTCTTTTCCTTCAAAGGAAAGTCTTATCTCATCGTCCACATCAACAACGATGAGCACTTGAAAGAAAGGCCTTTCCTTCGTGTTCTCAAGGAAATCGGGCATCGTTTCATCGTGGAATAAAGGATAGAATTGATTATGGACTTAAAGAAAACGGCGATTGGGATCGAATTCGGATCCACTCGCATCAAGGGTATCATGGTCGATGAGGAAGGCAAAGTCTTGGCCAGCGGGTCCCATAATTGGGAGAATCAGCTTGTCGACGGCTATTGGAGCTATTCCTTGGACGCTATCGAACTCGGCCTTCAGGATTGCTTCGCCTCTTTGAAAAGCGATTTCAAAAAGACCTATCTGGAGGACCTCACGACGACCGGAGCTCTCGGCATCTCCGCGATGATGCACGGATACATGGTCTTCGGCAAGAAAGGCGAGCTCCTCGTCCCCTTCAGGACTTGGCGCAACGTCTCGGCCCAGAAGGCCGCGGACGAGCTGACGGAGAAATTCGATTACCACATCCCAGCCCGCTGGTCCATCGCCCACCTTTACCAAGCGATTCTGAACAAGGAAAGCCACGTCAAGGACATCGCCTTCCAAACTACCTTGGAGGGATATGTCCATTATCTTCTTACGGGAAGGAAAGTCATCGGCGTCGGGGAGGCGAGCGGCATGTTCCCCATTGACCCCGTCCAGAAGGGCTTCGATGCGCGTTGCTTAAAGATCTTCGATGGGATCCTCGAAGAGAATGGCTTCCCCTTCGCTTTGGAGGAGATTTTCCCAAAAGTCCTTCTGGCTGGCCAAGAGGCGGGAACCCTCACCGAAGAGGGCGCCCTTTTCCTCGACCCGGCCGGTGATTTCAAGCCCGGCGTGAGACTCTGCCCTCCCGAAGGGGACGCCGAGACCGGCATGATCGCCACCAATTCCATCAAAAAGAACACCGGGAACGTCTCTTCCGGGACTTCCATCTTCGCCGAGGTCGTCTTGGACAAGAAGCTGAAGCGCGCCTATCCCGAAATCGACCTCGTTGCCACCCCCTTGGGGGATATGGTGGCCATGGTCCACGCGAACAACTGCACCTCGGAAATCAACGCCTACGCGGGGCTCTTCGACGAAGTCCTCAAAACCTTCGGGAAGGAAGTCGACCCCGGGGATCTCTTCGTCGCCCTCTTCAAAAAATCATTGGAGGCGGAAGACGACGCGAGCGGGATCATCACCTTCAATTACCTTTCCGGGGAATCGATCACGAAAGTCGGCAACGGCCATCCTTTGATGATGAGAAGCGCCCCCTCGAATTTCACTCTCGCCAACGTCATGCGCTCCCAGATCTACGCCGCTTTCGCCACTCTGCGGATCGGCTTCGAGATCTTTGAGAAAGAGAAAGTCGAGATCAAAGAGATCGCCGGGCATGGCGGCATCTTCAAAACCCCGGGGGTCGCGGACAAATACCTCGCCTCCGCCCTGAAGACGCCGGTCTCCCTTTTGGCCCACGCCGGAGAAGGGGGCGCTTGGGGGATCGCGGTTCTGGCCGCGTTCATGAACGCCCGAATGCCGCTTGAGGAATACCTAGATCAAGTGATCTTCAAGGGGAACGAGGCGAAGCTTATCCCGCCCGATCCGAAGATCGCGGAGGGCTTCGACCGTTACATGGAGCAATACAAAAAAGCATTGAAAGCGGAGCAGCTGCTTTCGGAGGTTCTATGAATGCTAGAAGATCTCAAGAAAAGGGTTTTCGATGAGAATCTGAGGCTCAAGGAAAGCGGCCTGGTGATCCTCACTTGGGGCAACGTCTCGGCGATCGACCGGGAGAAGGGCCTCGTCGTCATCAAGCCGAGCGGGGTCTCTTACTCGAAGATGAAGGAAAGCGACATGGTCGTGACCGATCTTGATGGCAACGTGGTGGAGGGAAACCTGCGCCCGTCTTCCGATTTGCTCACGCACCTCGAGCTCTATAAAAGCTTTCCCGAGATCGGAGGGATTGTGCACACCCATTCGACCCACGCGGTCGCTTTCGCCCAAGCGGGGAGGGGCCTAACCGCCTACGGGACGACCCACGCGGACGCTTTCTATGGGGACGTCCCCTGCGCGAGGGCGCTCACCAAAGAAGAGATCGAGGAGGCCTATGAGCTCAACACGGGCAAGGTGATCGTCGAGACCTTCCGCGGCCTCGATTATCAGGCGATCCCCGCGGTCCTGGTGAAGAACCACGGCCCCTTCACTTGGGGGAAGAGCTGCGAGAAGGCGGTGGAGAACGCGATCATCCTCGAGGAGGTCTGCAAGATGGCCTGCCTCAGCGAATCGCTCAACCCCGGCATCAAACGGGTCGACCAGTACCTGCTGGACAAACACTATTTCAGGAAACACGGCAAAAACGCCTATTACGGGCAAAAAGGAGAATGAATATGAAAAAGCTGTATTTCGTCGTCGGAAGCCAGGATCTCTATGGCGAGGAGACCCTGAAGCAAGTCGCCAAGGACGCCAAAGAGATGGCGGGCTTCCTCGACGGCAAACTCGTCGGGGTTTCCGTGGAGCTCCAGCCCACGGTGATCACCTCCGCCCAATGCGAGGACGTCTTGATGAAGGCTTCCTACGACAAGGATTGCGTCGGGGTCGTCACCTGGATGCACACCTTCTCCCCCGCCAAGATGTGGATCAAAGGGCTCCAAAGGCTAACGAAGCCTTTGCTGCACCTCCACACCCAATTTAACCGCAAGCTCCCTTACTCGACCATCGACATGGACTTCATGAACCTCAACCAGTCCGCGCACGGGGACCGCGAATACGGTTTCATCTGCACGCGCCTCGGGATTAAGAGGGAGATCGTCGCCGGGTATTACCAAGACGAAGGCGTCATCGCCCGCATCCAGCGGTTCGCCGACGTCGCTTTGGCTTTGGATTATTCCCATTCCCTCCGCGTCGCCGCCTTCGGGAACAACATGCGCGACGTCGCCGTGACGGATGGTGACCGCGTCGAAAGCGAGATCCGCTACGGCTGGAACGTCAATTACTACGGCATCGGGGATCTCGTCGACATAATCGACGCCGTCTCGGACGAAGAGATCGAGGCCAAGATGAAGGAATACGGCGAGAAGTACACGATGAACACGGACAACCTCGCCTCCGTCAAAGAGCAAGCCAAATACGACGTCGCCCTCCACAAATTCCTCAAAAAGGAGAACATCGGGGCTTTCACCGACACTTTCCAGGACCTCCACAACATGAAGCAGCTCCCCGGCCTCGCCGCCCAGAACGTCATGGGGGAAGGCGTCGGCTTTGGGCCGGAGGGGGACTACAAGACCGCGGCTTTGATGGCGGTCCTTTGCAAGATGGCGGAGCATCGCGCCGGCGCGACCGCCTTCCTTGAGGACTACACCTATGACCTCACCGCCGGGGAAGAAGTCGAGCTCGCCTCCCACATGCTTGAGGTGTCGCCGGTGTTTGCCGCGAGCAAGCCTTTGATCGAAGTCCATCCTCTTGGCATCGGGGGCAAGGAAGACCCCGCCCGCTTGGTCTTCGACGGCATCACGGGGAAAGGGATCGCCGTTTCGATGATCGACCTCGGCGACCGTTTCCGCCTCATCTGCGCGGATATTGAACTCATCAAACAGCCCGAAGCGATGCCAAAGCTCCCCGTGGCCCGCGTCATGTGGAAGATTCTCCCGAATTTCTCCGAAGGCGCGGAGAGATGGATCGACGCGGGTGGGGCCCATCACGCGGTCATTTCAACCGCCCTTACCCGGAAAGACATCGAGCTCTTCTGCAAACTCACGAACACCGAGCTCGTGACCATCGGATAAACATTTGAAAAACGATATGGAACGCCGGGTGCGCATCGCCCGGCTTTTTTCGTCGTACGAAAAAAGCGCCTCTTTTGGGAAGAAGCGCTTTCAGGGAACGATTGCGTTACGCGACGTAATCGACGAGGCGGAAGTTGGAAAAATTGCGGAGGTATTGAAGATCGTCGCCAACCCCGCCGGCGCTTCTTATACGAAAAGCGACGTTTCCTCTTTCGGAAACAACCTCACCCG
>CAVEPD010000060.1:0-5766 GCA_963617535.1 bacterium
GAAGGCGATCATTTCAAAGTCGAGTTGGAATATCGCTCATCTTTGTACAAAGAAGGGACTATTGCGCGGTTTTTGGATTGCTATGAAGCCATTTTGAATGGCTTCCTAAAAGCGGATAAACTCTCTGAGATCCCTCTTCAAAGCCAAGCCGATGCGCTTTTGATCGACGACTTTAACAAGACGGAGAAGGAAATTTCTAATGTTGACAACATCGCTTCTCTTTTCCTCAGGCAAGCCAAGAAAACTCCGAATCAAACCGCGGTCGTTTACAAAGACAAGAAACTCACCTACCAACAGGTTGACGAACTCTCTTCCAAACTTGCTAGCTACCTGCATAAGCAAGGGATTGGAAGAGGCGACTTCGTCTCCTTATTGCTCTCGCGTTCGGAATGGATGCCGATCGCTTCTTTGGGCGTTATCAAATCTGGAGCTGCCTATCAGCCTCTAGATTCGACCTATCCTGAAGAAAGGCTCTCCTTCATGGTGAAAGACGCGGGGGCGAAATTGCTTGTCAGCGAACGTTCTCTCGTCTCAAAAATCAAAGACTACAATGGGAAAATTCTCTTTGTTGACGAAATAGGCTCCCTTCCTGATGAGTCCTTCGTGAGCGACATCGCCCAAGAAGATCCTTTCATCATCCTTTATACCTCGGGAACCACGGGCACCCCAAAAGGAGTCATGCTCAGCCACCGGAATCTCGTGAATCATGTGAACTGGCAAATTTCCTTGCTTGGTCTAAGCGAATCAAGCAAGTACGCTTCTTACGCCTCTTTCGGCTTCGACGCGAACATGATGGACACTTACCCCGTCTTATCTAGCGGAGCCACGTTGCACATTATCCCCGAGGAGATAAGGCTCGATTTGCCCGCGCTTGATGACTATTTCGTCACTAACGGCATCACCCACACCTTTATGACCACTCAAGTCGGAAGGCAATTCGCTCTTTACACCTCATCAAAACAATTGAAGTACCTTTCCCTTGGCGGGGAGAAACTCGTCCCTTTGGCTCCGCCTGAGGGAATTATTGTCACCAATATGTACGGACCGACCGAATGCACGGTTTATAACACTTTTTATCGTGTTATAAGCGATTCCAAACTCCTCCCTATTGGCAAAGCCGTCATGAACACGAAGCTTTACGTCGTGGACAAGCACCTTAGGCCTTTGCCTATCGGGGCTTCCGGAGAGCTCTGCATCGCCGGCGCGGGCGTAGCCATTGGCTACCTTAATCGACCTGAAGCCAGCGGGAAAGCGTTCGTGAAAAATCCTTTTACCAATGAAAAGGGCTATGAAAGGATGTACCGGACCGGTGATATCGTGCGTTATTTGGAGGATGGCAACATCGAATTCATCGGCAGGAAAGACGGTCAAGTGAAGATAAGGGGCTTCCGTATCGAGCTTACCGAGGTCGAAAGGGTCATTCGCGATTTCCCTGGCATAAAAGACTGCACGGTAGCCGCTTTCGACGCTCCTTCCGGAGGCAAATTCGTTGCCGCTTACGTTGTCAGCGATTCAAAAATCGATGTCGATTCGCTCAACGAGTTCATACTTGAGAGAAAACCGCCATACATGGTTCCTGAAGTGACGATGCAAATCGACGCTATCCCCTTGAATCAAAACTCAAAGGTGAATCGCCGTGCCTTGCCGAAACCGGTGGTAAAAATAGAAGAGGACGACACACCGCTCAATGATTTGCAAAGAGAGGTTTCAAAAGTGGTGGAAGAAGTCCTCGGAGCGGAAGTCACATCCGCGAAAACCCTTCTTTCTCGTTATGGACTGACCTCCATCTCTTCGATTCGCCTCGCTGCTCTTTTGTATAAGAAATACGGGATTGAGTTTAAAAACAGAGAGCTTTTGACTGGCGGATCCTTGAGGCTCATTGAGGAAAGAATCAAGGAGAAAGAGAATGCTAAAACCCTGCAAAACGATGGAAAAAATAGAGTTTTGCGGTCTATTCCATTAACATTCGCTCAAGAAGGCGTTTATGCTGACTGCGCCAAATCTCCCGAATCCACCCAGTACAATATCCCCTTTGAGATTACTTTCCCAAAAGGCATTGACGCCTCTATGCTAGAAAAAGCCATCCGCCTTGTGGTTGAGAAGCATCCCTCTTTGAAAGTTCATTTCGTTGAAAAAGACGGGGAGACAAAAGAAGAGGAATACTCGGATTTCGCCTTGCCGATCATTACCTTAAAAATGGACGAGGCTTCTTATGCGAGCCGCAGGAAGGATTTTGTGAGGCCTTTCGATCTAGACAAAGAGCTCATGCGCTTTGAGATTATTGAAACCGAAAAGGGCCTTTATCTTCTCATGGATTTTCATCACCTCATCAGCGATGGCGCCTCAGTAGACATCTTCGTTAGGGATCTCACCTTTGCTTTGGACGGTAAAGAAATAGAAGGGGAGTCCTACACTTACTTCGATTACGCCTCCGAACAAAAACTTGAGGAATCCGATGAAAAGTATTTCGCTGAGAATATGAATGTAGAGGAGGCCACGCGCCTTATTCCTGACATTTACGATAAAGATTTGCCTCACGAGGAAGGCAATGTCTATTCCAAAACAAATCTGGCAAAAGTCATCGAGCTTGGAAAAAAATTAGGCGTAACTCCGGCTTCGATTTATTTGGCTTCATCTTATCTAACGAGTTCCCGTTTCGTTTATGAAGACGGAGTTGGCCTGGCCACCATCTCTAGTGGCAGGAGCAATGTCAAAATCAGCAATACGATAGGAATGTTCGTAAACACCCTTCCTCTTACTTTCAAGATAGATAACGCCGCAGAAGTCTCCTCTTTCCTCAAAAATGTCGCAGGAAAATTCGAGGAAACATTGCTTCATGAGAATTATCCATTCGCCAAAACGGCTACCAAATTCGATTTCCGTCCTTCGATTTCTTATGCCTATCAAGTGGGTGTTCTAAATGATTACAAAACGCGTTTTGGCGATTTGAAGTTGACTCCTCTTAATCTCGGCATAGCCAAGATTCCTCTCTCCATCTTCATCAATCGTGACGAAAACGGGGAGGGATATATCCAGATTTCCTACGATAAGAGTCTTTATAGCGAGGCGATGATGAAACATTTCGCTAGAAGCATTGCCTACGTAAGCGAGGAGCTTTGCTCAAAGAAAGTCCTGTCTGAGATTGGAGTTGCAGACGAGCAGGAATGCTCTTTATTGGATTCCTACAATTACCCTTGGGATTTGGATTTCGATCGAAACGATACCGCCGTTACCTTGTTCAAAAAACGCGTTAAGGAACATCCCTCCAAGCTTGCCTGCGTCTACAAAGGCAAATCTTTCACCTATGAAGAACTTGATCGCGTCACCGACGATCTTTCCAAAGTCATTTACAAGCGCTTGCTTGATGATGGGTGCAAAGAGAAAGAGCCGGTAATCGCGATTATCTCCAAGCGCAACGAGAATACCTTCCTTTTGCCTCTTTCCGTCATCAAAGCCGGCTGCGCTTATGAGCCGCTTGACCCAAGCTACCCGCAGAAGAGGCTCAATTTCATGGTGAAAGACGCCTCGATTTCCTTGCTTCTTGCCGAGGATTCGCTTAGGGATGTCCTCAATGAATATGATGGTCCAACCCTTCTTTTCAGCGAACTCTATGCCTCGAAGATCCCCGATGTCTTGCCAAAACAAGCGAGCCCAGAGAGCCGTTACATTATGCTCTATACCTCTGGGTCAACCGGTCTTCCAAAAGGCGTCCAGCTCGAGCATCGGAATCTTGTTGCCTACGCTCACGGCACTGCTAAGGATGACTATTACGCTAGTGACTGCGTTACTGCCGCTTATGCCTCGTTTGGCTTCGACGTCAACATGGCCGACACATTCTGTACTTTGCTTAATGGGGGTACTCTCCACCTCATTGATGAGGATATGCGCATGAATCTTGATGAACTCGCCGCTTATTTTGACGAGCACGAGATCACGCAATGCCTTCTTACGACCCAGGTCGGCGTGCAGTTCGTCCAAAATCATCCCAAGATGAAATCGCTCCGCTACCTTACTTTGGGCGGAGAAAAACTGCCTTCCCTAGATCCAAGCAAGTTAAGTTACACGCTCAATAACGGCTATGGCCCGACGGAAAACTGCTGCGGCGTCTCTTTATTCCCGGTCAAGCATTGGGAAGCGAATATTCCGATAGGAAAGCCAATGAAGACCATTCATGGCTATATTTTGGATAAGACCAACCACCGCCTCCCGGCGGGGGCGGCAGGGGAGTATTGCCTCTCGGGTCCGCAGGTCAGTCGCGGATATTTGAATCAGCCAGAGAAAACTGCGAAGTCCTATGAGCAGTCGCCTTTCGACGAATGGAGGATGTACCATACGGGTGATGTGGTGAGATACCGCGAGGATGGGAACGTCGAGTTCGTCGGGCGCAAAGACGGGCAGGTCAAAATCAGAGGTTTCCGCATCGAGACGAAGGAAATTGAAAGCACCATCCGTTCTTTCGAGGGGATAAAGGACGTCACCGTCCAGGCTTACAACTATCCAAGCGGGGGGAAATACCTCGCCGCTTTCGTCGTCTATGAAGGTGAACTCGATACCTCAAAATTGAATGCCTTCATCAAAGCGAAACTGCCCGCGTATATGGTACCCACTGTTACGATGCAGCTTGAGAAAATCCCTTTGACGGTTAATCAAAAAGTCGACAAAAAAGCCCTGCCTGAGCCGAAACTTGAAAGCAGGAACTACATCGCGCCACTCACCAAAGCGGAGAGTGATTTCGCTTCCATATTCTCGGAGATCCTCGGAGTGAACAAAGTTTCTCGCGACGCGGATTTCTTTGATCTCGGAGGCAGCTCAATCAACGCGATGAAGGTCGTCATCGCCGCGAATAAGCTTGGCTACCCAATCGTATACAAAGATCTCTTTGACCACGGAATCCTTGCTGAACTCGCCGCTTTTGCAACGGGTGAAAACCCTGCAGAAGTTAGCAAAAACCTTGCAAAACCAGCCCAAAATGAATCTTTCTATGGCGGTGGCACAACTGAAATTGGGCCCGATGGCTATGATTATTCTTCCATCAACGAACTCCTTAGGCGCAATACTTTGACTGCTTTTAAAACCGGCGAAAAAATTGAGATCGGGGACGTCTTGCTTACCGGTGCGACGGGATTCCTTGGCTCGCATGTTCTAGCCGAGCTGCTCGCCGATTCGAAACGAAAGATCTATTGTTTAGTTCGTCCGAAGCAAGGTGTCAACTCGTTCGATCGATTCAAAAAAGTGATCTCCTCCTATCACGGTTCGGTTTTTGATGGGGATTTGGCTAAGCGCGTGTCTTTGATCGAAAAAGACGCAACTGACCCAAGCGCGTTATCTGAATTCGATGTTAAAGGCATCACCGTCATTAACTGCGCAGCCTCCGTCAAGCATTTTGCTAAGGATGACGAAATCATGCGCACCAATGTTGGCACGGTGGACAATTTGATCGCGTACTGCTTGAGAAGTGGCTCACGTCTGATTCATGTTTCGACCGAATCCATTATGGGAAACGCCAAAGGCGACGTTCCGCGCGAAGGATTCAAATTCAACGAAGGCGTTCTTTACGCCGGGCAGGAGATCGAGAGTAATCAGTATGTCTGCTCTAAGTTCACCGCTGAAAAGAAGATTTATGAAGCTATTCTCCAAAAAGGTTTGAAGGCCAAAGTAATGCGCGTAGGCAACCTATCCCCGAGATTGAGCGATGGGACATTCCAAAGCAATTACGAATCGAACAGCTTTATGAAAACGCTCGCCGCTTATCTTTCTTTGGGCGAA
>CAVEPD010000061.1:0-5698 GCA_963617535.1 bacterium
TTTAGAACTGCGTCGCAGTGACTTTGATATTCAGCGTACCTTCACTGTCTTTGTAGATGGCGAAGATGAGATTAACAGTGGTGTAGGTATCCCTATCATAAAGGGTGTAAGTGATCGCATTGGTCGCGTAGCCGCCTTGCTCGTCAGGAAGTTGACCTTCGCCCCATTCTCCGGCGGTGAACCCGTTAGGAATAAGAGTGCCCGTAACAAAGGATTTCGCGTCTTTGATTGTACTTATGTTGGTTAGGGCGGCATTGATCGTGTAATAGACGAAGTCCTCGTCGTTTGTTACGACTTTGGCGGCGCCTTCATCGGTGGAATTTAGGCTGTAGTGAGCGTTGTATTTGCTCGCGACTTCTTCGATTGCGCTTTTGGCGGTGTGCTTGCCTAAAACCGTGACCGTGCAGGTGATGGTCTTCTTACCTTCGCCTGGGACGTCGATAGAAGCGGTGATGGTCGCGACGGTTCCTGCAGTGGCGTCAGAAGCGACTTTGACTAGGCCGTTATTGTCGACGGTGACTTTTTCGTTGTCGCTAGAGAAGTTGACTTCATAGGGAAGCATGTCGATGGTGTACTGGAGATAATAGGAAGAACCGGCGGTCAACTCCACGTTTGCTTCGTCGAAAGAGAAGGTGGGTGTATGCGTTTTGCCGCTTCCATAGGTGAGTTTCACCACCGAGACGTCTTTGCTGAGGCTCACGATGACAAGGAGGCTTCCCGTAGGATCTTCGTAGGCCGCCCCTTCTTCGTTCTCGACTTTCGCCCAGCCCTCTTTCTTCAATGAGTCGATAAGATAATCATTGACTTTGAATCTGGTGGCGTCTCCTTCTTTGATGCCGGGATCATAGACCTTGATTTTCATCCAGGTTCTTTCTTTGGCTAGCTTAGCCGCGGTGGCTTCGATTTCTTCTTCGGTTGGACTCTCTTTGCCGACGTAGTTCTCGGGATCGCCCTTAACGATGGCGAGACATTTCGCGTACATATCCGAATAATTTTGGCTAGAAACCCTGCAGCTGGAGTATTCGCTATAGGGGGCGAAATACAAGGCCGGGAAAGAAGCGGAGATGCCGTTAGCGGAAAGGAATCTGACTATATCGGAACTAGGCCATCCCTCCTGGATATGATCGTAAGCGGAGATTGAGGCGAAGGAGATTGAGAAAGCGAATTGATTATTCACGTACCCTGTATTCGTTTGGATGTAGAAAGTCTCCTCCCAATCGGTGTACCAGCCTTTTTCCGTGTCGTAGACGGCGTTGGTGTTATCCATCGCGATATCGAATGCGCCGGGAATCGAAGTGTCGTTGCTCGTGCCATAAAGCGTGTAGACGTCGCCTTTCTTGTAGGCGTAATAGACGTCTGCCTTGAATTCAGGAATCGTGAAACCCGTTTTCGTCTCGAAGGCAGAGACGAATTCCTTCGGCCAAGAGGCGCTGACCTCTTTTTTGGCTTCGTAAGTGAAGGTGATGATGTTGCCGCTTTGGAAATAGAGCGAGGCGTAGATGGTTGCCCCTTCTTCCGCATCCATCTTAAGAATATAGGAACCGCGGGACTTGCTCATTTCCTCATCAAGGACGTATCCGTTTCGCTGGAGGATTTCCGCGTTCTCTTTGGTGAGATCTTGGGCAAGGACATCATAGCAATAGACGTAGTCGTTGCCGCTACTCCCGACTCGATTGGCGCTTCCTAGCTTAAGCAAGGGAGGCACATCCAAAAGCGCGGCGTAGAAGATGCCTTTCTCATCGTCACTCCAAGAGGTCTTGCTGTCTAATTGATAATCGAAGGAGTTATAAACTTGGATGACGTTGTATTTTGGGTCGTCGAAGGTATCGCCTTCACTATAGAAGTAATAGGTCAAATCATAACCGACCTCCTCCGAGATCTTTGTAAGCTCATAAGTTTGCTCGGAAGTCGAGGTGGCTTGCTCGATGTTGCCGTTATAGTCTTTAATCGCGGACCAGCCCTCTATTTCAAGGTCTTTGTAATAATCCGCGATCGTGAAATTGGCCGTGGAGTTCGTGATTTGAAGGAACGGGACGTTATTATCGTCAAGGACGATTTCGACAGTGACGTCGTAATCAAAGCCCAAAGGGAAAGGGAGAGCCTCGCCGCAGTAGGAAAGGATCGTTGCCGCCTGCTCTCTCGTCCATTCGCCTCTATCTTCGGATTCTGACACGAAGGAGGAATCGCTGCTTGAAGAGGCCTCAGAAGAAACTTGGCTATCGTCAGGATTTGGAACAGTGGGGTTGCAGCCCATCAAAAGCAAGGCGCTAGAAGAGAGAATAAGGAGTTTTTTGACGCTGTTCATAATTTGATTCCTTCGCTAAAAAGCACAGGGAAAATGCTACTCTTCGAAAACGGAGAAAGAAACCTTTTGCGTAGCAAATATAGGGTTTTTGGGCTTTTACTTTGCCAAAAGAAAACGGCCTATCGCTAGGCCGCTAGAATGCTTCCTCAATCAAGGATAAAGGCAACACTAGAAAGGTAGGGGAGCTTCTTCTTGATGCGGACTCTTGGTCCTTTTTGAGAATACCTGACCAGTTTAATGGTCCCGTTTTTCTCAATGCTCTTGATAGAGGAGAAAGGGACGTTCTCTAAAGTCAAATCGATTGAGGAGAAGTCATTGTAGTTCGCGTTCACGGCAAGAAGGACGAACCGCCCTTCCTGCTCGTAAAGGTAGGTATAAACCGCGTCACTATGAGAATAAGCGAGGGGCTTAGGGCTTTCTCCTAGCAAACCCATCTCCAAAAGGTGACGGCGGAGCGTCACGAAGAAGTCGGTCTGGCTCGGGTCTTTTAGCTCATAGGGGTATACGCAGTAGCCGCTACTATAAGCAAAGCCGTTCCCGGTTCTTTTCATGAAGGGGTCATAAAGGCCGGAGATGACGCGGACTCCGTTATCATATTCAATTTTCACGTAGTTCCCGCACCTTCTTTGGGAGGAGGAGCGGTAGTTATGCATGCCTTTTAAAGCGGCTCCGTTTTCGAGCATCTCAAAGCAGTCGTACTTGTGCAAAGCGCCTCTAAGCGTTGCGTCTTTGGCGTCAATCAACGAAAGGAGTCCTTTTTCTTTGAGAACTAAGGCCGCTCCGCCATCAACGAAAACGAAGTTGTTCTCGAAAAGGTCCTTAAGCTGCTCATCGCTGAAGTTCCGTGTGTTTTGGCCGCATAAAACGACTCGCTCTCCCTTGAATTCCTTCTCTTTGGAAACGCGATAGGAATAGCCCATGCTCGAGAAGAATCCGACGGGATCGAAATCGTCGGGGATGAGGTCCATAAATCCGTTTTTGGGATGGCGGTTATAGACGGTTTTCTCGTCAAGCGGGAAGACCAAGCCCCTCATCTCAGAAGGCTTGAGGTCAAGCTTCGTCACTTCGTTTAGATAGGCGTCGATCTTCTTGATGGCTTTGCCGTATCCTAGTTCCTTTTGAGCCCCGTCTCCTCCACATTGGAAGATATTGTAGGTCATGCCTTTTAAGCCAAGAGGTAAGGCGCCTTCGACTTGGAAGGTGACGAACTTCGGGTCCTTGACGAAATCCGAATAGGAGCTGTTCTCTAACTCAGGGTATTGCTCGCAGTCGTCGCCGATGAAAGAACGGTTGACCATGCTGATTCGATTGAAGTCAAAATAATAGGCTTTTGCGCCCATTTCGCGATAAGCGGGCAGGTGAATCCTGTCGATTAAGGTGCCTTCGCTAGAAAGATCGACGTGGATCTGGTGCCAATCCCTAGCTTCCATCGCGTGCATCCAAGGGGTGCTCGACATAAGGCCGACCTTGGTTTTGATGCCTAAGGCTATGACTCTTTCTTGGATCTCTTTCGCTAGGCCATCCATCGTCTCCCAAGAGACGTCTAGCCATGCTTTCCTTTCAGGCGTAGGCTCTTCGCTTTCTAAGGCCTTCACGAATTCTTCACGAGTTTCGTTCTTGCCTAGTTTCTTGTTATAAGCCTCCATATGATGGGGGCACCAGCAGCCGCCCCAATCAAGAGGCTCGTGGTTATGAAGACGGAAGTCATCCTCGATCCAAAGGACTTCGGGCTCGGTCTCTTTGACGTAATAGGCCATGAGGTCGAGATAATACTCTTTCCATTCCTTGTCTAGCGGGCAGGCAGTCAAGGCGCATTGCTTGCCGTTTCTATCAACCATCGTTTGGAAATGCTGCCCTTCTTGAAGGGTGCGGCCCCTATCGATGTGGCCGAGTTCGAACCAAGGATTTAAAGATGTCGAGATGCCGGCTTTGGCAAACTCTTTTTTGGCTCTTTTAATGACTTCAAGCCAGGGTTTCAATTGTTCTTTGGTGATATGGCCAACGCAGTATTCCTCGCCATTGAAAAAGAGGATTACGTTCTTAAAACCATAGGTTAAGCACCAGTTTTTGATGCTTTTGATGCGCTCGTCGACGTACCGATCTGGATAAATCTGTGCGCGGAGGCAATGTAAAAACTTGTTCTCGCTCACGGTTTAATCCTTATCGAAATCGATGACGTCGAGCCTTGCTCTGCTCATCCATTTGCCATTCGTGAAATCCGGGAAACATACGGGGGCTCCACCTTTTTGAATGGATTCTTCGCTTAGGACGGCGATCGCCATCCAAGAAGCGGTGTCATAGACGTCGATGACCGGTTCTTCGCCGTTCTTCAGATGGTCGATGAAGGACCGCCACTCGAAATAGTCCATGCCGCCATGGCCTGCTTCGAGCTGCTCTTTGGTGATATCTCTCCAAAAACGGGGAAGGTATTTTTCGTAGTTTTTGCCGTTATTTAGGTATTTCTCGTAACTTTCGTGCGTGGTGAAGCATTCCTTCTCGTCGTTATCGACGTAGACGAGATTGGTGGCTCCTTCATAGAATCCCTTGGTGCCTCTTACGGCGAATTCGCGGTTATAGAAGCGGGGCAAGGTGGTCTCGAGCTTGATGTGGACGGTTTCCCCGTTCGCGCAGCTTATGATCGTGTCCACGACGTCCCCTTGGTTCCAATGGGTATCACAGAGTTCGGGATAGACGTCCTTATGCTGATTCACGTATTCGTGGAGGCTCACGCTTTTTGAAGACATCGCGACGAGGCTCACGAAGCGGTTGCCTCTATTGATGTCGAGGATCTTCGCGATGGGCCCGATCTCGTGAGTGGGGTAGTTGTCGCAGTTTCCGTGCTCATAATTCCTGAGGCGATAATGCTTGGTGATGTGCCCGTCGCTGATCTCTCTCCTTAAGTCATGCCCATAAGCCCCTTCGCAATGGACGATTTCCCCGAAGAAGCCCAAACGGGTGAGATGGGTTGCCAAAAGCTCTTCTTTGTCGAAGCAGCAGTTCTCCATAAGCATGAAGGGGGTGCCTGTTTCTTCTTCGGCACGCACCAAGGCCCATAATTGCTCCAAAGAGTAGGCGCGGCCCACTTCCATTGCCACGGCGATGTGCTTTCTTAACGCGTAGATAGCGATCTCAATATGCGATTCCCATGAGGAAGAAACGAGCACGGCATCGATATTTCCAATGCTCAAGGCCTCTTTGTAATCCGCGCTTACGAACGGGCGCTTCTTGCCTTCCTTCTCAATGAGGTCGGCGACTTCGTCCGCCCTCTCTTTGTAGACGTCGCTCAAAGAGACGAGCTCCACGTCTTTTTGCTTCATGAGGATACAGGTGGTGAGGTTCTTGCCGCGGTGACCAAATCCCACGACGGCGATGTTCAGTTTGTCTTTTTTCATG
>CAVEPD010000062.1:0-5644 GCA_963617535.1 bacterium
AAAATGCAATTTACGAAGATTTCGCGAAAAGTAGGGGGAGCAAGCTTTTGAATTTTTAGGAGGGAATATCTTGTTTTTCAAGGGCGTTTTCCCTTGAGGTCACGAGTGGGGTCTTGGATTCGGGACCCCCTTTTTTTAGAAGAGAAGTCTCCTTATTTGACCCGGTATACCCTGCCTTTTTTGAATCCACAGGCATCGACCTCGTCGTTCATTTCGGAGAGGATCGCCCTGGTCCTAGACTGGCTTAGTCCCACGCGCGCGGCAATCTCCGTGCAGGTGGATTCTCCATTGTCCCTAAGGTATTCCACAATCTTCGCTTCGGTCTCGGACGTCTTTTTGCCATGGCTTGCGCTTAGCGAAGGCTTAGCCCCGGCCCTGTGTTCCAAAGGGAGGACCAAAATGACTCGATCGGGATCGAATTGCTCTTCAATGATGGGCGCTTTAAGCCCCTGGTCTTTCCAAATGTTCACGATTTTAGGGACGCCGCTGCCAGCCCGTTCGCCGATGTCGATCAAATTGAACATCTTCATGAGCCCCCGATTCCTCGGATCGCTTACGCCTCCTCTTAGCATCTGCTCCTTGCCCGCGCGGCTATAGCCGGGGTTGGCGAAAGCGATTTTGTTGCTCTTCAGGGTTATGACCACCCCTCTAGAGCCGTAGTAGTCTGCGTTGACGAGGCAATTGGCTAAAGCCTCGCGTAGGGCTTCATGCAGGGGGGTGTCATCGATCCTGGTTCCTTCTTTGATTCTGAAGGGTACGCTTAAGGCCTGTTTGAGCTTGCCGTAGACGAGGTAATAGAAGTCAAGGATGTTCCCCGACCAGTCGCCAGAGCTTGATTCCACCCTGTCATCCCAGCGCCTTTCCTGGCTTTGCTCGTTGCGGTAATCAAGGAAGTAGTGTGGAAACTGCCTTACGATATCATACTCATTCCCTAACATGAGCAGCCCAGCGGCGGTGGGGTGAAGAACGTCGCCATCCTTGGCGCGCGCGGCTGCGCCGATGCTACGGAGGAATTCCTCGTCGCTTAGCCTTGAAAAGGGGTGACCTGGCTTAAGCGAGGCGAAGATGTTGCGGTAGGCTTTCACGGATTCCTTGTTGAAGGAATCTAGGCCCACCTCGTCAAGCACCGCCATGTCGATTGTATCGTCTGCCTGGTCGCGGATCATCGTCTTCACCTGCAGTTTCGTGCAGTGGTAATCCCCTTCCCAGTTCCTTCTATAGGAGCCGCCGAAGATGTCGTCATTTATGTAAACGGGTTTCATCTCGCGTCGGGCGGCGGGGACATGGATCACCATGATCACGTCGCCTTTGTAGTCGAAGGTCGTAACGTCTTTCTCGCGGAGGAGGTTGACGCTTACTTTCGTCACATTGTTCAAAGTGTCCCAGAACTCCTTTTTAAGCAATGCGGAATTTTGGAGCCCGGTAGTGGCCCAGCTCCCGTCTTTGTTCTCTTTGACTCCGAGGATGATCACCCCTCCACGACAATTGGCGAAAGCGGAGTAGGTCTCCCAAAGGGAACTGGGCAAGCCTCCCTTTGCCTTCTTCACCTCGCGCCTATTATCCTCGCGGTAGGAGTCGAATTTCGTTAGATCAAACAGTTCTTCCATGGGCATTTTCTCCTTTCTTCAGCCAAATTGTATCGCTTGATTTTTCAACTAGCAAGCGATAAAGCCTAAAAGGCAAGCGATAAAAAACAAGCGATAAATAATGGACCTTTTTTGATGCAGCGTCTGCCGCTTTGCATTTTTCTTACACAATTATCTTCGATGACGGCGAATGATTTTTTAGCTGAATTGCTAGAGTCAATCAAGATCGCCTTTGAAAGACTAGGGCGTTTATCGCTTGCTTTTCCCAAGCGATAAACGGAATCCTTGGCATCTCTTACCCTTTATTAAGGGAGGGGCTCTGCAGGGATGAGCTTGTTTTGATAAAGGGGTGAATAGGTAGCTCTTCCAGGGGCTTCTTTCGCTTTCTTTCATGAATGATTTCCTCCTTACTTAGGGGAAGGGGCAAAGCCCCCTCACCCTATATATAAAGAGGAAACGGGAAGGATTCCCCAAAGGGGAGGAATTTGGCTTTGAAAATTGTTCGGTTATTGGAATATCGTTCCCCCTAGAATTTCACATTGGTGTTCTTTCGATGAGAAAATATTTCTCATTTTGGCTATTGGAAAATGTGAAATTCATAGATCAAGCCTTAGGAGTTATATGGCATGTGTCTACGGGAGCTTAGAAAAGAAAAGGGGCTGACCCAAGAGGAAGCGGCCCGTCTGCTTGGGGTGACCCGGCGAACCTACGTTAGCTTTGAGGCTGGGAAGATCGATGAGGCCTCTAGGAAATACCAGCTCATCCTAGATGTTCTTGAGAAGGCAAACCTTATTGATGAGGAGCATGGCGTCCTTGCTTCTAAGAAAATCACAGCCGTTGTTGGGGATGTCCTAAAGGGTTATCCCGAGGTGGAATATTGCTATCTTTTCGGTTCCTACGCGAAGAAGAAAACTGTCGAGACAAGCGAGGTGGACCTTTTGGTGTCCATGCCGATCAATGGGATGATGTTCTTTGAGCTTGCCGAGGCATTGAGGGAGGGGCTTAAGAAGAAGGTAGACCTATTGGACGTCTCGGAGTTAGAAGAGAATCTGGCTTTGACCAAAGAGATTCTGAAAGACGGGGTGAGGATCTATGGATAACAAGAAGAACGATGACTATTATCTTGAAACCGTTCTTTCGGACTTGGACTCCGCCAGTGCTTCCTGGGGCGCGAGGATCTTTATGGGAGAGGAAGCGAAATCTTTTTGATTGTTTGTCACAATAGCGTCGATGCCATAGCGAGTGGCGGAGGCAATCAACACCGCATCTTCGTAATCCTTAGCGTCTAAGGATAGGGCTTTTTGGAGGTCTTCTTTTTCTAGAGGCAAGATTTTGAAAGCCTCCAAAAGAAATGAGACGAAGGCGTCTCGCTTCGTCTCGTCGCTTATGTATTTGCGGAGACAATAATGGATATCACTGATTTGCTTGGAGACGAGGTAAGCGTCGATATCGAAGGAGCCCGCTAAAAGGAAAAGCTCCTTGCTTGCTTCGTTGCCTTGGGGGCGAGAGGAAATCGCATCGATGATTACGTTGCTATCAAAAAGGAATCTCATGTTAATGATTCCTTTCTTCGGGGTCGCTTCCGATGCTGGCATCCGCGGGTAGCATGTCAAAGAAAGATCTAGCCTTATCCTGCATCGCTTTTTTGACGGGGATTACCATGAAAACCGGTTTATCTCTATTTGTGACGAATATCTCTTCGCCTTCTGCTATTTCAGCGTATTTTTTGAAGTTATTCCTAAATTCTGTAACACTAACTGTACGCATTGATTTCTCCTTGACGTACATAATAAATTCTTCAAAAAGTACTTTCAACGGAACGTTCCTGCGATTGTGTTCAAGCATATTAAATGGTCCTCCTACTTTACTAATAAAGAAGAAACTCGTCTTGTGCCTCACTTTTATGGAAATCGCTTTAAAAGATTATTTGGCCTCGGATTGTTTCTGCGTGGTCTCTCGGAAACATTATGCTTTTGCTTGCTTTGTTTTTGTCCTCCCAAGGGAACGAAAGGAAACGGCCAATTACACATACTTATTGTCGCTCCCGGCGATAAGCTTGTTTTCCTTGCAAAGTGTTATAAAGATGCTATAAAAATCCTATGGAACTCCGGAAATATTCCTTCGATAAAGCAGGCAAGGACGCTATGGCTGTGGCGGAAGCCAAGTCAAAGGACTGGCCCGTTGTTTATCTCATCAATAACGATACCGAGCTATATATCGGCGAGACCCAGAATGCGGTTTACCGCATGGAACAGCATTTGGAGAATCCCGCGCGGAAGGGTCTAAAGAATTTCAACGTTATCTTCGATGACGAATTCAACAAATCCGCGATCCTCGATTTGGAACAAAACCTCATTCAGCTCTGTGGGGCGGATCAGAAATACAAGCTCCAAAACATGAATGGGGGGCAATCTTTCAAACATGACTATTACCAAAGGGAGAAGTACCTCAATAAGATTGACCAGATATGGAACGAGCTTAAGAAGAACAATCTGGTCAATCACGATATCAACGACATCCGTAATTCCAATCTCTTCAAATACTCCCCTTATAACTCCTTGACTCCAGAGCAGGCGAATGTCTGTAACGAAATCATCGATGATGCGATGAAAAAACTCTCAAAAGGCGAGGAGGGCACCGCGGTCATTAACGGGGGCGCCGGCACGGGCAAGACCCTGGTTTTGATCAACCTTCTTTACCGCATCGTCACCGCGATGAAAAGTAATGTCAGCCCTTCGGAAGAAGACGAAGACCTCACCGATTACATGAAGATACTCACCGAGATCCAAAAGTACATGAAGGGTCTTGAAGGGAAGAAGTTTAAAATCGCCTACATCTGCCCGATGACCTCGCTTAGGAAAACGATCAAGGGGGTCTTCTCTCTTACCAAGAATGGCCTCGCGACCGGGATGGTGAAGGGCCCTCAAGGGCTCTTCGACGGGGGAGACAAGTTCGATCTCGTCCTCGTGGATGAGACGCACCGCCTTAACCAAAGGAAGAATCTGACTTCCTATGCCTCTTTCGACCGGAGGGCGAAAGAGATCGGGATGGACCCTAACGAGGCGACTCAACTTGATATGATTGTCGCCCGTTCCAAATACAGGATATTGGTTTACGACGCGAATCAGACCGTCAAGGGCTCTGACATCAGCAACGCGCAATTCGAGAAGGCCATTTCGAAATCCCCTGTGAAACGGTGCTCCTTGCACACTCAGATGAGGTGCAAAGGAGGGGAGAAGTTCACCGATTACCTAGACGCCATATTCGCGTGCAAGCAAGAGAATAAGCTCGATTTCGATCCGACCCTTTACGATTTCAAAATCTTCGATGATGTGGACAAGATGGTGAACGCCATAAAACTTAATGACAAAACGTTTGGGCTTTGCCGCTGCGCCGCGGGTTATGCCTGGAAATGGGTCTCGAAAAAATACGCGAAGCAAGGCTTTGCTTACATTGTCACCAATAAGCATCAGGACATCCATATCCAAGGGCATGATTACGTTTGGAATATGACGAACGAGGAGTTCATTCTCTCAAAGAACGCGGTCAACGAGATCGGCTGTATCCATACTCTCCAGGGATATGACCTCAATTACGTGGGGCTCATCTTCGGGAACGAGATCGATTATGACCCTGCGTCGAACCAAATCGTGATTTATAAGAACGATTTCTATGACACGAAGGTCAAGTCGGGCGTTGATGACGCGACTTTGAAACGTTACATCATCAACTCCTACAAGGTGATGATGAGCCGCGGGATTAAAGGCTGCTACGTCTATGCCTGCAGGAAGAATCTGAGGGAATACTTAGAAAGGTTTATAGGGAAGTGAGACATGGAAAAACTAGAGATATTGATGAGTCGGATCGATAAGTTCAACAAGGACAGAGATTGGGATCAGTTCCATTCCCCTGAGAACCTCGCTAAATCCATCTCCATTGAAGCGGGTGAGCTTTTGGAATGCTTTCAGTGGAACGGTGAGAAATACAATGAGGAAGACGTAAAAGAAGAACTCGCGGACGTGATGAACTATTGTCTTCAGATGTGCCTTGTTTTGAAG
>CAVEPD010000063.1:0-5260 GCA_963617535.1 bacterium
ATGGCAGAAATCAAAAAGACGATGAAATCCGTCGACGGCAACACCGCTGCCGCCATGGAGAGCTACTACTTCACCGAAGTAGCGGCGATCTTCCCAATCACCCCGTCCTCCCCGATGGCCGAGAACGTGGATGTCTTCGCCTCCAAAGGGCAGAAGAACTTCTTCGGTCATCCCGTTAAAGTCGTTGAAATGGAATCGGAAGCCGGCGCTTCCGGCGCCGTTCACGGCGCGCTTCAGGGCGGCTCTCTTGCGACCACTTACACCGCTTCGCAGGGCTTGCTCCTCATGATCCCGAACATCTACAAATGGTGCGGTGAATTGCTCCCGGCCGTCATGCACGTTGCCGCGCGTAGCTTGGCTACCCGCTCCCTCTCGATCTTCGGCGACCACCAAGACGTCATGGCCATCCGCCAGACTGGCATCACCATGATCGTTTCTAACTCCGTTCAGGAAATCGCCGACCTCGCCCCTGTGGCGCATCTCGTCGCGATTGATTCCTCCACCCCGGTTTGCCACTTCTTCGACGGCTTCCGCACTTCCCACGAAGTCCAGAACGTCGAATTCGTCGACGAAGAGGAATGGAAGAAACTCATGCCTTGGGACAAGGTGAGTGAGTTCCGCGCTCGCGCTTTGAATCCTCATTCTCACGCCGTCACCCGCGGTGGCGCCGAGAACGATGACATCTATTTCCAGGGCAGAGAGGCTCAGAACGAGCACTACTCCCACGTCATCGAGATCTGCGAGAAATACTTCAAGGAAGCTAGCCGCCTCACTGGGCGCACCTATGCTCCGTTCGTCTATTATGGCGATCCCAACGCTGAAAGAGTCATCGTCGCGATGGGCTCGGTCAACGAGACCGCGACCGAAGTCGTCGACGCTTTGAACAAAGCCGGCGAGAAGGTCGGCCTTGTCGAGGTTCACCTCTATCGTCCTTTCTCCAGCAAGCTATTGTCCGCTGCGATCCCTGCTTCCGTTAAGAAGATCGCCGTGCTTGACCGCACGAAGGAAATGGGCGCGGAAGGCGAGCCGCTTTATCTCGACGTTCTTGCCGCCCTCTCCAAAGAAGGCAGAACCGATATCAAGATCATCGGCGGACGTTATGGCCTTTCTTCCAAAGACACCCAGCCTAAAGACGTCAAGTCCGTCTATGACTTCCTCAACGCTGAGAAGACCTGGACCGGCTTCACCGTCGGCATCAAGGACGATGTGACCCATCTCTCCATCCCCGTCGATGAATCCTTCAAAATCCCCCAGAACTACACCTCCTGCTTGTTCTACGGCCTTGGCTCCGATGGCACCGTGAGCGCCAACAAGAGCTCCATCAAGATCATCGGCGACGCGACCCACCAGTACGCGCAGGCTTATTTCCAGTATGACTCCCGTAAGGCTGGCGGCACCACGCGCAGCCACCTCCGCTTCGGCAAAGAGCCGATCCACAGCGAGTACTACGTCAAGAATGCGGACTTCATCTCCTGCTCTCTTGATACCTACATCTTCAAGTTCGACATGATCGCGAACCTCAAAGATGGCGGAACCTTCTTGCTCAACACCAACATGGACGATGAGACCCTCATCAAATCCATGCCGAACCGCATGAAGCACCTCCTCGCGGAGAAGCATGCGAAGTTCTATGTCATCGACGCGAACAAACTCGCCGCCGAATGCCATATGGGCCGTCACACCAACACCACCCTCCAAGCCGCCTTCTTCAAACTCTCTCCGAAGATCATGGACTACGCGGAAGCCGAGAAGTGGATGAAGAAATTCGCTGAGAAGTCCTATGCGAAAAAAGGCATGGACATCGTCCAGAACAACTGGAACGCGATCGACGCCGGCCCGAAAGGCCTCCGCGAAATCGCCATCGATCCTGATTGGATCAACCTCTCCGCGAAGAAAGTCGCTTCCGCTGATACTGGCGACACCTATTACGACGAATACGTCGAGATCATCGATCGCCTCGATGGCGATGAGCTCCCGACGAGCGCCTTCACCAAGCATGAGCTTCTTGACGGCACGATGAACGAGAACATCACTTTCCGTCAGAAGAGAGCGATCGCGGACCGCGTCCCTGTCTGGAACCCTGCGAAGTGCATTGAGTGCAACCAGTGCGCCTTCGTCTGCCCTCACGCCACCATCCGTGCCTATCTCCTCGATGAGAAAGAAGTCGCGAATGCCCCTGAAGTCGTGAAGAGCAACTTGAAACCCGCCATCGGCACTGCCGATAAGAGCCTCAAGTTCCGCATCACTGTCGCCACTGAGAACTGCATTGGCTGCGGCCTCTGCGTCTCTGAGTGCCAGGCCAACAAAGTCGCGAACACCAAAGCCATCGCTGCCGGCAAGAAATGCGCCGACAACGCTGACCTCGCTCTTTATATGGTCGACGCCCACAAGGCTCGCTCCGAACAAGAAGCGGCCGACTACTGCTATTCCTCCGTCTCCGTCAAGGCGAATCAATTCCCCGCGGCGATTGAGAACAACGTCAAAGGCCTTGGCTTCAAGAAACCTTACATGGAAGTCTCCGGCGCCTGCGCAGGCTGCGGCGAAGCTCCTTATTACCGCATCGTGAGCCAGCTCTTCGGCAAGGATATGCTCGTTGCTAACGCGACCGGCTGCTCCTCCATCTATTGCGGCTCTACCCCGCTTACCCCCTTCGTCAATGACCATGGCAAGGATGGCGTTGCCTGGGACAACTCCCTCTTCGAAGACAACGCCGAATTCGGCTTCGGCATGAGAATCGCGACCGACCAGAAGCTCACCGCGATTTGCACCACCCTTAATGATGCCAAAGCCGCGGATGACGTCGAACCTGAGCTCAAAGCCAAGATCGACGAATATCTCGCCAACGTCAAAAACCGCGATGCCGAAAAGGTCATCGTCCCCGAACTCATCAAGCTCGTCGAAGCGAGCAAGAATGAGGCGGTCAAAGACATCCTCAACTACAAGAACGACCTCGTCGACAAGTCCGTTTGGATCATCGGCGGCGATGGCTGGAGCTATGATATCGGCTACGGCGGACTCGATCACGTCCTCGCCAATGAGGCGGACGTCAACGTCTTGGTCCTCGATACCGAAGTCTATTCCAACACCGGTGGCCAGTGCTCGAAGTCCTCGCAGACCGGCTCCATCAATAAGTTCTCCGCTTCCGGCAAGAAAGAAGCGAAGAAGAACCTCGCTCTCATGGCGATGGCCTATGGCCACGTCTATGTCGCTCAGATTGCTCTTGGCGCCAACCCCGCCGCGGCGATCAAAGCCCTTAAAGAGGCTGAATCCTATGATGGACCTTCTCTCGTCCTCTGCTACTGCCCCTGCGCCGAGCAGCACATCAAGGGCGGTCTAGTGAACTCCATCAAAGAGGAGAAGATGGCTGTCGATTGCGGCTACTTCACCACTTGGAGATTCGATCCTCGCCTCAAGGCCGAAGGCAAGAGCCCCTTGCAGATCGACTGCAAAGAGCCTGACTTCACCAAGCTCCGCGACTTCATCATGCACGAGACCCGTTTCTCTCAGCTCCCGATTGTCAATCCTGAGCACGCTGAGGAACTTCTCAACAAGTGCGAAGCCTACGCCAAGCAGCGCTGGGCCGACATCAAGAAGTTCGGCGAATAAGCCTTACTTAGCGCTTAAGCCGTCACGTCAAAAACGTGACGGCTTTTTCTAATATCCTCATTCGATTGGTATAAACTTGTCGCCATGAGAACGAAGCAAAGCAAATATGAAATGATGACGCAGGGCAAAATCCCCGCAATTGTCTCTCGTTTGGCTTTGCCATCTATCGTTTCGGTTCTGATCACGAGTATCTATAACCTCGCGGATACCGCTTTCGTTGGGAAGATATCCACTCAGGCAACCGCGGCCGTCGGAGTGGTGTTTGCCTATATGTCTTTGATTCAGGCATTCGCTTTCTTCTTTGGCCATGGCGCGGGAAACTTCATTTCCAGAGCTCTTGGCGCGAAAGAAGAAGGAAAAGCGGAGTCAATGGCCGCGAATGGCTTCGTTTCCTGCTTTATCACCGGGCTTCTTTTCATGACCTTAGGCCTTATCTTCATGAATCCTATGCTTCGCCTTATGGGAGCAACGGAGACAATCTTGCCCGATGCGCGTTCCTACTTCTTATATATAGCCATTGCCTCGCCTTTTATCATGACTTCCTTGGTCCTCAATAATTTGATGCGTTTCCAAGGGAACGCGGCGATGTCGATGATCGGAATTCTTGCTGGTGCTATTTTGAATATTGGCTTAGACCCCTTGTTTATCTTTGTCCTCAATATGGGTGTCGGCGGCGCTGGTCTTGCCACGATGATCTCTCAGATTGTCTCTTGGGGACTGCTGCTTTTCTTAGAAAGGCAAAGAGGGGGCATCCCGATTCGATTGAAACTTTATCGTCCCACTTGGTTCGAGGCGAAAGAAATCATCGCGGGTGGCATTCCTTCCTTAGGGAGGCAAGGACTCATGGCTCTTTCTTCCGTCCTTCTTAACAACGCGGCGGCGATGTACATGGACCCAGAGCAAGTCGACTCGGCGATTGCGGCTTTCTCCGTGGCAAGCAGAGCGCTTACCTTTGCTTCCTCGGTGATCATCGGCTTTGGTCAGGGCTTCCAGCCAGTCTGCGGGTTCAACTACGGGGCAAAGAAACCCGAGCGGGTCATTAAGGCCTTTTGGTTCACGGTAGGCGTAGGAACGGGTTATGCGTTGATTGTTTCTTTGCTAGGCTATTTCTTCGCGCCTAATATCATCGCCTTGTTCCGAAAAGAAGACGCTTTACTTATCGAAATCGGCGCAGAAACCCTTCGTTTTTCTTGTTTTGCCTTCACATTTTCGGCCTTTACAACAGTGTCTGGCATGTTCTTGCAAGCGGTAAATTACGCGCTTCCCGCAACCTTGGTTTCCGCTTCTAGAAGCGGCTTATTCTTCGTTCCTTTCCTCTTTGTTTTAGGATCGACTTTAGGCCGGACTGGTCTTTGCCTTACTCAAATGGCTGGCGATTTGTCCGCGTTCGTTTTTGCGATCCCTTTCCTTATTTATGGCTTTGCTAAGATGAGGAAAATTTTAACCAGCTCGAAGTCCGAAATAAGCTGAGTTTCTCAGCTGTTGAAAGGAAGCACAAAAAAACGGTGCGATTTGCACCGTGAATTTGCCTGGTCGGAACGACGGGATTCGAACCCGTGACCCCTACCACCCCAAGGTAGTGCACTACCAAGCTGTGCTACGTCCCGGCGATGGTTATTATACTCACCTCTTTTGACTTTGCCACATTATTTCA
>CAVEPD010000064.1:0-5246 GCA_963617535.1 bacterium
TTTGGCTGAATCAAGAAAATATTTCATTGTTAATTTCCTCCTTTTTCTTGGTTTAGATTTTTGAATAACTCCGCAAAAGTGGAATTTTTCTTGTAGAAAGCAATCGGAAGACCCATCGGCGAATCGATTTCCCCTTCGCCTGAAGGGACTTCTTTATTGGTGAAGAACTGTATCCATTCGCCTTTCGGGAGATAGTAATGATGCTTGGTTTCCCCTGGCCTCAATACGGGGGAAACGAGAACGTCTGGACCGAACATGTATTCCTTTTTGTTCACGTAGGCCTCTGGCTCATCGAAATAGAAGAAGAGAGGCGCAATCATCGGGGTGTTGTTTTTGTAATACTCTTCGTAAAGATGCTCGCGATAAGGCTTTAGTCCAACGAAGATATCTGTGTCTTTAATGAATTCCGGATAGGTATTCGGGTCATCATATTGGACGTTGTTCTTTGGCTGATTGCCTTCGTGGGTACGATAGACCGGCGAGAAGATATTCATCTCCGCCCAGCGGTTGAATAGCTCCGCGTTTCTTTTCATCGGATACAAGGCCGTGATGGTCGTGTAACCTCCGATGTCACTATGGATGACGCCTGCTCCAGAACAAGCAAGAGAGATGCATGCTGGGATGACGCTAGCTAGTCCATATTCGTCTGAGAAATCGACGTGCTGGTCGCCGTTCCACATGGAGTTGGTGAATTGAAAGGTATGCCCATAGGCCGCTCTGGAGAAGTAGAAGATTTCATCCTCTTTTCCTTCCTCTTTGACCGCGTCGTAGGAACATTTCGCCCACATGGTCGGCCAACGATTATGAAGCTTTTCACTCTCTCCCCCATAGCAAACCGAATCGGTTGGTAGGTATTCTCCGAAGTCTGCCATCCAGCCCGAGAGGCCGTATTCGATCATGTTCTTTTTGATGATGTCGACGTACCATGCGCGGGCTGTTGGGTTCGTGAGATCCACGATGCCTGCGTTGAAGGTGGTGGATTTGATGTGATAGACGGAGCCGTCTTTGTGACGGATCAAGAAGCCTTTCTTTTTAGCCTCTAGATATTGAGGCGCCCCTTCCTTCAAGAAGGTATTGATGTAACCGAGGAAACGCACTCCCTCAGAATTTAGCTTTTTGATGATTTCTTTTAAATTAGGATAAAGTTTCTCGTTGGCTTCCCAGTTCCAATAGACCTGATAACCGAAACTCGTCACGTGATTCCCACACCAGTCTTGGCACCAAATCGCCGCAATTTTCAGCCCTTTTTGCTTGGCTTCCTCGTATTTCTTAAGTAAAACCTCACTGCCGCCTTGGATGGCTAGGATGACCCCGTCGTTGACCCAGGAAGGGACTTTCGGCTGGAGTCCAACGAGCTTAGAGACCTCTTGGGATAGGCCCAGCAAGGAATCAGAAGCAAGCAAGGAAATCGACTGAGGGACTTGTCTGAATTTGATAAGTAACTCGTCTTTCTTAAACGAAAGGAACCCATAGGTGTCCTCGTGGCAATAAATCGCATAGCCCTTCGAGGACATGAAAGACGGCGTGGAGCAATAAGTCTGGTGATCCTTATAGGGGGATTCGTGATCCGGCTGAGGACCATGAAGCCTTTCCCTTAATTGTTTCCTGGCGATTTTCATCACCTGCTGATGCTCGCTGACCCAGATGGGAACGTCTTTCCCTTTCAAATCAACGGTCGTGTATTGCTCGCCGCATCCGTAGATATGCTCGTCTTCAAACGTTTTGAAGCGGAGGGTGAAGCGGTTATAGCCGGGATCGACATGGAAGTGGAATTTGACCCATGGGTCTTTATCGACGATGATCTCCGCTTGAACTTTGCCGTCTGTGAAGATGTAACGCTTCCCGTCTTGGAAAGAGAAAACCAGCTTATGACGGTCGCTTATGCGGTCTTTCGTTTTGAAGGAGCCTCTCGTCATCTTGTAACTGGCTTTGCCTTTGCCAATCACCATATAGCAAGAGCCATCGGTTAACTGCCGCAAAAAATAGTCGTATAGTTCTTCTTTGCTCACGCTTGTCCCTCCTTTGTTTTCCTTAATTATTTAAGTGACTTAAAAATTATAGAAGCAAACGCTTCCTGTTTCAACAGGAGTGGAGGAAGAAATACGCGGTTTAAGAAGAAAAAATCGTTTTGTTGGACGAAAAACATTTCTATTCGATTTATTAACGCTTAGCTTTAAAAATCCGCCAGATATAGTATTTTCAAAGTTCAGCGAGGAAGTTTTTATGAGCAAGATTATCAACGCAACCTTCTGCGATACCATTCCTTGGCAAGATAGGCCGGAAGGCTCTTTCTTACCGGTTTGGAGATATTCCAGCAACCCGGTGATTGGAAGAAACGTCAACCGCGTGATCGAACGCGCCTTTAACAGCGCCTTTGTATATAAGGATGGAGCCTTCATCGGCGTATTCCGCGGCGAGATGTATAACGGCATGCCAACTTTGTTTGTCGGTCGCAGCAAGGACGGAATCCATTTCGAGCTTGATGAGGAACGCATTCATTTTGTTGATGAAGAAGGCAAACCTTTGCCAGATAAGGCTTGGGCTTATGATCCTCGTGTCATCGAGCTGGAAGGCGAATATTACATCGTTTGGGCTGATCTTTGGGCAGACGTTACGATTGGCATCGCCAAAACCAAGGACTTCAAGACTTTCGTGAAGCTTCCTTATGGCTTCTTGCCCAATATCCGCAACGGCTCTTTGTTCCCAAGAAAGATTAACGGCAAATACGTGATGCTTTCTCGCCCCTCCGATAACGGGGCGACCCAATTTGGGAATATCTTTATGTCTGATTCGACGGACCTCAAATATTGGGGCAACCACAAGTTGCTTCTCCAACCCAACTGGGTGTGGTGGTGCGGCATTAAAGTTGGCCCGGGCCCTGCCCCGATTGAAACCGACGAAGGTTGGCTCGTGCTCATTCATGGCGTCAACAAGAACTGCAACAACATGGTCTATGGCATGGGCGCGATGCTGTTAGATAAAGATGATCCCAGCAAGGTCTTGCTTGTTTGCGATGACGTGTTGCTGACCCCTCAGGAAAGCTATGAAGTTACTGGGTTCACTCCGAATGTCGTCTTCCCAACCTGCGTCATCCCTGCGAGTGATGGACGCCTTGCAATCTATTACGGCGCGGCGGATACCTTCACTTGCCTTGCGTTCACGACGGTCGATATCTTGCTCGACTACATGAAAAAGCATCCCGCGAAAAAGGCTGGATATTGCTAATAAAAAATGGCGCAAAACCTTGAGATAATTTGGAATTGCGCCGTTTTTATTTATGGCTTATTCAATGGCGAATAAGTACTTTCTATAAAGCTCTTCCGTTTTTTCTTTGCCTACGTTTTTGACGAAGACGTCGGTGGATGCGCCGCCATGCTCAAGCAAGCCATTTACATAAACGGCTTGGAGGGCTTTCTTCTCTTCGGGGTCGATGTCCTTTGCTTCTTTAATGATTTTGCAGAACTCATTGAGATAAGCCTCGGCGGTTTCGTCGAGCAAGCCTTTATCTTTTTTAGATTTGTTCGCGATCGAGACATTTAGACGGATTGGGTCATACCAGGCGGGCTTTGATTGATAGACCGGAACGTCTTTTAATTTTTCTTTGATTGCCTGAAGGGAAGGATAATCCGTTTTCTCTTTCAGGGTGTCGTAGCACTCGATCATGATTGTCTCGTTCTTCATTACTTCGATCGTGTCGTAGTTGAATAAGGGGACGTCCTTGGTGAAAACCGTAAGCATCATCGCATCCGTCTTCATGAGGCCCAGCATCGCTTTGCCTTTGAGAATCGATAGACGCCCTATTCCTTTTACGTCATAACAAGCAATGTCAAACTTCATCGGTCCGACTTTCATTTTGGCGAATTCGCCGATATCGAGTTTGCTTAGTTCGAAATGTTTACTAAAGATGTTTTCAATGGTTTCCATAAATGGGTTTCCTTTACCGCGAAAATATTAGGCCTTTTTATAAGACGGAAGCAACCGAAGACATGAAGCAGTTCTGCTGAAGTTGTTGCCTAAAATTTTTTAGCCTAAAAATTTTTTGGCAACGAAAATCGCCGCAAAAGCCCGCGATTTATAGAGACAATACGAAATTTATAGGAATTCTATACGGGCTTCGAAAGGCTTAAGACAAATTTGTCTTACTAGTATCTCCTATCTAAAACTGTGTTACAATCCGGGCCATGGTTACCAAAAAAGAAGTGCGATTTTTGCACCTGCTATTTGCTTCCTGGATCGTTTTGATGGCTTTCGCTTTGGTGACGACCATTATTTCCATCGTCAATATTTGGCAGAACAATTCAATGAATAACAACATCTTCGAATTGCTCTTTATGGCGTTCCACATCATTTTGCTTGGTTTTCTGATTATGGTCACCTTGAACGCCTTCAAGAAGGGCAGCTATATCATCAGGACTCTGACCTATGGGGCTTATGAAGGGGCGAGCCTCTTCTACCGCGTTCTTTCTATCCTTATATTAATAATAGGGATTGCCTTAACTGTTTTCGGAATCCTCTTTTTAACTCCTTCGGGAATCCATGATTTTGGTTTTCCGATCACTTTGAAATGGGCAATGGTGAATGCGGGCTTTACTCTTTTGGTCTTAGGCCTTGTTTTCTTCTTGTTCCCATTTTTATTCGCGAAGAACCCGACCTTAACCAAACAAAAAGAAAACGAAATTAACGAAGGGAAAAAACAAAGATGAAAAAGAAGACCACGATTTTAGGGCTAACGGCCTTGGCCCTCACCGCGTTGACCGGATGCAAATCGGAAGCGGACGTACCTGCTTCTAGCGAAGAGGCTTCGTCGGTCTATGACCCTCTCGAAGATGATGAAATCTATTTGCAAAAAGACCCCGCAAAGGATTACGTCTACGCGGACTCTAGCAACGAGAACGGGTCGATGAATTACGAGATCTTCGTCCGTTCCTTCTATGATTCTAACGGTGATGGGATCGGTGATCTTAATGGGGTAAAAGCCAAACTCTCCTATATTGCCGATATGGGATATAAAACCATCTGGTTGATGCCGATTTTCCCTAGTGGGAGTTATCACGGTTATGACGTGACAAATTATTACAGCGTCAACGCTGATTACGGCACCCTCGATGACTTCGATTCTTTGGTAAGCGAAGCAAAAAAGTACAACATCGATATCATGCTCGATATGGTGTTGAACCATTGTTCTTTGCAAAACCCTTATTTTACTGAGGCTTTCGCCGATTACAAAGCAGGCAAAACCGGCGAGG
>CAVEPD010000065.1:0-5132 GCA_963617535.1 bacterium
TTCTTTCGTCCTTGTCCCCGTTTTCCTCAAAAAACCTTTGCCAACTTCCCACTTTACCCACATAGTATGTGGGTATGAAAAAAGCAAAGACCCTTTTACTCGCCTTATCCCTACCCTTGTTGCTTGTAAGTTGCAATAACAATCAGGGGAATGCCGGCAACTCTTCTGAGCCTAGTTCCACTTCTAACGTCGACCCAGACGAAGGCCTCACGAGCCTCGACCCGAATTACGCAAGCTCGGTAAAGAATTATTTGAAGACCCTCATCAAGGCCCATAACTACACCTTGAAAGAAGAAGTCTCCTCTAGCGCCTCTAGCGCAGTAAACCAAGCGACCTCCTATTACGGCAAGGATTTCTTCTATTACGACGCAAATTACACCACTTCCTATGGCTTCATCCGCTGCGACGAAGGCGTCTACCGCGTCCACGAAAACGGCATCAAGCTCATCGGAGGGGAACTTCTTCAAGATGAAAATGGGAATAACTACAAGACCCTTTGGAATGACTACTTCTTCTATAGTTTCGCCGACCTTGAGGAAAGCGCCATCGACGCGATCAAAGACGATGGCAAAACCAACGTCTCGATCACTGGCAAAAAGAACAGGATCGCCCTGCTCGACTTGCTTGGGCTAGGCTCCTCTTATTACGCGAGCATCGTTTCCTTCACCGGAAGCGTAAATGACGACAACAGCCTCTCTTTAAAAATCACGGTCAATGATTCCTCTTCGGGAGCTAACGTCACCGTCAAGGCAAGCGTGAGCGCTCTTCTCACCACTTTCAGCTCGAAGATTGAGAACTACCGCGAGAGCAAATCCTACTTCGTGATCGATGAGGATTTCGCGAAAGCCCGTTCCCTCATGAAGAGCAACAACTATACCCACTACTACACCGATGAAGAAGATAACGGCAAAATCGTCGGCACGGAGTATTTCAACGAGAACTACTACTTCGTCGAATGGGACAGCGAATACGCGGCGAAGATGGCAAGCGAAGGAAGCGCCATTCTCTATAGCACCGGCCTCATCGGCATCCGCAACAAGAAGATCAAGGACTCCTCTGGCGAATACCACACCTTAAACGGCAGCTACCTCGTCTCCTTAAGTGGCGGTTCCTTCCAGGTGAATCTCACAAACTATTACAATGAATCCCCAGACATCCCCACCGTCTATAGTTATCCTAGCCTATTGGAGATGTGGGACGAGGTTGAGCTATTCGAAGAAACCGAAGTGGACGGCTTAGACAAAGCCTTCGTCACCGATGACAACGACCTCATCGAAGACTTCGTCGCGATGTTCTTCCTCACCGATTCCGTCGCCTCCGTCATCACGGAGAATCTCTACATCGGTTGGAACAATCTCGACAGCAAAGACGAGAAGATGATTAGCTTCACCTTGGAGACCACCGGAGGCTCCTTGACCTACGAGTTCTATCACTTCGGGAACACTATCTTGCCAGCGCTTGATCTCTTCCTCGAAGAGCTCGAATAAGGCCTAAGCGAAAAACCGTTAATCGCTTATCAAGCCAAAGCAAAAGGTCAGGATCGCTCCTGACCTTTTTGGTTTTGGAAATAAAGATTAGGCGTTGAGGGTGAACCACTGGTACTCAGCCGCGGCGTCTTCTTCCTCGGGGTAACCGATGATATAGTTGCTATCGTTATCATCCGCGCCGGTCCAAGAGCTCTCGGAGACATAGATGCCGATTAAGCCATAGTCTTCAAGGAGTTCGACGCCAATATCGACGCTGTTGCTATCGGAGACGATGCTGAGCACCATTCCGCCGCTATCGCCAACGCCGTAGTTGTAATAGAAGTCGTAATCGGCGCTTGAGCCCGTGACAGTGACTTTGCCCTTCTTGTAGACCTTGTTGTTGATTTCCTTGCCGTATTCGGAAGTGAAGCTGATGGTCGCAGGGACGAAAGAGGCTTCCGTGTAACGAGGATCGGTCGAAGTAACGCCATCGTCGCTATTGTAGTTATGCGCGGTCCAAGTCGTGCCTTCGATGGAAGAAGGAAGCAAGGAAGCCGTGCCTGGCCTCACTTCAAGGTCAATCGTGGATTTGACGGAAGCATCGCGCGAATCCGTGACCGTGATAGTTTCCTTTATTGTCTCATCGGTCGTGATCTTGGTCGCGTCGATCGTCATGATGTAGGCCTGATAGGTGCCGATCGCGGACTTCGTGGGCTTCACCGTGTTGTCACCCACCGTGATCTTGATGTTCTCGTTCGAGCAGGCAACGACTGGCTTAGCGATGCAGTCAGTTGGGCTCGCCCAAAGATAGACATTCATGATCCTGCCGGCTTTGATGGAGACTCTAGAGGAAGAAGGGACGTCGGATTCACTCTCGTTGCCGTAAGCCCAGACGTAATAGGCACTCGGCGCGGGTGCGTCATCGACGGTGATGCTCGCTTTTTTCGTGACGTCGTTGCTCGCGTGGTTGCCGATGGTGACTTCGGTTGTGCCAGTCCCATAGCCGATCCATTCGCGGGGACGGAACTCACCCTTGCCGATGATGGTGTCATCATCCGCGGATACGATGCCGTATTCCCAAGCATCCAAAGCGGTCGATGGGGTGTATTCAAGAGAAATGGTCGAGGTGTAGCCGGAGGCGGAATCTTCTTCCACGCTCGGGGTGTAGGGATCCCTTCTATCCTCGTCGAGGATCTCTTTGAATTTGACATGGCCCTCTTCTTTGGTCTTGTCGCTATTGGACTTGATGGTCACTTTGTCGATGCTAGAGATGAAGTAAGGGGTCGTATCGAAATCGATGTTCGAGGATTTGGCCGCCCCATAGCCGTAGCTCACACTGCTGCTGTTCTTGATCTCAGGGTCTTTGCCGGTAATGGCGCTGCCGCC
Source organism: bacterium (assembly GCA_963617535.1). Taxonomy (GTDB): domain Bacteria; phylum Bacillota_I; class Bacilli_A; order RFN20; family CAG-826; genus Alloenteromonas. Next base: position 2,853 of record CAVEPD010000065.1, read on the forward strand.
ATTGGTGGTGTCGAGGTTATTGAAGGTCCAGTTTTCCTTCGTGTAGTAGTTTTCGAGGTAAGAGACGCTATTGAGGGTGCCATCGGCGTTGATGTTGATGGTGATGTCGTACTCGTAGCGGCTTTGGACGGCATCGCTGTCTTCGTAGTTCTTCCAGCTGTGGACGGTGGTAGAGAAGCTGCCGTCCGCGTTTTGGACTCCGGTGAACTTCCTATCGCAGGCTTTCAGCTCATCTTCGACGGTGTAGCCGATGTAATAGCCATATTGGATCTCGGAGTTGATCGAGTGGAGCTCATGGCTAGGCATCGCCATATCCGCGTTCGCCATGAAGGGGGTCTTCTGATAATGCGAGTTATCGACTTCGTCGACGATCGCGTATTTGCCAGAATAAGCGACGCTGTCCTGGGTTTTGGTCCTGTCAACGTAGCCAGCGGTATCCGTCCAAGATTCAACGTAGGTATCCACGACGGTGTAAATCCCGTCTTTGATGGACTTATAAACGTAGCTCTTCTTGCCGGTGAGCTTGTCTTCGGCGGTAGCGAAAGAGCCATCCTGATAGAGGTCCCAGGTGTAATTGACCTTGCTTCTAGAGCTGCTATAGGTGACGTGGTTAAGATTCCTCACGTTGTAGGCGCCGCCATCGAGGACCTCTCTTCCCGCGAACCAACCGCAGAAGTACTGCGAGATCTCGGTTTCGCTTTCAAGAGCCTTCAAGATGCCCGTGCGGTAGATGGTGATGGGCTTCTCCGCGGCGGGGTCGAAGGTGAGTTCGTAAGTCGCATTGCCCCCGACGCTGATTTTCGTAGTGGCCCTCGAGCCGCTCTCGTAGACGCCAGAGATATAGGCGTAGGACTTATCGAAGTTGACGGAAGGGTAGCCATATTCCACGTTGCCCGCGACGATAATGAAGGCGGTGTCGCTATTTGCGGTGAAAGTGCCTTTATAGGTGCCATCGCTTTGCTCCGAAAGCGCAAGGGCGACGTCTCCGCTAGTGACGACGTCTCCGGTGACGCTAAGCGAGGCGGTGATCGCCACCGCGTTATCGCCCATCACAAAGGTATAGGTCGTATCGTTTACCTTCGTGCATTCCTTGCCGTTAGCATAAAGGGCGTTCAGCACATAGTTATCTTCAAGGACGACGGTGATTGTGATGGTCTCTCCCTTAGGGGCGCTAGCCGCGCTGAGGGCAATGGAGATGCCATTCCCCGTGCGGTCGACGATCGCGTATTTGGTGACTTTGGCTTCGCTAGAGGAAGAATCGCCTTTGCTCCCACTGCCAGAGGAAGTCCCGTCATCGCTAGAAGAGGGGATGATGCTCGTTTTGGCGTCATCGCTTGTATTCGTATCTCCGCCCACCGAGTTGCATCCTGCAAGGAGCAAGGCGCTAGAGAGAATCAGTAAGGTCTTTTTGATGGTTGTTTTCATGGATTGTTTTCTCCTTTGTTAGATTTCGGCGGAAGGCTGCAAGATGCCTAATAAGCCGTTTCGCGTATGAGCATGAAGCCTATCACCGGTGTTCCACACGGCGAAATAGTCGAAGACGAAGTCGCTGATGGTCCAGTTGCTAACTTTGTAGATATACCAGTAAGCGGAATCTTCGGCGATGGAGGTGTATTCCTGATTCCATTCATAGGTGAAGGATTGGTTGGACAAGGCGACTCCGCCTGATTCCGCTCCGGAGATGTATCCGGTCCCTCCTTCGACGAACCACATGGTGAGGTCGCCGGTCGCGCTTTCGAATCCCGGGACCGTCGAGAAGAAGTCTTCTTCGACTAGCGAAGCGGCAACTTCTTCCGCAGTAAGTTTCTTCTTCACCGTGACGGTGGTCCTATAGTGGGCAATGCCATCCCCATCCTCGATGATGAGATGCGTCTTGCCTTGCTTATGGGTAAGGAGCGTCCAGCTAGTCCCGGATTCGCTTTCGCTTACGGTCATCACGTTCTCGTTGTCGCTTCTCACCACCACTTTGCCCGTGGGGTTGTTAGTAAGAGTGAAGGAGATCGGATAGGAGGAATGCCCGGCGAGGGACATCCCGATAGCGATGTCGTTTAGGTAGCCCGAGATCGACACGCTGATGCCGGAGCTGATGTCGCTAAGATCTTCAAGCGGGGTATTGTCAACATCGTCGGCAGAGGTCGAATCAGCCTCGCTTTCCATGGACGAGACGGGCTCGTTTGAGAGAACTGTCGTATCGTTTTGCGGGGTTTGGCTAGAGCAGCTTGCCAATAAGCAAGCCGAAGCTAAGAGCAATAGGATGTTTTTCTTCATGGTTGTCCTTTC
>CAVEPD010000066.1:0-4682 GCA_963617535.1 bacterium
AAAGTGGGAAGTTGGCAAAGGTTTTTTGAGGAAAACGGGGACAAGGACGAAAGAAAATGCCTCTTTTGGAGCGTATCTGGATAGTCGGCATTTTTTCGTTGAGCTTATTTGACTTTGCGCGAACTCTTGCCTGAGTCTCATTTTTGCTCAAAGCGTATGTACTTTGCCAAATCTAGGGACTTTTTGCCTAGTCGCGGTTTAGAATAACAATGAATTTGAGAGAGGGGAGTTACATGGAGAAAACGCACTTCAAAAAGATTGTGAAAAGCGATTTAGTGGAGGATCTAGGCGCTTTAGAAGAGAACGCGAAGAAAGAGAGGCATCTATTTGAATCTCCTTTCTGCGCCATGACAAAAGGTGGCTATATCATCGTCGATTTCGGCGAGGAGCTTTGTGGCAGGCTCCATGTTCTTTTCGCTAGGAATAGAACCGGGAAAATCAGAATCCGCACAGGCGAATCCGTGTATGAGGTTTGCGCGGAACTAGGCGAGAAGAATGCGGGGAACGATCACGCGATTCGCGACGCCGTTTATCCTTTCTCTCAGCTTTCCGATTTCTCAACGACCGAGACTGGCTTCCGCTTCGCTCGAATTGACTTGGTTGAAGGAGACGTCGTTTATATCGTCTCTATCTTCGCTGAAGCAACTCCGAATGGTTTGACGAGGATAGGCTCCTTTCGTTGCAATGATGAGCGGATCAATCAAATTTATGAAACCGCGGCGAAAACCATCTCCTTGTGCGTCCGTCCTGATGCGATATGGGATGGCATCAAACGCGATAGGGCCGTTTGGATTGGCGACTTCTATCCTGAGCTTATCGGCGCTTTCTCTTTGTATGGCGATGCCCCTCAGCTCAAACGCGTCCTTGACTCAATTGATAGCTTTGAAACCTGCTGGGTGAATCACATTCCTTCCTATTCTGCTTGGTGGCTTATCTGCCTTTGCAAGTACTGCGAATTAACGGGAGACAAGGACTATTTCTCCGCAAAACTCCCTTATGTTCGTAAACTGATCCACGCTTTTGACGAAATCACAAAAGAAGATGGGAGTCTTGTTTTCGCGGATTCTTCGCTTAGCTATTTCGAGAACAACGAGTATTTCATCGATTGGCCGTCTCATGAGACCAAGGACAGCGAAGAGGGCTGGCGTTACCTTGTGACCTATGCGATGGAGCGGGTTGGAAAGGCTTTGAAAGAAGCGGGGCAATCCGATGAAGAAACGGTTTCTATTATTGGCCGCTTAGACAAGCATGCTTATGCCTTTTCTAGCTATAAACAAGTGAATGCCCTCGGTGTTTTGGCGGATCGACTTGACTCGAGAATCGCTTTAAGCAACATCAAGGATGGCGGAGCGAAAGGCATGACGACCTTCATGAGCTGCGTCATCGTGGAGGCTTTGGAGAAGATGAATCAAGGCAAACTCGCCTTAGATATCCTTAAAGACTACTACGGGGCTATGCTAGACCTAGGGGCGACTTCTTTCTGGGAAGACTTCGATATGGATTGGCTGAAGGACAGCCCTGACCCGATTACCGCCTTGCCAAACGAAAACAAGAAAAACATCCACGCGGATTATGGGAAATATTGTTACATCGGCCTTCGCCACAGCTTATGCCATGGCTGGTCCAGCGGCTTCCTTCCTTTCTTCTACGACTATGTTCTCGGAATCAAAATGGTGGAGCCTGGATATAAGAAGATTCGTATCGAGCCTAATCTTTGCGGTTTGACGGAAGCTGAAGGCACCTTGCCCACGGTTTATGGACCGATTCAAGTTTCCCATAAACTCATAGACGGGGAAATCAAGACCTCACTTACCCTGCCAAAAGGCGTGACGCTAGCGAAATAAAAGAAACGGAGAAAACAAAATGATTAAAGTCATCCAATTCGGGGAGGGAAACTTCCTCAGGACATTCGTTGATGCTTATTTCGACGCTTTGAACAAAGAAGGCCAAGGACCATATGAGGTTTCTATCGTTAAGCCCATTCCCTTTGGTTCCTTGGATAAATTCGATAAGCAAAACAACCGTTATCACATCGTCCTCCGCGGCGTCGCTGAGGGAAAGGAAGTTGAAGACGTCTACGAAATCAACTCCGTGAAGAGGGCCATCAACCCCTTCGAGGATTCGAAATCCTTCTATGATCTCGCAATTGATCCCGAGGTGAAAATTCTCGTCTCGAATACCACTGAAGCGGGGATTTGCTTCCAAAAAGACGATAAACAAGAAGGCTTTGCGGAGATTTCTTATCCTGCAAAGCTCACGAAATGGCTTTATAAGCGTTATCAAGCCGGTCTTCCTGGCATCTATCTTTTGCCGGTAGAACTCATCGACAAGAACGCGGATGAACTCCATCGCTGCGTGAATGCCTATATTGATTTATGGGGATTAGGAGAAGACTTCAAAAACTGGAATGAGAACGAGAACTTCTATTGCAACACCTTGGTAGACCGTATCGTTTCTGGCTATCCTCGCGATGAAGAGACCAAGCAACACCTTTGGAATCTGATCGGAAAAAGCGATGAGCTCGTCTCGGTCGGCGAGCCATTTGGCTTATGGGCGGTGGAAGATAAAGGAAACATTTCTTCTTTGATCAAAGAAGGCCATCACAACATTGACGTCGTTTTGACTAAGGACATCGCTTATTACAAGAAGAGGAAGGTAAGGGTGCTCAATGGAAGCCATACGAATCTTGTTCCCATCTCGCTTTGGAAGGGCAAGGTCACCGTTTATGACGTGATGAAAGATGAGCAACTCTCGTCTTTCGTGGATACGACTTTAAAGAATGAGATCGTTCCTTTCGTGAGTGACGACATCAATATGACGATGGCGTTTGCCTCCGAGGTCCGTTCCCGCTTCCTGAATCCCTTCCTCAATCATCAGCTCACGAGCATCGCCCTTAATTCCATCTCCAAATGGAAGGCGAGGTGCTTGCCCTCTTATTTGGATTACCACCAAAAGAACAAGGAGCTCCCTCCTTTGCTTACGATTGGCCTTGCTTACCTTGTTGTGATGTACCGTCATATAGAAAAGGTTGGCGATAAGCATATTTGCCACCTTCCTAGTCGCGATATCGAGGTCAAGGACGAAGAAAGGTATCTCGATTACTTCTCTAGCGGAAAATCCATCAAGGATTTCCTTTCGGACGAAGGGACGTGGGGGATGGACTTAACTTCTCTTGAAGGACTGTGCGAGAAAGTCTCTTCTCTAGTGAAAGCAATTGAAAACGGCAAAGAGGTTCTTTAAGCCATGAACTGTTTTTCAATCAACGAGAAAGACAACGTCGCGGTGGTCCTAGATAAGGATCAGGCAATCCCTTATGGCCACAAGATAGCGTTAAGCGACATCAAAAAAGGTGAATACGTCATTAAGTATGGCTTCCCAATCGGAAGAGCCAAAGTCGATATCGAAAAAGGCGAATGGGTCCATTCTCATAATCTTGAAAGCCATTTGTCAGAGGGCTTTTCCTATTCGTATAACCCTAAACTGGTGAGCTTAGAAAAGAATCGCAAAACCTTCATGGGCTATCCAAGAAAGTGGGGTTCTGCGGGGATTCGTAACGACATTTACATCATCCCGACCGTTGGCTGTGTGAATGGGGTTTGCAAAGAACTAGAAAAAAGAGCGAATCAGCTTGAGTTAGGCTCAATCGACGGGGTGTTCGCCTTGACCCATCAGTTTGGTTGCTCGCAGCTAGGGGAAGATCATGCGAACATTGGAAAGCTCCTTGCTTCTTTAGCACTTAATCCGAACGCGAGCTTCGTCCTTTTCGTAGGCCTAGGCTGCGAGAACAACGGGATCAAAGGAATCCAGGAAAGGCTTGAGCCATATCGCAGAGACAATATCGCTTTCTTTAATTGCCAAGAGCAGGAAGATGAAGTGGCTTATGGAATGGAAATCCTTAAGGGGTTCATCGATAAAGCGAAGAACCTTAAGCGAGTCGAATGCGATTGCAATGAGCTTGTCATTGGGCTTAAGTGCGGGGGGAGCGATGCTTTCAGCGGTATCTCGGCGAACCCGACCGTTGGCAAAGTCTCGGATGCGATTACCTCTTGCGGGGGAAGCACGGTTCTTACCGAAGTCCCCGAGATGTTCGGCGCCGAGCAAATTCTCATGGATAAATGTGCGAGCAAAGAGGTCTACGAGAAATATCTATCTCTCATCACGAATTTCAAAAAGTATTACACCGATTTGGGCTTCCCGGTTTACGAGAATCCTAGCCCAGGCAACAAGGAAGGGGGCATCACGACCCTAGAAGAGAAATCGCTTGGCTGCATCGCCAAAGCAGGCTCTTCCCCAATCGTCGATGTGCTTGATTATGCCGAGCCTGTACATAAAAAAGGCTTATCCGTTTTGAATGGCCCGGGGAATGATCTAATTGCCGCGACCGCTTTGGCGGCTTCAGGCTGCCAGCTTATCCTTTTCACCACAGGGAGAGGCACCCCCTTTAGCTCCGTTGTGCCGACTTTGAAAATTTCTTCCAATGCTTCTCTTGCTAAAAAGAAGAATAATTGGATTGATTTTGACGCTTCGACGATGGACTCGGATGCGCTTCTTTCGCTGGTGCTAAGATTAGCAAGCGGTGAATATCACGCCAAAGAGGAAAACAACCGCGAGATCGCTTTCTTCAAGAAAGGAGTAACCCTATGAGCTACTTAAAAGAAGACTTTCTATTAACGAACGAGACG
>CAVEPD010000067.1:0-4675 GCA_963617535.1 bacterium
TGCGCATCGACTACATCAAGCGTCATCTCATCGAGATGAAGAAGATCGCCGAGGAGTATCCCGTCAAAGGCTACTTCTACTGGTCCTTCCTCGACAACTTCGAGTGGCAGTTCGGCTTCGCGAAGAGGTTCGGCCTCATATTCGTGGACTATTCGACCATGGAGCGCACCCCCAAGAAGAGCGCCTATTGGTACAAGAAAGTCATCGAGTCCAACGGCGAGGACCTCGACTGATCCTCAATCTGAACCTGATCCGTCTCTAACGAGGCGGATTTTTCCGTAAGGGCTTGAGCTTAGGCTTCCGCGGCTTTTTGCTGAAGGGACATCCCGGTTTGGATTCACCGTCATTCGTCTTTGTTTTCAACCGTCCGGAAAAATCGGACGGTCCGCTGCGCTCCTTTTGCTTTCTTTTTCAGGCCATTTCGGTATTTAGGAGGCGTGCGTAAAACAAGGCGTTCATACCTCGCTGCCCCGGCACGGGAGCCATGCGACCCACGTTGATTTTCACAAACATGATTTCATCGCCTTGGGCTTGTTGCCTAATACAATCATAAAAGCGAACCGTCTTTCCCAATTAATCGTTTCCTCGAAAGAAACTCGCCTCACTCGGCGCTTCAATTAGATTGCTCTGCTGAGGACTATTTTTCAAGCTTGAAGGCAAAACAGGTAGCGTTCCGCGAATGTAGGTGGCAATAAAGAAAAGGAAGTTCCGCAATTAGGTCGCAAAAGATAAAGGAGGAACTTCCGTGAAGATTTTAGCACAAGAGCCCAACTGGCTGGGCAAAATGGTGAGGGAGGCCAAGGAATCGGCGCCCGCCTTCGTCGCGAGGTGGCTCGAGAGAACCGACGCCGCGCTCTTCTCAGACCTCAAAAAAGAGGTCTTCGGCGGCGGGCGCCGGTTCTCGCTGATCCGCATCGACGAGAGGGCGGAGGGCAGATGCCGCCACCCCCTGGACGAGATCATCGGGCTGAGCCCGAGATGCAGGGTCGCGGAAGAGATGAGGCTCACCGTCCTGAGGGCGGCGAGCCAGATGCCCTACTCGAAGGCCGCCGCCCGGGCGTCGCCTTTGGCGCCCATATCCAAATCCACGGTCGCGAGGATAATCGCCGACATCGGGGTCTCGGCGGTCGAGAAGCCCGTCGAGAAAGGCGGCAAGGTCCACGTCCAGATCGACGAGAAATACATAAAGATGGACGGGAAGGCCCGCAAGACGAGATACGACATCGACACCTCTGAGATGAGCTACGGCATGAGAAAGCTCTTCTCCCAAATCAAGTACGGGGTGTTATGATGTCAGGGACTCGATTGTGGGGCTCACCTACAAAAACGGAACGCTATCGGCAAAACAAGCAACGGAGGTTCGCAAATACGTTGATTAATTTGGCGGAAGGCAGCTATTCACGGCATCCTTTCACTTGTTTCGCCGGAGCATCAATCTAAGCTAAGATACTGGCGCAGGTAAGGCAGGTAGCTGAGCGTTTCCTTCCCTAGGTATTTTTTTATTTTCGTATAGTTTTCGTCGTTATCGACGAGCGGCTCCAAAACTGAGAACTGCAGCACCGCCTGAACTTCCTTGTCTTGGGACGCGGCCATTTGCTCCAAAAAGGAGAAGGCTTTTGCTAGGCCTGTCTCATCATGGGTGCCGACCAAATGCAACAGGAAGGGGACGACGACCATCTCGAAAGGCACGTGGGAGCCATCCGAAGGGTCAATACGATTTTCCTCCTCCTTTTTATTTAGAAATTCATCGTTGTCCGCAAAGGATTCTTTAAACTTTGAATAGACGTTCGCATAGGTTATATTTTTTTGTTTCATACCGGTTATTCTCCTAACGATTGTAGCAGTTTCTTCTTCAAATAAAGTGCCATCTTCCTGTCTTTGGCATTCAAGCCAAAGTCCGTGAGTATCCTTTTGTCGATGTGCTCAGTGTCTTTGTCGACTGAAATCTGGGAGTTCCCGGCCGTTTTCATATTGTCGAAGTTGACTTTTGAACTATCGAAATAATCCTCATAGACTTTTATTTCGCCGCCTGAATAGTAACCGATGTTCGATTCCTCCGACGCGACGAGGCGCGTGGTCGAGTTGCTCGCAGGAAAAAGGATCGGATACTCGAGGGAGGAGATCATCACAAGGGCAAAGCTTCCGAACAACGGGGTCACCTCGCGCCTCATTCAGTCGCTAATCTCCGCTGGGTTCGTGGTGAGCTATCTGCCTTTTGAAGCGAAAAGGAAAATCAGGCGCTATAAGCTTGTCGACTCCTTTTGCCTTTTCTGCAGCCACTTTATTTTGCGTAAAAACGCAGGCGAGGATTTTTGGATTCAGAATTTCTTCGATCCCAGCGTCGTTTCTTGGCGAGGCTTCGCCTTCGAAGAGGTCTGCTTCAATCACATCGATCAGATAAAAGACGCTTTGGGGATACGATCGGTCGGGTGCGAAGCCCTCACTTGGTATGGTGACAAAGATGGAGACGGAAGCCAGATTGATCTGCTTCTGAAAAGAAAGGACAACGTCATAAACGTGTGTGAGGTCAAGTTCTATTCAGACGCCTGGACCTTGGATGGCGACGGTTATCGCAAAATCCTCTCCAGAACGGAAAAATTCTATAGCTACATCCCCAAGAAATTCATCGTGCAGAATACTTTGATCGCAACCTATGGCCTGGTGAAGAACGCTTATTCCGGCGTCTTCCAAAGCACGGTGACTCTTCAGGACCTCTTCAAATTTTGAGAGGGCGTTTCTCCCGGAAAACCGGCTTTCTTCCGATGGCTCCTCATAACATCTTATCGGACAAAACGCGAAATAGAAAAGTAAGGTTTTACGGACAATACGCACTTAGACAAGTGGAGAGTTCGCATCCCGACACCCCAACACGGGAGCCATACGAACCCTTTACTCCGTTTCAAAATGAGCGGGCCGCTTGCCAAAAAGACGATGAGCCCGAAAACGTTTAAGGCACATTGCATTACCAAAATCGCTTTAGCGGATGGGGCTATGTGGTCCTAAAAAAGGAGAACAATCCTTTGAAGGAGCCTTAAGGTTCCATGGAGCAAAATGCTCATGGACCAGGCATCCCTTAATTTATTTATTTTTTGCGGTTTTGCCTATTTTTTTGCCAAAACCGCTAAAAATAATGTCAACGGAACAAATCATTCGCACTTAGGATGAATTGGATTTCCTTGGAATACTCGTTTTCGACGACGCCGTTCAAAGCAAGCAAAACCAGATGCAAGGCTGACTTGGTCTTGCTCAGCGTCGCAAAATCGTGCCTCTTCTTGCTGAAAGCTTCGATTCGCTTCGAGTCAAGGCGATATGGGGAATCGTAGTATTTGATCTCAAGCAGATCGATGATGTCGTCTTTCCTCTCGATAACCATGTCTATTTGAGAACCGAAGACGCCTTCGTCGTCGTCTTTTTTGGCGGACCAAGGGTAGGAGGAGGTATGGACGCCCGAGATGCCGAGAGCCTTTTTGATGCTATCCGAATGCAGCAGGCACACACGCTCGAAAGCGAGCCCCCTCCAGGAATTGAGCAGCGGCGTGTTCAACTGATTCGCCCAGTAGTTTTTGTCGTCGCTCCTCTTCGCGAGGAAATGGTAATGGAAGATCACGAAAGGGTCGATGAGCTGATACACGACCGATTGCTTCTTGTATGCTAAAGGGGAATATTCTCTGATGAAGCCACAGTTTTTAAGATCTTCGAGCTTTTGGGAGAAAAACCCGTTGTCCGTGAGCTTACTCTCGGCAAGGATTTCTTTCCTTGTCATCCCGCACTGCTTGAGGGAAAGGCAAGAGATGATCCTCAGATAGTCCTCCGGCTCTGAGAAGAGGGAGGCAAAGATGTACTTGAACTCGTTTTGAAGAGGCGCGTCACCGGCGAAGAAAGAGGAGTCGATGAACTGTGGGATCGACTGGCCTTTTCCTAGATAATCCCAATAGAATGGGACTCCTCCGATGACCATGTAGGCCTCGATGATTTGCTTTCTGGACAAGGAGAGGCCCTTTCGCGCGCAGTATTCCTCGCACTCGCTCAGAGTGAACGGCGCCAGGGAGAGTTGCCTGGTGACGCGGTTATAAAGGCCGCCCTTGCTGTGGATGATGTTATTGATGATCCAAGAGGTCGCGGAGGAGCAGATGATCAACATGACGTCCTTTCTTGCGCACGCCCAGCCGTTCCAGAAGTTCTCCAAGGCCCTTATGAAATTGGATTTTTTCGTATACATCCAGGCAATCTCGTCCAAGAAGATTACTTTCTTCCTCTGGCCCGAATGGCGTATGAGATCTTTCAGGGCATCGAAGGCGGAGAACCAATCGAGGAGGGGAGCTTCCGCGGGGAAGCCGCAATCCTTCAGCGATGAGGCGAAGGCACGCAGCTGCTCCTTGCCTGTTCCATGGTAGACGCCAGCATGCCGAAAGCACAATTTTCCTCCAAAGGCCCCATCGATCAGGTAGGTTTTGCCTATCCTGCGTCTCCCATACACCGCCACGAAAGAGGATTCCTCCGAGGCGTAGATTTCTCTCAGGAGCTTCAATTCCTTTTCTCTTCCTATAAGCATAACTTGCCTCCCATGTTCAACACCAAAATTATAGCATGGCATCGAGATCAGCCTATTTTATTTTTTGCGGTTTTGCCTATTTTTTTGCCAAAACCGCTAAAAATAAGACGTCAAATACTGTTA
>CAVEPD010000068.1:0-4505 GCA_963617535.1 bacterium
CCGCGTTTCCCCTATCGGTGAACCGCAGCGCATCTTATCCAGCAACCTATCGATTGTTTTGGGTCAGCAACATATAGTGGCTCATTGTGCACGTTGCACAAACTTTGCTTTAGCGCCTTGTTACATTATGTTATAAGCCTTATAACTAATAAGCACATAGCAGGGCGAACTAGCCCAGAAAGGAAGAACTATGAGCAAATTCAATGAAAGACCGTTGCACGTGCTCAACAGCCATTCGGACATCGAACTGACTGTTTATGCAAGCCGTGGCGGTGACCTCGTCAAATGCCGGTTGCACAACACCGACATCGCGCTTGCCGTGGCGCACAACTGGATGTTGTTAGGCTGGAACATCGAGATCGATGACGCTGACAACTACACCGTCTATTTCGACAGCGACTACGATCTGATCCAATTAGACGATGATGGCAACTACAAGGCCATCTACATCATCGGGACTAGATAACATGCCCAGCAACAAGAAAACCGATTATGAATGGCTTGCCGACGCGGTGGTCGCGAGCCTGTTCGCATTGTCCGACGAACTAGATGAATCCAAAAACGTTCACCGCAACAACCTACAGCTCATGAACAAGGTCGAACGTCAAAAGGCGAAAGCCGTCAAGCTGAATCAAGATGACTTAGCCCTAGTCTTTACTAAAGAACTTGTCACAATGCGCAAGAACTACGCATACGAAAGCGGATGGATTGATGGCCTTAAGCGTGCGCTCAAGGTCATCAATGACCATTTGATTGAGGATGAAAAATGAACAACGCCGTTTATAAAGCGTGGTATTCGATCGACGGCGAGAATATCAACTACCTTAAAATCGTCGCCGTCAGCCGTGTTCAAGCAAAGAAGCTTCTTGATGTCTATCTCAAGAAGTACGTCGGCGAGGACGTCGACCGCTCGCCGTTGCCCGATTATCTATGCCATACTCGTATATGGCGTTGGGCTGAGATCTACGGCGGCGATGTGCCCGTGCCCGATCCTCACAAGAATGAGGATGATTGACCGCGGTGAGGGAAAATGGGAAGTGTACGAGCACTTCCCGTTTACGCCATCTAAGGCTTATACGTTCGCGCTAGATACCGAAACGCTGACTTACCTCGACGGAAAGATCGTGCCGGAACGGCAACTGCGAGCCGAGCTCGATGGAAAAGGTTTGAACGAAATCAAGTCACGCGTGAAAGTCGACGTTTGGGCGTGGCAAGCATATGACGAGGTTAACGGCTTCTACATGAGCAATGACTTCTACCTGTTCCTCGATCATCTTTGCCAATGCGGTTACAAGTTCGGCTGGTGCTACAACGCCATCTTCGATTTCTCGAACGTCGATTACAAACTGCTGGCGGAAGCCAAACAGGAATGGAAGCTGATCGAGAAGGGCAAGGAAAAGACCTATAGCAAGCATCAGCCGTGGTCTTACGAAAGCATCCATAGCGAGATGGGCGCGCGTTACGCCTACAAGCTATGGATTCCGTACCGGCACTGGAAGACGCGTCACAAGATGGTTCATTCCGTCGAATTCCGCGATTTCAAGAATTTCCTTGCTGGCGGACTTCGCAAAATCCTCAGTGACTTAAAAGTCACCGACAACGATGGCAATCCGATCCGAAAGCTTGAGATGGAATATCAGAACGTCAAGCCATCCGAACTGACGGAAGCCGAACTGAACTACTGCCGTAATGACGTTGCTGGACTCTATTTTGCCATTAAGCAGTTCAACAAGACGATTGAGAAGCGAAGCGGAAGCGACTGCCATATATTTGGCAAGTCGACCAATCTCATGACAGCTGGCGGTTTCGCAAAACGTCAGTTGCTCAAATCGATGTATCCCGACAAAGCCGACTACAAGAAGCGACTCAAGAAGTTCCAGTACGATCACCCAATCACGCTGGAACAGGACAGGTGGCTACGAAAGCACGGTCTCTACCGCGGTGGAATCACGTTCGTCAATCCGCTCTATAAAGGCGTCATGAACCATCGTCCGCTATACCGATACGATGTCAATTCCGAATATCCTTATGCGATGTCCGAAATTCGGGACTTGCTAGGAAAAGGAAAACGGATCAGATATGACGAGTGGTGCGAGATGTCCGACGCTGAGCGTGACGAATACGAATGCGCCTACATTCTTGAGTGGGTCAGCGGAAGCATCCGCAAAGGCATGCTAGGCGTTTGGTACAACCCAGTGAGAAAAGATTTCGTTTCTAACGTCGATGAGAATTTTCGCCACGTCATGTGGGAACGTGAGTTCTTTGAAATGAACGAATGGTACGATCTCGAATTCGGATGCGACTACGTGCTCATATGGAAACGCGGCGATAAAGCCTACGCTCCGTTCGTCTTGCAAAATTATTCCAACAAAGCGGAAGCGAAAAACGAATCCGAGAAGAAGGAAGCGAAGCTCGAACTGAACTCATCCTACGGAAAGTTGTCGGAACGCTCCGAGCGCGAGCGCGGACATTACGAGAAAGACCCCGAAAACGGATGCATCCATTTCGTCCGCGACGGGGTGGACGTCGACGCATCATCGATTATGTCGGTCGCGGTCGGAAGTCTGATCACATCGTTTGCAAGATGCTACATCCTCAGCAAAATCCGCGAGATATGCCCCGTGCCAGCGCGCGATTTCGTCTATATCGATACGGATTCGATTCATTGTTTCAACAAGTACGATGGATGCGACCCAAAACGCCTGGGCGCTTTGAAACTCGAAGCCGTTTGTCCGTATTCGAAATACATTGCGCCGAAAACCTACATCGACATCGAGTCCCTTGACGAATTCGATCCATACGCGAATAAAGTTCCGTTCGAAGTGCATTCCAAAGGCGTCAACATCTCGGCGATCGTCAAAATGATTTATGATGATTACATACAATCGGGCAAGGTACTGACGTTGGACATCCTCGACAAGCGGATGGCATATGGCGTCAAGTATCCAGTTTTGCAAGCAGTCAACGTCACTGGTGGCAAGGCTCTCATTCCCACGTCGAAATACCTTTGCAAGCCGTTGAGCAAAGGGGATGAGAAGCTATCGATCACCAACTTAGACGGTACGATGTTGGTGGAGGCATGACATGAATCAACTTGACTACATCAAACTCTACGCTCTCTACGATGGCGACAAATTCGTCGACGTCGGGACTCTCGACGAGATCGCCGAGAGGAACGGAACTACGAAAAAGACGCTATACTCATATCGAACGTACGCGAACAACGATGGCTATCGCAATCCCAAATTCGAAGTCCAGTACGTCGGAAAGGAACTGAAACCAATGTATGACAGGCTTCTCACGCGACTCGACAAGATGAAAAAGAACGAGTCGAACCTCATCACGAAAGCACGGCGGTACGGCATCGCTGACAAGCATTTCATCCGCATCGAGCTGATCGACGAGATCATCAAGATGGTCGGTCTTCTCAAACAGGAAGAAGACCAATACGAAGAAGCCGAAAGGCAAGGAAGGTATTACCAATGAGCAAAAGAAAAGAAAGACCTCACAAGCTCGTCAAGAACTCTAAGACGGGCCATTTCGACCGCGTCACGGTCAAAGACAAGGAAGTCCGCGAGACCATCATGAAAGCCTACGGGCTCAAGGATGAGAAGGATTACAAGAAGTTCTATGACGTCCAGCGGAACAAGATTTACACCTACAACTCGTTCGTTGGAAAAGACAACAGCATCAAGTCAGTCCAAACGCATCTTTACGCGACCGCTAAGGCCAAACTGAAATACGGCTCGGATTACAAGCCGTCGAAACAGCAGGAATTACTTAGCGCGATGCCTGCCTATTCGAAGACGAAAGGCGCGAAGATCGCCACTGCGAAAGGCAGTAGATCCTTTGCGAACGTCAACAAGAAGTTCGATGAACAAATAAGCAAGACGATGGGAAAGTTCATCGAATCGCATACCGGGACGGAAGGGCATCCGTCCATAGTCGATCAGATAAACGAGAAATACAAGGACGATGCGGCAAAACGCATGAAAGCCTTGTCCGCTTACGCCGACGCTCTCAAGAACACGCGACGGACGGAAGACGGAAGCATCGACGTGGACTACGGCGGTTTCCCTGCAGGGGCGGTCGCTGGGTCGCCCGACATAGACGTTTTCGAATTCGAAGATTTCCTCTTCCAGCAGTAACTGGATATATAATCATGTCGCAGGGTCTTTACTCCTTTCACCCTGTCGGGGAATAAGACGGGCACTTATTCCCCGTGGATGCCTATGAAAGAAGTAGAAAAGGAACAAAGCAAATGGAACAAAGCCAAACCCCGCTTTTGAACTTATACGCGGTGCGAAAATCGCAAAACGAAAAGTTCGTCATCATCACTCTAGTCGAGGGACAAAAACCCAATAGGACGTTTCGCAAGTGGCTCGTGCCGACGAATCAAGTCGATGGCAAACCGCAAGCGATCGTCATGGGCGACAAGGTTCATATCGAACTTCCGCTGTCTAAGGAATTCAAGAAGGAAGCCCCAAACCAAAAATCGAACGTCA
>CAVEPD010000069.1:0-4491 GCA_963617535.1 bacterium
CCACCAACATCGACTTCGTCTACAAAGAAAGCGGCGTTCTAGCCAAAATCACCGACGAGGGCTACACCCCATCCGGAGTCGTCTTCTCTATCGGAGGCCCTTCCACCTCCGCAGGGCTTATCTACTTCAAGCGCGAGAGCAAAGAAAACAAAGATGGCGAGACCGTCGTCGTCGGGGTTGCCTATTACACCGCGACAGGCTGTTCAATCACCCCATCCGGGAACGGCAAATCCACGAACAAAGAGCCTGACCCTGATCAATAGTTCCGCCTTCCATTAGGCTTTGCCTTCCCCTTTTAAGGGGAAACCTCCCGTGTGTCCAAGGTCTAAAAGCACCTTGACCACCCCCGGAAAACCCCTATTATTCTTACTTGACCTAGCAAAGAAAAGGCCAGCGGATGAAAGAGAGCAAAGGAAAAGAAGCATTCAAGAAACCCTTCCTGATCCTGGGGCTAGCTTTCGTCGCGCTTGGCTGCACTTTAGGCTTCAGCTCCCTGGCTTGGTTTGCCTCCCCTCAGACAAGCGCGTCGGTGGATGGGATGCAAGGCGAGGCCACCGGGTCTTATTTCGAAAGCGGGACCGGCGTAGAAAGCGACCCCTATATCATTGCTAACGCGAAGCAGCTCTATTACTTTGCCTGGCTGCAGGACATGGGCTTCTTCAATAGCCCCGTCACCACGACAACGGAAGGGGGCAGCACCGAAACCAAAATCCCGACCACCTATTTCAAAATCAAGGATGGTCTGACCTCGATCAACGCAAGCGAATACGTCCTCCCGCCCGTGGGCATCGAGAAATACCCCTTCGTAGGGAATTTCGACGCGAATAACTGCACGATCACGGGATTAACGATCTCCAATAAGATCGGAACGGGCTATATCGAGGAAGGCAAATACCCTACTCTTCTAGACACGAATAACACCAGGCTCACCAAAGACGAGTTCAATAGCGCAAGCCAAGCTAGCATCGTTGGTTTCTTTGGCGTCATCGGACAATATAACAGCATCCCCAGCGCCTCTTATGACAACGACGCCAATGAGGTGAAGAACCTCTATCTAGACGAGATCACCATCAAGACTTCGGACAAAAGCAATCTCCTCATTGGCATCTTCGCGGGGTACGTGAATGGGCTAATCGATAACTGCGGCGTTCATTACGCGAAAATGGACATCAATGGAGAGGCGAATAAAATAAGCAGCTTCAATTATGTTTCAGAATACACGTTGATTGGAAGTTACAACAAAGATAAGTATTCATGGGATTCTGACTCAGGAAGCGGAAGCGGCGATGGTGGAGACTATGGCACGAGCATGGACATCCCTGATCTTTACTCCAAATTAAACGTGGTTTTAAGTTCATCATCCAACCCAATTTCGATTCCCAGCAACTACGCGATTCCTTTGAAATTTGATTCCACGTCAGAGTTAAAGGTAAAGAGCGGATCTACGACCGTTGGTTCTTTCTCTGCAAACTACGCCACCACCTTGCCCGTGGCCTCTAATGCCACAAACATTGGCTATTACTGCGGTGATGGTATCGATGTCTACAGCAACAAATTAACCTTGACCGAATCACAAATCGATAGCATATCCACAGCAACCAACTCCTCGCTGAATTTTTCCAACCTAGCAGAAGAGGCTCAAACGAAAATAAAAGATTTCCTCAAAAAAACAACTAGTTCAGGAGGATTGTATGCGAACAATGCGATAGTATTGACCGCAACGCAATTTGACTCGAATGCCACGCGTCTAAAATCCTGGCCAACAGCAAATTACTTGATCGTCGATAAGCAATACGCAAAAGTGCGAAGCTGGACAGGGAATTTGTTAATTCCCAATGAAGGAATTTGGGTCGCCCCTTCCACGCCAGGGAGATTCGAGTTCATCGCAGTTGCGTCCAACGCGAATTTCTTTGCTCCGGCTTCCGTCGCCGTGGTCCGTTTTAAGAGATCCACTCCAAAAGATTATTCCTCTGCTTTCGAAACTCCCAATTACATGCTTGAGACGGATTTAAAAAACAATTTAACGGGCGGGATGTACCGTACAAACAACCAGCTAGCTTATTATGGTCTAGAAGTCACACAAGAAGATATCGACGCTGGCTACGAATATCTCATTACGATGGCGAACAACATCACCTCAGCCACGGCAAGCATCATCTATCTTGACATAGGCTCGGACGCGGGCTCAGGCAGCGGAACAACCACCGAAAGGACTTTTAACGCCCCATTTGACTGGGTGACCAAGGAGAACAACGCCCTCACCAAAATCAAAAACGCGGATGGCAGCGAAATCGAGGGGAACACCTACACCAAATCGGAAGTCTTCTTCGAGATAAGCGATACCGAAATCTCTAGAACCTTCTCCTGGAGAAGAACCACAATCAATGAGGAGACCTTGGTCTTGTACTATGAGCAATATACTTCCGCGACCGCCACTGCCGTTATGAGCGCGGTAGGAAGCGGCAAGAGCAGCAAGGCGAAAGATGGCAGCTGCGAGGCTAAAACAGAATAAGCAGCCTCTTAAGCTTTCCCGTTCTTCTTCACATTTATCGACAAGGATTTTTTGGCAAGCCCTGAAGATGCGTTTTGCGTTGGAATCTTTGCAGATTTGACAAAGTTCCAACGCAAAATGAGGATTTTTCCCTCTGGCAACGCATGAGATGCAACAAAGGAAATCTTGCCAACAAGTCGGTAAAATCCGGTTCAACCGCACAAATTAGAGGTTAGCCAGAAACAAATTACCTCATAAACCCATTTTTTCAAATCAAGATACCATCACCCTCCCAAAGTGATGCCATGGTCCGCGTCTAAGGATCCCCTTATGAAAATACACGTTTTGCTTTTCTCTTCCTGCATCGCGATTGGGCCTAGTGGGAGAGGTTCCGCTCAATAACGATTATGATGGTTCCCTTTTTGTCCAATGTTTGGGGAAAACCTAAAAGAAGGGTCTTTTTCATTGAAGAGAGGGCAAAAGAGTTGATCATCCAAGCATCTATATTTTGCTTAAAGTGCCTCAAAAACTGAGATTAAGCAAATTATAAGGAGTTGGAAATGGTAGGAAGACAAAAAGAATTCGAAAGATTGAACGACGCCTACGATGACAATAGATCACGGTTCATCGCCATCTACGGAAGAAGAAGAATTGGCAAAACCTATCTCATCAATGAAACATTCAAAGGACGCATCCTATTTCATCACGTCGGAATTCAAAACGGAGCCTACAAAACCCAACTTTCGGAATTCGCCGCTTCCTTGAAGGACAGCGGGCATCCCTGTGCATCCATTCCTACCAACTGGTTCGATGCTTTTCGCGAGCTCAAAGAACTCATCAAAGAATCGAAAGAGCTCCGCAAAGTGATTTTCATTGATGAGCTGTCCTGGATGGACACGCCCAAATCGGAGATGGTGAAGGCTCTTGAATCCTTTTGGAACGGATGGGTAAGCGCAAGAGATGATGTCGTCCTCATCGTCTGCGCCTCGGCCACCTCCTGGATGCTGCAGAAAGTGATTTATAACAAAGGGGGCTTGTACAATCGCCTGACGGATACAATTCATCTGAATCAATTCTCCTTGAAGGAATGCGAGGATTATTTCGGTCAAAAAGGGTTCAGCGTGAACCGGATGCAGATTTTGCAATACTACATGATTCTCGGAGGGGTCCCTTTCTATTACACGCTTCTGCAGAAAGGATTAAGCGTGCCTCAAAACATAGACGCCCTGTTTTTCAATGAGGACGCGCCTTTGAAAAAAGAATACGAATATCTGTTTGCCTCGATCTTCAAGCACCCCAAATCCTATATGAGCATCATCGCCGCGCTTGGGAGGAAGAAAATCGGATTAAGCAGAGAGGAAATCATCAAAGAGACGAAGCTGAAGAATTCCGGCGGGCTCACAAAGAAGCTCGAGGAGCTAGAATCCTGCGGCTTCATCCGCAAATACAACTGTTTTGGGATGAAAGCGAAAAACTCCCTATACCAAATTGTCGATAATTTCCTGCTCTTTTATTATGCCTTCTTGGAGAAGGAACCAAACGACGAGAACTTTTGGGAAGTGCAAACAAATTCCCCGAGGGCCAACGCCTTCTTGGGCTACGCCTTCGAAAAAACGTGTTTGCTGCACATAAAGCAAATGAAAGAGAAACTAGGCGTTTCCGGCGTGCTGACCGAGGCAAATTCTTGGTTCTGCAAAAAAGACGACGACGCGGGATTGTTCGGCTCGCAAATCGATCTGCTGATCGTTCGGAAAGACCAGGTCATCAACGTCTGCGAAATGAAGTACAGCCAAACCCCGTATATCTACACCAAAAAAGACCTCGATTCCTTAAACCGGAAAATCCATGACTTTCAAGCAGCTACCAAAACGCGCTACGCCCTTTACCCAACCGTCATCGCCGCGGGAGGGTTGAAGAAAAATTCGAATTCCATGTCGATCCAGTCCGTCATCACTTTAGATGATTTATTCAAATAAGGCCCTAAGGCTTCAATAGACCAG
>CAVEPD010000070.1:0-4464 GCA_963617535.1 bacterium
CGAAGGTCGAGGGCGAGTTGCTAGGCGATACCTCGGAAGGGGCCTTCTACTCCAAGCATTACAAAGGCTATCGAGAGTGGTCGGGCGAAGAAAACGCCTCCGTGACTATTGACTGAATTAAAGCCGCAGCCCAAGCCTCAAAACCAGGCTTGGGCTTTCTTTGAACAAAGGGGTGCAAGAGCGCTCTTCATAGCTCGCCGGCCAACCAATTTTGTTGTGTTGGTAGATAAAAGGAACCGCTCATCCTAAAATAGCTCCCGGAAAGAGAGAAAAACCATGAAAAAGAAAAATATACTGCTTACCTTAACTTTGCCTTTGCTTGTTTTGTGCGCCTGCGGCGAGGGGGACTCCTCCTCAAGCAATCATCCGGAGGCCTCTTCTTCGGAGGTCATTCCTTCTTCCGCGTCTGACTCAAATGGAGAAACCTCCTCTTCAGAAAGCGACAAGGACTTGGTGATTGATGAGGAAGATTGGAAAAAGGCCTTCCTAGGGATCTCTAACTGCACCATCGTCACCTCTGCTCAAGGAAAAGGGCTCACCAGCTCCTCCCAAACCGAGATGGGGGAGGAGGCGATCAAAGTAACCCAAACCTCTAAAGAAGAAGGGGGAGAAACTTCGTTCAACAGCCATTACTACATCGGCAAGAACGCGGATGGCAGCTATACCAAATACTCTTACGTGGAAGAAGTAGAAGCCTACGCGGCCTCTTCTTATGAGGACGGGAAAGCCCAATGGGCGATAGGGAAAAGCCTCCTTTCCGCTTTTGCTTCTAGCTATGCCTCTTTCTCTTATCAGGAAGATAAAAAAGGGTATTACGCCGAAAGCGTTACCTATGCTTACGAGGGAAAGGAAACCATCCTTGGAAAAGACGTCTTGGTCCTTTTTGAGGGAAAAGCCTTAAACAAAGTGAGCTTCTCCGCGGTAAACGAAGAGGATAGCGAAGTCAAAGTGCAGGGCGTGATTTCGAATTTTGGCTCTACTGTGGTGAGCTTGCCTAGCATAGATCAGGTGAAAGAAGGCTTATTGGCAGAATTGGGGGATTGGGTGAACGCCATGAACCCGTTTAAGGATGAGCGGAATGCCCGCATTGCCTTCACCAAGGTGCAGGGAGATGAGTCAAACCCCATCACCATCGTGGCGGAGAGCGATTACGATGGCAATTCCATTCACTCGATCACCTTGTCCGAAGGCACTTCGGACGGTCAGAAAGTCTCCGCGGAGACTGAGGTGTATTTCTCGGTGGAAGACGAGGTGGCCTATAGCTACGCCAAAAACGGAAGCGGGTTATACAGGAAGAGCGTTTACGAGGCGACCTATGGCCCGTGGGAAATCTACGATTCCCTCGCTCTTGCTTTCCTCTCGAATGGCAGTTACTTCACTTACGATAAAGAAAGCGATGCCTACCTCGCTCAAAAACTTGATACCTCCATTGGCGGCTTCGAAAAACTTGAGGATTTGAAAGTGATTTTCTCTTATGGCGAGCTTTCCTCAATTTCCTTTACTTCGGATGGTGGCGAATACAAGATCGACGAAATTGGGAAGATCCACGTCACTTTGCCTACAGAAGACCAGCTTTACTCTGAGGGGATGGTGAGCAAGGAGGTATATGAAAATGCCTTGCTTTCTGCATCGATTGCGAGAAATTGCCTCTACAAGAGCGACTACTCGTACGAGGACCAATATAATTCCTATTCCACCTTCGAATCTTATCTTTGCGACGGGAATGCGATTGAGTACCGCAATGAGCAAAGTTATAACGGGGCTCCATCTTCCTCTGCGCATGAGTTCTATTCTTTGGAGGATTCCGTTTGCTATGCGTACGAAGAAATCGATGGCGTCTGGGAAAAGAAGGAAGGCAATGAAACGGACAAAGCAACATTTAAAACGATTGAAGACGCCATTCTTCTCTTTGGGGATTCCTATGAGAGCCTTACTTTCGATAAGAGCAGCGCCTCTTATCGCGCCTCTTCTCTTGAAATAAATAACAACGTCTATACTGATATTGTCATCACTTTTGCCGAAGATCAGCTTGAAAGCATCACTTACAAAAATTCGGGAAGTTCTTACGAGATTGCGGGTTTTGGCCAGGCGAAGGTCGATCTTCCCGATATGGAAAAGAAGGACATCATCACCGAAGACCAATGGGTAACCTATTTCCTTGAGGCGAGCGAAGCGATGAATTTCCTTTATGAGTATTCAGAGAAAATCGAGGATGGGGAAGACAAAATGACCTCCGAGGGGGAAACCTTTGTGAATGGGACGATTTACCTCGATGATCGAACAGAGACGCTTTCAGGGGTAACGGAAGAAAGCCAAGTTTATGGAGAAAAAGGAACCGACGTCGATTATCTTTACACTAAGACAGACAGCGGTTGGAACAAAAGCGAGAGCGATGAAGTCAAGATGACTTTCGCCTCGCTTGAAAGCTGCGTTCTTTTGTTCGGAGATAGTTATTCTTCCTTTGCCTTCGACTCGGAGAAGAACGCTTTCCTTGCTTCAGAACTCACGATAAATGACAAAATTTATACCAACGTTTCGGTTAGCTTCGACGAAAAGGGCCTGAAGGAAGTGAAATGGGCGACTTCTCTAGGGACCTATTCCCTTTCCGGGTTCGGAAAAATAACTATCACGCTTCCGGAGATCGCCTGATTCAACATCGATTAGAAAGCCGCTTCGGCGGCTTTTCAGTATATAAGCCGATACACGTCAAAACGTCTTTTGAAGCGATGATGCTTGGAATAATGCGAAGCGCCGCTTTGCTTTGGCTTTCTTTTCTCTTATTGTTTGGGGACTAAGAAACAAATAAAAAGAAAACGTTACTTTTAATGTTGACACCGATATAGAAAACGTTAATATATTGCGCGGAAAGAAACAAGAAAACTAAAAACGTTTCTAGAAAGATTGAGTATGAATAAAATTAAAGTAGCCATCCTAGCCGCCGGGCTTGCCGTCTTGCCCGCTTGCCTTTTGGGAGGGTCCCATATCGCTGTTTCCGCAGAAAACCAAAAAGAGGAAATCGCCGTGCTTAACGTTGGGTCCCCTCGCAAGGTCGGAGACAAAAACAACATCTCCGTGGATGGGGTGTATACCCCTTCTGACAGCAAAAGCCTCGGATTCGATTTCAAGGTGAAAATCAAAGGGGAGAAGGCGCGCCTGACCATCAGCCACCCGAAGGAAGGGGAGAGGGACGGATATTTGGAACTCTCGGATTGCTCGGAGGGCACTTGGACCTACGATGGGATCGTCGAAAAGAAATCGACCGAGGAAAAATTCGTCGCGAATGTCTTCTTGACTCCCTCCCGGAACCAAATGGTCATTTTCTCTTTGAAAGAAGGCGAATCGATCACGGACGATGGCATGATTGACTGCTGGACGACGGTCAACAAGTCCGCGCTGATTATTCCGATTATCTGATGTTCGTTCTTAGAACAGGATATTCCGAATCTTTTTTAGGGGATGGCCTTATAATTTGGACTGCTTTTGAACATGAATTAATTAAAGGGGAGCTGTCATTATGAAGAAACAAACAAAAAAGATCACCTTCGCTCTTTCTCTCTTCTCGTTGGCTCTTCTTTCTTGCTCTTCGCCCACTAAGGAAGAGGTTGTGTCAGAGAGCTATGAAGACAGCGAGTCCTCTTATTCCTGGGAAGAATCAGAAGAGGCGCAGACGATAGAATCCTATTCCATTGAGGAGTATAGCGAGGAAGAAGAGACCTCCTTCCATTTCGAAGATAACGCCACTTTGGTCCGTTCTCTTTCTTCTAGAGCCTATGATGGCGAGCTCAAAAAAGAAAAGACCTATTCTCTCCCCACCCATTTCTTCTCGCTGGCAGAGGATGTTCCTTATGTTGCTCTTAAAACCTTTTTCGAAGGTTTCGTGAACGCCCATTTCACCGGAGGAAGAAGGTTATTTGAGGTACAAGGAGAGAGGGTAATCAATCTTGAAAGCGAAGTCGAAATGCTTTTCTCTTTGGAGGACAATTCGATCTCGACCCCGGACCTTTCTTCCTTCCTAAGCCTCACCGGCCAAAAGAATCTGACTTCCGATTTGTTAGCGGTAGAAGAAGATAGCACGGCGAGAATCCATTACGCCACCTGTTCAAGCACGAAAGGTGAGGAAACCTTATTCAAACTAGACCGCTATGGAGCCAAGCTTGTTTCCTGCCGAAATAAGATATACGCCCCCTTTGCTTTTCTTGAAAACCTCATCCTGGCCGAGTTCCCTTCTCGCTTCGCTTGGAACGGGAGCGACTACTTTGCGATCTCCGACGAAAGCCTTTTTGATTCCTTAGAGGAGCTTACCCCTTATGGGCGAGCTTTCTATGAAGGGCCTTTATCAAAGCTAGATAAGCGTAGCGAGTCCTTTTCCGCTTATTTCTATGGATCGTTTCTTTTCCAGATGGAAAGCTACAACGGGAAGCTGAAGGAGAAGGGCATAAGCGATTTGGACGCGACCCTCGAGGA
>CAVEPD010000071.1:0-4312 GCA_963617535.1 bacterium
CACATCTCCGAAAATTTTGCCTTGCTGCATAAGCCCGGAGAGAATACGCAACTGCCTATTTCAAAAGCGAAGGAAAAAGATTTTCTGGCAACGCGTCGGACGTGCACGTGAAACGTTTGATCTTGGATCAGAAGCCTTAAGAAAGCAGGCACCTGATGTCATCTTCGTTTAAGGAAGAAGCCCGCTGTTGCCTTCGACGCTCTCATTGTAGAGGTCTTTCTTCTCCTGCTGGAGATTGAAGGCCTCCTCTTCGAGCGTGTCTTTCATGACTAGACGCAAAATCGAGACCGTGTGGGTCTGCTTGATGCGGTGGACCCTGTCGCTAGGCCTCTGCATTAAGGGGCTTATCATAGATAAGACGCCTCTTTTTTTGGGACTAGGGGGCAGGGTTTGTAAAAAAATCAAAGAAACTTAACAAAATTGTTAAGGATGCCGTAGAAATTTCGATTTAGAGGGCGTTCATCTGCCCTTATGGGCTGACTTCATTAATGATGAAGTTCTTAGTGAAGTGTAGTGAAGTATTACTTCATTAGCACTTCATTAACGCTTATAATCATATTATAGAAAAGGAGATTAATATGCTGATTGAAGAATTAATACCTAATGTGAATCTTGAAAACAAGGTCGTTGAATTTAAAGGCATTCTTCAAGAAGGCGAGAACCCAAAAGATCCAAAACATCGTTTGGAATTTGGCTGGCTTAAGGAGATTGTTGGCTTTGCCAATGCCTGCGGTGGCTCCTTGTATGTTGGAGTGGATAACAAAACCCATGAGCTTTTGGCTCTGGACCACGTGACTGTAGACAAAATCATCTTGATGGTCGCTCGCCTTGTTAAGGAGCATATCGAACCCCCGATTGTCTATGATTTCCTCACCCACCCCGTTCCAAATACAAAGCCGATTCGCTATATCCTTGAAATCCGGGTAGAGCCTACGAAATATCCTCCGATTACTTTGAGATTTGATGGGAACGGCTCCGTTTTTGTCCGCCATTTCGGTGAGACCTCCATCGCGACGGGGGAAGAAATAAGAGACATGGTCGCCTGCAGCGAGTTCGTCTCTTTTGACGACCGCTTCACCCAAGAGAGGTATCGTGAGGAGGATTTCTCCAAGCTATTCGCTTACTACGCGAAACGTCACGCCGGGGAAAAGCCCTCCTTGAAAGAGCTTATCTCCATTGGCTTTGTCTCCACGGATAATCGCCTTTGCCAAGGGGCGCTGCTTTTCAGGGACGATTATTCTTCTCCTAGGTCTTTGGTGGTTTGCTCGCAGTTCTTGGGCGTGAGCAAAGGCGACAACACCTTCTATGCGAGCAAATCGATGCAAGGGAATCTGCTGGACGAATATTCCTTCATGAAGGAATTCGTCCAAAGCAGGAGCGCGGATGGCTTCGTGAAAACAGGAGATGGCAGGGTTCCCCTGGTTTCTTATCCTGAAAACGCGTTGCGAGAAGCCCTGATCAATGCCTTGGGGCACCGAAACTACTTCATGATGGGACGTCAGATTGAAGTGAATCTATATAAAGATAGACTGGAGATTATCTCTCCTGGGTCCCTCGTAGGCTCTAAGGACCTGAAGGAAGAGAGGAACCTCTCCTCGATCGATCCCGCGCGGAGGAACGAGGTGATCTGCAACATCTTCACGATGCTTGACCTCATGGAGAAAAGGGGTTCGGGCTTCGACAAAATTGAGAAAGCATACGATGGGTATGAGGATAATTATCTTCCTTACGCCTCTTCGAACAGTCAATCCTTCGCCTTGGTGCTCCCCGATCTCGCTCACGATGGAGGGATGGTCAGCAAAATTGACTGCCCCAATGTCCATACCAGCGTTCCTCTTAATGGCAAATACGATTTGGCCATCCTTTCTTATTGCTATAACGAAAGAAGGGATGCGGGCCTGATCGCGAAGCATTTAGGGGTCACCCCCTCCACTTATTTTAGGACATCGGTTTTGGAGCCTTTGGTGGAGAAAGGGTATCTCCGTCATATCAAGGTCGGCAGGACCTCGTTCTACAAATCCAATTCCGAGAAAGTCCTCGTGGACTGACTTCATTGACAATGAAGTTCTTAGTGAAGTGTAGTGAAGTAATGCTTCATTAGCACTTCATTAAGAGCTTTTTGCGATGGCTTTTGAAGGCCTTATTCCCTAAAGCGCAGAAACGGACAAAGCCTAAAAATGCGCTGTAGATAATATGGGGATTATTTAGATGGAAAGGTTTTCCTTTCTTTATCTAATCCTTAAAAAGCGAAAGTAAAATCTCCCCAAACGATTTTGATTAAGAAAATAGAAACGAAACGCTGTGGACTAACCTTAATGTGATTATTTCGACGAAAGATAAACAAAAGATTTGGTTAATATCGGTTGAACTGCCGCGAATGTGATCGTTGTGGAATTTTGGCTCATTGTGCCTGCGATCTTTACGGATTTATTGAGCCCTGACGCTCAAAGCAGATAAGTCAAATAAAGCGGCAAATTCAAAACGTTGTTCGCCCTGGATAAGGGCTTTGGGCTGATGACGACGCGGTCGATGGTCAGCTGAGAATACTTAGAAGATAGCGCGTCTAAAGAAGAAGTGGTGAAACGGTTCGTGCTTTTGATTTCAAAGGCGGTGAGCCTGCCTTTCAGGTAGCCGACGAAGTCGATTTCGTATCGTTTGCTTGCTTCGCCATGCTGAAAGGTATGGTAATAAAGGGTGTGCCCGCTGCTGACCAAAGCCTGCAAGGCGGCGCATTCGTAAAGCAGGCCGAAATTGGCCCCAGCGAGCTTCCCAAAACGGATTTTCTTATAGGCCTCTTCGCTGGAAAGGCCCTCTTCTCCTAGTAACGTCTCTAACATCAAGCCCACGTCCAAAGGATAAAGTTTGAAGGCGGTCTCTCCTTTTGTGAGGTTTCCTAGGCTCAGGTCTTTACAATGATGGACCGCGTTCACGATGCGGGAATCCTCCAAATCGCTAAGGGAGCGGATGTATTTCTGCTTTTCGCCTTCGCTTCGAATGTCGGTTTTCACCCTTTTTGACCAAGAATGAAGGGAACTGTACATCGATTGATAAATCGATAGGCAAGAGGTGCCGTATTTGTTGTCGTGCTTTCGCAAATCATCGGCGTATAGCTTGCAGGTGTCTTTCTTAATTTGGGCGGCGGCGGAGAAGGAGTTGCTTTCTAGATAGGTCGCGACGACTAAAGGCATCCCTCCTAAAGACAGGTACAATCGATACTCATCCATCATTTTCTGATGAACAGAGGGATTGATCGGCTTTCCCTCCTGGAACATTTTGCGGAGCAATTCGCAGCTGGAGCTATCGCCCATGGCCCAACGGAATTCCTCGAAATCCATCGGGTGCATCTCGAGGCGTCTTTCTTCGGATGGAATCTGAATCCCATACGTGTTCTCCCTGATGCTGATGAGGGAGCCGGTTTCGATGTAGTCGAACCTGCCGTCCTGGACAAGCGCTTTGATTGCTTGCCTGGCAAGAGGGCAATTCTCGATCTCGTCGAAAATGATGAGATCCCCCTCGTGGAGTTCCTTTTCATACATGAGGAATAGGTCTGAGAAGAAAAGATCCATGGATTTCTTATCGAAGGGGCGGACCCTTTTGAAAAGGTTCTTGGTTTCTTCTGAGGCGTAGGTGAAATCGATATAGATGTAGTTGTCGTATTCCTTCTCCCCGAATTCTTGGACGATGGTGGTTTTGCCGACGCGCCTTGCCCCTTCAATGAGGAGAGCGCTGTTTTTATGAGGACTGTTTTTCCAATCAAGAAGCTTTTGATAGATCTTTCGTTTAAAGGCCATAACTTACCTCTAGTGCATTTTCTAAATGAAATTATAAAGATTTAGTTGCATTTTCTAAATGAAATTTGATTGGTTTAGTTGCATTTTCTAAATGAAAACAATCTATTGTAAATAGGTTAACGTTAAAAAAGAATAGACGGAGACGGAAGAAAAAGGTATTTTTGCCATCAAAAAAGGTTTTATAACGAACCAAAGGCTTATTCGTCGTGATTTGCATTAAGGATGCTTTCGTCTTGGATATGATGGATCAAGAATTCGATGAAGAGGCCTATCCAAAAGAGCTCAAGGCATTGCGAAAAGAAACGAAGTCAAAGAAAGATTCGGAAACGTAAAAGCTACTTTCTTTTGCTAAGCGAATTGCGTGCAAAGGTAAGTTTTGGACTCCCCCGATCGAAGGCAAAAGGATGTCTAGAAATTTATAATTTGCTTAATGTGGGTCAAAAATCGAGATTAAGCAAATTATAGGCTGGTCTATTGAAGCCTTAGGGCCTTATTTGAATAAATCATCTAAAGTGATGACG
>CAVEPD010000072.1:0-3939 GCA_963617535.1 bacterium
AAATTCAAAAGCTTGCTCCCCCTACTTTTCGCGAAATCTTCGTAAATTGCATTTTTTGCAAAAACGAAGTTCGTAAATTGCATTTTCTGCAAAAAACGAAGGTTTTGCCCCCAGGCGAAGGACTGGAAGAAGAGTCAAAAGCTTCTTGTACAATAGAAGGGTTCCGCATTCCTCTTAACCCTTCTTTGATTCTCCTTCAAAGAGAAGGAATCTGTTTTAGCATCAAGAGGGAACCCCCTCAAAGTTGCCTTTATGAACATGTTTTGGTCATGGACGGAGTAAGACCAACGGAGACGCTGAGAGTTTTGAAATTCCTTTTGCATTCCGAGCCGATTCGCATGGTTAAGTTCCCAGCCACCGATGAATTTTCTACGAGCAATAAACGATTTATGAAAATTTTATTCAATAAAGATTCAATTTTAATCGCGGGAGCATTCAAACTTATATAATGTCGATTCAGCCGAAGCCAACCCGCTTATTCTTGGAGATCAAACAAACTCACAGAACGTCGTCAAGCGCCGAATCGCTTAAATCATCGATTGTTTTGGCAAAATAAGTTTCGATCAAGCGCCTGTTCCCACTGGTTTCTCCATCATCGACCAAGTTAGGAGAGACCACGACGAGTCGGTTCCCATAATTTGTCTCGCAGCTATTGCAAGCGTGCATGGTTCCGCCTGACTCAGAGGTTTGGACAGGGATAACTAAATCTCCAAGAGCAGCCTGCAAACGATCTCTTTGCACGAATGTGAAGGATTGAGGAGCGGTCCCCAACGGGTATTCGCTAATAATTAAGCCATCCTTGGACAAAATTTCATTCGCCAATTCGCGTCCCGCTTTGGATGATATCTTGTCTAGCCCCATGCCTAGAATCGCAACCGTTTTCCCGCTTGCTTCTAAGCATCCCTTATGAGCGAGCGTATCGCAGCCATCCGCCAGGCCACTTATGATGACATAGCCTCTCTCTGCCATTTTCTTGGACAATTCAAAAGCGACTTTTTTGGCTTTTTCGGAGGGTTTTCTGGTTCCGATGATCGCACAGGTCTTTTCGGCACTAAGCAGCCCTATGTTGCCCTTGCAAAAGAGCATGAGGGGGAAATCGCGGGATCTAGCCTCTTTCATTCTCTTAAAGCGGTTCGGGTAACCTTCGTCGAAATAAGTGAGAATAGTCACTTTCCCATTCGCGCAACTTTGCTCTAAAAGAAGTCTCCTATTATCGGCTTTCTTCAGGGAAGCCATATCAAGCGATTCGATGGCCTGCTTCCTGGTGAAATAATCGATGTGGCTTTTCAAAAAGGAAAGGACGTCTTCCGAAGACTTGAGGTCGAGATTTTTAAAACAATTGCAGATAATCAGCTTACGGATGGCGGCCTCGCCGACCCCGTCGATGTTTTTAAGGAACAGTACAAATTTGCCAAGATTCATAGGAGCTCCACTATTCTATAGGTTTAAGCGGATATTCGGGATTCTCGGTTTTCACGATTGCAAAACAAACCACGCGGCCCGCACCTGCTTCATAGAGCAAGTGAGAGCATGCAACCATGGAGGTTCCGCTCGTGCATATATCGTCAAAGAGGTAAATCGTCTTCCCCTCAAGGACGCCTTCGTTGTCGACAACTTTCAGTGTCTTAAGCTGCGTACTGATTTCTCTGCCGACACCGCCGTAGGCATTATGACGAGGCTTTTCTTCCGACCTAATAAGATATCTATTTCCATTTTTTCCTTTGCCGTGTCGTTTAACAATTTCCGCGACGATTTTATTCATGGGCCTTCCCTCATCGCAACAGGTCTCTTCGGACGCCGGAACCCTCATAACAATGTCCTCTTCCGCAATTGGAAGGTCATCGAACCATTCAGCGAACGTCTCGATATTTGCCAATAAAGTTCCCTTTTTGTTACTATCATAGAATTCGCCGTCGCTAAATCGTTTTTTCAATTTGCGCTCATCTTGGCCACGAAGTGGATCATTGAAGTACCCGGTTGGATTGAATGCCTTGAAATAGACGATCAACGTTCTGAAATGTGGCGAGTGAAAATCGGCGCAAAATTTGATATCCCTCACCGGCGAATAATAGTAGAGATAATTGCTTCTGAAATCGATGTAAGGAGCCCTTTTCATTTCTTCGATCTCTTTTTCTAAGAACTCAGCACTTGGATAGTCGATTACATCGTTGACCATCACGGGTTTGACCTCTGCTTCCGCGCAGAGAATCGCCGCTTCCTCATTCATACAAAATCCCAAAATAGCGTTGTAGGTTGACCTATAAGTTTTGACGAATTCTTTCAAATCGGGCTTTTCAAAAAAACGAACCATTTGATTATTGGGGTACGAGAAATCATCTTTGCGAGCATGATAATTTTTAGACCAGTCGAATATTGAAAAAGCATTCCTTCCTTCCTGAAAAGGCGAATTTGAGTTCAGAAAAAGCCGTTCGAAGCCCGGTGTAGACTGGACAAATCGATCCGGCATATACGAACCATCAAGCGGTATTCCAGGGCAGAAAACGAGAAAATAGTTCCCAGTTTGTTGATTTCGCAATTTATTCTTTGGAACATCGCGCCACTCACTTTCTTCGAGTGAAGACAACGATATTTCATGCATCGCTAGTGCGGCAAAAACCACTTCTAAGTCAACGAAATTCTTCGCGTTTTCTATTTTCGGCACAAGATAATGAAGAAGAGTTTCATCATTGTACTTCGTTTGGATTTCAAGGGCTTTCGCAAACGCTTTGCTAATATTTTCGGAGCCGTTTGGAAAGGAAAAATCGGCGTCGGCAAAAGCTCGAGCTTCGTTGATTTCCCTTCTCTTGGCGATTTCCCTAATGTATGCAGCGCAATCTTTAGCGGATATCTTTAAAATGGCGATGATTTTATCCGCTTCCTCAATTTTCCCCTCCTTTGCTAAACGATTGATTTCGCCTATGGCCGCCTCCCTTATATCGAGCGTCCACGCGGGATAGCGTTTGGTTAGCTCTTTCAGCCTCTTCAGCAAGCCAATTTTATCTTGTCCAAGGCCATTGCATATTTTGCCCATGAGCCAGGGAACGCCCTCCCCGGCTTTCTCGCAAAGGGAAAGGAACCATTTTATTTCCTCAAGTGTCGTTTCCCCCAAATAGAGGAAAGGATATCCAAAGTCTCTGCCTCTCAAAAACAGCCTATCGAATTTGTCGAAGCGGGCTTCAGTGGGCTTGAGCGCGCTCATTACTTCTCGCAAGTCTTTTAACGAAGTGCAAGCGTCGATTTCTTTCGCCCAAGAAAGGAACGCGTCATTCGCGCAGTCTTTGCGAATGCTCAGCACAAACTCTTTAAGCCCGTTATCGCCTCTACAACGACCGATCAATTTATCACATTTGTTCAGCAAAGATAGACTATAAGTCGGGCCTTTCTTTTGGGTTTCCACCCTTTGCTGCACGAGCATCTTCCTTACAATTGGAATATCTTCTTTTTTGATTGTGCAGTAGCAAAATTCATCCAATGAACGCCCATAGTTCTTGAGGTTTGGATTTTCTTTTCCCGAATAAAGCTTAGCGAGCTCGTAATGGCACCTCTCTTCTCCCCCACGAGCTCCGAGTTCGAAGGTTTCTATTAACTCGCCCCAATCGATGTCTGAGGGATCTTGATTAAGCAAAAGAATGAGGCCTTTCTCATAAGCGCAATCAAAAAAGCCTCTTTCGATCCCTTCCTCGCAGACTTGGATGGCGCTTTCCCAATCCCCTTCGTCCTCATCAAGGATTTTGGCCTTTTTGTAATAGTCACTGCCCATAAATTAAGAATTGTCTCTACCTTTCGTTTGCTTTCGGTTTTGCCCCGCTTTTAAGCAAGGAATCTATCGGATGTCCTCACTCAACCTCTTCAACGTTGGCCTCACTAAGGCCACTAGGCGAAGGCTTAGGCTCCGCCTTTTTCTTTTCTTTCATAGACGTCTTAGAAGCAGGAGTTAGC
>CAVEPD010000073.1:0-3770 GCA_963617535.1 bacterium
ATTTTCCTTTAAAAATGTGCAAAAAGGAAGGGATTTCCCTATAATCTCCCCGTTATGGGAAGCTTTGCGCAATTCAATTTATCAAAAGAGATGGTCCTAGCCTTAGAGAAGCTAGGTTACAAGGAGCCTTCGCCCGTCCAAGGACGGGTCATCCCGAAGGCCCTCAAGGGGGATTCGATTCTCTGCCAGTCCGAGACGGGCTCGGGAAAGACCCATTCTTACCTCGTGCCGATCATCGATAGGCTCGACCTTTCATTGTCTCGCCTCCAGTCGATCGTCATTTGCCCAAGCAGGGAACTTGCCCGCCAGGTCTATGATTTCGCTTTTGCCTTCACCCGTTTCTTCCCTAAGCTCAAGGTGAGACTATTCACCTCAAGCGAAGAGAAAAGCGAGAACCAGCAGGGGCTCTCAATCGCCCCTCAGCTCGTCATCGGGACGCCTGGAAGACTGAAAGACCTTCTTGCGGACGACTACGAGCTCAATCTCAAAGGCGTGAAGAGCCTCGTCCTCGATGAGGCGGACATGCTGATGGACATGGGCTATTTCGAGGACATCGACGCCCTCCGTTCTCTTTTGCGCGACGATCTCCAGGTCATGGTGTTCTCCGCGACTTTGGAACAGGGACTAAAGGAGAAGCTCAGGAAATACGCCTCAAGCGACTTCCTTTACCAAGGCGAGGACAACAAGTCCTCCGGAAACGTCTCCCATCACCTTGTTGACATAAAGCACGCGGGGAAGAACGAGGCTTTGCTTCGCTTCCTCAAGATCAAAGTCCCTTATCTGGCTTTGGTCTTCGCCTCGAAGAAAGAGGATGTGAATTCAGCTTACGCCGCGCTTAAAAACGCTGGCTACAGCGTTGT
Organism: bacterium; assembly: GCA_963617535.1. Lineage (GTDB taxonomy): Bacteria > Bacillota_I > Bacilli_A > RFN20 > CAG-826 > Alloenteromonas. Next base: position 861 of record CAVEPD010000073.1, read on the forward strand.
TTTGTTCTCTGGCGATTTAGAGACCAGAGAGAGAAGAAAGACCATCCGCATGATCAAGGAGAATCGTTATCAAGTGGTGGTCTGCAGCGATCTTCTTAGCCGTGGCATCGACATCGAGGACGTGAGCGACGTCATCTCGCTCGATCTCCCTAGCGACCTCAATTACTACCATCACCGCGCGGGCAGGACCGCGAGATTCGGCAAAACGGGCGATTCCTGGGTGTTTTATGACGATGACTCCACAAAGCTCCCGAAAGCCCTCATGGACCAAGGGGTCAAATTCGATTTCCTGATCCTTAAGAAGGACGCTTTGGAAAGCGACCCCGTCGGCTTGCTCCCGAAGACCAAATTCAAGAAGAAGAAACCTTTCGAGGATCCTGAGGAAGCGCGCGAAATCAAAATCGCGAAGGCGAACACCCGTTCGAAGAAAGTGAAGCCAGGCTACAAGAGGAAGCAGCGCTGGGCGGTCGAGAAAGTCAAAAACAAGTACCGTCGCAAGGCGATCCGCAAGAAAATCAGGGCGAATCTACATGGAAAAGAGCAGGACTGACCTGCTCTTTTTCTTATAAGGCGTCGATTTCTTTCTTCATCTCGGCGAGGATGTCTTTATCGTCTACTTCACGTAGGATCTGCCCTTTTTTGAAGATGACCCATCTCCCGTTTCCTCCCGCCGCGCCTAGATCCGCATGCTTCGCCTCGCCTGGGCCGTTTACGATGCAGCCCATCACGGCGATGGTTTTGCAGATGCGTTTCTCCTCGACATAACGTTGAAGTTCTTTCGCTAGGGGGATGAGGTTCACCGAGGTTCTGCCACAGGTTGGGCAAGAGATGAATGTGGGGTAATCTTTCAGGATGCCTAGGTCATGAAGGAGCCTATGACAGGCCTTCACTTCCTCCTCGGGGTCATCGCTTAAGGAGATGCGGATGGTGTCTCCTATTCCTTCTAGCAATAAAGGCGATAAGGTGGCGGCGCTGCGGATGAGCCCGATGTCTTTTGGGCCTGCTTCCGTAACCCCTAGATGCAGGGGATAAGGAAAGATCCTCGCGGCTTCTTTATAGGCTTCGATAGTCTCTAAAGGCGAGCTGCCTTTCAAAGAGATCACGATGTCATGGAAATCGAGGCTTTCTAAGATGGCCACGTGCTTTTTCGCGCTTTCAACAAGATGCTTTCCAAGGACTTTCGGCTCCCCGACGGAGATGCTTTTGTCTAACGAGCCGGAATTCACGCCGATGCGGATGGGGACGTGATGCTCCTTGCAGGCGGAGACGACTTGCTTGATGCGCTCGACGTCCCCGATATTGCCGGGGTTGATTCTCACCGCGTCGACGCCGCCTTTGATGGCCTCAAGCGCGAAGCGGTAATCGAAATGGATGTCCGCCACCAAGGGGATTCTGACCTTTTCCTTGATCTTTGCGAAGCTTTTCGCGTCTTCCATATCAAGGCAAGAGAGACGCATGATGTCGCATCCCAAATCGGCGCAGCGATTGATTTGATTGCTCACTTCCTCAATTTTGCTCGTCTTGATTGAAGCCATCGATTGGATGAGGACCTTATTTTGGCCACCGAGCCTGATTTGTCCTAAGAAGACGGGGCGGGTTTCATTTCTTTTCAACATAACGCAACTATTCTAAAGCAAGTTGTAGCACTTTTGGAAAGGGTGTGATAGGATACACCACGCGTAAGCGAAGGAGAGTGAACGAATATGGCGTCCAAACGCGATCAAGTCATCCTGAAATGCACCGTCTGCGGTAACGAGAACTACATCACGACCAGGAACAAACGCAACAAGCCTGAGAAGATGGAGATCAAGAAGTATTGCGAACATTGCCGCAAGATGACCGACCACAAGGAGAAGAAATAAGGCTGCGGCCTTATTTTTTTGTCTTCATGAAAGTTACTAAGCTTTCTTATCACCCCGCCTTCGCGAACACCTATGTCTTAGGAGAAGAAGGGGAGCCTTGTCTTCTTATCGACCCTGGCTACAACCAAAATGGGGTGCTGAACCGTTACGTCGAGAAGCATCACCAAGGAAAAATCCTCGCACTTATCCTTACCCATGGCCACTTCGACCATTTCTATGGGCTCAAGGATTTCGAGGGCCTAGATAACATCCCTCTTTTCATGTCGGAGGAGGATTTCGTCTGCCTCGGCGATCCTAAAAAGAACGCTTCTTTCGATCTGGCCGAGCCTTTTTCCTTAGAAAAAGAGGTTAGTCCGTATTTCTTAGAAGATCAGGACGAGACCAAAATCGGTCCTTTTGAGTTTCAAACCATCGCCACTCCCTTCCATACGAAAGGCTCGATCTGCCTTTATTTCAAAGAGGATGAGGTCCTTTTCTCGGGAGACACCTTGTTCAAACTCGGCGTCGGGAGGGACGATTTGCCTCATGCCGCCCCGAAGGAGAAGGAAAGAAGCCTCGCTAAGCTCTTTGCTTTGCCAGAAGAAACTCTCGTCTATCCTGGGCATGGCGGCAAAACGACGATTGGGGACGAGAGACCCTATCTGAGCGACTACCTGAACTAAAGAAAGCATCGAAGCCTTGGTGCGTTGCAACGGGGCCATACCCTTAGACGGGCACAATTTCAAAGGACACACCTTTGCCCTAGCGAAAAACCAACAAGCAACATCCAAAGCAGGCGAAAATTACCTGTTTTTTCGAAAGAAAATTAATGGTTCAAAACCCAAAAGAATCGATGTAGCGCTTGCTTTTTCCAGCCGACAAACTCGTCCTTTTTTAGAGGGTCCAAAAGGACTATAATTTCTTCCGGCATTATAAGGAGATTATTTTAATTTATGATCAATGTCACAGAACTCCGTCCTGGCAACTACTTCATTGATGAAGGCAATATGTACCAGGTCATCGACATCCTCCTCAACAAGACCGCGATGAGGAAGATGGTCGCGAAACT
>CAVEPD010000074.1:0-3560 GCA_963617535.1 bacterium
TTCGATTGGTGGGCCTTAATGGGTTTGAACCATCGACCTTGCGCTTATCAAGCGCACGCTCTAACCAGCTGAGCTAAAGGCCCAATCACGCTTTCGCGCTTGAATAATATAGACCTATTCAAGGTGCTAAGCAAGCACATTTTAAAAAAGTGAAAACAAGCGACATTGACGGGCATTTTAAGTACGCCACCACACAAAAAGCCCAGGTTTCCCCGGGCTTTGGAATCTGAGCAAACGGTTAACGTTTGGAGAACTGCGGAGCGCGACGAGCGGCTTTGAGACCGTATTTCTTACGCTCTTTGCAGCGAGCGTTGCGGGTAAGCATGCCAGCAACTTTGAGGGTCTTGCGATCTTCGCCAGCTTCGAGAAGGGCGCGGGCAAGGCCCAAACGGATCGCTTCGGCTTGGCCGGTGAATCCACCGCCCTTAACGAAGCAGATGACGTCGTACTTGTCTTCGGCGCCAAGCAAAGCCAAGGGCTGCTTGAGGTCAAGAATCAAGGTCGAGAAAGGGAAATATTCCTTAACGTCTTTGCCGTTGACGATGATGCTGCCTTTGCCGGCCTTCAAATAGACGCGGGCGACAGAGCTTTTACGACGGCCAGTTCCGTAATATTTGTTATCAGCCATGTTCTTTCTCCTTACTTGCTGAGGTCAAGAACCTTGGGTTGCTGACCTTGCTGTTTGTGTTCGGCACCTTCGTAAACGAAGAGTTTCTTGGCGATCTGGCGGCCAAGGCGTCCCTTCGGAAGCATGCCCCAGACGGCGCGCTCGATGAGTTCGACAGGGAACTCACGAAGCATGACGCCAGCGCTACGAGTGCGGAGACCACCGTTGTACTCGGAGACGTTGTAGTAGTTCTTCTTGTGCTCGCCGCCGTTTTTGCCGGTCATTTTGACCTTGGAGGCGTTGATAACGATGACATAATCACCGGTATCGATGTTGGGGGTGTAGGTGGGCTTGTTCTTGCCCATCAAGATGACAGCGATCTTGGAAGCTAAACGACCAAGAGGGATGTCCGTGGCATCGACGATGTACCAATTCTTTGCGGCATTGGCAGAAGCGGTCGTGGCCAACGTGGTTTGACGTTGCATTGCTTTTCTCTCCTAATGTAACTTTTGCCCCTTTCGGAGCCGGGGGTATTATGCTAGTTCATCAAAAAAGGAACAAGTAGAAAAGTGAATAAAAATAATAAATTCCGTCATAGTCGAAAGAATATTTATTTTTTGTTACTTAAATACTACGCTTTTTAAGTAAATAAAGTGCGCTTTTTTATAGATTTTTGTTTCTTTAGATGCGTACAATTCTCTTATGAATTTAAAGCAGCTAAGGAAAAGCAAGAAGCTGACCCAAATACAGGCGGCTGAACTATGCGGGCTTTCTAGGAAGGGTTATCAAAACATCGAGGAAGGCAAAAACAAAAAGAAGAACTCCTCCACTCTTCTATACTGCGTTGCCCGCCTAGAGGAATATTCTTCCGCATCCTCCCAATACAGAACGCTTTCCCAAAGAGAAATCGAGAAGACCGTAATCCCCTATTTCCAATCCATCAATTCCTCTTTCCTTTATCTAATAAGCGAAGAGAAAATGACTCTATTTGGTGACTTCTCCTTGTCACGCTTCGACCAAGCGGCTCTCGAGAACGAGATCGAGATACGTCTAGGGAGAAGGGTAAGACTTTTAGATTTGGCCAACGCCTCGAGAGAAGAGGTAAAAAAAGTTCTGACAATCGGGATACGTCTTTATCCCAAGGAAAAAGACAACTAGAATATTTTTGAGGTGAATATCAATGGATGAAATTTTGACACCAGGTAACATCAATGTTCCTTACGAAGAGAGAGAAGGCAGCGAATCAATCGTTTACTTCACACGCGACCTATCGGCAAACGGGCTTAAAAAGGTCTATGAGAAAATCAAATGCGTGCTCGAAGGAAAAATTGCCATCAAACTGCACACCGGCGAAAAGCACGGGCCGAACATTATTCCCCACGAATGGGTCAAGGAATTCTTCGACGCGGAGATCGGCAACCCGACGATTGTCGAGACAAACACTTATTATGAAGGCGACCGCGATACAACCGAAAAGCATCGCGAGACCATCAAGGTGAACGGCTGGGACTTCTGCCCGGTCGACATAATGGACGAGGAAGGGACCGTGAATCTTCCCGTCCCGGAAGGTAAATGGTTCTCTACGATGTCCATGGGCTCGCATATCATGAATTATGATTCCATGTTGGTTCTCACCCACTTCAAAGGCCACACAATGGGTGGCTTCGGAGGAAGCAATAAGAACATCGGCATCGGATGCGCGGATGGAAGAATCGGAAAAGCCATGATTCATACTAAGCCAGGCGACCCCAATCAATGGAGCATCAGCCAAGAAGAATTCATGGAGCGCATGACCGAGAGCAGCGCCGCAACTTTAGCTCATTTTGGCAAGAACATTGCCTATATCAACGTTATGCGCAACATGTCCGTTGACTGCGACTGTGCTGGTCTAGAAGCAGAGAAAGTCGTAACTCCTAACGTCGGCATTCTCGCTTCGCTAGATATCCTCGCTATCGATCAAGCCTGTGTCGATATCGTCTTTGCAATGAAGGAAGAGGAAAACCATGCGTTGATAGAGCGCATGAGTTCACGTCATGGCTTCCGCCAACTCACCTATATGAAAAAAATGGGGATGGGTAACGATCGCTATGTGCTTATCGATCTCGACAACAATGAAGAACATATCTTCCCTAAGGATTGCGTGGTCGATTTGAAGCCATTCGAGTATTGAAAATACCTGGTTTTTGCAAAAGAAAACGCCGCTTTTGCGGCGTTTTTCATTCCAATGAGGATTAGAGATTCTCAACGTTGGTGTAGACGTTCTGAACGTCTTCAGCTTCGTTGAGTTCATCCATCATGACCTTAAGTTTGTTGAGGTCGTCATTCTCGACGGTGACCCATTCATTGGGGTACATGGTGGTTTCGGCACGGTCGTATTCCGTAACGCCGATCTCTTTAAGAGCGGCTTGGGCTTTTTCCAAATCGTTCGGAGCAACTAAGGCTTCAACTTCGCCGCCATCGTCAACAGAGACGCTGCGGACATCGACGTCGCTGAGGATGAGGTTCTCTTCAACCTCCTCTTCGGTCTTGCCCTTGAAATTAAGAACACCGAGGAGCTCGAAGTTGTAAGCGACGGAGGCCATTTTGCCACCTTTGCGGGTGACGATGGTACGAACGGTGACAAGCGCGCGGTTCACGTTGTCGGTAAGAGTGTCGACGATGATGTTGCTTCCACCCGGTCCCATAAATTCATAGCGGCCTTGAATGTAAGCCGTGGCATCGCTGCCTTTGGCGCGCTCGATGGCGCGCTCGATGACGTCCTTAGGAACGTCACGGCGATATTTGGCAATCGCAGAACGTAAAGCAAGGTTGGATTCGGGGTTCGGATCGCCAGATTTGGCGGCCGCATAAATCTCTTTGCTAGCCCGCATGTAAGCGGCGGACTTCGCTTTGGCGGTGGCAGCCATGGCGGCTGCGCGTACTTCAAAGTGTCTTCCCATAAAATGACTCCTGT
>CAVEPD010000075.1:0-3481 GCA_963617535.1 bacterium
TAGGCTTTTTCTTCCTCTTTGATAGAAGCGATTTCAGCAAGAATCGCAGAAGTGTCAGATTTGTTTTTCTTTGCCTCTTTGAGCTTTTGCTTAGCTTCAGCTTTCCTATCCCCAAAAGAAGAGATCTTGTCCTCGTAGCCATTCATTGGAAGGGTTGCGCGGTTACGGGCCTCTTCGATTTTGTTGTCGCGATAGGACTTTGCATTCATGTAGGCGGTAAGCTCCGGCGCAATCAAATCATTGTAATAGCGCTTAAGCATATCCGCGTTGATGAGCATCGTCTCAGTAATCTGCTTCCCGATTTTCACAATCGGGTTGAGTGAAGAGAGAGGATCTTGGAAAATCATGCCGATCTTCTTACCGCGGATTCTCTGATACTCGGCTTCGCTCGCTTTTGTGAGATCAATGCCTTGGTACATGATGGATCCGCCTTCAACGATCGCATTAGGCGAAAGGATGCCCATTACGGCTTTCGACGTGACGGATTTGCCAGAGCCAGACTCGCCGACGATGCAAAGAGTCTCGCCTTTATAAAGGTCAAAGGAAACACCACGCACCGCCTGCACCTTGCCATTGTCCGTGCGGAAAGAGATGACGAGGTTTTTGACTTCCAAGGCTTTATCCTTGGCCTCGCCGTCTTGTTTTTCAATCAAGAGGCGATCTTTTTGAGACAAATTGACTGCCATATCACTCTCCTCCTTTCAATGACGGGTTGAACGCGTCGCGAAGACCGTTCCCGAAGAGGTTGAACGAAATCATGATAAGCGCCATAACAACGCTTGGGAAAATAATGAGGTATGGATAAGTAGTCATGTAGATTTGGTTGTCCGACAAAGTCGTGCCAAATCCCTGCATGCCGTTGACCAATCCTAAATAAGAAAGCGAAGCTTCCGAGAAGATAACGGAAGGAATCATAAGGACCGAAGAGGTAATCAAGGTGCCGACCGCATTAGGCAAGATGTGACGGAAGATCAATCTTCTGTCGCTCGCGCCCAAGGTTCTCGCGGCGAGAATGTACTCTCGGTCTTTAAATCGATAGAACTGCGTTCTGGTTAATCCCGCCGTGCCAATCCAGCCAGTCGTGCACAAAGCAATGCCAACCATCAAGATGGTCGGGGTGCCCGCAGGTTTGTTAATAAGGATAAGGGTCATAACGACAACCCAGGGGATGCCTCCAAGGATTTCGCAAACGCGTTCCATGACAATATCAGTCCAACCACCAAAGTAGCCAGAGATTGCGCCCCAGATAAGGCCGAACACCAAATTGATCAAGCTGGTGACCACGCCAAGGATGACGGAATAACGAAGGCCATCAAAGACAAGCTTGAACATATCCCTGCCTTGGCTATCCGTGCCAAAGATGAAGCGCGGTATGGAGGTGTAGCCATAAAGACGATACCTAGAAATGGTTCCTGAGAAAGAGGCCGTCTTAACTTTGCCGGCCTTCGCGACTTTCACGCTGAGCGGGTGCTCCGCGTCAATGCGAAGAGGGCAGTGTTCCACACCTTCCGCGGTAAGAGACACACCAGCCAAGAATTTCGCTTGTTCTTCTTCACTAAGCGAGCCATTCGTGAAATCCGATAAGGAATAAGAGAAGCTCATCCAGCCATTTTTCTCGTAACCTTCAAGCTGCGAAACGGCGATGTTCGACATATAGACGTCGCTATAAACAGCTTGATAAGTGTCGTAGCGGAAGCTGCCAGTCACGTAATCGGCATGATATACGTTCATGCTCGAGTTCGTCGTGAATGGATACTCATTGGAATTCCGGCGCAAGGTTGCGCTTGCGTCGTTGCTAGAAACGGCAGCCATCTTAGCGATCTCCGTGTCGCTTGCTTTCATGGTCGAACCATCGCTAACGGAGAACACAGCTTTCTTTAGGAGCACGTTCTGATTGGTATTGCCACGTGCGACCGTCAAAACAAAGCGACCCATCATATTGGAAACGGCAGAGGCACTAAGAAGCTCGCTCAAGTTATAGTCATAAGTCCCGGCTTCGCTTTTGTTCTCATCAAGAGCAAGCGTCGAATAATTCGCTCCGTTATCCGTGGAATACAGGAAGGAAAGCGAGTAAACGCCTTGATCACCGTAAACAAAATCATCGGGAATTGCGGAGATTTCAACGTGTAATGAATAATTTAAGAGATTTGGCGAAAAGGCAAATACAGAAGTTTGCAAGAAGCCGTCTTTTGAATCACCTGCCGTCGAAGTCAAACGGATATAGCCGCCGTGCGCATAAGAAGTCGCGACGTCATCCATTCCTTGTTTATGAAGGGTGTAGCTAATATCGCCAACGATCGCGTCAGATGAGAACGAAGCGTTGCTGTTAGTGACGGGGTAGCCAGAAATCGTCCCGTCTTTGTCGTAAGCATCCCAATCGGTATCGATTGCAATGTTCTTGTATTCAGTCGTGCCATCCCAGAAGCCGGTTCCGGCGTCAAATAGACGTGGAGCGAGCTTTGTTTGGTAGCTGAGATTCGGATCGGTGGTGTCCAGCGAGTTGGTGTCGAAAATCGGAACGAAAATGGTAAGAAGCAGGATTGTTCCAAGAATCACCGCGCCGGTGACGGAGGATTTGTTTTTTGCAAAGCGCTTGAAAGCGTCCTTAAAGAAGGTGGTCGGCTTTGACTTCATCTTCGTGTCGGTCAATTTGCGGTCAAACTGGGTTAACTCGAAATCGCCTTGAGCAAAGGTGACAGTGTGCTCCTGATTTTTGGAGTCACGGTAAGTAAATGTTTTGTTCTCGTCCATATTACTTCTTAGCCCCCATACGAATACGCGGATCGATGAATCCGTAAGACAAATCAAGGAAGACACCGGAAATCAAGCCAATCAAGGTGTACAAAGACATATCAGCCATCAAAACGTTGTAGTCGTTGGCGTTGATCGCGGTGATATAGAGCCTGCCTACGCCAGGAATGCCGTACAACGACTCCAAAATCATCGAACCGCCAAGCAAACCGATGATTTCAGAAAGAATGGATGGAAGAATAGGGACCATCGCGTTTTTAAGCGCATGGCGGGTGATTGATTGAGATTTCGTTAAGCCCTTCGTGCGCGCGAGCAAAAGATAATCACTGCTCATGACCTCCGTTAATTCGGCGCGCGTGAAACGGCAATATCCGCAGATAGAGCCAAAGGATAAAGCCATGGTTGGGATGATGTAGCCCAAAACCCTCGTGGAAAGAGGGGCCGTGGAAGAAGGCCACTGGCTAGGTAAAACACCCCACTGATAGGAGAAGAGATAAAGTAGGAAGTTGATTGTGATGAAAGACGGAACGGAAATGAACACCATGACCAAAGTGGAAATGATGTGATCGGTTGGCTTATTTTTCTTCAAGGCCGCCCAAATTCCTAAAGCAATGCCAAGAGGAACGGAAATAATTACGGGCCAGATATTGGTTTTCACCGTGGTCCAGAGACGGGAATCGGTCCAAGAACTGCCGACAATGACGACCATCGCGTCCACGTTCGGCGAGAT
>CAVEPD010000076.1:0-3438 GCA_963617535.1 bacterium
TACGGCGAGGGCATCTGCCTGTCGAAAGACCTGGATTACCAGGAAATCAGTTTCAGAAGTTGAACCCTCAAAGAAAGATTTTCCCGAATTTCTTTCGAAAATCCTCGTAGGTAATTAGCTTTTTACCCATGACGTCGAAGACCAAGGTGACCTTGTCCCCGACGTCATTTTTGTTCGTGTAGAGGATGAAATTCCCGTACATGCAGGTGAGGCTCGCGTAAGAGAAGATAAAGGTGATGCTTAACGCGAAGAGCAGAATCTCAAAGATGGTGGCGACAACGGAGGCCGGGCCCTGGTTTCTAAACCAAATTATGGCAATGTTGGCTAAACAGGAGATATTGGAAAACCTTCTGAACCAAATGAAACTTTTCTTCTCGGAGTAGATTCTCCAGGTGAGGTCCCTATCTTGCTTATAGTTCTCGCAGGAATGGCTCCTTAGATCGGTATCGAGCATCCTTTCTTTGAAATTGAAGGCGTAAACGGAGAGGACGATGGAGAAGACTAGCCAAATATTCTCCAAAATAGAGAACGGCGAGTAGAAACCAAGGGCGATTGAAGTGAAGACGGTCGGGAAGATTCCGAGAATGACTAATGCCAGTGTGTTAATACAGAGCAGGGTTTTTGCTTTACGGAATTTCGAAGAAGGACCAAGCCAAAGGTATTCCTTGGTCGCGGATTTCATGAATTCGCGCAGTGCCGCGTTCTTGTCGGCTGGCTTAGGGGCGGTAGGGGCCGCGGGTTTCTGAACTACGGCGGCCTTTTGATGTTCGCTCTCGACGAAAGCCTTTAGCAGCTCATCGATTTTTTCGTCGATCGAATCAACCTTGTTTTCCACGCCATCAAGCCGATCGAAGACGGTCCTTGGTTCATTTTCCATGCTTGGAGACCTCCATCTTCTTGCGCTCTTCTCTCAGTTCCTCGTCACTAGGCGCTCTGCCGCAGATAAGTTTTGAGATGTGAGAGGTGGCGATCCTGCTCTCAATTAGGTAGTCCTGAAGGTCTTCTAGGATCCCGATGGTCTTATCTAATTTGGTCTCTAACGAATTGAGTTTGATGTCTTTGAGCCTACTGATCTCATCACTCAAAGTGAGGTTTTCCTCCTCTAGGTCTTTGTTGGCCCAGGTTTTCTCTTTAAGAATCTTTTCGAGCTTCGCGATATTTGCATCGGATAACTGTTTCTCATTTGAGGCTTTGATCAGCTCTTCTCTAAGAGAATGAGCCTCCTCTTTGAGCCTTTTGTTCTCTTTCTCAGATTTTCCAAATTGCTCCGCGAGGTAGTTGACGTCCAAAGGAGCGAGGGCGGGCAGGCCAAGCGCGTTTGCGAAACGCGTGATGAGCTCGTCGTAGACTTTCATGTAATTGATGATGGTTTCGACGTTGACCCTCTTTTCTAGGGTGTGCTTGTGCTTATTGATTTTCTTTGAGTAGTCAGAGAATTTGCCATAGGTGTGTTCGCTGACTCCGATGGTTTTCAGCAGAATCTCTTTCATCTCCGGCTTTCTGACGAGTTGGCCACAGGTGAGACTTTCCTCGCAATCGTAATCAAACCGCTCGGCGATGGTCTTGAGGGTTTCTTCTAGCAAATCGAGATAGGAATCGTAAAAGGAATTCGATGCGGAACGAACGTTCCTCATCGCGGTCAAATATCTCTCGTTTATGCCTTCGTCTAGGTCTTTTAGATATTCGTACATGTCATTGTCCTGCGCTTCCTGCCAAGCGAAGAGCGTATTTGACGTATTTCTCTCCTTTGGCGATTTCTTGATTCGGCCTGGTCACAAAACCATTTGCTATGTCTTTGTGCTTTTGCGTTTCCGGAAGCACATAACCGTATGCCTCTAACTGTTTCTTCAAGCCTAGATAATCCTTCCGTGGCCTGTTTCCTTGAAGATAGGTCGCGAGACTCCTAATGATTCTTCGACTATCCCCAAATCCCAATAGGCTATTGATCCGGTCTAGCATCAAGGCATTGCAATAAAGGACATCTTCTAGCTGCATATCGCGAATCGGATATATGTACCTATCGTTTGGGCTAAAGATATGTTGCAGGGCTACTTTTTCAGGATCTTCGTAAATCGTTTTATTCTTCTTGACAAGATTCTTGTCGAGGAAGGCAGAGGGCCAGAAATCCGGAGATGGCAAATGGTAGTCGGATTGCCATTGGTCATCAGGATCGTAAGTTCTAAAGAAAGGGTTGATGAGGGCGATTGTTCTAGTCGCGGTGAGGGAGAAAAGATAAATATTAGCAGGGATAAAACCATTACTGCATGCGAGCTCCTCCGCACGGTCTTTTTGAAATTTAGAGAAATTTGGGTTTTGCGCAATGTAATTTAAGAAACCCTGCTCGATCAATTCTATCCGCGATGCGCCGAATTGCGACAGTATCAACGTATCTTGTTCACACGCCATGCCCACATCGGTGATGATAAAGTCTTCCCCAGATTTTTTGGAATCCCAAAAGGCAATATAGCAGGAGTTGTAAATTCTTAGCCACTTCTGAGCGACTAATGTGGTGGTCGGTTTTTGAAGCCATGCCCAAAGATCATTCATGGATGATCCTTCGTATTCGAGGATGTTCCGTAAGGCTAAGGTTAGATATTCTTTGTCAGAAAGGCCGCTTGTCGGATTGTCAAAATATCCATAACGCGAAAGATGTTCTTGACTATGACTTTTGAAGTAATCTCTTTCCTCTTTTATGTAACCTATGGTGTCCGGCGTTCTTAACTGTTCGATGGCGAAGAACCTTTTCAGTAGGAGAACCTCATCCCTATTGAGCACGATTTCGCCCTCCGCGTCGATGATTTTATTGAAAAGGAGGTTTGCAACCTTGCTCTCGGCATTTGTGTTGAACAGATTCTCAAGTTCGTCTTCGTAGAGTCCGTTGATGCAAAAGACGCTGCCCGGCTTTTTTTGCATCAATAAGGTGTCTTGTTTCAAATCGTAGACGTTTATCTTCTCCCCAAATCTCCTTTGTATGAACTGGGGCACGTAATGGTTGCTTCGCTGTTTCATCGGCATATGCCTTCAAGATATATGCCGTGGGGCGGTAGGTCAAACACTTCTTGCCTTATTTTCAAAGCCGTTGGCGGATTCTTGGGACAACTATATTGAACGATGAGGAATCAATACTGGAGTGGGCGCAAAGAGGACTTCGTCATGGAAAAGCACCAATTTCCCGCCTCTTTTGTTTGCTTCAGGTCTTGCAGGTTTATGAGTTATACTTTCTCCAGCGAGGCGCCTTGCTCAAATATTCTCTATTAATGGCCATTGCACTGAGCGCAAGAACAACGGCATGACGAGTCAAAGCGGAGAAACCGCCATTTTCAGGATTGATGGCATGGCTAGTTGACGGTTCTAAGCAGCGCGATTCTATTGGCGTATTCCTAGGAATGATGCCACTCAATTTTTCTCTTGTTCTATATCAGGTGATGCGAAACAAAA
>CAVEPD010000077.1:0-3265 GCA_963617535.1 bacterium
TTACGAATCGAACAGCTTTATGAAAACGCTCGCCGCTTATCTTTCTTTGGGCGAAGTGCCTTATGAGGTGATGGACGCTTTAGCGGAATTCTCGCCCATTGATCAAGTGGCCAAAGCCATTATGCTTCTAGGGAGAACGCCTGATGAATGCGTGACCTTCATGCCTTCAAACAATCACTTCTTCCATCTAGGAGACGTCCTGAGGACCCTTAGCAAATCGCACCCAATCAAAATGGTCGAGAGAGAGGAATTCCTTTCGACTTTGTCCAAGGCATTAAACGATCCTTCCTTGAGCGAAAAGGCCTCCAGCCTCCTTGTTTACCAAAGCAATAAATCCGAAAGCGATTTGCGTTTGCTTGGGGTCGAAAGCCTCGATAACGAATACACCTCCCAAGTGCTTTATCGCTTAGGGTTCGTTTGGGATTTGACGGGCGAGAACTATATCGAGGCTTTTGCTAAAAAATTGCGCGCCCTGCATTTCTTCCCTGAGGAATAAAGATGAAAGCCTTGTTTGAGTATGTCCAAGAAACTGCAAGGTTGCATCCAGAGAAACTTGCTTTAAGCGACGATGGAGGCGAACTCACCTATGCTCAGCTTGATTCTTTAAGCGATGCCGTTGCCTCTTCGTTGAGCAAATTCGTTCACAAAGGAGATGTAATCGGAGTCTATCTTCCTTATGGCAAAGGGATTGTCGTTTCCGCTTTGGCCATCATCAAAGTCGGGGGAGTTTACCTCCCGCTTGATCCTTCCTATCCAAAAGAGCGTCTGCTCTATATGATTGGCGATTCTGGGGCCAAAGCGATTTTGACGACTGAGGATTTCTACTCCCAAAATCCCTTGGAAGTGTCTTTGCCTTTGTTTTATATAGACCAGCAAAAGAAAGGATCTTCCTTTGTCGGAAAATCAAATCCGAGTTCCTTTGAGCCTGCTTTGATTCTTTACACCTCGGGTACAACCGGCAAACCAAAAGGCGTCGTCCATAGTCACACCATGATGGTCTCTTTTGGAAACTATCGAAGCGATTTAGGGGATGGGCAGATTTCCCCGAAATCAAAAGTGGCCGTCCTCACCGGTTTCACCTTCATTGGGACAAACGACTTCATGTTCTCCACGCTAAAAGAAGGTGGGAGCCTCTTTTTCGCACCGAATGAGGCGAAAAAAGATCTTGCCGCTCTCGTAAACTTCGTCAAAGAAAAAGGTATCACCCACATTTTTCTGCCTTCATCTTTGGCGGCTTTGATGGTCGAGCTTTACGATACGGGTTCGCTCCACATCTTCGCGGCGGGAGAAAAACTTAGGAGATTCACCCCTTTATCGAAAGAGACGAAAGTCTACAACGCCTACGGATGCACGGAGACATGCGGGATCTTCGCCACGGAGGTGAGCGGAAAAGAAGAGACGATGCCTTTAGGAAAACTTGCCAAAGACACAACCGCTCTTCTTGTCGATGAAGATGGAAAAGAAGTTCGAAACGGGGAGAAAGGTGAGCTTTGGGTGAGCAATGCGCGGATGTCTCACGGCTATCTTAATCTGGAAAAATTGAATGAGGAGAAGTGGATAAAGCGCGATGACAAAACCTTCTTCAAGACCGGTGACAGGGTCTATTTAGGGGATGATGGCAATTACTATTACGTCGGGCGAATCGACAATATGGTTAAGTTAAGGGGCTTCCGTATTGAGACTGGCGAAGTTGAAAACCAGGTAGAGAAAGCCATAAATCGGCTCGGAATTGCGGCGAAATCGCCAACGGTCGTCTTGAAAAACGTCAATGGAATCGATCGCCTTTGCTGCTATTACGAAGCCGAAAAGCCCTTCGATGAGAACAAAGTGAAAGAAGAGATAAGAAAAGCCCTCGCCGATTATATGCTCCCCGATCTTTGGGTTGCTCTTGTTTCTTTGCCTCGTAATCCCAACGGCAAAGTAAGCCGAAGCGAATTGCCAGAGCCGCAAATGGAAAAGGGCGAGGACGGGGAGATACGCAACGAAATAGAGGCCAAACTCTCCTCCGTCGTCAAAGAGGCAATGCGCCTTCCTTCCGTTGATCTTTCTCGGTCTTTCGTTGATTACGGCGGGGATTCCATTCAGGCGATGAGAATTTCTTCTCTTCTTAGGGAGAACGGGATCCTCGCGAAAGGAAGCGATCTCCTTACCTCTCCTAGCTTAAGGGAGATCGCAAATAACTCTGAAGTAAACTACCTTCTTTTCTGGAGCGAAGAGGAGAGAAAGGAAATCGAAGAGGAATTCAGAAGGAGAGGAGAAACGATTGAGGAAGTTTTGCCGTTTGACCAAAGGCAAAGAAACCTCTCCCTGGATATGCTTCTCCATCCCGATATGACGGATGTGAAAAAGGTGATCGTTCTTCAAGTTGATAGCCTTATTTCGCAAAAATCCCTGCAAAAAGCCATTGAAATTGCTTCTGTGCATCATAAGGAGCTCCGTTCGACGTATGTTTTCAAAAATGTCTCGGCCTCTCGTCTGGTGATTACCTCCAAACGAATCAACGTTCGTTTTAAAGGCGAGGCAAGTGACGAGGAAGTTATGCAGATATATGACAATCTGCTGAGTGAGAGCAGCGAAGAGTCCTCTCTTTTCGATGTGACTTTGATCCATTCATCCTCTTCAAGCCTCATCTATCTTTCCGTCCATAAGCTAATCTATTCGCGTCCTCTTTTGCGCGGCGCGATCAAAGACATCATGGCCTCCCTTCATGAGGACTATGAAAAAGACAGCTCCATTTCTGGCTGGCTGGAGATTCTTGATCTCGATATCCCCGAAATCAGAAAGATCGATGAGCAGCCCGCGTCTATCTCGCTTCTTAAGAAAAAAGAAAAATGGGAGGATGTCCATTTCTTCGCCAGAGGAGAAAAGACTATTTATTTTGTTCACACCGGGAATTCCGGCAGCGACGCTTATTATCATTTCGCCGAGAAAATAAAAGGCAAATACGGCTTCGCGGTATTCGAGCCTTTTAATCTCTACCATCCTAAAGACGCCACCTATGGCATTAAAAACATCGCTTCACGCTATATCGCCACGCTCAAAAAATATCAGCCAAAAGGCCCCTATATCCTAGGCGGATGGTGCTATGGCGGCGTTGTTGCCCATGAAATGGCCCATCAGCTAGAAAAAGAAGGCGAGGAAGTTGAACTGCTTATCATGTTCGATTCACATGCGGTGACCAAGGCCTCCCTTCAAAAGGATTTCGCCAGCGCGAATTCCTCCATGAACCGCGAGTACTTTCTGACGAGCCCTCTTTTTGCAGACA
>CAVEPD010000078.1:0-3244 GCA_963617535.1 bacterium
TCCTATCAACGACATTATATGTTCACTTAATGGATTTGCAAGGTTTCACTTAATGGTTTTGCATGATTTCACTTAATAGATTTGCAGGCTTTTGCTTAATGAATTTGCAATGTTTTGCTTAATGAATTTGCGGTCTTTTATTCATACTATCCTTTGTCTGCGATAGTTGTTGTCTTGACATGCGCTTAGAAACTTTCTTGTTTTCGCTGGTTAAAATAGATTGCTAAAATAATTACTACTTGACTACAAATGATTTTGCGAAAGCATAGAAAATATTTGTTTTTCTAGATTTGAATTTAATTGCTTCTTCACGGAAAAAGTTTAATTTTGCGTGGATATTTGGCCATTTATCCTGGAAAATCCGAATATTTATAGATTAAGAAAGTCTTATCGAAACAAGAAAAACTTGTCTTTATAATGCCTTCGCCAACGTTGCTGAGAGCCGCCCTAAACCATGATTTGACTTTGTGTGACTCATTTACGGAAATAGCGTTGGCAAAGTGGCTGGCCTTCTAGTAATCCTAGCTAACTGAGGCCAGCGGAAAGGAAATGAGATGAGAGATTTAGCAAGTATCGTCACAATTGAGACTAAAAACAAGATGTTCGAAAAGGACAGGATCTGTGTTGTGACTTTCAAGGAGAATGGCTATGAAGCGATTGTCCCTGTTATTCATAACGTTGGAGACAAGATGGTCTTTATTCAAGAAGGGTCTATTTTGCCTATTGAGGAGCGGTGGGAATTCCTTAGAAAGAGATGCTTCCGTGAGGATTTGAATGGCTTCCTTATTAGGCCGATGACCATGGGGGCGAAAGACGCCAACGGGCAAAAAGGGGACAAAGTTAAGTCTTGGGGCTTATGTGTCACTTTGGCGGAAGCCGGATTACCCGAAGATCTGAACTCCGGCGAAGACGTGACCGAAAGACTTAAGATTGAGAAGTATGAGCCGGATATCGAAGATGCCTCCCCTCGTATAGGTCTTCCTGGCAGAACCCCAAAGTATATTAAATTCCTGATGAAACATAGAGCTACAAGATGGCTTGGAAGAATCTTGCTTAAGAAAAGAACAAGTGATGGGGGCGATTTCCCTAGCGACGTCATTTCTAAGTCTGATGAGACCACGATTCAGAACTGCAAGGAGCTGATTGAAAGATTCCCTGGTACCCCAGCAATCATTACCGCCAAGATGGAAGGACAGTCGTTCACTTGCTCTTTGGACATCAAAAGGAAGAAATTCTATCTTTGCTCCAGAAATAGCAAACTCAGCAAGAATGGCGGTACCGGAGACGTCTTCTTCGCCACCGCGGATCGCTATGGCATCGAGGAGAAACTCAAAGATTACTATAAAAAGACCGGTGACATCCTTTGCATCCAAGGAGAACAAGTTGGTCCTACGATTCAAAACAACATCTATAACTTTCCAGAGGTTCGTTGGTTTGTGTTCCGCGTGAAGTACTATCACAAGAAGAAGTGGGAGGAGTTTACCTATAAGGAATTCAAGCCCATTATGGAAAGCATGGGCTTGAGCGTACTTTTGGATGGTTTTGTTGGAGGGATCGCTTTCGTAGTCGTAATCCGCACAAAGAAAGACCTGTTTTCCTTGGTAGGGGCTCTTCTGGAACACTCCTCGATTTTCTTGCCTTGGTCGACGAGCCTTGTTTTGCTTCCAGCGTAAATCGGGGAAAACTTATGCTCGGAGGAATCGTAAAAATGGTCGAGGACGCTTTTTATATAGAGATAGTCGCTTCTGCTTGTGGAGCACGCCTCAACGACGAAAATCAACTGGCTCATATGTTTTCCTCCCCATTTTGAAAGACCCCAATGAAGTCGAAATCTTCTATATTCAACGGCGAATGGGGCATATAGCCGTCTAGGTATTCTTTTACTGGCGAGCGGTTGCCTCTCGCCACCCAGGTATGAACTTTGCCATTGCTTCCGAGCACTTCGATTCCTCTTCTCGCCTTCTTCAAGACCTCCATCGCCTCAACGTTGTGTGTGGTGAAGATCAATTGTCCTTTCCCGTAATTCCGGAAGTAAGCAATGAGCTTTTTGAAATACGCCGTGTTCAGATTCACGTCAATCTCGTCAATGAAGACAATGCCTCCTTCGGAGCATTCTTTGAGATAGTGGTATAGGCTTACGAGTTGCCTGATGCCGGAAGATTCGTGGGCAAAATCGATGACGTAATCTTCATAAACGAATTCTCTTCTCACATGGTATAGATCACCTTCCAAAGTCTTGCTTAGTCGAATCTCTAACAAGGCCGGCTTAAAAAGGCGGACGAATTTTTCTAAGGAGCCATTCGTCTTTTCGTAAGAGGCGTATTCGGTTCTTTTCACTTTCTCTTTTGAGGGGTCTGTTTCTTTTATCGACGCGTTTTTCCCTAGAAACGCTGCCAGCCTTTCGTCGAAGAGACTTACTTTGGGGAGGGCTTCACTTTGGAGATAGACGTCTAGCTGCGAGGCGAACATGAGGGCTTCGTAGGCGTAGCTCTCTTTTTTGCTCCGTTCCGCTTCCTTTTTCTTTGTAAGACCTTCAACGCAGTGGGAGACAAGACTTTGATAAGGGGAGACGGATGAAGGGCTTTCTGCTGAAAGGGTTCTGAAAAAGAGAACTTCCCCGCCTTCGTTGAGCGTCCTTCCCTTAAGAAGAGTCAGGTCTTCTTTTTCGATGAGATAGTGGCCTGAGGCAGAATCTAAAGAAAGGGCGAGGGAATGACGGAGGACCTTTTTTCCATCCGTTAGAAAACAGAACGAGATTTCAAACCGCTTGGTCTTGCGGTTTAAGGTTTCCCCTAAGAATTCCTGGGTTTGATTTTGAAGGAGAAAGTTGGGCGAGACGAGGATCATCTTATATAGATAGACCCCGTCTACGATGGCGCTTTTGCCAGAACCGTTGTAACCGAAAATGCCTTTTGTTTTGTTTATCTCCTCTCCCATTCTTTCCATGGATAGATTGGAAAACTCTAAGTTAAGCGGTTCTTCGATGTTCTTAATCCCCGATAGGGTTAATTTCAACAATGTGCTCATTTCTTCCTCCTGCATAAATATTACAAAACGTAAATATTGTGTCAATGATTAAGGGACCAAGCATTTAGCCCCTCACCCTATTAATAAAGGAAAATTTGGCGGATTCCCCAACAAAAATGAAAAGATTGCTTTTTGTTTGCTGACAAGGAGCTTTGGCCTTAACGCCCAAAACTCCGGGCAAGTCCTGAAGATGGGGTGTTAGCTTTATTTGCAATGT
>CAVEPD010000079.1:0-3234 GCA_963617535.1 bacterium
GAACGAGAATCAATTGACTCGGACGGAATCAAAGAAAAGTATTGGCACTAAGAAATTTCTTCCCTGGGCCAATGAAGAGGAAATCAAAGAGGAATATCGACGACTAAAGTTACCAATCAAGGCTTTTTATGAAACGATTTATCTGCCTAGAGTTCCCCAAGGAGAGAGAATCTTTGGTCGGGATTTCTTTTACAACCTTCTTCGCGTAGAAAGAAGAAAAGTTCGCATTGAAAGGACGTATACAGCCAAGGCAACGGAAACCATTCAGTGTTTTGACATATCTCGGGAACTTCATGAGAGTGATTGCGAACCAGAGAAGGTCAACCAAGTGCGAATTACCTTAGTTAATGGAGTTAGCATTGATTTTTATCCAGGGGCTGACTCCGAAGGCTTTGTGAGCAATCTCCTTCGTCAAAACGGAGTGCGGATATGAATCTAAGCCTTGTGAAATATCAGATTGTTCTCGTCATCGCTCCAGTCGATGGTCGAAGTGGGTTTGACAGACTCGCAAGCATCGCACGAATGTATTGCAGCATCGATGTCGATGAGAAAAAACATGCTGTGGTTTTTATCTCGCGCCGATGCAACGTTTGCAAGATTATCTTCCGAGACGCTCGAGGCAAAACTCTCATTACACGGTGGCTAAACCAGGGATCTTTTGAACGATTCTTTCAGCGAGAGGACGAAGCACCGAGGACAAAATTAAGCCGAAATGAGTTGATGAAATTCCTCGATGGTGCGAATTTACAACACAGGCCAAAGAGCATTTGAGAAAGTCGAGTAAAAGTCCTCAAAAACTCGCGCCAATACTGGCTCCGCGAGGGGTGCTGTAAACGACTTTTTGAGTTTAAAAAATAGTTGATTTTTCCATAGAAATCCTGCCCATGCGTGAGTATGATTTTTGCCATCAGAGACAAACTACGGCTGATGATGAAAACCACAAAAGAAGCAGAACTCCTAGAGAAAATTGCGCAACTTGAGAAGCGTTTGAGCGAAGAGAAAGCGAAAGCCTCAGATGCTCTTCATCGGCAAAAGGGAGCCGAGCAACTGGCTGCTTCTTTGGATAAAAAGATAACGGTCCTGGATAAGAAACTCACGAAAACAGAGCAAGCTCTTACTGAAAAAGACAAACGCCTTGCCGAAAAAGACAAACGCCTTGCCGAAAAAGACAAACGCCTTGCCGAAAAAGAGCAACTTCTAAGTTTCATGAATGAGGCTATCAAAGCAGCCCTTCCACAACTACAACGTTTTGCAAAAGAGCTTAACTCCCGCATGACAGATGACCCAGAGTGGAACCGGATCGTTGTCGACGAATTTATCAAAGCTCTGCAACAGTTAAAGTCCATACGACGTGATTGCAGCGTGCTCAAAAAGAGATTTAATCGAGGAGGCGAAAAAATCCCAGCCATTGTGGGAATTAAGGAGATCGCAGCACTGCAAGAAGAAATCAATGAAACGACATCGAAATTGATTGCTTCAGCAGCGCACCAGGTTCAGAACGCTAACGTTGTTAACTCGATTACTGTTGCCGCTCTCAGATCAACAGATCTGACAGACCCCACCATCGATGCGATGCGTGCAATCATGGATTTAAAGGCTTCTCCTCTTCTTGAGCAACGACGTCAATCTGAAAGCCAAAAGCAACAACCGATGGGGCGTCAGAAACCCGAGCGAGACGCGCTTGCAGAAGAAATGGTTGAGCCAGCAGAAGTCCCTGCGAATCTCTGCTGCCCATGTTGCGGCATGCGTGGCAAGTTCCACGTTATCGAACAATCTCAATCAGTGCAGATGATTAGCGGTCTCGAGGACTTCATTAAGGTGATGAAGGTTAGCCTTTTAAAGCAGACATTTGCTGAGTGTGCCAAATGTGGCACCGTGCAGCCAATCTTCGCTGCTTCCCCTATGGCTCTGAATCCGAAGCGTGAACTTGCCATCGATACTTTGACATCAACCGTTGACCTTATGACAAACGGCATCCCGCTTAATCGGATTACCGATATCTTCTATCGTCAAGTTCACTTAGGCTCCTCGACTCTAGGAGAGAATATTCTTCAGATGTCCGAATACGCCGAACCTCTGATTAAGCGAATCGAAAAAGAGGCTCACAATGCTGAAGTCATCATCGCTGATGAAACACCCTTCAGTGTATTGCAGGAAGAAGGACGCGGACACCAAAGCGCTAAGGCAAAAGAGGAAGCGGGAAAAGTAAGTTCCCAAACCTATATCCAAGCCGTAACAAGCACGAGCGCCGCAGATAAACGCTTTGCTCTCTTTTATGCAATGCAAGGACGCTCCACAGAAGAAATTGCAAAAGTGCTTGACCCCTTTAAGTCGAAAATCATCATGAGCGATGGTTATGCCGCCTATACAGGGATCGTTCGGGACAATAAAAAAGAAACAAAACACGCTTCTTGTTTAGTCCACTGGCGGCGAGAGCTTTTAAAAGCCGCGAATCTCGAGGTGCAAGCAAAGCATGCAAAAGACAACTCGATAGGGAAAGCCGTCGCTCTTTGCAAAGAGCAGATTGAGAAAGGAGGAGCAATACCGATACTCAATATGACGCTTTACGCGCTCTCACAGATTTTTGCAGAAGAACGAAGCGTCATCCGAGGCGAGAGCGAATCTTACGAAGCCTATCTTGCACGCGTTAAAGAACATCGAGAAAAATACGCCGTCCCTCTCATGGATCGAATCGACAATCTCATGGAGGCGCTTAGGGACAAGGCAAAGTTAATTCCGGGGAAAACGGGGAAATACAAAAACTCAGCAGGGGACTCTTTGTTCTATGTTCCAGCGGTTGTTTACTACCTCAACAGAAGAGAAGAACTCCGATACTTCTTAATGCATCCGAGTTGCCCGCTAAGCTCGAACGTTGTGGAGGCACAAATACGGCCGCTCACAATCCTCAGAAACAACATCAACTTCATGCAGAGTATGAAGCACACGACGGGTTTATGCCGTCTGCTGAGCCTTATGGAAACTGCAAGGCTTAACGGCATTGAAGATCCTGCTCAGTGGTTGACGAAGTATTTTTACCGGCTCGCACGTCATTGCCAGCGAGCGCAGTGGTACGACTGGACTCGACCGGATGCGTCCAAACGCAAAGATCCACACAAAAAGTTCGTGAAATGGGAGTACGAGAAGTATTGGGACTCAATGCTTATCGATGACTTGCTTCCCTGGAACTACAACCCTGCTAAGAAATAACTAGGCTCAGATGGAGGCGTCAGACTG
>CAVEPD010000080.1:0-3058 GCA_963617535.1 bacterium
AATCAAAATCGATTCGATTTACAAAAAGTGCAGTAAACTGCAAAGTTTGAAAATCAAAATGCCTAAAAAGGAGGGTTTTTGGGAAAATGATTTACAAAAAGTGCAGTGAACTGCAAAGTTTGAAAACGGAAGTAGCCAAACGAAGAGCAAGAGGTTGCAAATATCGACATGGATAAAAAAGGAGCAATCCCTTGCTCCTTTTTGGCTTACCGTAGATCTTTTTGGGCTGTTGATATAACCCCGGAATATTTGGTCTGGATATAGTTGTCGACTTCGCTAGAGAGCAGGCAGTCCGTGAGGACGTCGATCTTGGCTTTGTAGACGGAATCACTCTTGTATTTAGAGACGTTTGCCGCGACGACGTTAGCCCTCAAATCCTTCACCGAATCGTTTTCTACGGGCAAAGAGGGATCCCCGTTTAGGTGGCCGGTGAGGGCACTATTGGTGGGCAAGACCGCGTAATCGTAATCCTGAAGCGAAGCGACGAGCATGTTCTCGTCAATCGCCCTGATATTGCTAGGGAGATTGATGGGGTTTCCCTTCTCGTCGGTTTGGTAAGAATCGATGACCCCGCTAGAAACGAGGAGATCCAACGCCCTGATCTCATTGGAGACGTCGCTGCAGATCTCGTAGGTCGCCGTTTTCTTGCTGGATTCGAATTCGGAGGCGCTCTTTCTGCCTGCGTAGATCCTGAGAGGCTCGAAATGGACGGTGGCGACCGGGAAGACCTTCGTGTAGACGTAGCTCTCCGAGTAAGTTGAGCTTCCGGAATCGTATTGCTGCAAATAGGGGCGGTGCTGGAAGTAGTTCGCGTCGTAGTCGTTGTTGTAGACTCCATCGTTTTGGATGGTCCAGTCGAGAATCGTGACCTTAAGCGAGTAGCCTTTCTCCTCTAGGAGGGGTTTCACGGCTTCGTTAAGGATCTCTGCGTGGGGGATTTCGCTCGCGGCGATGGTGATGGTTTTGCTGCTATCTCCGCATCCGGTGAGGAAGAGGGGGAAGAGCAATAGCAAGGCGAATGGTTTTTTCATGGTTTAAGTTCCTTTGTTATTTGAGTTTCTTTCGTTTGTCGACTTTTTTGGCGAGATATAAGCCAAGCTCCTGGACGAGCTCGACAAGGGCGACGACCACGAGGATCATGACCCAGAAGGTCCAGCTTGAGAGGAAGTCGCCCGTGTGACGGGTGTAATAGCTCCAGATCTCGCTGATAAGGCCTCCCGCGCCGATGTTATAGGCGAAGGAGGTGTAGCCTAAGACATTGACGAGGGTGATCGTGAAGCCGAGGAGAAGCGAGGATCTCGCCTCGCCAAGGTAGACGTGGGTGATGATCTGAAAGGGGTTTGCGCCCAACGATTTCACCGCCTCGACGGCCCCGTTATCGACGTCTTGCAGGCTTTGCTCCACGCTTCTAGCCACGAAGGCGAAGGTGGAGAAGAAGAGAGGGATGATCATCGTGTACCATTGCCCGGTCCCTCTGCCCAATAAGGCGCGGTTTAGGGGCAACAAGATGACGGTGAGGATGAGACAAGGGACGCTGCGGAGGAAGTTCACGACTATCCCTAGCGCGAGATTCAAGGGCCTATTCGGACGAAGCCCGTTTTTCGAGGTGATCTTGAGGATGATGCCCAGGGGAAGGCCGATAAGATAGGCAAGCACGGTGGAGATCAGGGTCATCCCAAGGGTCTCCAGGGTGATCTTTAAGAAATCAATATTCATCGCCGATCTCCTCGAACTTCACGTTCTTCAGGGCGAGATAGCGTTTTAGCTTCTCGCTGTCTTTAGGTTCTTTCGGGGCCCTTATGATCGTCTGGCCATAGGTTTTCCCCTCCACGAGCCGCGTGTCCGCGTAGACGATGGAGACGAGAATCTGACATTCGGAGACGATCTTCGAGATGAGGGGCTCCTCGACGTTCCCGTCGAAGAGGATGCGGATGTTCTTGTGCTCGTCTAGGCTCGTCGCTAGCTTATTGGAGTAGATAAGCTTCTTGGTGATGTCGCAGCTAGGGTTAAGGAAGACATCGCTCATGGGGCCGCTTTCGACGATTTTGGCCTTATCTAGGATTGCCACCTTGTTGCAGATGCTCTCGATGACGTTCATCTGATGGGAGATCATGAGGATCGTGAGGCCGTATTCCTTGTTTAGGGACTTAAGCAGTTCTAGGAGAGAAGAGGTGGTCTCTGGGTCAAGGGCGCTCGTGGCTTCGTCGGAGAGAAGAATCTCGGGATTGAGGGCTAAGACCCTAGCGATCGCGACTCTTTGGCACTGGCCTCCGCTTAGCTCGCTAGGATAGCTTTTTAGCTTATCCTCAAGCCCGACTTTCTTTAAGGCGCTTAGCGCCCTAGGCATTCGTTCTTCTTTCCGTATATGGTTGATCTTCAATCCGAGCAAGACGTTGTCTAGGACGTTCTTTTGCTGCAGCAAATTGAAGGATTGGAAGATCATCCCGAACTTCTTCCTGTTCTCTCTAGAAAGAGGGGAAGAAGGGGAGACGAGGAGCTTTCCCTTATAATAAATCTCGCCCTCGTCGAAGCTTTCCAAGGAATTGATGCAACGCACCAAAGTGCTTTTGCCCGCGCCGCTTAAGCCAAGGATCCCATAGATATCGCCTTTTTCGATATCAAGGGACACGTGGTCTAAAACAACCTTCTCGCCATAACGCTTGCTGAGGTTTCTTATCTCTAGGCTTGCCATAAATATAAAATCCCGTCCTCCGAAACGCGAAGGACGGGAATAAGCCCGTGGTACCACCTTGCTTCGCTTAGAAGTCGCCTTCTAAGCCTTACTGGGTTCTAGCAAACCCTTTTGCTATAACGGGCAATCCCGGGAAAGGCTACTGATTTCACCCTCCGGCTCAGAGGCCATGTTCGCTTCCTTTTTCCCGTTCCGCTTCCACCGTCCGGAACTCGCTGATGGGTTTAGGGGAGTTACTCTTCCTCGTCAACGCCGATACGCATAATTTAGGCCTCTATTGTATTTTGGCAAGAGGGAAATCGCTTACAAAGGAAAAAGCCACCGCGGGGGTGGCTAGTAGGGCTAGTTAGCTCAGATGAGCGTTAC
>CAVEPD010000081.1:0-2933 GCA_963617535.1 bacterium
ACCTCGGACTTGAGGGTAGCATCGGCATCGTCAGCGTATGATTTCGTGATGAGCTGATTCGACTCAGTGGCGGTGGCCTTGCAGGTCGGCGCTTTCGAGAAGGAAGTCTCACCGAGGAACGACTCAGTTCCCTGATGAATGCCGTTGGCTTGATAGTTGATGTTTTTAGCGAACGTTAATGCGGCGTCGAACGTGAGCGCGTCAGTTGCACTTATGATCTTCTTTTGCAACTCATTGAAATACAATTTCTCAAGGCTAGTGAGAGTGACGGCTTGCACAGTCGCGGATTTTAACGTTCCGTCAGCCAGCGTGAAAGTGATGGTAAGTGAATTGTTGCCATTGTTGGTGAAAGTCATGTCGGTGATTCTAGCCTGTCCGTATTGCTCGGTGAGGCTTTGCAACCACTGCATCAAGGTGATCTTCTCGTCCGTGGTAGACAAGACAGTCGCTTCTTTGTAATCAACCATTCGTTGGGTCCTCCGTGTTTACAACCGAATTTTCTTCCTGATCGGAAACGGCATCGGGGTCGCCGTCCTCGTATAGTTCTTCCATCGATCCGTTGTAATACATCTTGAACGGCAACCCGTACGATTCCATTTGAGCGTTGAACGTATCGATCAGCAAATAGATGTAGTCGGTGCATTCGCCGAGCTTCGCATTTACCTCGGTCGACTGGACTCGTTCCTTCTTGTCTTGATTCGCGGTGAGGACGCCCAACTTATTGAGTAGGGTATCGCGTTCGCGATCGCGCAGGTCAAGAGCCTTGTCGGCAATGAACTGGGTTTGGAAATTGACGCCTTTGAGCGCGTCACCCAGTTCGGGCGAAACGATGATCGCCGCTTGACCCATCGTCTTCTCGTTGACTGCGGTCTCAAGCGAGAGTCGCGTATCCTCGTCTTTGCAAACCGCCACGAACGGCGTTTTGTTAGCTTCTAGATTTTGACGTGCGCAGGTATCGGCCTGTTCCATGAAATCGCAGGCTTCGCGGATAAGCTCGCCCATGGTGATGCCGTTAGTCGGCAACGCCTCGATGAGATATGCGCCTTCGTGAACTGGCTCGTAGCTCAGTTCGCGTTCGAATCCTTTTCCACCGTTCCCCGGTATGAACTTCGCTTTGAGATAGTCGCCGTCCTCATTCATCTTGCCCATCGGCGAGATCTGATACCATTTCTCGGTGACGCCGTCATAGCCGACTTTGCCGACTTCCAGCAAAAGGCGTTTGACCTTCTTGAGCTGGCGATAGTTGGAAATGCCATCAATGCCGATCGCGTTGGTTAGAAGATTGAGGAATTCGGAATATCTATTAATAACGCCGTAGAGTTTTGGCTCCACGGCGTCATCTGGAAGTTCGCGGAGTTTGGCATTATTTGGATTTTTAGCCTTGCTCCCCATTGGCTATCCCTCCGATCAGGCGAACAGCTCGCCTTCGGCCGCGGTGATGGCGGCGCTGATGTCGAGGCCCAACGCCTTGAAAAGATCGTCGGCGAAATAGGTGCGTTCGGTGTTCAAGGTAGAAAGCACATAGCGGTTGGTAGGAAGATCTTGCTGAGCGTAATCGAACACGCGAGTTCCGCGTCCGAGATGGCTGACATCGTAGACGAGGACTTTGCTTCCGTCATAGGTCACGTCATCGGGAAGGACAACGATTTTGCCGAGAAGCGCTTCTTTGGACATATTGAACACATTGGAAAGTTCGACGATGTCGATGTAGGCAAGAGCCTTATCGCTGATGGCGATGCGGATGTTATCGACGTCGACGCCATGAGCGTAGGGAACGCCCGAAACGCTGTTGGTCGCCTTGATTTTGTTGTACATGATGCGCAACGCGGCGATGACGCCTTTCATCGTGGAAGGATGCTTCCCTCCGAAAACCTCGGTGGAGCAATCCTTAGCGGTCGCTTCGTCTTCGATGATCTTGCGCATTTTGGAATAATCGGCGTAGCCTTCGCCCTCGGTGAGCGTGGAGTCGATTTCGCCAGCGACATCGTCGGCGGTCTTTCCGCTAGCGAGGATCTTGCGGATCTCGTCATAGCGTTTGGTGGTCTTGTACTGGATCGCTTCCCAGTCACCGAAATAGCGGACCGCGACTTTAGGATCCAACGGCGACAAGTCAGGGTTAGCGCCCTCGGCGACGGGGACGAAAGATTTTCCGTCGGCCATTTTGATGAGGGCTTCCTCGACAACCACGCCGTTCTCGACGGGGTATTCGCGGAAGGCATCCTCGATGGTGTTGCTGTTGCGGACCGCCTTGATGTTTTGGACGGCAAGGGTCTCAACAGCCTCTAAGAATTTGTTTTTGTTTGCAGGGAATGTTTCTGCCATAAATTAGTACCTCTTGTTATTTTCTCGCGCCTTGATTATTTTCTCGAATGGAGATGAGACAGGTGCGGACGTCTCGTTTCCGATCAAGTCGGCGATCATCTTGTTTCGCGTCGCCAGATCAGTTTCGTATTGCTTTTTGGCCTTCTCGGCTTCTTCCTCGACCCGTTTCAGCTTCGCTTCGTAGGCGTCCTTGATTGATTGCAGGTCGCTACCTTGCGACGCGTCGGCTTCGCTGACGGTCTCGGTTTCGTCTACCTTTTCGGTATCTTGCTCCGGGGTTTTCGATTCAGTTTCTTTGTCCTCCATAAACGTTCCTTTCTCGTCTTCTTTTCTAAAATATCACAGGATTTCCAAAACATGGAAAAAGCCAGCGTCCATTTGAGGGGCTGGCTTCTTCGGGTATACATAGGTGAAACGATAGATGCGGCTCGCGATGAGATAGGCGACGGGGTCTTTCGGACTTGTCCGCCGTCCGCGCAGGGCTAACGTTGCCTTAGTATCGATTAGAACGGGATATCGTCATCGTCGATGCTCACGGTCTCGCGAGTCTCGTAGATGACGTTCGATTTTTGGTTTGGGGCTTCCTTCTTGAATTCCTTAGACAGCGGAAG
>CAVEPD010000082.1:0-2696 GCA_963617535.1 bacterium
CTCTTTTTCTGTGATAGGGGGGGTATGTCACTCTGTGATAATCCTGCCTGCCTCGTCAACACGATAGCGTTGATCACGCTCTCTGTGCTCTTCGCCGTGGCAGCTCCGGCAAAGCAGCTCTAAGTTTTTTTCGCTCAGCGCGACATCCGGATCGTATACGTTGAGCGCATCGAGGTGCGTCTTGTGATGCACGATTTCTCCCGCGCTCATCACTCCACGCTCCAAGCATCTCTCACATAGCCCATGTCTCTTTTTGTAATAAGCATCTCTGCACTTCCGCCACTCGCTGGAGCGGTAGAAAGCTTTCTGCTGTTCTGATTTTTCTCTCATTTTTTCTCCACACAAAAAAGGCGCTGGCTAACTTGCCAACGCCTTTTTTGCACGTTTATAACTTTAGAAAGGAGGTCGCACGAAAAGAATCCTGCTGCCGCTTTTG
This sequence comes from bacterium, assembly GCA_963617535.1. Lineage (GTDB taxonomy): Bacteria > Bacillota_I > Bacilli_A > RFN20 > CAG-826 > Alloenteromonas. The sequence continues at coordinate 437 of CAVEPD010000082.1, forward strand.
TCATTTCTGACGCTATCATTATATACCAACTCCAACTCTAATTTACTCTATTTTTTTGCAAGCTTTGCAATGCGTGCCCGTGGATCACGTATACCATCTGCTCTGAGTAATCCATAATCCTCGCTATGTCCCCCCAACTGTACCCGTCAATGTATCGCAAGGACAAGAGCCGTCTTTCCGTCGAGTTGCCGACAGCATCAATCGACCTCTCTATCTCGCGGAGCGTATCTAAGAGGGCATCGTTTTTTGCATGCCAGGATCTGATCAGCTCGTCCATCTTGGCAACGTCATCTGCCAGGTCTTTCACCCCGCTGCCTTTTGGCAGCATCGTCAACTTAACCGCCGTTGCTCTTCTGTCTTGCAGCTCAGCCAGTCTATCTCCCAGCTCTCCAAGCTCGCTTTTTAGCGATCTATACTCTCGTAGTTTTTTCTTGTCCACGCTCTTGCTCCATCATCCATCCATTTTTGCCCCACAAAAAGGGCAATAATCAAACTCTTCCATCGCCATCTGTATATATACATCGCACACCGTGCACATGTAAAGTCCATGCTTTACCGGCATCCATCTCCCATGCTTGACCGGGTCCGCGTTTACCAGCGTCCGCAGGCCCTCTTTTTCTTCTAACTTCCACCAACTTACTACTCGTTCCATCGTATAGATATATCCACTCCTTTTTCTTCCTTCAGCGTCTCCACGATATCCGACCAGCGAACATACTCGCCGACCATCTGGCGGCAGTAGTGTTCGAATTCATCCCTGAAACGCTCCAGCCTTTTCCGCCCAAACCCAAACGCGTCTACCAAAGCAATCAGGGACATGCTCATTACTGTATCAATCGTGCACGCCTTGACTCGCCGTTCGTACTCGTCAAAAGCCTCCTTCGGTATCTGGGAGGGCACGTTGGTTGCCCCCCTAAACTTACACTCCTCTCTCAGTCCTTCCAGGCCTTTTTCCTCTGCGATCTGCAGAGCAAAAGCCATGCCCTCGTTTCTGCCTCGCATATAGTCATCTTTTTTCGCCATGTTCCTTTTCAACTCTTTTCTCTTCCTGCTTAATAAATGCTTCGGCGTCTTCCAGGCACGCACCCAGAAGACCGTTTGTTATTTCTTGTTCTAGCGCGGTTTTTCTAGTCTCATACTCCCGGCGGGCTTTTTCGACTAGTTCTTCCTCTATCCAAATCCCCAAGATGCCGACGTCCGTGTCTGCGCGCTCGCATTCCTTTTCGATTTTCCGGATTTCTTTCTTTACTTTCTGCTTTTCCTTCTGGAAAAGCTTGTAAATCAGCGTAAAATCTTTCCGCCAGTCTTTCAGCAAGGCCGTTAACAACTCCGTGGCCCCGTGGACACTTAGTTGCTCAGGCTTTGAGTCCGGCATCATCCCCTCTTCCGTCCACCACTCCGGAGCGTCAACCGTCTTTGGTCTGGCCGGGTCCAGGTCCGTCCCATGCCATCCGTCGCGATAAAGCCATGTCTCCTGCACCGTCTCCATGTGGCTGCCGACCGCTTTTCTTTTGCCGTCCTCCACGACATAGTCAATTACCCTTTTCTTCGCAAGAACCTTATACCAACCGTTTTCCTTTGGGAGAGCGTCTGCCCCCCCTATGTTTTTTTCTATCAATCATCTTTACTCCTTTGATTTATATCTTTCCGGCAACGGCATCCATGCGTTAACCTCAAATCCGTGTGAAAAGGGCCTATCTAGCTCATCGCAAAAACGCCATCCTTCCTCTGTCTGCATGTAGCTTCCGATGCATGGCACCGGCGCGTTACTAAAGCTAAGCAAAAGGTATTTGTCGATTGGCGGCTTTCCTTCCTCTATTGGGATCCAACCACTCCGCTTGTATGCGCTCATTTCTTGATCCTCCTATTTCAGCTTTCAGCGTCCCTTACCTCTTCCAGTCCTAGCTCTCCAGCCATTGTTTCGATCAGATCTTCCAATCTGTCAAAATACTTCCGGCCGCTTTCCTGGCTTTCCCTGGTCATGTAGAAAAAAGCACCAAACTTTTTAAAGTGGTCTCCGTTTCGCGTGTAAGTCATTGACCGGCTTACTTTTTCGTCCCAACGTAGCTCATTAAAAAGCTCGATGTATTCGCCACCGAAGCTGTCTCCGTATTTTTGATAAGACTGCGCCGGCGTGTAATCGTCGTAAATCTTGCCTTTATATTTGTATTTCTTTCCCATTGGTTACCTTCTTTCTAACACCGCCCCCTCGCTATAAGCGGCGGATATTTTGTGATTATATGAGGTTAAGTATTATGAC
>CAVEPD010000083.1:0-2674 GCA_963617535.1 bacterium
GCGCCTGCAAACGCCCATAGTCAACCGACCCATCCTTGCAGAAGGGTGTCACCAAAGCTGTAATCGTCCCAAAGAGTTTCATAGCGCCGAATATTATACCATATTCCGCGCCGAATTGGAAGGGGGTAAATTACTTCCACCAAAAAAGGAATCGCGCGGCAAATCCACCGCCCCACCCCATCCAAACTTTTTCAAAATCCCCCCTTTACTTTTCTCCGAAAATTTGAGATAATATACGCCGTCTAGCAAGAAGTCTCTTCTTCGCCAGGCATGACATAGTTTGTGAACTGATTGGTTCTGTCTACGGACACTCTGCCGCGACAAGCCCTTCCACCCTCAAACGCTCTAACATTTGCAGCACTGCAAAGTGATCGTTATTGGAAACCTGAGAAATTTCTGTGGAGCGATCCTGAGCAAGATACGCACTCGGCGTACCTTCTCTTGTATTCTCCACTAGGCTTCTCAGGGCCTCCAATAGGATGCAAGAGAAGGTCCTTTATTTCTACCTGTCATCCAAACGCACACCGCGCAGTCGAAAGAAAGATGACATGACATTCGATTCTATTTCATTTCTCTTCTTCCTGTCCATTACTTGGTCGGGCTACTGGCTCCTACACAAAAACTGCCGCGCCCAAAACGCCCTCCTCCATTCCTTCGGCTTCAACGCCCACCTCCCACTCCTCAAACTTATCCTCACCATCGGACTCTCCTTCTACACGTTTCAATCGATCGGCTACATCCTCGATGTCTCCCGCGGCAAAATTCACTCAGCCTGCAAAACAACTGGAACCGAACCAACGCCTTTTACACTTGCCGTGCCATAACCTTTCTTACCCAACATCACGCCATTCACCTGCACCAAAAATGGTTTCGGCCACCCGCGCTTATTCACATACGCATTGAATACCCCCTTGAACAGGCCCTCTGCCAAATTGTATTCAAGTGCCAGACCCGCAGGGTTGTCCCCAAGCTTACGCAAATTAATTTGCCCATATTGATTGAGTCCCACCTTGCCAGACCGCGGCAAAGCCCACTTCCCCGTCTCATCTATTTGGACCTCATAGCGCATCGGCAAGTATTCCGCATACGAAAAGCCATCACCCAGTTGATCCCACAAAGGATAACCTTCTTCCAATGAAAAATGAATCACGCTCGCCTGAAGCTTCTTCCCTCCCCACCCCACGCGCACATCCTTCAAACCCTTCACCATAAGTTCACCCATCTCGGATAGGACCAAAAGAAAGGCATGTGCCTTCTCCGTCTTATTAATCACAACAGGAACAACACACGCGCCACCTTTCATACAAATGATGTTCACGCTCGATTCCATTTTCTTTCCGTCGACACGCGTCCCACTCACATGAGCGCGCCCATTCCCGTCCAACAAAATAGAATAAGAATTCCATCCGGCAAAGCGCGGCAGTTCTTCTTCCTCATCCTTGTTCGCATACGGATCGCTCTTCCACGCCAAAAGGACGGGCCCCTTCCATCGTTTGAGACACGCCTCGCACCGCATTCGATCCTCCTCCTTCCCCGATTCAAACACATCGCGCGCCCCCATAATGAAATAGCCCCGCGGCACTTTTGCCGTCCCAAAAGGCTTGTATAAAAACTTCCCCTTCATCTCCTCTTCATCAATTTCAAGTTCGAGACGAAGCGACTTCCTTTCTTCAAATGAAATAACGCCCCCACGACCACTCTCATTCATTTTGAAAACGCCCGACATCAACCACGCATGATGCCCCGCAAGTTCAAGTCTCACCTCCGCGCGAATATCCTCACGCCCAGACGCACGCTCCAATCGAACACGCACCACGCCCTCGCAAGACGTATCCTTTTCTGCCGCGCTCGCAAGATATCCAGCGTACACAACCGGCGCATCAAAAGGCGAAGACTCCACCTTTTCCTCACCTTCAACCGCGGCACTTTTCTCGCGCGCCAACAACCGATAGAACCAATTCATTCGTCGATTCCCTTTGCTTCTTTTTTGCCCTTCTCGCTTCTTCACGGACCACCAAATGGGCACCCTTCGCAAGCCCGTGCTTGCCCCCACGCACGAACCTTTCTCACAAAAAAGAAACCCTCTCTTTGTGTTCCCTTAGAGGCTGTAGGAGGCCTGGTTGAAACACAAAGGGAGGAAGTGCTACTGCACTTCCTGCATCGTGTCGCCAACCTCGAAACTTCCTACATTCCTAAGGACGATCGCTTTGCAGTTGCAAATGACATTCAAGAGTTGGTTCTTAGGGTCGGCTTTCATACGTTGCTTGACCCACCAAACGCTTCTCGAACTATAACCGCCTTTCAGGTCTACACCTTCAGACGATGCGCATATTATACCATATTCCCGCCCGACTTTCAACCCCCCGCAACAAAAATCTTCATTCCCTTCCGCGGCAATTCATTCACCATTGAGAATGATTTCATTCACCACGGGAAACAAAATCATTCCCCATTGGAAATGAAATCATTCGCCATTGGAAACATTTTCATTCCTAGGCATCACTGGGCGCACCCACGCCCATCACTCAAATCATTTCAACCCGCGGCACTTTTACGCCTCAAGGCACCGTTACAATCACAGAAATCGATGCCGTCGCCCCCTCCACCGTCGTGCACGTGATTGTATTTGTGCCGGCGGTTGGGCCCCAAACGAAGGGTTCCAATCCCTTCGTCT
>CAVEPD010000084.1:0-2527 GCA_963617535.1 bacterium
CGGAAAAGGAATGGAGTCACCATTTTTATGATAGCAAAGTCGAACCACCTGCAGACCCCGAAGGGCTATTCCGTTGACCTTCCTCTCTGCACTTTGCCGGTTCAGAAATTCCTTTGGATCCCGAAGACGAACTTCCGCTGCGCGAAAGCGGACGTTTCGATTCAAGAGGGGGACAAAGTCAATTTCTGCCAAGAGATCGGCGCCCGTCACGGGCCCTTCTTCGATCAGCCTATTTTCGCTCCCTGCTCGGGAACGTTCGTTGGCTTTGAGAAGCATGGCTACCGCAATGGCAAGGTTGTCGAATACCTGAAATTCGAAAACGACGGATTGGACACCCTTGATCCAAACATCAAGACCAGAACCAAAGAGGAATTGAGCTCTTTGACCCAAGATGACCTCGTGAATGAGCTTAAGCATTACGCGGCCGTTGGGCTTGGCGGATCGAGTTTTCCTTCTTACGTCAAAATGCAGACGAAGGAAAAAATCAACACCATCCTCATCGATGGCGTTGAATGCGAGCCCTATGTCACAGCGGACCATCAGGCTTTGGCGGATGAAGCCAGCCTCCGCCGCGTGATCGAAGGCATGATTCTTCTTGAGAGGGTTTTCGATTGCCATGACGCACGCATCTGCATCAAGAAGAAGCATCAGGAGCTTGTCCCTGTCTTCAACAAAGTCATCGCCGAATATCCTGGCAGCGGAGTCACCATGCAGTTGCTTGGTTCCTATTATCCGCAGGGCTGGGAAATCGAGATGATTCGCCGCGCGACGGGTATCGAAGTCAAATCAGGCACCCTTCCCGCCAAATACGGCATCTTGAACTTCAATGTCAACACGATGATTCAGATGATGTCTATCCTTGAAGATGGACGCCCTGTGATGGAACGCTACATCAACGTGAACGGCGACATGGTCAACAAACCTTGCACCGTCCTCGCTAGAATCGGCACACCCTTCAGTGAGCTTATCGCCGCTGCGGGAGGATATAAAGACGAAGAGAAAGAGAAGGTCCTCATCGTCGGAGGAGCCATGATGGGCTCTTCGATCCCGAATGATGACTGCTTCGTCACTAGGACGGTTACCTCGCTTGTTGTGAATGAGAAGAAACATTACGTTGAAGAACCCTGCATCCGTTGCGGTTCCTGCGTCCTCTCTTGCCCCGCGCATCTTCACCCTGTTCTCGTCATGAAAGCCATGAAGACGATGCCGGTTAACAAAGAGAAGATCAAATCGCTCAACGTCCTCTCTTGCATGGAATGTGGCCTTTGCAGCTATTCCTGCACCTCGAAGATTCCTCTTACCGACTATATGAGAAGAGCGAAAGTGGTGGCAAAGCTGCCCTGATGAAAGGAGAAAGAAAATATGAATTTCACTGTTGAAACCTCTCCCCACATCAGGAGAAGAGCCAGTATCATCTCGATGCTCGTCGATGTCCTCATCGCCCTCACCCCGTGCATCATCTGGAGCTGCGGCTATGGCTGGGCGGGCATTAAGAACCTCTTGATCCCCTTGATCACCATGGAAGCCGCTGAGCTCATCTTTGTTCTCATCAAAGGCAAAGGATCGCTCAAAACCTATCGTCCTTCCAACGCCCTAGGAGCCGCCGTAAGCGCGCTTATCTTCGGGCTGATGATGGAACCTAGAGCCGCTTCGATGGCCGGGATGGAATATTTCTATCTCGTCGCCGGCAGCGCCTTTGGCATTATCATCGCCAAACTCCTCTTCGGCGGATTCGGGCAAAACATCTTCAACCCCGCCGCGGCAGGATTCGTTTTCACAAAGCTTTGCTTCGGCTCGTCATGGAACGGCGATTACGTCGTCAATGCCTGGACGAAGCTATTCGGATTAGACGCTTCTTTGTCTACCGGGGCCACTTATCTAAGCAGCAGCCCCCTTGCCAATAAATGCTCCTATTCCTTCCTTGATCTCTTCCTTGGCAACACCGCGGGGGCGATGGGGGAGGTTTGCAAAGTCGCGATTATCCTTGGCCTTGTTTATCTGCTTATCCGCCGCGCAGCGGATTGGAGGGTTGTCCTCTCTTACGGAGTGACTTTTGCCGTCATGATGCTTCTTGCTGGGGCTTTCCAAAAGAGCGGCGACAACGCCTTTGCCTTCGCGCTTAATCAGATCCTCTCCGGAGGCATGCTCTTCGGGCTTGCCTTCATGATCACCGACCCCGTCACTATGCCTCTTGACGCTCCTGCGAGAGTCACTTACGGCATGATCGCGGCGATTCTCGCGGTCTTCATGCGTCTATTCGCCTCGAACCCTGAAGGCGTGGCCTATGGCATCTTGATCGCCAATGGCGTGAGCGCCTTCCTTGACCATTACAAATGGGCTCACTCCCGTTATACCTGGAAGGACTTCATGACTTACGGCATCATCGCCGCGGTTGCGATCCTCATCCTTTGCTTCGCCGTCCCTTCGAAATCTAGTGAGCTCGTCGATGCGGCAAAAACCACAATCGCTTTGAAAGGAGGCTTCTAATGAAAGACCAAACGAAGAAATACCTCCTTTGCGGAGGCGT
>CAVEPD010000085.1:0-2369 GCA_963617535.1 bacterium
GACGCCTCGGTGGGATGCTCTTCGGACCAGGGTTCGATTCCCTGCGACTCCACCAAAAGACCGGCAACGTCAATGCGTTGGCATTGGCGTTTTTTCGTACCATCGGCTTTATGTACGATTTTCGATAATTTTCATAAAAAATATATGTACGTCCCAACTGTTTTTGTAAAAAAACGGCCTTGTTTTGTTGAATTAAGTGGCGAAGTTACTAAAATAGGGCACGTTTGGAGGCAATTGTTATGAAAAAAACAAAAATTGCTAAGTCGACCTGGATCGGACTCATCGTCTCCTTCCTTTCCCCCTTCTTCATCGGTCTCATGGCGTGTTGCCGTGTGATTGTTGGCGGATCCGCTACCATCAGAAATGGAATCACTGTCTACACTGGCGTTCGCGGCAATGCGCTCAACTACTTCAACATGTGGAACTATTCAAAGTTCCCGAACATCGTCGGCGTTCTCGGCGTGTTCATTATGATCTTCGCGATCATCATGCTCGTCTTGGAGGCCGTCATCATCTGCATGAAGAAGAAATACAAGCTTCTTATCAATGCGTTTGGGCACTTCCTCGACATTGCTTTCGTCCCCTATCTGCTTCTCCTTCTTTATACGCAGTACATCACGGGCCGTCTGAATGAAGGATCCATGCTCTCGATCTTCGTTGCCTTGTTCCTCACCATCATTGGTTACATCGTTCTTACCTTCTCTTATAGCGAGCTTCTCACCATCAACGTCAAAGAGGAAAAGAAAGAAGAGCCCAAGGAGGTTGCTCCTTCTCTTACGGAAGCCGACGTGAAGGCAATCGTCAATGCCTGCCTTGCCAAACTCGACCTCGTTGACGAAACCAAATCCAAAGCCATTGCCGATAAAGAAATCGACATTCACATCCAGAACCTCCATTCCGCGAAGGAAGAGGTTAAAGAAGAACCTGCCCAAGAACCCGTTGAGGCTCCTGCTGACGAACCTGTCGATGCAGGGGAGCCCGAAGAAGGCGAAATCCCTCAAGACGATCATTTCGCGAATCTCAAGAAACGTCGCCGCGCTAAGTTCGAAACTCGCCTCAAAGGCGCGGATCAAGACCTTCGTAACAAATACTATGAGCTCCGTGATTACATCCGTTCCTATGATGTGAAAGACCGCATGTCTATCCCTGGCATTACCTTCTCTCTCCATCGTGACCGTTATGTCTTCATCACCATCTCTGGCAAGAAGCTCAAAGTCTATTACGCCTTGAATCCTAATGATTATCAAGACAGCACCATCCCGGTTGCAGCGAACACCTCCAAGAAATTCGAGGACCTTCCGACTGAATTCAAAGTCAAATCCGACCTCTCCCTCAAGAGAGCTAAGACCCTGGTTGATGATGTCATGAAAGCCAAAGGCATCAGCAAACCCGAAGAAAAGAAGTAAATAGCCTTCTGAAAACCGCGATTCCCTTGCAGAACCGCGGTTTTTCTTTTGGCTTGGGCAATAAAAAAAGCCGTCGTTATTTCGACGGCTGATCTTCCACTTGAATCGATTGAATGGTGACTTCGTTCCCTTCCACGAGGTAAGTATCTTCGCTCCCGCAATGGGGGCATTTCTTGCCGCTAGGGAGGGTTGGGTAAGTCTTTGTGCAGGCTTTGCAATACGTCGTCGCTTTCGTGACGATGATGTTCAGCTTGCACCCGCTCATATGCTTGGAGCGGTTTTCACAGGCCCATTTCCACACGTCTTCTAGATAACGCGGGACGACCCCGGAAACTTCTCCAAGTTCGATTGTGACGCCTTTCACGGAGGGGATTTGCTTCTCCTCCGCGAAAGCGTCGACTTCTTTAATGATGTGGAACGCGATTCCAAGCTCGTGCATTAGCGCTCGATGGGCGGAACGGCGTTGCCCGTGTGTTTGTTCGGGCTGTTCTTCGTGGCTTTCTTGAAGGCCTTTCTCTTCTTGGCGAGCTCTCTAGCTTCTTTCGAGCCGCTGTGAGCGATGATCTTCAAGCCACGCTTCAAGGCATAGGGGATGAGGCCCGGGATCTTGTCATCGCCGTTTCTCATCGTCGTGGCCTTCGGGTGGTCTCTCACCAAGTGGATGGCGTCGAATTCGCAACGAGTGGTGCAGATACCGCAGCCAATGCACTTATGAGGATCGACGACCGAGGCGCCACACTGCAAGCAGCGGGAGGTTTCGATCTTGACCTGCTCTTCGGTGAGGGTCTTGCTGAAGTCGCGGAAGGAAGTCTTGGCTTCTTCGCTAGCTTCAGGAGCGGCGGGTTCTTGACGCCCGGCGTTATCGTAGTTGTCTGGATAGAGGATGTCCTTCTTGTCGAGAGGGATGAAGTAACGTCTGTCGCGTCCGATGGTGAGAGAAGCGTGGAAGGGGGAGACGAAGCG
>CAVEPD010000086.1:0-2351 GCA_963617535.1 bacterium
GCTAGAGCGTTGTATTTCGCTTCCGCGTCTTTCGCGGCTTGCTTCGCCTTCTCTAATGCTTGCTTTGCTTTTTGGATTTTCATTGCTTGCTTTATCGGATCGTTGACGATTTTCAAGCCGTACCATACGTAGAGAGAATCAAGAGGGACGTTGCGAATCGTGTTGTTATCATCGATGAAATAGGAATTTTCCCCGTCTTTCCTCACGGTTGTTATCGTGTTGTCCCCCTCTAAGTTAACCATATAGGATTCTTTGCTGTTGCAAGACCTTTGAAAAGTCATCCACAGACCGCTAGCATCCTTGACTTTTTGGCAAATCGCTTCACAGGTTTTCTCGCCTGCTTGCTTGCCATCGTATTTCGCGAGTTGTTCCGCTAGAACGTCTCTCGCGGCTGCTAAGCGAATCTTGTTGATATTCGTTTCGATGATGCTTTCCGCTAGGTCTAGCCTTTCATTGATGATGTCTAACGCGGCTAGGGTGCTTAGAAGGTGTTTTCTAGTCGCTTTGCGAGCGGCGAACCTGTCGCCTTGCCCGTCTTTTTCCGCGCGGATTTCTTCGCGGATCATCTCGCACGTTGAGATGGCGGAATAGGCTTCGTCTTTCTCGTTGTAGGTGGCAACTTGAGCCGCTTTTAGGGCTTTGATCTCGTCAAGTTTGCCGTTCCATTTTTTGATTAGTTGAGCGTTGTTTTTCATTTTCTGTAACCTGTAGGGGCGATTTCTCGCCCCTGTTTTTCCTTTCTTTTTAGGCTGTGTAACCCCATTTATATTCAACTAGGGTTTTCACCGCGTCATTGAATGTTTTCGCGATTTCCGCGGCTGTCTTCCCGTGGACGTTCTCGCTAACCTCTAAGGGCTCTTTGCCGTCCTTTAGGGGAATGTCGAAATCTGTAACGTCAATGATCATCGCGTCCGTGGAAATGTCGCCTAGTCTCGCGATTAGGCTTATCTCGCCCGTGCTCTCGTCTTTCTCCCACGCGGCGAACACGTGATTCTCGCGGTCATCGCGACCCGTGAACAAGGGGAAATAGTAAACGGTTGAATCGCTGTAGGGGACGCGTTGCAAATGGCGAACCCACGCGGTAAGAGCGCGTTTGCTGTATTGCTCGTACGCTTCTTTAACGATCTCTTTTTTCGCGGAATACAGAATATCGAAACCGCCATTGTTGCTATAGTCGCTATAGATTGCCAACGTCTCGGGCATCCCGGCATATTCGCATATGACATCGATTTTTTCGTTGTTGTGAGTCTCGTATTCGACAGGCTCTAAGTATGCCCCGTTTTCGCTTTCGAATAGCACGTAGATGAAACCGTATTCGGGTTCGATTTCCGCGATGGTTTCCGCGGCTTTGACGATCTCGTTATTCTTCCACGTCTCAACCTTGAGAACAGCTTTGCCGTAGTCTAAAAGGCTGTTTTGAATAACGTAACTTTTGAAGGTTTTGCGAGCCTCTTTGCGAGTGTTAGCAAAGAAGGCGAAAACCTGTTTGAAATCGTCATTGATGACGTTACCGATGATGAATTTTTTAATGAGTTTGTTTTCCATTTTTTTGTCCTTTTTTTAGGCTTTTCTGTTGCCGTGACCATCGAGAGCGAAACCGCTCTTCAAATCGTTGTAGATTTCGATGATCCTTGTTTTTGACGCGTGAATGTAAATAGTGTCCGCGTCTCTACCGCGCGGATGGTAGACGCGGCGAATTTGATTGCCGCATTCATCGAATGCCTTTGCGTTGCTCGCTTCCACGGAATGATTAGAGACGCGGTAATCCTTCCCGTTGATCGTGAAATAGTAGGAATCGCGGCTTTGCGAAATTCCGTTTTGTTCGCAAAAAATGTCTATTTCTTCCATTTTTTGGGCAAAAAGCCGTTTGGCTGTTTTGCTAGGTTTCCATTTGTAGTGAAATCCCATTTTTTTGTCCTTTCTGTCGCTGTTTTTTCTCGCGACACGTAGATGATAAGCGAATTCGCTTTTTTTGTCTCAAGTTGCGCGAGTTTTGCGCATTTGCGGAAGATGAGCAACTTTGAGCATTTGTCAAAATGATTTCAAAAAAACTTTTCTCCAAGGTCGCGCGAACCTTAGAGACGCGCTTACACGCGCGGAAATCTGCAAGGCTTTCGATCGCCATCGCCAGAACCTCTCGCGTACGCGTGCATATACGCGTGGGCACATATGGGCGCGTGGGCGCACATATCGCGAACGCGCGCAAGGGCTTGGTGGCACGCGTGGGCGCGCACCAACGCATAGGGCGCGTGACCCCTAGGCGCGCCCGTTAAAAAACGCCCGTGGTGTCGCGCCCGTCCAACGGCAACGGTGAACGGGCAACGGGAACGGGCGTGCTCAACGGCAACGGC
>CAVEPD010000087.1:0-2343 GCA_963617535.1 bacterium
TTGCTCTCGTCATAATAAGGAGAAGTCCAATGGGCAACTAAAGCCGTAGTGGAAGTGGTGACGCTCTCGACTTTGTTCCCGGATTCGTCATACCAACCGAGGAACTTTTTGCCGTCCATGGTCGGCGCGTCAGGCAAGGAGCCAATGAGGACGTTCGCGCTGCCATCGGTGCCGTCGGCGCTAACGTTCTTTAGGGTCACGTCCTTGGTCATCTCATAGGAAAGCCCGGAGACCATGATGTAGCCGCGGAGGTCGGCGAACTTTAAGATGAAGTCGGTGAGGCTCGTCGTGGTGCCCCCTGAGTAGTCGAGCTTCACGGTGTGCCACTCGCCGTCGTTAACGAGCTTAGAACTTATGTCGTGTCCGACGTAGGCCCCGTTGTCCTTGAATTGGCTCAGCGCGGTCCAGCCGACGGGCTCGGTCGCGGATCCGTTGCCGGCCCAGGAGCCGGTGGCCCAGTTCTGGTATTTGTAGGAGAAGCTCACGGATTTGCTCTTCGCGGCCTCACTCGGGACGGTGAAGCGGAATTCAGCACATCCGTCGTTTGAGTTCGGGTTGCTTGGCGTGGCCGCCATGCCAGAACGGGAGAAGTAAATCGCGGTCTTGCCGCCATCCTTGACGAAGACCGGGGTGGATGTTTCGCCGTCGCTTGTGGCCTCGCTTCCTTTCGCGCCCTGGTCGACGTACTTGAACTTCTTGAGGTTGATTGCGGAGATGCCGTCGCCCGAGGCGATGTCGCTCGTCGTGGCTCCCGTGAGCGCGGGGATCACGACGTCGGCGATGTTTGTCGATTTGTCGGTTATCGAATACCTCGCGGTGGCAGGGTCGCTCGCGCAGCAATCGTCGCAGCGGTAGTAGGGCTTATAACCCTCCGCGCTTGTGGTCGGGGCCTGGAAGGCCTTCTCGACCATCGCGTCCTTGTCGTGGTCGGCATGCGCCGTCGCGGCTTTGGTGAGCGACAGGCTTCCGGAGTCGATGGTCCCGGTGATGGTGGCTAACCCGCCTAAAGCAAGCAGGCCTGCCACGGAGATGATCATCAGTTTCTTTTTCATCTTTTTCCTTTCTGCCTCTAGGAATTCCTACATAACGGATGGAAGTCGAAGAGGCCGCGCAAGTAAAAAATTGCGCTTATTTGTTAATTTGATTGTAAGCGTTTACAAATGCGGTTATGCGCCATCTCCCTATGGTTTGAAATCATGAGGTAAAAAGAAAAATCCCCGTCAAATAAGAAAAAAGCCTGGCTTTTGCAGGCTTATTGAAATGTGCGTTTTATTCCGTTGCCTTGAATTTGGCGCGGTATTTGCCTGGGGCCATTCCGTAGGTTTTCTTGAAAACGCTGGAGAAATGAGACAAAGAGGAATGACCGATGATGTCGCAAAGCTCAGAGAGGGACATGTCGGAATTCACGAGGAGGTCCCTCGCGTTGCTGATTTTCACCTTTTGGAGGTATTCGCCTAAGGAGACGCCCATATGCTCTTTGAACAAGCGGCAGAGGTGGGTTTTCGAATAGTTCGTGTGGGCGACGGTATCCGTCACATCCCAATGGAGGTTCTCTGGCTTGTTGATTTCGATTAGCAACTCTTTGAGCCATTCGGGGCGCTTGTTCTCTTCGCTTAGCTCAGTCTGATTGAAAAGGGATTCGACGAGATTGAAAAGCAGGAAGGAGATCATTGATTTCTGCTCCTGACTTTTGTCCTCGATCTCCTTGATTTGAGTTAGATAGAGAACGACTTTCTTCAAACGGGCTTCTGAAAGGATGAAGGTGCGTTGATCGATGGTTTTGGACCGGTCTAAGAAATTCGGGACGAAGAAGTTGAGAGTTTGCTCGAAGAAGCTCTTTTCGAATGTGACGGAGTAATGCCAAGAGTCGGGCTCTTTCTCGATGACTCCATGGCTTTCTTCTGGATAAATCAAACAGGAGCCTAACTTAGTGAACGAATATTTCTTGCCGTCGATGATTTGCTCGTATTTCCCTTGGGTGCAGATGAAGAATTCGTAAAAATCGTGGTTGTGGTATTCAAGATAGCTGTGGCAGACGTGATGGAGCTTTAACACCCCCCCATACTCCTTGTCCAATTGCTTTGCGAAATAGAGGGTCACGGGATGGGCGATTTGGTAGGCGGAAATAGACTCGTTCATAAATCTCAGGCCAAAGTTTAGCATCTCCCATGAAAGTTGGTAGTTGTGTTTCGCTCATCCGCGGAGTTACCGCCTTACCATATTTATATATAAGGATTAGACGTTCTGCTCAAGTGGCTTTCAGGATTCAAATGAGAAGGCGGAAACGCCCTTCTCGCTCCCTAAGGAAAACACTCTTAGCGGTTGTCTTTGAAGCGTCCTAAA
>CAVEPD010000088.1:0-2150 GCA_963617535.1 bacterium
TTCGTGCGGGTCGGAACTTGCCCGACAAGGAATTTCGCTACCTTAGGACCGTTATAGTTACGGCCGCCGTTCACCGGGGCTTCAGTTCGAAGCTTCGCTTTAAGCTAACCTCTCTCCTTAACCTTCCGGCACCGGGCAGGCGTCAGCACCTATACTTCAGCTTTCGCTTTCGCAGGCACCTGTGTTTTTGGTAAACAGTTGCTTGGGCCTCTTTTCTGCCGCCGTGTTCAGCTCCGGATGTTTCGCTCTTTCGCCTACTTACGGCCATCCTTCTCCCTAAGTTACGGATGCAATTTGCCGAGTTCCTTAACGAGGGTTTTCCCGCGCACCTTAGGATTCTCTCCCCGCCTACCTGTGTCGGTTTACGGTACGGGCGACTTCAGTCTCCCCAGAAGCTTTTCTCGGCAGTGTGGAATCTATGATTTCCACGGAGTTTCCTCCGTTTCCCCATCATGTCTCACTTTTCAGAGAGCGGCATTTTACTCGCTCTCAGGCTACGCACTTAGACGCGCTCTTCCAATCGCGCGCTCATATATCCTTCTGCGTCACTCCATCGGTCAAACAACTGAAATCGGTACAGGAATTTCAACCTGTTGTCCATCGCCTACGCGTCTTTGCCTCGGCTTAGGTCCCGACTTACCCTGAGTCGACGATCGTTGCTCAGGAACCCTCGGGCTTTCGGTGGAAAGGATTCTCACCTTTCTTTTCGATACTCATGCCAGCATTCTCACTTCCCATTTGTCCACGTGTCCTTCCGGTCACGCTTCTTCCTAATGGGAACGCTCCCCTACCCAGAATTTGCATTCTGCCATAGCTTCGGTTCCGTGCTTGAGCCCCGGACATTTTCGGCGCAGCGTCTCTCGACCGGTGAGCTATTACGCACTCTTTAAATGGTGGCTGCTTCTGAGCCAACATCCCGGTTGTTTATGAAACGCCACATCCTTCGCCACTTAGCACGGCATTGGGGACCTTAGCTGATGATCTGGGCTGTTTCCCTTTTGACCACGGGTCTTATCGCTCGTAGTCTGACTCCCAAGTATAATTGCAGCCATTCGGAGTTTGACTGGGTTTGGTAACCGGGCAGGTCCCGCTCCTGATCAGTGCTCTACCGCCTGCAATCTCACCTTGAGGCTAGCCCTAAAGCTATTTCGGGGAGAACCAGCTATCTCCACGTTCGATTGGAATTTCACCCCTACCCACACCTCATCCAAACCCTTTTCAACGGATATTGGTTCGGTCCTCCACACATTTTTACCTGTGCTTCAACCTGGACATGGGTAGATCACTGTGGTTTCGGGTCTACGCCATCCGACTCTTCGCCCTATTCAGACTCGCTTTCGCTTCGGCTCCGCATTTCCTGCTTAACCTTGCCGGATCTCGTAACTCGCTGGCTCATTCTTCAATAGGCACGCCGTCGACCGCGTATGGGTCTTCGACTGTTTGTAAACATACGGTTTCAGGGTCTATTTCACTCCCCTCCCGGGGTGCTTTTCACCTTTCCCTCATGGTACTATGCGCTATCGGTCGATATCTGTGTTTTGCCTTGGAGGGTGGTCCCCCCTGCTTCCATCGGGGTTTCTCGTGTCCCGACGTACTCCGGATCCTGCTCCTACTTTCCCCCTTTCGTCTACCGGGCTTTCACCGTCTTCGGCTCCGTTTCCCACCGGATTCGACTAGAGTTTCGGTATTTACCGCAGTCCTCTACCCCGAAGAAGTTTCCTTCTTCGGTTTGGGCTTTAGCCCCGTTCGCTCGCCGCTACTTGGGGTATCTCGTTTGATTTCTTTTCCTCCGGCTACTTAGATGTTTCAGTTCGCCGGGTTCCCTTCTCATGCTCTGTGGCATGGATGACGGGGCATGACCCCCGCCGGATTGCTCCATTCGGATATCTGCGGGTCACAGGCTATTTGCGCCTCTCCGCAGCTTTTCGCAGCTTATCGCGTCCTTCGTCGGCAGATATCGCCAAGGCATCCACCGTATGCTCTTACTATCTTAACTTACGTTAGGATGTTCACCTTAGCTTCGATTTCTTTGCTTGTTTGAGTTTCCTTCAGTGCGTAAGAAACTTTTCTCGTGAAATTTTTCTTACGTTACTTTCTTCTATATAGTTTTCAAAGAACAGCTCATCTCTTTTTGTTTTGAGATGATGGTT
>CAVEPD010000089.1:0-2090 GCA_963617535.1 bacterium
TTTGCTTCCTCTCGGCGGATAGATGCTCCTCGATTATTTTGTCGATTACCTGGAAGCCAGCGATCACGAGGCCCGAATCGTCGATTTTTGAGATCGAGAACTGATAGTTCACTATCTTGCCATTCTCGATGCTTTTGTAGTTGCCCGTGTAATCGTTTTTCTTCTCGAGCTCTTTCTTTATGGTCTCCTTGGCTAAGGCGTTAGAGACGTATTCCTTGTCGGAAGGGGCGACGCGGGCTTCGATCCATTTTTCAATCGTGTCCTTGAGGGGGAATTCCTCGTTCCCCATCTTGCGAAATTCCTCGTAGTCGTAGTTCTCTCCCATTTTTAGGATGCGCGCGGTCTCTTTTCGCAAGTCGGCGATGTAGACGTTCCTGAAGTTGCGTGAAAGGCTATTGAAGATGGCAACTTGCTCCTCGAGGACCTTCTGGTGCTTTTCTTGCTCCTCTTGCTTAGCTTGCTCTTCCCTAAGGTGGGCGGCGATGAGGCTATCGATGCAGCGGAAGCCGCAGACGAGGTAGTTTACCTCCTTCATCTTGCGGAACTCGTAGCTGTAGTTGTGGGTCTCACCGTTTGAAGTCGCTTTGAAGTTCCCCGCGAAGGTGCTCTGGGTGGTGCAGACTTCTTTCAAATGGGCTAGGCCGATCGTCTGTCTAAGGGCTTCCCTTTCCTCGGGAACGACGCATTTGTCCACATATACGTTCAAAAGCTCCTCGTAATTAAATTCCCTGTTGGAAGGGGAGACCTCGTTTTTCCCTCCGGCTTTCATGATCCTGCCTTTGCCTGTTTCGATGTTGAAGTAGAAGACGTTGATGTAATCCTGCGCCAAGACATCGAAGACGGATTGGTATTTGTTCTCGTCGACTATCTCCGTGGCGAAAAGAACATGCCATAATCTGCCATTCTCATCGCAGTCCTCCTTGATGAAGTGAAGACGGCAATTGCCTGCGATTTTGCCTTCGAATCCGGTCGAGATATGGCTCTTGCCTCTCATTCTCTCTTCAAGGGTTTTGGGGTCAAGGAAGATGCTTGCCCTTAGCTTGCTTTCTCCGACTGCCAAGCCCTCGACGACGTTTTTAATGTTTTCCGAGAAGAACTTCGAAGTGGTGCAGTCGTTGATTGGCTTCGTGGACTTGATGATTTCGTAGGTATCGTTTTTTATGTCGACGCGATGCATGGAAAGATAAATGCTCGCTACGGCGCCATAGGCCTTGTGGATGCCTTCGCTCTCCTTCTTGGCTTCGGCGTAGAGTATATCGTCGATGTTGCGGAAGCCCGCGATGACTTTTAAGGGCTTCCCTGGCTTGGAGAGGCGCATGTAAAGCCCGGTGAAATGCCTGATCTCCGAATTGACGACCCCGCGGTAGCTGAATTCGACCTTGTCTTTGCCCTTCCCGAATTCCTCGATGAGGGATTCGTTGGAGAAGATCGAAAGGAAAGAGGGGATGTCTGCCTCGTAAACGCGGTTTTTCGCATAGGTGAGGAGCAGTTTCGAATAGATGAAGTTCTTCGGCTTGTCCTCGATGCCCTCGGTGACGTAGCCATCTAGCTTCACGATCGTTCCTTTGTCTTGCTCTGGCTCGATGATATAGACGTTAAGATAATCCGCGGCGAGGGCGGTGATGAGCTCGGAATAGTTGAACATGGAAACACTCTCCTTTTCTCTTGCTCGGATCGCTAAGAAGCAGGGGAAACGCGTCTGGGTTCGGGTGCTCTAGGTAATGGGAGTAAGAATCCTCTTTAAGAGGAAAATCTTTCGACATGCCATTTTATCAAAAAACGATAAAGAAACAAAAGAAAACGAAAGGCCTGTTTTCGTTTGATTCCCCTTTGGGTGTACGCGAAAAAGACGAGGCTAATTTCCTTCTAGGATGATTAAAGCTCAAAAAAATTCGATGTTGAGTTGGTTTTTTATCGGTAGGAGGAGGGGAGGCCTTTGATTTAAGACAAAGGGGACCTGCCTTGTTTCCGCTTCGTTTTCTTCAAAACGTCAAATTATCACTTATTGAAAATCAAGTTTAGCGCATCGCCGATGGACTTGATGCTGATGGGCTTGGCAATATGGGCGTTCATGCCGGCCTCAAAGGCCT